>CAZWFQ010000005.1:27657-39381 GCA_964633225.1 uncultured Anaerolineaceae bacterium
GATGGGCAGGATATGGGGTGTCGTTTGAACGGCTGCTTCCAAGCCCTGGCGCAGGGCCTCAGAGACGGTATCGAGCAGGTCTGGCATATAAAATGGCTTGGTCAGGAAGCCGTGCACACCAGCCTGTACCAACTCTGGGTCTGAGGAATCGTTATCGGTGGGGATGACCACCAGGCGGATTGACGGCGCGATCTTTTTAAGCTCAGAGATCAGTTGGGGCAAGGTGACATCGGGTAGAAAGTTATCCAGGATAGCCAATGAAAAGGGCATGGTCTGCATACAATCCAGCGCTTCATTACCGCTGTCTATGAGCAGCACCTTATACAGCCCGGTTTCTTCGAGTGTTTGCTGGATCAACTCCCCAAAGCCGGGTGTTGCACTGGCAACCAGAACGGAAATCACCTCAGCCATGCTAAGAGTTTATCATGGGCTGGCACTCCTCGCAAGTCATAAAACTGAATCCCGACAACATTGACAAGCTTGGGTGAACATGATATCTTTTATCATGATGAATAAGCCCGCTCGCTTCGTCAGGATACTGCTAGCAAGCTTGTTCATCGCGTCCATTTTTATGAGGGTAGGTCAGGGTTATGCTGCTGATGGCACAGGGTGGGAGCCACAGCCAGGTGTGCGCCAAGAATCGATTGTTGTTTCGTATACGCGTTATGAATGGTGGCTGTTGCGTTGGTATGACAGCAGTCTGATGTGCCAGGTATTCATTGACCACGAAGGTTGGCCGACGAATGATGAGATCTTCGTCGATTGCGGCGGTACGATCTACAATCAATGGGTTAATACCCCGGCATGCGGCGAGCTGGAAGCAATTGATGGGAACACGACCTATTGCCAGGGGCTGTATCTCTATGCGGTCAGCAGTGCACCCGCAGAGACAACCATCCTGGTGGATCTGCCACCACCTTCAGTGAATGTTACGCTGATGGGCTGTGATCCAACTTCCTCCGATAACTTCTGTCCAGAAATCCCTTCTTTGTTGTTAACGGGTATCGAACCTCTGCCAAATGAGCAGATCACGGCAATCAATACGTTGATCAACGGTGTGCCTTATGGGTGTGCTGCCCAAACCTGTGAGGTGCCGCTCTCTGCCACTCCGTATGTGGGTACAACGATCGAGTTTTGGGCAGATTCGAGCTATGGCGATTCTAGCGAGCATTATACAGCTCAGGTGCGTGTGATCGACAGTGGGGTGAGCGCTTCTCCGACTGGGAGCGGTTGGTATGTGGACGTGTTGAGCAGCCAGTGGCAAGGCCGTGAAATGGCTAGCTGCGCCCAGGTGTGGCAGGCTTTTCCGCCTGTGGGAGGCCCGCCGTCTTGGCTGCGCACCCCTGAAGCAATGGAGCTACTGGCGACCAACCTGCCCTATAATTACCTGGCTGGGCGCTTGATTGCCCAAGGTCTGGTAGATGCCTCAGCTTGTGCAGGGGGCGGGCTGCTGGCAAATGGTTATTCGGATGCCTGTGGCTTAGAAGCTGCCCTGCCCCTGGTGGAAGAATGGCAGAACCGTTTTGATACCCGGATCGTTGAAGTTGCCAATGAGACTGGTGTGCCGGCACAGTTAATGAAGAATATCTTTGCTCAAGAAAGCCAATTCTGGCCGGGCATGTTTCGGATGCCAAATGAATTTGGTTTGGGGCAGCTGACCGATAATGGTGCGGAGGCTGTGTTATTGTGGAATCCGGATTTCTTTAGCCAATTTTGCCCCCTGGTACTAAATGAAAGCGCTTGCGAGCGCGGCTATGTGTACCTGGATACAGAAAACCGGGCCATCTTGCGCGGCGCCCTGGCGTTAGAGGCCAAGGTGGACTGCCCAGATTGCCCGGCTGGTATTGACCTGGCACATGCTGATTTCAGCATTAACTTGTTTGCTCACACCCTGTTAGCCAACTGCGAGCAAGTGGCACAGATCGTTTATAACGCGACCAATAAAATCCCCGGCGAAGTGGTCAGTTATGAAGATTTGTGGCGCCTGACAGTGGCCAATTATCACAGTGGGCCAGGTTGTATCTCATATGCCATGTACACATCCTGGGCTGCCAGGGCTACCATGGATTGGGAGCATATATCTGATTATCTGACCGATGCTTGCGAGCCGGCGATTGATTATGTTGACAAGGTGACGATTTCGCCTTAGTTATTTCAACCGCTACTTCAAGATAGCACGAAGCAGTTTCTGAAACTCGTTCCACTCTTCTTCAAAGAAGTGCAGGGTGACATTATTCAGTTCGATGTGATAGGTGGTTTCGCCATCGGGCTCGTTGGCACTCCAGGCCATGTAATTATCGGTTTCGGCCAGGGTTTGGGTGGTGGGTTCAATTTCAGCTTTGGTCATAATAGATTCCTTTTCTTTGATTGCTTAGGGAAAAATTTTTATGGAGGGGGAAGTACGAACCAGGGATTGATGAAACCTCCCATGAAACGCACTTCGTAATGGAGGTGGGGCCCAGTGGAATTGCCAGTGCTGCCCATTGCTCCAATGTAAGTACCAGAGTAAACACTTTGCCCGCAAGCTGCGCTGACCGAGCTAAGATGAGCGTAGAGGGTCTGGTAACCAGTGCCATGGTCGATCATGACCATGTAGCCGTAGCCATTCAAGGCCCAGCCTGCAAAGACTACCACGCCAGCATCGGAGGCAAAAATCCCATCGCCAGTACTTCCACCGATATCAATACCCAAGTGACCAGACCAGTAATCATTGCCAGAAAGAACATGGCTGGCAGTGGGCCATTCAAACGCCCCGGAGCCATAGGCACCATCGTAGCTGCCCGAGCAGGCGCCAGGCCCAAGCACCGAGGCATTGACCCCTGAATTCTCGCGGGCAATGGTGGGGACGATCCACTGTTGGAATTCGCGTTTACCGTCTGGCACCATAATCCATTGCCCGGCTTCAAACTTTGGGTTGGTTAGATCCACATGATTGCCAGGCCAGCTTAAGATATCTTCAGCATTGGCTTTGAATTCTGTAGCAACGGACTCGACTGTATCGCCCTCTTCCCACTGGTAATAAACCCCATTGACGGGTGGAATGCTCAATTCCATGCCCAGGCTAAGCATATCCGGGTCGTCGTTCAATTGGTCATAATTCGCCCACAATACGGTCTCTGGTTCGATGCCGTAATTATACGCAATTCCAAAAATCGAATCGCCGGTGCTGACGACATAGGAGACAGCTTCTTGGCGTGGACGGGTGGGGATAATGGTATGTAGAGCGGCTTGCCTTGCGATGGCTCGCGTGGCGGGCCGCCCAGGTAGGGCCGGAAGCCCAACATCTTCAGGCTGCGGGTTGGGCGCAAGCGTTGGTTGGATAGCTGAGGCTATTTCGGATGGTTCCCGAATGGCAGCCTGGTTGGTGCGTACTCGCCAACCCAGGTAGACTGCCAGCAATACCAGGATCAGGGCAATTGCCCAGGCGCCCAGGGTAAGGACGCGATCTGAACGGCGAGGGGACGCCGGATGTGTTGCGGAAGAAACTGGCTCGTCCATAATAGCTAATTGGAGTCCTCGTGGAGGGTCTCCAGAAAGCGCTGGTTGTCTTCGGTGCGCGAGAGACGCTGCAAGATTGCCTCGGTAGCGGTGGATGAATCTAACCCTGCTCCGTAAGGCGGGGAGGCAATCATCTGGTCATACATCCGGCGCATGAGCCAGACACGCGGCGTAATGTCAGGGCCAAGCAAGAGTTCTTCACGGCGAGTGGATGAGCGCTCAATATCAATGGCCGGGAAGACGCGCCGTTCTTGTAAGCGGCGTGAGAGGTGAAGCTCCATATTACCAGTGCCCTTGAACTCTTCATACACCACATCATCCATACGCGAGCCAGTATCTACCAGGCAGGTGGCAATGATGGTGAGAGAGCCACCCTCTTCAATGTTACGGGCGGCGCCGAAAAAGCGCTTGGGTGGATAGAGTGCCGATGGGTCAATACCGCCGGAGAGGGTGCGTCCTGAGGGGTTAACCACCAGGTTATAGGCGCGAGCCAGGCGGGTGATCGAGTCCATCAAGATCACCACATGCCGGCCAGTTTCGGTCAAGCGCTTGGCACGTTCGAGGGCCATCTCAGCCACGCGCACATGAGATGTAACCGGTTCGTCGAATGTCGATGAGATCACTTCGGCATCCACCGAACGATCCATGTCCGTCACTTCCTCGGGGCGCTCACCGATCAACGCTACCATCAGATATACATCTGGATGGTTGGTGGAAATGGCATTTGCAAGCTGTTTTAAGATGGTGGTTTTACCGGCCTTGGGGGGAGAGACGATCAGGCCGCGCTGGCCGCGCCCAATGGGGGTTACCAGGTTGATGAGACGCGTCGCCAAGGTGTGGCGGTCGGTCTCTAAATCAAAGCGCATATCTGGGAAGATAGGGGTCAGTGTTTCAAAGGTCGGCCGGTATTTGGCTTCTTCAGGGTCGACGCCGTTGATGGATTCGACTTTTAGCAAGCCATAATGTTTCTCAGATTCGCGCGGCGGACGCACATGCCCGATCACCAGATCGCCATCCCGCAGGCTGTAGCGGCGGATCTGCGACTGCGAGACATACACATCATACGCTCCAGGCTGGTAATGGCCTGAACGCAAGAAGCCGATGCCGTCGCTCATGATTTCGAGGATGCCGCCGCGTAATTCAATGCCCTCTTTCTCGGCTTCTGACTGCTGGATGCGCAGGATCAGATCATCCTTTTTCAAACGGTTTGCGCCAGAAATATCCAGTTCCCTGGCCATCTGACGCAAGGTAGCCAAGGGGACGCTTTGCAGTTCAATAACTTTCATTGTTCAGTTGTCTCACAAATGTAATTGGGTATCAATAGGTTTTGATTGGGTGAAAAAAACGCCAACTCTCGCAGTTACCCCGCGCAACAAAAACTGAGAATTGGGAATCATTTGGTAAAACGCACGCTTAGGGGGGAGGGTGCTACTTCCGCATTATAGCATGGATAAATAGCGTGTCAAGTGTTTGATCTGCCGAAAATTGATGGTGGGGTGCCTTCCCAAACGGCGCCCCACCATCAGTGCGAATCATTCGATCTCAACGATTGTGTAACGATGCGTAATTGGGCTGGCTTTTGCCAGCATGGACTGGGCTGGGCAGTATTTGGTCTCTGAAAGCTCGATGGCGCGCTCCACTGCTTCGGGATCGATGTGACGGCCCGTGACGACGTATTGTAGTTCGATTTGGGTGAATACTTTGGGATGCTCAGATGCCCGCTCGGCATGTACTTTGACTTCGAAATCGGTCACTTCCTGGCGCTTTTTTTGCAGGATTGAGATCACATCCATACCGGTGCAGCCAGCCAAGCCCATGGCAATGAGCTCCATTGGGCGCGGGCCATCATTGTCGCCGCCCACGGCTGGGTCGGCGCCCAAGCGGACACTGAAACCAGAGTCGGCTTCGCCAGTGAAGCTCATCCGGCCTTTCCAGGTAACTTTTGCGTTCAAATGTACCTCCGCTTCAATTCAGAATCTTTTGGATTTCAGTTAACAAATGGTCTTCGGGGACTGCCCCCACCACGTGATTGGCGCCGTCATTAATGGTGGTTTGAGGCACACCGCTGACGTTATGCTGATCTGCCAGGTCCGGAAATTCCATTGCTTCGACCATCTCGGCCTGTACCAGGGGGCTTTCGATGGCAAGTTGATGAGCGAGCACCACGGCTCGCGGGCAGTAGGGTCAGGTAGGGGTGACAAAGACTTGTAAGAGGACGGGCTTTTTTAGCTCTTTCAGCGCCTGGCGCGTCTTAGGGGTCAGGCCTGAGTCGCGCCCAGAAACTAAGATCAACCCCTGGATGAGCGAGCTGAATTCATAGCCCGAGGGGATGCCGGCAAAACGTACACCGTAATCGGTCAACTGGTCGCCTTCACGTCCGGCGACTACGATGCTTGGGGCCATACTGACATGATACTGGGCTGCCAGGCTTTCATTTTCGTCCAGATCGTAAACGCTCAAGTGAAGCTGATCGGAGAGGGCGGTAATCTCGCCGAGCAGCTTGTGGGTTTCATCGCACATCTCGCAGTTATCTTTTGAGCCAAAGAACAAGATTTCTACCGGGTGCTTGAGCTGGCCTGAAAAAACATCCCTTACCTGGCCTGCCACCTCGTCATTGAGTAGTTGATTGGTCATGAATGCTCCTTTTGTTTTTGAAGTGAATGGCCCACCCGGGGCCTCTGGTGTTTATCAGGTGCAGCCGCCGCTGTCTCCAAACACCTGTCCACAGGCCGAGCAGGATAAATTCAGCAGACCGTTGTAATCCAAGGTGCCCTGTTGACAGCTCGGACAAAGATCCCCCTGGTGCGGGGGAGCGTCTGTCTGTACCGCCATTTTAATGAAGCAGGATTGCGGGGCAGCAGTGGATCTGGGCTGAGAAGGTGGGTGATAATTGGTCACAAACTTTAGATGCAAAGCTGGTCGAAAAGTTGCAAAGAGTTTTACTTCAAAATGATATAATAGCTTTTATGAATACGCAAGAGTCAGACAGCACAGATCACCCCAGGCTTTCATGGAAATTGGTTGTATTTTGGGCATTGGCGGCTGTGCTGTTAAGCGGGTTGTTCTTTTATCCTTTTGTGGCTGGCAGTGCCAGCGCTCTGCAACATGCGGGCGCGGCGCCAGACGCCCCCAATGATATGTTCCTGCCGATCATTTTCAGGCTGATCTCTGTTGAATTGACGTTTACCCCCACGCCGACTGCCACCGAAACCGCTACGCAAACGCCTACTCCCACTGCCACCGGCGCAACATCCACCTATACCAATACACCCACAGTAACGCGCACCGGCACACAGGCCACGCCAACCCGCACGCCTACCGTGACGGTCACGGGCACCTTGGTGTCCAACCCTGCGATGTCGGTGAGGGTTACACCCACCGAAGCCAAGATTGGCGAGCGTTTTACCTTTACGATTGTAGTGGAAAACAATGGCACTGGCCCGATCTATGATGCCCTGGTGGCAGATTCCTTCCCCAGCTACATTGATGTCGAAACGGTTACTTCTGGGCGTGGCGTGGTGAGTAAATCGTTGCACTCCTTAACCGTCAGCCTGGGTGATTTGATTGGTGGTGATGAGGTTTCGATCACAGTGGTGGTCAAAGTTAACAGCGGCCTTACGAAGACCGAGACAATCACTAACCTGGTGACGTTGACCTATGATGGGAGTAAGACGAAGACTGCCACGGTGAACTACAAGGTGGTTATCACGGGGCTGCCTGGCACTGGCGAACTGCCGCTAGACTGGAAAGAAAGGGCGGCGGCCCAAGCTGCTGCTCAGGCCGAGCGCACGATGCTGATCCAGTCTTTGTTGGCTGGCGTTTTGGGTTGCCTGTTGGTTTTGTATGGCTGGTGGGCACGCGGTCAAAAACAGCAAGGGGCCACATGGATCCTGGGGGTTGGGGTGCTACTTCTGGTGGTGGGCGTGGTTTCGGGGATGGCTGCGGCGGGCGTGTTCATCCCGCAGGCAGAGTCGCCGCTGGCGTACGCCCCTGGTACCGCGACTGCCACCCAATCCACTGAGCTGGGCGGTACCAATATCCCTGTGCCCGATCACCAGCCAGCTTACATATACGCTACGCCTGAAGCGACCCCGATCGTCACGCTGCCTTCTTTCCCCATCCCCACGCCTGAGATCCTGGTTACCCCCCAGGCGGGCGAACCAATGCCGGATACCAGCCCCGTCACACGCATCATTATCCCCGCCCTGATGTTGGATACGATCGTCAAGTACGTGCCCTATGATGGGCAGAGCTGGTTCATTGCCGGCTTGCGCCAGGAAGTGGCCTGGATGGGAGATACCTCATGGCCGGGGTTGGGCAGTAACACAGCCTTGGCAGGGCATGTCACCATCCGGGGCGGCGGCGATGGGCCGTTCCGTTACCTGGAAGACCTGGGCCCGGGTGAATTTGTAATCCTCTATACCGAGCAGAATATGTATACGTACCAGGTGAGCGATAAGGCGATCGTATTAGAGGATGACCTTTCTGTAATTGCGGCAACCGGTAACTCGCAGATCACGCTCATCACCTGCACCGAATGGGATGAAGAGCGCGAAACTTACCTGGCGCGCCTGGTTGTCTTTGCTGAATTGGTGCGTGTGGAAGAGATTGCCCGCAGTGGCAGTCGCTAACGTATCAGCTATCACGAATAAAAAACGGCGCCGTCGGCGCCGTTTTTTATTCGTGATACACCCACTTGCCCGCCAGCATGGTGGCAGAGGGGCGCAGTTGGTAGAGTTGGCCTGGCGGGCAGGTGAAGGGATCAACTTCTAAGAGCAGCAAATCAGCGTAGAAGCCGGGCGCCAGGCGGCCGAGGCGGTCTTCCATGCCGGCTGCATACGCTGGGCCGGTGGTGAAGCCGTGCAGGGCCTCTTCGATGGTCAGGCATTGTTCAGCATGCCAGCCACCTGGGCCGGGATTGCCTTCTCGGCGCTGGCGGGTTACTGCGGCATGCAGGCCCCAAAATGGATTGGGCGATTCTACGGGTGCGTCTGAGCCAAAAGCCAAGTGGGCCCGGTGTTGGAGCTGCGTCCGCCAGGCATAGGCCAGGGCGGCCCGTTCACCCCAAAAACGGTCGGCGATGACCATATCGGATGTGGCATGGATGGGCTGCATGGATGCAATGATGCCCAGGGCGGCTAAGCGCTGGGTATCTTGAGCGTGCAGCAGTTGAAGGTGCTCGATGCGGTGCCGTAAGGGTGGGTGGGGGGCCGGCAGGCTGCGCTCAATCTCACGCAGGCGTGCGTAAGCTTCAAGCACCTCGTGGTTGGCACGGTCGCCAATGGCATGTACGGCCAGGCTGAGCCCATTCATCACCGCTGGCCGGACTTGCTCGCACATCTCTTCAGCATCCATAAACAGCATGCCGCGTTGGTCGGCGCTTCCATCGTACGGTGCCAGCATGGCAGCGGTCTGCGGGCCCAAGGCGCCATCTGCAAAGCACTTGACCGAGCCAATGCGCAGCCAATCGTCACCAAAACCACTGCGTAAACCCAGGGCAATGGCATGCGGCAGGTCTTCGAGCGGGATGCTCTTCACGGTGCGCAAACCAAGCTCACCATTAGCATGCAAAAGCTGCAAAGCGCTAAAACAGCGTCTGCGGTCAAAATCGTGCACGCCTGTAATGCCCATCTGCCACAAGGCAGGTTGGGCCAGGCAGATCGCCTGGCGCACTTCTTCGATCTGTGGGTCGGGGATGGCACGCTGAACCTCGTTGGCGGCAGATTCAAATAAAATTCCATCTGGGCTGCCGTCTGGCAGGCGGCCAAAGCGCCCACCGACCGGATCTGGCGTATTGGAGGTGATATTGGCAATTTGGAGGGCGCGCGTGTTGGCCCAGGCTGCATGCAGAGATTTGGCAGTTAAAAAGACCGGATGGTTTGGGGCTACGGCGTCCAGATCGGCTGCGCTGCCAAAACCCTCAGGCCACAGGTTCTGATTCCAGCCGTGCCCCTGGATCCATTGATCTGCAGGCGTGTTTTGGGCGCGTTCGGCCACTCGCTGCAGGCATTCCTGGCGGGTGGTGGTTTCGCAGTCGATTTTTTGCAAGCTAAAGGCGTAATATTCCAGGTGCAGGTGGGCATCTGTCAGGCCAGGAATCACCGCCTGGCCTTGGGCGTCGATGGCATCTTGTTTGCCATAGGTTGCTAATAACGCCTCATCCGAGCCAACCGCTACGATGCGGCCGGCCTCGATTGCCAGGGCAGAGGCCTGCGGCTGGAGTGGATCCAGCGTATGAATGTGAGCGTTGTAGAGCAGGGTGGCTATTTTTCTTCTCCGAGCAGGTGGGTTACGATTGCATCCAACTCTTCCCCTGAATAATAATGAATGACCACCGTGCCGCCTTTTTTGCGCGGGTTGAGAGTGACGCGTGTGCCCAGGCGTTGACGCAGGCGATCTTCAAGGGCGGTCACTTCGGGGGTAGGGGCCGATTTGGGCAGCGGCTCGGGCTTTTGCCCGCTCAATTTACGCACCAGCTCTTCGGTTTGGCGCACATTCAGCTCTTGCTTGAGGATAGTTTGCAGCGCGGCAGCCTGAGCCTGTGCGCTGGATAAGGTCAGCAGCGCGCGGGCATGGCCTTCGCTGATCTGGGCTTGTGCCAGGGCTTGCTGAACGGCGGCAGGGAGTTTTAGCAGGCGGAGGGTATTGGTGATCGTGACGCGCGACTTGCCCACGCGCGTAGCAATCTCATCGTGCGAGAGCTTAAAATCTTCCGCCAGGTGGCGGTAGGCCTCGGCAGCTTCAAGCGGGCTGAGATCAGAGCGTTGAACGTTCTCGATCAAAGCCAGCTCCAGGCGCTGTTGTTCTGTGGCCTCGCGCAGGATGACGGGTACATTGGCCAATCCGGCCTGGCGGGCCGCCAGGAGGCGGCGCTCTCCGGCGATCAAGATATACTGGTCGGGCTGAGGCCCGCGCGTCACGATCAATGGCTGGATGATGCCATTCTGGCGGATGGAAGCTGCCAGGTCAGCCAGCTCAGCAGGGTCAAAATGTGTGCGAGGCTGGCGTGGGTTAGGGATGATGCTGGCAACCGGAGCCAGCATTGCACCGCTTGCCACCCCGGGCTGGCTGGGGGGTTGGGAAATGAATTCTCCACTAGGGATCAGGGCGTCAAGCCCTTTGCCAAGGCCAGTTTTTTTTGTCATAGGGTTGCTCAAGCAGGGGTTTGGCTTTCGGGTAGGGGAATATGGATGCCGTCGCCTTGCAGGACCTCGCGCGCCAGGTCGGCATAGGCCTGGGCGCCGTTGGACGCAGGCGCAAAGACAGAGATTGGCTGTCCAAAGGATGGCGCTTCGGCCAGGCGCACGGTGCGCGGGATGACCGTTTTGAAGATCTGCTCTGGGAAGTGGCGGTGGACTTCAGACACTACATCGTTGCTGAGCTTGGTGCGTCCGTCAAACATGGTCATGACCACCCCGCGCAGGCGTAGGTCAGGGAACAGTGCCGTGCGAATCCGGGCAATGGTTTGGGTTAGCTGTCCAATGCCCTCCAGGGCCAGGTACTCACACTGCACCGGAATGATGATGCCATCTTGCGCGGCCACAATCCCGTTGAGCGTCAACAGTCCCAAGGATGGCGGGCAGTCGATGATGATGTAATCATACCGTTCAACGATGGGCTTGAGAGCTTCTTTTAGACGGTTCTCGCGCGCCAGCTCAGAAACCAGCTCAACTTCTGCCCCAGCCAGGGCAGGCGAGGATGGCATCAGTGAGAGCTTCAAGCGAGGGTTGTGTAAGATAGTGGGTAGGGCTGGTGTGGAACCGATGATGACATCATACGTGCCGGTCTTGACCGTTTGCTTATCTACGCCCAGGCATGAGGTGGCATTGGCCTGTGGATCAAGATCTACCAGCAGGACGCGTTGCCCATAGTAAGCCAGGTAGGCGCTAAGGTTGATTGCGGTGGTGGTTTTACCAACCCCACCTTTTTGGTTGGCAAGGGTATAAACGCGGGCCATTTAGAGTACCTCCATCAGGCATTCTTGTACTTCGGCCTGGGTTGGAATGCCATCCAGCCCAGACCGGGTGACTGAGATGGATGCAATCTGCGTGGCGAAGCGGGCCGCCTCCCAAGGATCACGCGTGGTATACAGGCGAGTGAAAAAGGCGGTTGCAAAAATATCGCCAGCCCCAGTGGCATCTACTTCGGGCACGTTGGGGGAGCGGAAGCGACGCACATCACCGTTCCAATACAGACGGGCGCCATCCAGTCCCTCGGTGACCGCCA
>CAZWFQ010000005.1:39481-57920 GCA_964633225.1 uncultured Anaerolineaceae bacterium
ACAGGGCCCAGGTGAACAATGGGTGCCTGGCGCCAGGCTTCGGGGATCATGGAAAAATCCAGGTTGGGGGCGATCTCGTGGATCACCTGGGTGCGTTTGCCATCGTGATAAGTGTTCTCGAAGGTAGTGCTGTGCTCGGCCGGGTAACTGGCGATGGGAATCTGGTGCAAGGGGCCAAGCGGCACTTCGGCGCCCCAGGCCGTCACAATGCCCACCCGCAGGCCCAAGGCTTTGGCGGTCAACGCAGAATAAGCCACCGTGCCGCCCAGGTGCGGCCCAGCAGGGCCAAGGTCGCGACAAAGGTGGCCGATCACCAGGTAATCGATCGCCTCAAGTGGGGCCAGGTTGAACATAAATGAATTATACCTGACCTTTCAAGCAGGATCATTCTTTGGGGATGATATTTACCTTGCGGTGCGGTTCGTCGCCCGAACTTTCAGTAGTAACCTGTGCATGCTCGCGCAGCTCTATGTGGATGATGCGGCGTTCGTTGGGTGGCATGGGCTCCAGAACCTGGCGACGGCCAGTTTTAATGGCCTGGTCAGCCATGCGCTGGGCGAGCTGGCGGAGTTGTTTGTCGCGTCGGTTGCGGTATCCTTCAACATCTAATACCAGGGTTACCATGCGATCCAACTCTTTGCTGATAATGAGGCGGGCGATGTACTGTAGGGCGTTGAGGGTCTCAGATCGTTTTCCGATCAACACGCTCAGATCATCGCCGCGAATATCGATCAGGATGGGCAGATCGGGGCGATCATCATCTGCTTCGCCGTAGCCGGCATTCACTTCAGCCCGGATGCCCATGCGTTCCAGTAGTTCTGCTACCACTATGCGCGCCATTTCTAGGGTATCATCGGTGACAGCAGGGGCCAGCGCAGAAGGCCTGGGGGCCTGTGCCGGCTGGGTGCTGATGGCTGGCGGGGCAGCAGGCGCTACGGGCGACTCTGCTGGCGGCAGCGCACTCTGGCTTTGCGCAGGCATTGTCTCGCCGTCTAGAACTGTCAGGCGGATGCGTGCGTGGCGGGTACCCAGGCCAAACAAACCCCGGCTACCTTCGTCTAATACTTCTACATCCACGGCTTCGCGGGGCAGGCCCAGCTCAGCCAAGCCCTTTTCCACTGCTTCTTCAACAGTGGGGGCAATTGATTCGAGCGTTGCACGTTGTGTATTCATGTACGTTTTCCCACATTGTTTACTTGGTTATTGTTTTTCGGCCCGGGAACAAGTTGCTCCAGTTTAGCCGACCCATGGCCGCGTATTGGATCACGCCGACCAGGTTGCTGACCAGGAAGTACAGTGCCAGGCCAGAAGAAAGGGTATACGACATCCATCCCATCAGTAACGGCATGTAGATGTTCATCATTTTCGACATCTGCGCAGCCTGGTCGTTGGGGTTGGCAGGCGGCGGGGTCATCAGTTTCGACTGCAAGAATGTGGTGACCACCACCAGGATAGTGAGAATGGGCAGTCCAATGGTACCAATCATCACGCCAAAGCTTTGCTCAGGCATACTCAAGTTAAGCCATAGGAATTTGCTGTTGAGCGGGATCAGGTTGGATGCATTGATGAAGGGATAGATATGACCGGAAAAATCCAGGAGCTGCAGCGGTGTGACTGCCAGGGCACGGGTGACGGCCTGATAGAGACCAATGATGATTGGGAACTGGATTACCAGGGGCAGGCAGGAGCCAAAGGGGTTGATGCCCAGTTCTTGGTAGAGCTTCATCTGCTCTTGTGCCAGGGCCTCTTTGTTGTCTTTGTATTTCTTTTGGATTTCCAGCCACTTTTTCGACTGCTGCATATCTTGCATGGCCTTGGCGCTCTTCATCTGCTGTACTGTCAACGGATGGGTGAGCAGGCGGATCAGCACGGTGAAGATGATGATTGCCAGGCCAAAGTTTTGTCCAACCACGCTATAGATCCACAGCAGCAGGTTGATCATGGGTTGGATAATGAGGGTATCCCACATAACGTTTTCTCCGTAAAGGTCAGCACGCCCTGAAAGGCGTGGTTATTTCTCAGGAATGAAATTCCAGGCCTGGGCACCACTCTGCTGCAAGGCGATCAGCAAGGCGTCATTATCCAGGGGCGCAGCCAGGATCAGGTCACCTGCGAGCACAGGGCTTGCATACATCAAGCCGCTAATGGGCTGGGTCAGGGTGATGCCGCCATCGTCATTGACAGCGTATATATTGGTGGCGGCGGAGAAATAGATCTTCTCTCCTACTACCAGAGGCGTGGTGACAATGGGGCTATCAGGTTGAGGCTGGATGCGCCACAATCCTGCGTGGGTGTTGGCATCTACAGCATAGAAATTGCCTTGTTGGTCACCAAAATACAAAACATCGCCTGAGATTGCGGGGGCAGACCAGATCCAGGCTTCGGTGGCAATGCGCCACTGGGTCTGTCCATTGGATGCGTCCAGAGCCAGGAGCTCGTTATTGAATGTGCCGATGTAGAGCATATCATTGCTCTCACTATAAGCCGGTGCGCCGACCAATGCCCCGTTGAGGTCTTCGCTTTGCCAGATTTGCTGGCCAGTTTTCATGTTGATCGCGTATACATGATGGTCTAGAGAAGAGACGAACATACGGTCAGAGCCGTCTGTGGTTGGTTGTGACCAGATGGCATTCTGGGTCTCAAAACTCCACAAAGAACGTCCGCTGAAATCCAAGGCATATACGAAGCCATCGGTCGAAGCGAGGAAAATGCCGGTCTCGGTGACCAGAGGGCTGGCAACCAGGCGGTTCTTTGATCCCTCGAAGACCCAGTTCTGGGCACCAGTGGTGGGATTGATGCTGTACAGGAAGTGGTTATAGCTGGCAGCCAGCAGTTGACCATCTGGAGTCAGGACAGGGTCTGAAAAGAAGGTCATTTTGGCATCGGCCTTGGCGGGGAAGCGCCATGTTTCGACCCCGGTGTTCAGGTCAACCGCGTAAATGAAGGTGTTGTATGCCAAATAGGCCGTATTTTCATCTGCCGTTACACCGGGCCAGTTGGTGGGGGTGTAGTAGCGAGAATTACCGCAGGCGCTTAGCAAAACAGCGGCTAGTAGAACAAGGGGGAGCAGGGTGAAGAATTTCAGTTTCATCAGCAGTTCAGTCGCTTTCGGTTTAAACGATCCATTGGCCAGCAGCGCTTAGGGCACTGGGTCAAGGCCTCCGGGGTTGAACGGGTTGCAGCGTAAAACACGCCAGGTGGCCATGAAACCGCCCTTGAGCAGCCCGTATTTATAGATTGCCTGGTAGCCATAATGCGAGCAGGTCGGATAGAAACGGCAGGTACCTTCAGGGATGCCTCGCGCAATGGTCTTCTGGTACAGGCGGATCAAGGCCAGGGCAGGCCAACGTGCCAGGGTCCAAAAATTAACCGGCAGGGCACGCAGGCTTGGATCTGGTTGGATATCCGTTTCAGGCTGGAATTCAGTTTCCATATGCGCTTATAACAAACCGGCCCGATGAAGAAGCTGCTGTAAGGCAGCCTGGATCTCGGGCAATTGGGCTTGTGCCAACGGACGGCGGGAAAGCAAGAGCAGATCCCATCCGGGCCGAACCACGGGCAGTAGAGGACGCATTGCCTCGCGCAGTATGCGCTTGGCCCGGTTGCGCTGTACGGCTCCCCCTATGGAACGTCCAGCCGCAACTCCACAATGGCTGCCGGCGCCCTGGCTGGGCAGTGTGATCAACACGACAAGCGGGTGGGCGTAAGACTTGCCAAATTGCCGCACCCGCTTGAAGTCGGTCGACCTTGTTAGGCGGAAACTGCGTTTCACCCACGGAAACTCTCTGCCTGCTGGCTAGCGAAGCAGGTCATTGTGCTTGGGGAGATGCTTGCCCGCCAGCGCCACCCGCCTATTAGCTGTTCCAGTTGGTGTGCTTGACGTGGTTGTTTTTGACAACGGTCAGGCGATAGCGACCCTTCAGACGGCGGCTTTTGAGCACTTTGCGACCGTCAGCGGTCGCCATGCGGGAGCGGAAACCATGCACGCGCAGGCGGCGGCGGATTTTGGGTTGATAAGTTCGCTTTGGCATTCTACTATCCTATATAGATATTATTTGCTGTTTTATGGCAAACGAATCTCGATTATACCCGAAGGATGGGGATTGGTCAAACGCCATTTTGCTTTTCGGGCGAAGAGAAAATGGTTGCCATTTGTTCTGCACCGCTGCGATCCGTAATGGCAAGAACCTCATCGCCGGGCTCAAAGATGGTAGCCCCGCGCGGCAGGATTAAATTGCCGTGGCGAATAATGCCGGCGATGACGCATTCAGCGGGCAGGGCCAAATCTTTGATGGCTTTCCCGATAGCTTTGGCGTTGGCGGGGATTTTCTCTTCGATCAGCGAGTAGGCGCCGCGGCGCAGCTTGAGCAGGGTCATCATATCGCCAAGCGACATTTCCTCTTCGATCAGGCTGGACATAATATCGGCCTGGTTGAGTGATACATCAACGTTGAATTTACTGTCGAACAGCCAGGCATTGCGCGGGTTATTGATGCGAGCGATGGTGCGGGGGACCTGGTAGCGAGAGCGAGCCAGGAAACAGGTAATCAGGTTGTCCGAATCGGTGGTGGTGGTGGCTGCTACAACATGAGCCTCCCGGATATCAGCCTGTTCAAGAATGGCAGGATCAGTGGCGTGGCCTTGGAAGATCACTTCGGTGGGCAATTCGCGGTGTAAACGGGCCAATACATCTTCGCGATGTTCGATGAGGCGAACTGTGTGCCCCTGGTTCAAAATCAGCGTGGCGAGTTGGGTTCCGGTGCGCCCGCCGCCGGCAATAAGAACAAACATATCAGGCCTCCTTCTCGCTGTCTAGCAGGCTGCGTAAAGTTTTGATGCCGTCAAAGGTGGCGCTCACCAAAACGATGTCATTTTCGAGCATGGACGTCTCACAAGATGGTAAGATGGCCCGTCCGGCGCGTGTCAGTCCAACTGGGCTGCATTCGCTGCCTGTGATAATCTCACCCAGGGTGTGCCCAGACCAGCCCTTGGGTATGGTGAATTCATAGACTTCTACCTCGCCATTACCAGCCGAGAATACGGTGCGCATCTGGGTGTTGTAGAGCAATTCTTCTACCCGTTGCGCTCCCCAACTGGATGAGCTGACCACTTGTAAGTGGAAAGCTTCAAACATTGCACGCCAGGTTGGGTCGTAATTGCGGGCGATGATGTTTTGGATCTTGAAGGCACTGCGTATAGCATGGGCGACCACCACGTTGGTAGAATCAGAGTTGGTTACCACGGCTACGCCGTCAGCTTGTTCGATGTTGGCGCGGCGTAGTACGCTTTGGTCCAACGCCTCTCCTTCCAGCGTGCGGCCCAGAAAATCGGGGGGCAGGTTGTTGAAAGCTTTGCTAGACTGGTCAATGATGGTCACCTGGTGGCCTCTTTGGAATAAACGGTAGGCCAACTCTGCGCCAACCCGGCCACAGCCAATTACAGTAAAGTTCATAAGATGTTGCTCCTTAGTCTACCTGGTAAGGTACATCGGTGATGACGATGCCAGGTTTGAAGATCAGCGCCAGCCGCAGCCAGAATGCTGTGTTGGTGTGCAGCAGACTGCTGTACCAGCGCCGTGAAACGAACTGTGGTACGACAATGGTGATGATCTCGTTTGGTTGGCGTTTCTCGGCTACATCTTCAATGTATTCCAGAAGCGGCTCTGCCAACAGGCGGTAAGGAGAATCGAGAATCACGAGGCGTAAACCATCTCCCCAAGTTTCCCATTTTTGTAGCACCTTTTCGGCTTCGGCCGGATCCATGGAGACGTGCACGGCAGTGATGTCGTCTGAGAGCGTGTAAGCGTAACGCAAGGCAGCCAGGGTGCCGCGGTGCACGCTGCTGACCAGCAGAATGACTCGGTGACGAGCAATACGGGCCGGTGCGCCGTAATTTTCCAGTGAAAGGCGGCGGGCCAGGTTTTTGTAATGGGTATGGATAAAGGTAAAGACTGCCACCAGCACCGGGATCAAGATCAGTACCACCCAGGCGCCCGCGACGAATTTAGTGATGGCAAAGACAAACACCACCACCAGGGTGCACAATGCGCCAAAGCCATTGATCACCATCTTGAACTTCCACCGGCGGTCATATTGCAGGGTTGAGCCGCGCTGGATCACCTTTTCGCCGGGTTTGAGATGCCCGACTTTCCACCAACGGTGCGCCATACCTGATTGCGAGAGGGTAAATGACAGGAACACCCCAACAGCATACAGCGGGATCAGCCTGGTGACGCTGGCCTGGAAGATGATGATCAAAAAGCAGGCCACTGTGGCCAGGGCCACGATACCGGTTGAGTAGACCAGGCGGCTGCCACGAAAAGCAAACTGGCGTGGCAGGTAGTTATCCATCGCCAGAAAGGCGCTTAAGCGGGGAAAATCTGCATACGAGGTATTGGTTGCCATGATCAGGATGACCGTGGTGCCGGCAATCAGGGCCAAATAGAAAGGCCCTTGCCCGTTATAGATTGTGCGGGCTAACTGCGAAATGACTGTTTCCTCTTCAGATGGTACTGCTCCAATTTGCGAAGCCAGGAAGGAGATCCCCAAGAAGAAGACGGCCAGGATACTCGCCATCCAGACCAGGGTAATGCCTGCATTGCGGCTGCGCGGTTCTTTGAAGGCCTGGATGCCATCGGAGATGGCCTCGATGCCCGTCAGGGCGGCAGTGCCGCTAGAGAAGGCGTGCAAGATCAGGAAGGGGGTGACTGCTACGGCGCTTTCAATGGCGTGCATGGTGGGAGGATCAATTACCTGCCCTAAAGAGCCTGTCAGGTAACGTACAATGCCAACGACTACGGTGATGGCCATGATGCCAATGAAATAATAGGTGGGGATTGCAAAGGTAACGCCCGATTCTTTAACCCCCCGCAGGTTGATGAGCATGATGAAGATCACCAATCCAATCGAGATGATGACGCGGTAGTCGAACAGGGCCGGGAAAGCCGAAACAATTTGCGCTACGCCGGAGGAAATTGAAACGGCAACGGTGAGGATATAATCGGTCAACAGGGCTGCGCCGGCAATTTGAGCTGGCAGGTCGCCCAGGTTATCGCGGACAACAATGTAGGCCCCACCGCCGTTTGGGTAGGCGTGAACCGTTTGTTCATATGAGATGGCTACAATGGCTAATAAGATGGCAATGGCAATGGCAATGGGGAAGACATAGCCAAAAGCAATTGTGCCGGCTGCGGCCAGGATAACCATGATTTCTTGGGTAGCATAGGCCGTGGAGGACAGCGCGTCTGATGCAAAGACGGCCAGGCCAACTGCTTTTCCAATGGTTTGATGCGGGGCATCGGCAGTAGGGAGGGGGCGCCCTAAAAACCAGGTGCGTATCGAACGGGGTGGTTTGTATCCGGTGGTACGGTGAAGCACAGCGGGATCATGATCGTGCTCGTTTTGATCATAATTATTCATAAGACACTTTCTATCTACCAGCAATATCCATCAAGATAAGAAAGCCTACCTGGCATGCGGCCCGGCAGGCTTTAGCGGTCAGATTCTAAATTGAGATGGGTTGGGAGTCAATAGTTCTAGGTGGATTTTTCACCGGTTTGCCGTCCGAGCAGGCGGAAGGCGATCATCCCCACCAGCAGCGGCAGCCAGAAGGTAATACCGCGATAGGCCAGTGTAATCAGAGCGGCTGCTTCAAGCGGTACATACATTGACTTTAATGCCAGCGTCAGGGCGCCTTCTACAATCCCAATTCCGGCTGGCGTTGGCGAGACGATCACAAAGAGGTAAGCAATACTGTAGCCGGCAATGACTGTGCCCACCGAGACGGGCACCCGAAAAGCCAGGAAGCACAACAGCAAGATCAGGACCAGGAAGCCCTTGCTGGTCATGGCCATGCTGATGGGTGCGATCATGGCATGCGGTTTGTTGTGCAGTTCTAACAGCCCCTCAGCAGCGTCGTTGGCAAATTCTTTGGCGCGCTGCTCTGATAAGGGTTCGCGGCGAGCAAAGAACCGCGTTACGCGGTTAACCAGGCGCACTCCCCATGCCAGGACGCGTCCCAGGGCTTGGCCTGAGCGCGTGCCCAGGTAAAGCAATAGGGCCAGTACCGTTGCTACCGTGACCAGGACTGCTGAGGCTACGATTTCGCCTGTGTTCAGATTGTTGCGCCGGACAAGTACGATCAGGCCAAGCGCCAGCACAGACAGGAAGCCAATGTAATCGAAGAGCACAAACAATGCCCCGGCTACCATGGCACGGGCGGGCGAGTAGTTGCGGCGGCGGGCTTCAGCTACAAAAATGGTGATCCCCCCCACGCCACCCGAAGGTGCAATCACGTTCACAAAGTTAGCCGAAGCAACCAGTAAGAGCATGGAGGCGATGCTTTCCTGGATTCCCAGGCCGCGATAAATGCTGCGAAAACAAGCAGCAACGCTGACCAGCCAGGCAAGCCATAAGACCAGCGCGGCAACCAGAAAGCGCCAATCGCCCTGACGCATAGTTTGGGCAATCGTTTCAAGCTCGGCTGCTCGTCCAATGACAAACAGGATGCCCAGCATCAAAATGATAGCTAGGATGAATTTTCGTACGCTTGCGATCATACCGGGGAGTTGTTAATCCTCCCCCCGGCCTACGCCACCTGCCAGGCCGGTAAAATACAAGAGCTGCATTACAGCGCTGAAAAGACTGGCAACATAGGTCAGGGCGGCAGCGGTCAGCACATTGTTGACACCGCGTGCCTCGTCTTCTCCAGCTACAATGCCGGCATCGGCGAGCAAGCGGCGGGCGCGGGCAGATGCATCTAACTCGACTGGCAGAGTAGCCAGTGCAAAGAGCGCCCCACCTGAAAATACCAGCACCCCCAGCCATGCCAGATTGGCCATCTGGAGCATCAAGCCCAAGACGATCAAGATCCAGCCCAGGTAAGAACCGATGTTTACCGCTGGCACCAGGGCTGCTCTCAAGCGCAGCAGAAAGTAACCCTCATGGTCTTGCATGGCGTGGCCTAACTCATGGGCGGCAATGGCAAGGGCAGCCACCGATGGGCTGTTGTAGACGCCCTCTGACAACCGCAGCACCTTGGCTGTGGGGTCGTAATGGTCAGATAAGTTGCCGCGTATACCCTCAATGCGGATATGGTGAAGACCCGCAGCTAACATCAGGCGTTGGGCAGCCTGGGCACCTGTCAGGCGGCTGCGGGCCGGCACCTGGCTCCAGCGGCGGTAGGCCATCGAAACATATGCTTGCGCCAACATCATCAGCAAGAATGCCGGCAGCATATACATCAAGTAACGCGAATCGTAAAACATTGCCAATCGTCCTGTAAGAATCCTTACTTCAGCAGCAACTCGATTGCTTTCTGCAGTTGAGAGTCAACCTCATTCTCAATATCTTCTTCCGTTTGCTCAACTACATAATCGGGCGTGAGCCCAATCTCGTGGATCCAGCGTTCATCGGGCGTCAGCCAGCGCGCGATCGTCACACGGACCGCACCCTGCTCATCTGAAAGCGGAATCCAGGTTTGCACCGAGCCTTTGCCAAAGGTGGTCACACCCACCAGGATTGCCCGGCCGCGGTCTTGTAGGGCCCCGGCTACCAGCTCTGAGGCTGATGCCGACCATTCATTGACCAAGACGACCATGGGGATATCGTAGGCAATGCCATTCCCGCTGGCCGTGTAGGTATCGCGAGCGCCATCACCATACTCTTCATAGGCAATCACGCCGTCTTGGATGAATTCGGAGCCAATGTCGATGGCAGCGTTGAGGTATCCACCACCGTTATTGCGCAGGTCGAGGATCAGGCCGGTGGGTTCTTGTGCCATTACTGCTCCGAGCGCAGCGTGCAGATCGTCGGGACTGGTTTCACTGAACTGGTTCAGCTTGATGTAAGCAATATTCCCTTCCAGGATTTCATATTCAACGCTTTGAACGACGATATGAGCACGTGTAACGGTTACGTCAAATGGCTCTTCCACCCCTTCGCGGCGGATGGTCAAGAGAACGCTTGTGCCGGGCTGACCCAATACCCGCAGGCGGGCGTTTTCGGGTAAGGTGCCGGTCATATCTTCCCCATCGATGGCGATTACCTGGTCGCCGGCTTGCAGCCCGGCGGCCTCAGCCGGTGAGCCGCTCATCGGTTCGACGATGGTAAGATAGTCGCCTTCAGTGTTCACCCATGCGCCGATGCCATCATAGCCCACCAGGTCGGCATTGGCATCTTTGAATTCTTGGGGATCCATGTAACTGGTGTGCTGATCGCCCAGCGCTTCTAGCATGCCGCGGATGGCGCCCTGCATAAGCAGCGTATCATCGACGGGCTGCTCATAGTAATAATCGTGAACGAACTGCCAGGCTTCCCAGAAGGGTGCAAACAGAGTTTGGTTATCTTGGGAAGGACCGGTTGCGCCGCCACCTAAAAACGGGGCCGGATCGGTGTTGATGGCGGGGCTTTCTTGCCGGTTAGGCGCCAGCACCATGCCGCCGATGAGACCAACTGAACAGGACCCGACGAGTAATACAATGGCAGCGATGATCCCAATGATGATGTAAAGCGGTTTTGAATTCATGCGTTCTTCTCCTCATACCTCTAAACCGGGAGCATGGATTGTGTCATGCTTACAGGTTGAGTATAGCGTATAGATTACCACACTTGTGTTAGAAAATGATAAACGTCCCTCAGTCACCCAGCATCCGCTGGAGATACACTTGCAGCGAAGCCGGGTCGCTGACTTGCTCGGTGTAAGCAAGAATTGCTTCACCATCCAGCGGGTAAAGGGGATGGCAAGAGCTGGGTGCTGCGCCGCGCGGAGTATGTACCACTGCCTCGACAAACGGGGCTACCAAGTTGGCTCGCGCCAATTCAGGCACGATCTCTTCGGCAGTAATGATGACGGTGCCTGAAGCGATGGCCAATTCCTCGTCAATGGCTTTGTTAATCCCAATCTCGGCATTGCCATGTGGATCGGCGCGTAGGGCGTGGATGACGGCAAAATCGGGGCGGATGGCAGGGAACGCTATCAATGTTTCGCCGCAATAGGGGTCGCGGATGGTTTGCACGTCGGGACGCAGGCGTGGCAGGTCTGTACCAATCCAGGCGCGACCGGGCATAAAACCTACCCCAGCCATTTGGGCTCGCAACCCCATTGCCAGGCTGGTCTCGGTCTCTTCAATGATTTCAATTGCGCCGTGCCCGGCGCAGTAAGTGAACATTGGCGCTAGCCCAAAGATCTCCAGCCCAAAATAGCAGCTTCGCACCCGCTGTACCAGGCCTGCACCCACCAGCCAATCGCTTTCCATGCCGGCGGTGAACGAAAATAGGGTCAGCCCAGTGGGCTGGCTGCTGCGGCGGTAGCGACGCAGCAGTGCCTGTACAAAGGCCACGGGCCTGCGGTAGAGTGTCATGCCGCCCAGGGCCAGCATACTATTGGAAGAAATGCATGCCGCCGCTTCTTCGAGAGAAATGAGTTTGTTCACCTGGCGGCCTCCGCCCTCGAGCTGTTGATGGCTTTTGGCAGGCTGCGGTTGTCCCACAATTGGGGCAGGGCAGCCGGCAGTTGCTGCAGGTTGTGGATGATGTGTTGGGCGGCTGGGGTGGGAGGACGATCGCCAACCAGGATGGTCAGGAAACCCATCTGGTGGGCTGGCGCCAGGTTATGGGGAGAATCTTCGAACAGCACGCAGCGGGTTGGTTCTGTCTCACCAGATAACTCTAAGGCGCGCAAATAAGCTGTTGGATTTGGCTTGCAGGCGAACTGCATTGCGTGGATATCAATGATACCGTCGAAGCAATCTGTCACCCCCAGCACGTCCATCACCCGGCGGGCATGGTTGGTGTCGGCATTGGTGAAGATGTAACGCCGCTGGGGCAGGCTGAGCAGTAACGCGCGCAGGCTGGGGTCTGGCCTGATGTACGTATGCAAGGGTAAGTCGTGGACATAGGCCAGGTATTCTTCTGGATCAATCTGGTGATGGGCTTGCAGGCCGCGCAGCGTAGTGCCATATTGGGCCATGTATTCTTCACGCAACTTGCTAATCTCTGCCGACGGCAGGCCCAGCAAATCTTGCATATAGTCGTGGATGCGCTGACGGATGCCATCCCATAATCCGCTGTGGGGTGGGTAGAGTGTTTCGTCAAGGTCGAAGAAGAGGGTGGTGTATTGCATGGGGAGTATTATACGAGATATTCAGCATTCGGTATAATATAGATCTATGCCTATTCATCTTTTGCCTCCTGAGGTTGCCTCACAGATTGCCGCCGGCGAGGTCGTAGAACGACCGGCCTCTGTGATCAAAGAATTGTTGGAGAATGCCCTTGACGCTGGGGCCAGCCAGATCCGTATCCATGTTGAAGGGGCGGGCAAGCGCCTGGTTGAGATTGCCGATAATGGCTGCGGCATCCCCGCGGCTGAGTTGGCGTTGGCGCTTGAACGGCATGCCACCAGTAAGCTGGAACGGGCAGCCGATCTTTTTCGCATTGCTACGCTGGGCTTTCGCGGTGAAGCATTGGCTTCGATTGGCTCGGTGGCGCGCTTGACCATTACTTCCCGCCCGGCACAGGCCGAGGGTGGGGCGCGCCTGCGCGTGGATGGCGGCCATGCAGGTGCATTGGAGCCGGTGGGTGCACCGGTGGGAACGGTGGTGCGGGTGGAAGACCTTTTTTATAATGTGCCTGCCCGCCTGAAATTTCTCAAGCAAGATGCTACTGAACGCCGCCATATCGATGAACTGGTCACACGGTATGCCCTGGCTTATCCGCACGTGGGTTTTCATTTGCATCAAGATGGTCGCCCGGCGCTGATGACCAGTGGAAACGGCGACCGGCGTGAGGTTTTGGCAACCCTTTATGGCGTTGACATTGCTCGCCAAATGCTGGAAGTGATCTCAGAGGAAGATGGCTTGCACGTGGCTGGTTTTATCAGCCCTACCAGCCTAACGCGCTCAAACCGGCGTGAAATCATATTCTTTGTCAATGGGCGCCCAGTACAAGATGCATCTCTGTCTACGGCACTGTTGCAAGCGTACCACACTTTGTTAATGGTCGGGCGTTACCCGCTGGCGGCTATTTTCTTAGAAATTGACCCTGAGGCGGTGGATGTGAATGTGCACCCAACCAAGGCTGAGGTGCGTTTCCGCTCTGGTGACCAGGTATTCCGCGGTGTGCAGCGTGCTGTCCGGCGGGCGCTGTTAGCCCATAACCCTTTGCCAGAAGTTCATGCGGGTTTTGCATGGGGCAATGCCACGGCCCCTGCCTGGCCCTCAACTCAACCGAGCCTGGATTGGGGCATGGTTTCTGCTGGTTTGCAAGATGAACGATCTACTTCAGACGTGCCCCCGCTGCCGGGCCCTATCCGGCCTGTCCAACCTGCCCTACCCGGCACTCGCATGCCTTTGCTGCGGTTGGTTGGGCAGGTGGCTTCAGCATACCTGGTGGCTGAGGGGCCAGATGGCTTATATTTGATCGACCAGCATGCTGCCCATGAGCGTGTCTTGTTCGAGCGGTTCATGGCGCAGCGGGCCCAATCTCCGGGAGGCATCCCGGCGCAAACCCTATTAGAGCCCCAAGCGGTAGAGCTTCCATCGGCAAGCGCCCGGTTAGTTGAAGAGCAAATGAACGCGCTGAATGAACTGGGTTTCACAGTGGAGCTGTTTGGGCGTGGCACTTTTTTGGTGCGGGCCATTCCGGCATTATTGGCGGGGATGAACCCGGCCGCGGCTTTGGCGGTGCTGGTGGAAGATTTTGAAGAGGATGAGACTCCTTTACAAGCTGAGGTGGAAGCTCGCATTGTGGCGCGTGTCTGCAAACGTGCCGCAGTCAAGGCAGGGAAAGTGCTTTCAGCAGAAGAACAGCGCACGCTGCTTTCAGATTTAGAAGCTTGCCAATCGCCGCGCACTTGCCCGCATGGGCGCCCGACCATGATCCTGCTTTCAGTGGATTTGTTAGAACGCCAGTTTGGCCGCCGTGGGGCGCGCTGAGAGAGAAGGTATTTTGTGCAATCGCTTTGGGTAGATGATAATCGCTTATCGGTGCGCAATGACTTGCCCATACCAGAGCTAGAGGCCGGACAGGCTTTGGTGCGTGTGCGCCTGGCAGGGATTTGCAGCACAGATCTGGCAGTGTTAGGCGGCTACTCGCCTTTTGTTGGCGTTCCCGGACATGAGTTCGTGGGACAGGTGGTGGCTGCGCCCGATGCGCCCGAATGGGTGGGCCAGCGCGTGGTGGGGGAGATCAACATTCCCTGTGGGGTTTGCGCTGCTTGCCGGGCCGGGCGTAAGACCCACTGTGAGAAGCGGGCTGCACTGGGGATCCATTCTTGGAATGGGGCTTTTGCCGAATACCTCAAGCTGCCCGTGGCTAACCTGCATCGCGTTCCAGATACGCTTTCGGACGAGGGGGCTGTTTTTACTGAGCCGCTGGCTGCGGCCCTGGAGATCCAAGAGCAGCTGCCTGGCCTGGGCTCGGCGCGCATCCTGGTGGTGGGTGCTGGGCGATTGGGCCAATTGGTGGCCCAGAGCCTGGCCCTCACGGGCTGTGAATTACAGGTGGTTGCCCGCTATCCCCGCCAGCGCCAACTGTTGGAGCGACGGCAGATCGCCTGGCTGGAGGAAGATGCTTTGCCTATCGGCTGCATGGATGTGGTGGTCGAAGCTACCGGTTCACCGGCTGGCTTTGCGATCGCGCGCCAAGCGCTGAGAGCGCGCGGCACCCTGGTGCTCAAAAGCACCTACAAGGGGGATGTGTCGGTCAATTTATCATCGATGGTGGTGGATGAGATCACATTAATCGGTTCGCGCTGTGGCCCATTTGAGCCGGCCCTGAACTTGTTGGCCAGCGGCCAGATCGATCCCCGGGATCAAGTTGATGGTTGTTATCCATTGGCCCAGGCACAACAAGCGTATGAAGATGCGGGCCGGCATGGGCGGATCAAAATCCTTTTAGCGCCTTTTTCGGCCTAAGGCGCCAGTGACATCGGTAAATGTACTGAGAATGTAGTGCCCTTGCCGACTGCGCTCTCTACATCGATGCTGCCATTGTGGGCTTCTACGATGCGCTTGCAGATTGAAAGCCCTAGCCCAGTACCGGATGACATATCTTCTAAACCTGGCACGCGGAAGAATTTTTGGAACATGTTCGGCAAGCTTTCGGGCGGGATGCCCGGCCCCGTATCACGCACCGAGATCACCACGTCTTCATCTGCGTTGGCCTTGATCCAAATACTGCCAGCCGGGCTGTTGTATTTAATGGCATTGCTTACCAGGTTCAGCACCACCTGTTTGATCTTGTCCTGGTCGGCATAGACGGGCGGCAGCTCGGGGGATGCATCAAGGTACAGAGTAAGGCCTTTTTCGATGGCCCGGCTGTGCATCATCTCATGACAGTCTTGCAACAGCTTACCCAGGTCAAAATGACTGGGGTGGAATTGGGCCCGCCCCGATTCAAGGCGTGCCAGATCCAGGAAGGATGTGGTCATCTCGGAAAGACGAAAGATTTCATCGCGGATGATCTCGGAAATGCGGCTGCGCTGCTCGTCGGGCACGTCTGTGCGCAGCAGCAAGTGAACGGCTGTGTTCAACGATGCCAAAGGTGTGCGGAGCTCGTGGACCAGGTCGGCGATCAGGTCAGATTGCTGGAAGAGACGAGCATTCTCGATCGCCACGGCTGCCTGAGCGCCCAGGGTAATCAGGATCTCCTGGTCTTCGATGGTGAATTCGCCATTACGTTTGTTGATGGCTTCCAAAGCACCCACTACTTTGTCTTTGGTGATCAAAGGTGCTCCCAAGAGCGAACGGGTGTTGGTGTTGGTAATCTTGGCGACGTTGGAGAAATGACGCTTGTCCTGGCTGGTGTCTGAGATGATGATGGGTTGGCGGTGTGTAACAATCCAGCCAGCAATGCTTGAATCAACAGGCACGCTCAGGCCGCTCATCATGGGTTGATCGAGGTTGGTGGCGGCCTCAAAATATAATTCGCCTTTAACGTGGTCGTAAAGAAGGATGGAAGCCTGTTCCGATTCACACAGCTCGGCGGCTATTTGGACAATGCGCCGCAGCAGGGTATCCAGGTCAAGTGTGGAAGCCAGGTCGCGCGAAAGCTCAATCAACCGTTGGTAACGATTGACAATGGGGGGAATTTTACGCTTGGGCATTCAGTACCTCTCTTGCAAGCCGGCTGGCGGGCTCGGCTACAGTGGGGCGGCTTGCGGGAGCTTCTTCTGGCAGTTAAAGCAAGAGACAGCTTATTCTTTTGTCCGAACGCGTTTGGCAATGCTGTCTGCCAGCTTGAAAAACTGCTGCGAAGTCAGGTTATCAGGGTGCTGCGAAACGAGGGCTGCATTGGCCCGCGCTGCCTGGTAAATAAGCTCGGGGGCAGCGGTGAACACAATGCCAATGGTATGTTTAAATTCTTTCTGCACCTGGGCCAGAGAGAACTGCATTTCAGAGCGTTGGCGGTTATATAGCACCGAGTTCACACGGCCTTCACCAAAGCCGCGTCCGGCCAATTCTTCTAGCAGCAGTTGAGAGCGGGTAATTGTGGTGGGGATTGGTTCCAGGGCAAGGATCAATTCGTCACAAACTGCCAGCACTTTATCTGTGATTGGAGAAATGGCTGGGCCAAGATCCAGGACAATGTAATTGGCCTGGTATGAAAGGTGGCGAGTAATCATCTCAAAGTGTGCATTGGCTGCCATGTACTTGGCATCTACTGGGTTATATGATGACAGCAGCAGCCGCACGTCGGATTTGTGCGTTAACAGCTCAGACTCGACATCCTTTGGGCCAATCTCGGCAGGGTTCTTTTGCAGCAGACGGTTCATCCCTTCGGGATTTAGGTAGCCCAATTCAAGTGCCAGGCTGCCTTCACCGGGGCGCAGCTCAGCTACGATCACATCCTTGCGGGTGCGTGTGCGCAGGCAGATACCCAGGTTGATGGCAATCGTCGATACGCCCAACCCGCCTTTGGCGGCAATGACACCAATTACATACCCGCGTTCGCGAGATGGGGCTGCCGGAACAGCCGGGCTGCCGGTTTTGCGCCCTCGCGCCAGCACGGCTTTGACATGTGCAAATAGCTCGCGGGGCTGGGTGGGCTTGGTAAGATAATCATCTACGCCCGCTTCAAAACCCATCACCTTATCATCCACCTGAGACTTGGCCGTGAACATGATGATGGGTGTCGATGCAGTGGATGTGTTGGCGCGCAGGCGCCGGGTGACCTCATAGCCATCCATATCTGGCATCATGACATCCAGTAAGATCAATTCGGGCTTCTCAGCCATTGCCATGGCCAATGCTTGTTGGCCGTTGCTGGCGGCTACAATTTGGTAGCCTTGGCGCTGCAACATCAAGCCAACCAGGCGCAGGGTATCGACATCATCGTCTACAACTAAGATTTTTTCAGGCATGGAGGTCACTCCTTACAAAGATGACAGTCTATTTTGTATTGTCAGTCTAGCATAAACATTCAATCCAGGCAAGAGGATTAGGGGGATTTTAAGCTATAATGACGCTAAGATGCTAAAAGTGGTGCGCCAAGTTTTACAAAAAGATTGTTTTCTTGAGCCAGATGGCCTGCTGGTAGTCGGAGTGTCAGGTGGACCAGACAGCCTGTGCCTGTTGGATCTATTACGGCGCGCCGGTTACAGGCCGTTGGTGGCGCATTTGAATCATGGTCTGCGGCCCGAAGCCGCCCAGGATGCAGAAAGCGTGGCTGGCCTGGCGGCTCGTTTCGGCCTGCCCTACGTCCAGGCTGAGATTGATACACTGGCTTATGCCAAGGCGCATGGCCTCTCAATTGAAGAAGCAGCGCGTATATTGCGTTATCAATTCTTGTTTGAGCAGGCTCGCCAGCAGCATGCCCAGGCGGTGGCAGTGGGGCACACAGCCGATGACCAGATTGAAACAGTCTTAATGCATCTGCTGCGTGGTGCAGGCCTGGCGGGTTTGAAGGGGATGGTTTGCCGCCTACTGCCCAATCCGTGGAGCAGCGAGATTGCCTTGCTGCGTCCGATGTTGAGCATCTGGCGCTCGCAGATTGTGGAGTACTGTGAGTATCATGGCCTGGAGCCGGTCTTGGACCGCAGTAACCTGGATACCACCTATTTTCGCAACCGGCTGCGTCACGAGTTGATCCCTTACCTGGAAGGCTTTCAGCCGCGCTTACGCTCGAGCCTGGCGCGTATGGCTGAGGTATTGGCAGGGGAGGATCTGGTCTTGCAAAGCGTGGTTGAATCTGCCTGGCAGCAGTCTGTCTTGCGGCAGGGCGAAGGCTACGTGGTTTTTGACCGGCAAGCCCTGGCAGGCTTTCAGCCGGGCGTTCAGCGGCGTTTGTTGCGAAAAGCAATTGAGATCCACCGGCCCGGGCTGCGCGATATTGATTTTGATGACATTGAGCGCGGCCTGGCTTTTCTGGCGGCACCACCACAGACGAACCAGGTTGACCTGGTGGCAGGGCTGGGATTGTTCTTAGAGCAGGGCTGCCTTTGG
>CAZWFQ010000005.1:58020-75743 GCA_964633225.1 uncultured Anaerolineaceae bacterium
TTTCGGCCTTTGGGTTTGGCTGGACGGGTTGCCAAATTGTCAGACATAATGATAAACTTAAAGCTCCCGCGCCGGGCTCGCCGCAACTGGCCTTTAGTGTGTTCGGGTCAGGAGATTGTGTGGCTGCCGGGTTACCGCTTGGGGCATGTGGTGCGCGTCCAACCCACAACGCGCCGGGTCATACATCTGCATTTATATCGAGGAGAGGTGATGAGATGAAGTGGTTCAAGCGTAAACAAAAGAAACCCAACCGTTTTTTGGAACTGCTTGTGCAGCAGGCCGAATTAACGGTCAAGGGGATGGAGATCTTGAAACAGTACATGGCAGAGCCGGATGAGGGCCTGCGTGAACAGTTAGATAAGGTCGAAAAAGAAGCGGATGAAGTGCGTCGCATCTTGATCGATGATCTGAATCACACATTTGTCACGCCTTTTGACCGGGAAGACATCTTTTCGTTGTCGCTGGCCATTGATGACATGGTCGACTATGCTAATTCAACCTTGGACGAAATGGTGATGCTGAAGGTTAAACCCAACCAGTACCTGGGTAGGATCGCTTCGTTGCTATCCGATGCGGCGGTAGAGATCAACCGCTCGGTGCTGCGCCTGGAAGACCATCCCAACGTGGCAAACGATCATGCCGTGCGCGCCAAAGCTCTGGAAAACAGGGTGGAATATGTGTATCGTGAGTCGTTGGTAGACCTGTTCTCAGCGCCCAAAGACCTGGATGGGGTGATGAAGATTCTTAAGCTGCGTGAGATTTATCGCCACTTGTCGAATGCCGCTGATCGCGGCGACCAGGCCGCTAACGTGATTGGTGATATTGTGGTGAAGTGGATGTGATCTATTGTTCTTAAACAAAAAGCGGGCCAACCGGCCCGCTTTTTGTTTAAGAAACAGACAACTTTTCCAGTTTCATTTTTACTTCACGCCATTGGATCTTGGAGATGCCTAATTTTTGGCGCACTTTGTTGGGGTCTACATCTGACTGCCAGTCGCTCAAAGCACAGGTCCAGCGACACATGTCGAACGAGAGATGTTTGCTCAGGCCAGCGGCTTCGCCCAGGTCTTCCAATAGATACTCCAGGCGGCGTGGCGACCATGGGAACAGGCGGTCGCTAATGGGATACTGGCCCTTGTACTCGTTGTAAATTTCCATCCAGTTCTCGGGCAGCGTGATCTTGCGCTCTTTGTAGCGGTGCTGGGGGCTGGCGTAGCGCACGAAGAGGATGGGGCCTTCGTCGACCTCAAGGTCAATGTGATTGGGGCTGATAGCCAGGCACTCACTCTTTTTGATGCCGGTGTTCAGCAGCAGGGTGATCAATGCCAGCGGGCGCGCATCCGGCGGTTGGGTGCGGCGAATCTTTTCGGCTGCGGACAATACCGCCTCGACTTCGTCGGCAGTGAGTACCTGGGGAATGGGACTGACTACAGAATGCTGTACTACCCGCTCAGCCGGGTCTACCAGGATCACGCCATATTGGTGCAGCCAACGGAAGAAGGCTTTGAGCGAGGTGATGCGGCGGGCGTAGGTCTTGGGGCTGCACGGCACATTGCGGGTATTCTGCATCCACTGTAAGAATAAATTCAGCTCATTGGTGCTGATCTCGCCCAGTGGGCGGTCAGGAGTTAGGAAGCCGGCTAACAGCAATACGTCGGCGGTGAAGGCTTTGATGGTATGAGGCGATTTGCCCTGGTCATTCAGGTAGATACGCCAGGCATTCACCGCTGGGAGCAGGGGAGCCTGTGCGGTGATGTGAGTGAGGGGATTGTTTTCGGGAGACATAGATACCTCGCTTTCGCATAGACTTTTCGTATAGTCTTAGTTTAGCAGAAATAAAGCTTGATTGTCAAGTGAAACGAGGATATCTTGATGCAGCGCGGCAGCTTTGATGGCAGACCTGGGCGGTGCCTGGCTAAGGATTGAGATCAGAGTCCTAAATCTGGGGCGATGCGCCGCATCGCCAGGATCACATTCTCCACATGCTCCCATAACTCAACGCCGAATTCTTCGGCGGCCTTGGTGATTTCTTCTCGATTGGCGCCGGCGGCAAAAGAGCGATCTTTCCACTTCTTCTTGACCGAAGAGGCTTCGAGGTCGTAAAGCGCGCGTGAAGGGCGTACCAGGGCGGCGGCGGTGATCAGGCCGGTAATTTCATCGCAGGCGAAGAGGGCTTTTTCCATGAGCGTCTCGCGTGTCACCCCGCTGTGATCGGCATGGCTGAGCACAGCGCGCACCAGTGGTTCTGGCACGCCGCGCTGGCGCAGGATTGGGGCCCCGGCTGTGGGGTGCTCTTCGAGCGTGGGGTGGATCTCCCAATCGAAATCATGCAGCAACCCGGCCAGGCCCCAGGTCTCGACATCCTCACCGTATTTTTCGGCGTAGAAGCGCATGGCGGCCTCTACCGCTAGCATGTGACGCACAAGACTTTCATTTTTTACGAATTCACGTACAAGGGCGAGGGCAGTTGTTCGATCCATGATTTACTCCTATGTGTCTGGGAAGATGGGCTCGGGGTTGCCGAGCACGGGCAGTGGGCGCAGTAAATGCACTTCAAACAGAGCATTCAGCGTAGCGGGCAACTCGCGCAGATTCCAATAGAGCAGGGAAGATCGCCGGTAATCGCGCCGGTCTGCGGCAACCCCCACGGCATCCAGGCCCAGGGCCTGGCAGGTATAGATGGCGCGCGGCATGTGGAACCGCTGCGTTACCAGGATCACTTCGTGCAAGCCAAAGATCGCCCCGGCGCGGTAACAAGTATCATAAGTACTGCGCCCGGCATAATCGAGCACAATGGCCTCGTCGGGCACACCCAGGCTGATGGCATAAGTGCGCATGGCGGCTGGCTCATTGTATTCCACCACGCGGTTATCTCCGCTCATCAAGATCTTTTCAACCTTACCCGAAAAGTACAATTCTGCCGCGGTTGCTACCCGGTCGCGCAGTACCGGGGTAGGGCTGCCATCCCGCCACAAGCCGGCCCCAAAAACCACTGCTGCCGGCCTGGCGGGAACCTGGGCCAGGCCGTGCTGGCGCGGCCAGGTTGAGAGCAGGGCTAAAAGACGTGAAAGCAAAAGAGCAGATGCCCCGGCTACCAAGACCACTTTTAGCAGTTTGAGCACACGGGTAATAAAACCATTTAGCATGAGCATGATTTTACCCCAGAAATCCTGAAAACAAAGGCAAACAGCGCAATTTCCAGTACCAGCTCAGCCTTGACATGCATAGACAACTGGGATATTATTCAACAAGTTGAGTATATAACAGTGGATACAAATTATGTCTCTTGAACACGCTATTCTAGGATTTTTAAATTACGAGCCAATGACTGGTTATGAACTAAAAAAGATCTTCGACCAGTCCATCAAGCATTTTTGGCCTGCCAAGCAAAGCCATATTTACCGCGTTCTGCCACAAATGGAGCAAAAGAATTGGCTGACGGTGGAGGTGATCCAGCAGGATACACGCCCCGCGCGCAAGGTGTATCACCTGACCGAGCGGGGCCGGGCAGAGCTGCAAGCCTGGCTGGCGGCAGACCAACCGCCAGCAGAGGCGCGCCTGGCCTGGCTGATCCAGCTCTTCTTTGCTGGCCAGCTCAGCGACGAGGTGGTCTTGGGGCTGCTGGAGCACCAGGCTGCTCTGATCCGCCACCGTTTGCAGCGCCTGGGCAGTATCCCCGCTGAAAGCAGCCAACAAATGGATGGCAGCGAGACTGCAAGTGACCGATTCTATTGGATGTTGACGGTGGATTACGGCGTGGCTAGTGCCATCGCCCAGCTTCGCTGGCTGGAAGAAGTGATTGCGCGTGTCAAACGCGGCCAATACGAGCTGCCGACGATCGGTTAACAAACTTGTTGTGTGCGGTGTTGTGCATCGCATACGGCAGTAATTATTTCTTTTCTTTGGAGAATTAATATGAACGAGCCTTCTTTGATCAAGCTTTCTAACCCTGTGCGAGTGGCTCTGGGCTTATTGGTTGCAGCGGCAGGCGGTCTGGCATTTATGCTGGCTTTTCCGCCATTTGAGATTTGGCCTCTGATCTTTATTGGTTGGGTGTTGGTGTTGTTCGCCCAATTCCGGTTGATGCCTCCCAAGCTGGGCTCGCTGGCCTCGGCCCTGGGTTTGTTCGTTTGGTTGCAGGGTTACCTGGGCCGGGTTTTTGCACCGGTTGGCACCTTCATGGCCTACCTGCCCTTGATCCTTTCTGTTTTTACCCTGTTTGCCGAGATGGGCTTGCTCCGTTTTCACGAGAAGACAGGCTACCGTTGGTTCGTTGCCTCAGGCATTGCCAACTGGGCTGGCACTGAGCTGATCCGCCTGTTTGTTCCCATTGCCGGCACCTGGGCCTTCATTGCCACGCCCCTCTTCAGACAGGTCTGGTTAATCCAGCCGGTGAGCGTCTTTGGGATCATTGGCCTGGGCGCATTGATCTATTTTGTCAACCTGGCATTGACCCTCACGGTGATGGGACTTTTCGACCGTCGTTGGAAGTTGGACGAAACAGTTGTGATCATCCCAGATCGCCAGTGGAAGCGCTGGATGACCGGCGCAGGGGCTGCTTTGGCCGCCTGGATTGTCATCAGCCTGGTGCTGCTGCGCCCCATGGATACCCCTCGCGTGAGTGTGGCGGCTATCCAACCAGCCAGGTCTCCCATCATCAATGCCAACCAGGGCAATGCTGACATGGTAAATGCCCTGCATGCCCGCATGATTGAACAGTCGCGTGAGGCCGCAGCGCAGGGCGCCCGGTTGATTGCCTGGCCAGAAGGTGGGTTCTTGTGGGATCCGCAGGTCGAGGATAAGCTGGACCTGGCCGGACTGGCCCAAGAAACCAATACATACCTGGCAGTGGGTTACGTGGTGAATATCCAAGAGGGCCTTTTTCGCAACGAGGCCACCGTGATTGATCCCCAGGGGCAGTTCTTGGGAGTATTTGGCAAGGATCACCCGGTGGTCTTTGGCGGCGAGACCAGCCCCACGCGCGGCACCTACCCAGTGTACGACACAGAGATTGGCAAGCTGGGCACCATTATCTGCTATGACCTGGATTACACCGATACGGCTCGCAAGCTGGTGCGCCAGGGTGCCCAGTTGATCGCTGTGCCCTCCAATGATTGGACCACAATTGCCGACATCCATTACACCCACCTTGTGTTCCGTGCTGTAGAGAACCGCGTGGCCATGGTCAAGGCTGACGGCGGCTTTGATTCAGCCATCATTGACCCGTATGGGCGCATTGTCAGCCTGGCCAGCTGCACCGAAGGCTGCGAGGCCACCGTGGTTGGCGAGGTACAGTTGGGTTCTGGAACCGGTACCTTGAACACCCGCCTGGGCGATTGGGTGGGCTGGCTGGCCCTGGCTGGAATGATCTTCTTCATCTTCGGCAGCAGTTGGCTGGTCAAAAAGGCCTAATACAAACAAAAACGGCGCTGATGCGCCGTTTTTGTTTGTGATTAACGCCTCTTGCATAGAGGGGGTCAAACGGGTACAATCCGTGAACGATGAGCGAGATAGAGACCCGTTACCAGCAAACACTGGAGTATTTGTACAGTTTTGTAGATTTCAGCCTTAAACACTCGGTGGATATCCATCCCGAGCAGTTTGATCTGGGGCGCATGCGGGCCCTGGTGGAGATCCTGGGTAATCCGCAGGACAGTTTTTTGTCCATCCATGTTGCAGGCACCAAGGGCAAAGGCTCGGTCTCGGCATTGTGCGCCAGTGCCTTGCAGGCGCAAGGTTACCGCGTGGGGTTGTACACCTCGCCGCACCTGGACGATTACGCCGAACGCATCCAGGTGAATGGCCAGATGATTGGCCACGCTGAGCTGGTGGCACTGGTGGATGAGCTTAAGCCCAACATTGCAGCTATTCCGCGCCTGACGACTTTTGAAATCACGACGGCCCTGGCCTTCTTGTATTTCGCCCGCCAGGGTTGTGATGCCGCCTTGATCGAAGTGGGCCTGGGTGGGCGGCTGGATGCCACCAATGTGATCATGCCGCAGGTGGCTGTGATCACCTCGCTGTCTTACGATCACATGTTCTTATTAGGGAATACCCTGGCAGAGATTGCGGGTGAGAAAGCCGGCATCATTAAAGATGGTGTGCCGGTGGTGCTTTCACCACAGTCTGAAGAAGCCCGCCTGGTGGTGGAGCGGGTGGCTGGTGAGCGGAGCGCCCCGCTGATTGAGGTGGGGACCGATTACCAGTTCACCTTGCTGGAGCATTCATTAGCAGGGCAGATTTTCGAAGTGTGGGCCAGGCCGGCGGCTGGGAGTGAACCGGCGCCAGTGACCTTGCGCATCCCCTTGTTGGGCCAGCATCAGGTGAGCAACGCCGTCACCGCTTACGCGGCTTTGCAGGTGGCCTGCCAGCACGGCTTGCCGGTGAGTGAACAGGCCATCCAGGCTGGTTTTGCCAATGTGCATTGGTTCGGACGCTTTGAAGTGCTGCGCCAGCAGCCACCGGTGGTGTTGGACTGCGCCCACAACCGTGATTCGGCGCTCAAGCTGCGCCAGACGTTGGATGATTATTTCCCGGATGTGCCGGTGGTGATGATGTTCGGCGCATCTGAAGATAAAGATGTTGAAGGCATGTTTGCCGAGTTAATGGGGCGCGTGCAGCAGGTGGTGATCGTCAAATCCTTCCACCCGCGGGCCATGCTGCCTGAGAAGTTGTTGGCGCTGGCCCAGTGGTATAACTGCCCGGCGCGTATCGTTTTGGATGTGGCAGACGGATTTAAAGAAGCTCTGCGCCTGGCTGGTGATCAAGCCTTGCTGCTGGTCACTGGCAGCATTTTTGTGGTTGCTGGGGCGCGCATTGCTTGGGAGAAGGAAAATAGGAGCCGGGAATGAGAGATAATGATTGGTTTTTACGCGATGATGATGAAGACGAAGAAGATTTCGGTGAGACTTTGAACAGCCGCACCGAAGAGCTTTACAGTGTACAAGATGCCGTGCCTAACCATGACGGCTTGATAGAGTGTGCTGTGCTGCCGCTGCGCGACCTGGTGGTCTTTCCACACATGGTGGCACCGATCTTTGTGGGGCGCGAGGCCTCTCTGCTGGCGATCGAAGAAGCCCAGATGGAGAACCGTACCCTGATTGCCCTCACCCAGCGCAACCCTGAAGACGACAACCCGGGGTTGGATGGGTATGCGGCGATTGGTGTGGAAGTGGCGGTAGGGCGGCTGTTGAACGTGCCCGATGGCTCTAGCTCAGCGCTGGTGCAAGCTCGACGGCGCGTGGAGTTGGTGGAGTTCATCCAAGAACAGCCCTTTGTCATTGCGCGGGCGCGGCCGATCTATGAACCGACCCAGGTGGAGCGCGAAGTGGAAGCCACCATTCGCACTGCCCTGGACCTGTTCCACCGCTGTGTGCAGCTAGACCGCAGCCTTTCAGAAGAGGCTTACCTGTATGCGTTGAACATTGAGGAACCGGGCTGGCTGGCCGATATGATCACCACTGCCATTGCCCCGCCCCTCGAGCAGCGCATGGCTCTGCTCCAGACCCTTGACCCGGCAGAGCGTTTACAGCGTATTGTCAAGCTCTTGGCACAAGAGGCGGATGTGTTGGAGCTGGAAGACCAGATCCACAGCCGTGCCCAGGGCGAGGTGGACCGCAGCCAGCGTGAATTCTACCTGCGTGAACAGATGCGCGTCATCCAGACCGAGCTGGGCGAGAGTGACCCCTGGGCGCGCGAGCTGGCAGAGCTGCGCAGCCGGGTGGAGGGTGTCAGCTTGCCGGAAGAGGTAATGGCGCGGGCTTTGAAGGAGATTGACCGCCTGAGCCAGATGCCGCCTATGTCGCCTGAGGTGGGCATCCTGCGCACCTATGTGGATTGGATCCTGGAACTGCCCTGGATGGTCTCGACGGACGATAACCTGGATGTGCGCCATGCGGCTGAGGTGTTGGAGAAATACCATTACGGCCTGCCGCGCGCCAAAGAGCGTATCCTTGAGTTCATTGCGGTTAAGAGCCTGCACCCCAAGCGCAGCCGCCAGCCCATCTTGTGTTTTGTGGGCCCGCCTGGCACCGGCAAGACCTCCCTTGGGCGTTCGATTGCCGAGGCCCTGGGGCGCAAGTTCGTGCGCCTGTCTTTGGGCGGCGTGCGCGACGAGGCCGAGATCCGCGGCCACCGCCGCACTTACATCGGTGCGCTGCCGGGGCGTATCTTGCAGACCATGCGCCGTGCTGGCACGGTCAACCCCTTGTTCATGCTGGATGAAGTAGATAAGCTGGGCAATGATTTCCGTGGTGATCCATCCTCAGCCTTGCTGGAGGTGCTGGACCCGGAGCAGAACTATGCTTTTTCAGACCATTACCTGGAACTGGCCTATGACCTGTCAAAGGTCATGTTCATTACCACGGCCAATTCCATTGGCCCCATTCCGCCAGCTCTGCTGGACCGGATGGAGTTGATCGAATTTCCGGGTTACATTGAAGAGGAGAAGCTGGAGATTGCGCACCGCTTCTTGATCCCGCGCCAGCTTGAAGAGGCCGGCCTGGAAGAGGAAAAGATCGATTTTGCCGATGCGGCTCTCAAGCGCATTGTGCGCGAGTATACCTACGAAGCGGGTGTGCGTAACTTTGAGCGCGAGGTGGGGCGGGTGTGCCGCAAGATGGCGCGGGCTAAGGCAGAAAGCAAAACATTCTCTCGCCGGATCACGCCGCCTTCGATTGAGCGCTTCTTGGGCCCGCCGCAGTTCTTTGACCTGGAAGCCGAGCGCCAGGACGAGGTGGGCGTGGCTACCGCCATTGCCTGGACCGAAACCGGCGGCGAGATCATGCCGGTGGAGGTGCTGCTGTTTGAAGGGAAGGGCAACTTGCAGATCACGGGCCAGATCGGCAACGTGATGCAAGAGTCGGCCCAGGCGGCGCTCTCCTACATGAAATCGCGCGCCCGTGTCTTTGAGTTGGACCCAGAGATCTTTGAGAACATGGATATCCATATTCACATCCCCGAGGGTGCCATCCCCAAGGACGGGCCCAGCGCGGGGATCACCATCTGCACATCGTTGATCTCGGCATTCACCGGGCGCGAGGTGCGCAAGGATGTGGGCATGACGGGCGAGATCACGCTGCGTGGACGGGTGCTGCCGGTGGGGGGCATCCGCGAGAAAGTGCTGGCGGCCCATCGTGCAGGACTGAAAACCGTATTGATCCCCCGGCGGAACGAGAAAGACCTGGTGGACGTGCCGAAGCGGGCGCGTAGCGAGATGAACATTTTGCCGGTTGATCATATTGACCAGGTTTTGCAGATGGCGCTCTTGCCACCCACGGCCCGGGAAGAACACCCACGCCGCGCGACGCGCAAGAAGAAAGCTGAGCCAGAAGCGATCGAAGATAAGTAAGGCGGCGGCGTTGTACGATATTCCTGTCTTGCTGGCAAAAGGGATGGGTGCGGGGCTGCATTGGTTCCCGGAGGATGTGCCATTGGCGCGCCTGGCCTCGGTATTGGTGGGCATGGCTAACGCCGGGGGCGGCCTGGTGCTGTTGGGGATTGCCCCGCGCAGCGGTGAGGTGATTGGGCTGGCGGATGTTGAAGCCGCGGTGGATAAGGTGTTCCAGGCAGCATTGATGGCTGAGCCGGCCCTGGTGCTGCCGCTGCCTCGCAAGGCGCAGGTGGCCCAGCCGGGCTCTGCTCCGGCGGTCCAGGTACTGTGCGTCACCGTGCCCGGCGGCTTGCCCCACGTGTACTGCCTGGAAGGGCGCTACCTGGGGCGGGAGGGCACCCAGACCAACCCTCTGCCAGCGCGACGCTTGCGCCAACTGCTGGTGGAGCGGGGTGCGGTGCAGTTTGATGCCCGCCCCCTGCCGGATGCCTGCCCAGAGGACCTGGACCCGGCCCAAGTGCAGGCCTATATGGAAAGGGCCAAGCAGGATGGTTTGCTGCCGCCTTCGATCTCAGAGCAAGATTGGCTGGTGCGGCGCGGCTGCCTGAAGCGGGTGGAGGGGGTGCTGCGGCCAACCTATGCCGCGCTGCTGCTGTTCGGGCGCTGCCCGCAGCAGTGGCTGCCCAATGCCACCCTGCTGGCGGGGCGTTTCCCGGGGGCAACCCTGTCGGACAGTTACATCAAGCAGGATATCAGCGGTACGCTGCCCGAGCAACTGCGCCAGGCGGAAGCTTTTGTGCAGGGTAACCTGCGCAGCGTGGTGCGCCTGGTGGGCCTGCAGCATCAGGAGGCCCCCGAATACCCATTTGAAGCGGTGCGCGAGTTGTTGGTGAACGCCATTGCGCATCGTGATTACAGTGTGCAGGGGGATAACACCCACCTGTATATCTTCTCTGACCGCCTGGAAGTCCATTCGCCTGGCGGCTTGCCGGGCCCGGTGACGCTGGACAACCTGTTGGAGGCGCGTTTCTCGCGCAACCCGGTGGTGGTGCAGGTGCTGGCAGACCTGGGTTTTGTGGAGCGCCTGGGCTACGGCTTGAACCGGGTGATGACGGTGACCCGCTCGGCTGGACTGCGCCCGCCGCGTTTTGAGGATGCCTCGGGCACCTTTCGGGTGACCCTGTACAGCGGGCTGGACGGCACCAACCAGCCGGCGGCAGACCTGTCTATCTACGCTTCTCTGGCGCTCAACCCGCGGCAGCAGATGGCCCTGGCCTACCTGGCGGGCCAGCGCCGCATTACCAGCCGCGAATACCAAGACCTGTGCCCCGACGTGCACGCTGAGACCCTGCGCCGAGACCTGGCCGACCTGGTCAGCCAGGGTGTGCTGCTTAAGATCGGCGATAAACGAGCCACATACTACATCTTGAAGAAGGTTGCGCCAGCCGCTTAGCCGGGCAACAGGGGACAGGCACCTTGCAGGTGCTCCCGTAAACGATGGCATTCCGTTCCCTTGAGTTTCTGTATTTCTTTGCGCTGTTCTATGCGCTGTACCTGCTGCTGCAGAAATACCGCCGCGGGCAGAATTTGCTGCTGCTGGCAGCCTGCTATGTTTTCTACGGGTGGGGCGGCTGGCGGATGGTGTTGTTGATTGGCGGGCTGACCCTGCTGGATTACCTGGTGGGGCTGGGGTTGGGGCAAGGCAAGGATGACAAGGCGGCGCGCCTGCGGCGCGGCCTGCTGCTCTTGATCTCGTTGGGGGCCAACCTGGGGGCATTGGGGGTCTTTAAGTACTTCGATTTCTTTGCCGGGAACATGGTTAAGGTGCTGGGCCGGTTGGGCCTGGATGCAGCGGCACCGGCCCTGGACCTGGCCCTGCCGCTGGGGATCAGCTTCTTCACGCTGAAGTCGATGAGCTATGTGATCGATGTGTACCAGCGGCGCAGCCAGCCCACGCGCAGCCTGCTGGATTATGCCATCTACGTGGCGTTCTTCCCGGCGCTGCCAGCCGGGCCGGTGGACCGGGCGCACGTGCTCTTGCCGCAGATCGCCCAGCCACGCCGCCCAAGCGCCTCGCAGGCGGCGGCAGGGGTGTACCTGCTGATCTGGGGCTTCTTCAAGAAGCTGGTGGTGGCCGATAACCTGGCTGGTGTGGTGAACCCGATCTTTGCCGACCCGGCCCAATACGCGGGGGCGGATTATGCACTGGGGGTGCTGGCCTTTGGGGTGCAGATCTATGCCGATTTTTCGGCTTACTCGGATATTGCGCGCGGGTTGGCCAAGCTGTTGGGCTTTGAGTTGACGGTCAACTTCCGCCTGCCGTTCTTTGCGCTCAACCCCACCGACTTCTGGCAGCGCTGGCATATCTCGTTCTCCGAGTGGCTGAGGGATTACATCTTCTTCCCGGCGCGGCGAAGCCTGGTGAAGGCGAAGTTCTTGCCAGAGCTGCTGCCACCGATGCTGACGATGCTTGCCAGCGGTTTGTGGCACGGGGCGGGCTGGCCGTTTGTGCTGTGGGGGGGATATCACGGGCTGTTGATGGTGCTGTACCGGCGGTTTGAGAAGCGACCGATCCATCAAGACCCCTGGAACAGCGGGCAGGCTTACCCATTGGTGATGCTGAGGATGCTGTTGATGTTTGGGTTGGTAACGTTTGGTTGGTTGTTCTTCAGGGCTGAGTCGTTGGATCAGATCTGGTATATGCTGAGCCATTTTTCGCTGGCGGATTCAGCGAGCAGCTTGCCCAATGCCACCGACCTGCTGTTCTACAGCGCGCCGCTGATCTTGATGGATGTGGCGCAGTATGCCAGCGGCAACCTGCTGCTGCCCACGCGCCTGCCAGCCCCGCTGAGGGCACTGTTCTATGCTTTGCTGCTGGCGGCGATCATTTTGCTGACGCCGAGCGATGTGACGGAATTCATCTATGCTCAGTTTTAGAGAAAGAGAAGGCGGCGCCAAGCGCCGCCTTCTCTTTCTCTAGTTAGGGTACGAAGTGCAAGATGCGGTGGTTGCCGCTGTCGGCGACCCACAGGCCGCCAGCAGGATCGGCGGCAAGGCCAGAGGGGAGGATCAGGCCAGTGAGCTCGCTGCCGTAGTCGCCCCAGTAGCTGGTGAATTCACCGGCGGTGCTGAAGCGCAGGATGCGGTTGCCTTCGGGGTCGGTCAGATAGAGGCTGCCGCTGGCATCGGCCAGGATGGAGGGCTTGTTGTCGAGGGATTGACCATACCAGGCGACCACGTCCCAGGTGCGGAGGGGGGTGAAGATACCCGCCTCGCCAGGTTCGAAGACCTGGACACGCTGGTTCCAGGTATCGGCGACGTAGACCAGGCCATCGGGGTCAACGCTGAGACCGGTGGGTTCGTCGAATTGGCCGGGCTCGAAGCCAACGGTGCCAAACTGGGTGATGTAGCCACCCTGGGGGTCAAAGACGACGACGCGCTTGTTGCCGGTATCGGTGATGTAGACCATGCCGTTGGCATCGATGGCGATGTCGCGAGGGCCCCAGATGGCAAAGGGCGTTTCGCCCTGGCCAAAGAAGCCCCACATGGTGAGGAACTGGCCATCGGGGGTGAACTTTTGGATGCGGTGGTTCCAGGTGTCGGCGACGTAGACTGAGCCATCGGGCCCGACGGCCACGCCCCAGGGTTCGTAGAAGGTGCCACCCGGAGCGGCGCCCTGAGCGAGATCGGCGAAGGTGCCCCAGATATCCAGGACTTCACCAGCGGCGGAGAGGTGCTGGATGCGGTGGTTGTTGGTGTCGGCGACGTAGAGGGTGCCATCGGGGGCAACGGCTATATCGCGGGGGTTGAGGAACTGGCCCGGGTCGATGCCCTGGACGCCGTAGCTGAGATCGGCAGTGAGATTGACCTGCTTGCCCTCATAGGGGTCGGCGACCACTTCGGCGGCACTGGGCCCAACGCCGTAATCCCAAAGCTGGGAGACAACATCTTTGCGCAGGTAGAGGCGCATCTTGCCGGATGGGCTCCAGCTATCCAGGCTCATATCAACGCCGGTGGCCTGGGCGTACTTGGTGTAATCGCGGTTGAGCCAGATCTGGAAGAGGGCTTCGCGCAGGTTGGGGTCGCGGAAGGCGTTGATAAGGCGCTCGCCGGTGAGGTTGAAGTAATCTTGATTAGGCCACCAGATGCGGATGTAATCGAAGCGGTAATAAGCCTGGCCAACGATGGGCTCGACCTTGCCGAAGTTGGTCTCGCCGACGAGGATGGCAGGGGCATCGCGCAGATCGCGGGTGGGGGTGCTGCCGAAGAAGCGCTGGTTGGGGTAGTTGCGCAGGTACCACCAGTAAGGATAGGTGGTGTCGCTGTCGTAGGCCACGACCATATCCAGGCCGCCGGTGAGGCGCTGGGAGAGGTCTTCGATCTGGGCGAGGGCGAGTTTATCGCCGGGGCCAGAATGGGCGTAGACGAGGTATTCGGTGGCGCGGTCGTAGTTGATGTACGAGGCCATGAAGGCGGCGCGAGCGGTGAGCAGGGCCAGGAAGGCGAGGAAGCCGAGGGTGATGAAGTGGCGGATGTACAAGGATGGCCACTCGTTGAGCAGGCGGAAGAGGGCGTAGCCGCTGAGGAGGGCGGCGCCGAGGGCAATGAGGAAATCGGAGGTGGCGGAAAGCTGCTCGAGGGATTGGCCTGCAAAAGGCGGGTTGGCGCCCAACAAGGAACGCAGGACGGCGGGGAGAGCCAAGACGAAGACGAGGAGGGCGGCGGGCATCAACCAGCCGCGAGCTTTGCGCAAGAAATCCCAACGCATGCTATCTACCAGGGCGCCCACGGCCCAGCCAGAGAGGATGATGAGGGGGAGGGTGATGTGGACGGTGAGCCAGGGCATCTTCTCGCCGGCGATGGAGTAGGCCAGCAGGCTGGAGACAGCCCAAAAGCCTAAGAGGAACAGCAGGGGCGGGGTTTGCAGGGCAGGCAGGGAGGGGAGAGCGGGTTCTTCTGCACTGGGGAGGGCGGGACCGGCTTCGGCAGCAGGGGGTTGAGCAGGCAGGGCGTCTTCAGGCAGGGTGGGGTGACGATCGCGCAGGAAGAGGAAGACGGCCAGGATGGCGCCGATGGCGGGGAGGAACTCGTAGATGGGGATCTGGATCAAGGCGTAGTAATAGAGGGGTTGGCTGCCGCGGTTGACCTCTTGCTGGGCGAGCCAATAGCCGAGCGAGCCGAGGGTGCCGGTGAAGAAGCCGGCGCCATTGGTGAAGAGGGTGGTGTAAAAGACGGTGAAGACGGAGTACCAGAGGGCGGCGTTGCCCAACCAGAGGCGGCGGTTCCAGGCCAGGCCGAGGACTACGGAGAGAATGGTGACAGGCAAGAGAACGGCGGCAACTTGTAAGATGCTGGTGAGGGTGAGGGCGCGCACCTCGGCGGCGTTGACGGGGATGCTCCAGCCGACGGCGTTGATGATGAAGGGAGAGAGCTGGGGCAGGATGAGGGTGCCAAGGAGCATGGCGAGATCGAAGGAGCGCTCTTGGCGGAGCTGGGCCAGGCCGAAGCCGGTGATGGCGTAATAGACGGCGGCGGCAATGGCCAGGAGGCCCAGGCCAAGCATGCTGAGGGGGTAAGCCTTGGGGATGCCGATGGAGGGTGCGCCAGTGGGTATGGCGGGGGCGGTGAGGGCGGTGGCTGCCGGGCCGGTGCCAGCAACGTACATGATGGCGGCAACGGAGAATAAGAGCAGGGCCAGCATGAGGGCGATGATGAAGCGGGTGCGGGCCTGGGTGGAGGACCAGGGGCGGCCGGTGATGCGGTAGACGAGGTAGATGGCCAGGAAGAGGAGGGCCTGGGCGGCGTAGATGAAGGAGGTCTCTTTGGTGCAGAAGTGCAGGACGTTGACGAGGGTGAACCAATAGAGATAGCGGGAATGGCCGGTGTGCATGTAGCGCAGCATGGCCCAGAGCATCATCACGCCGAAGAGGGCCACAAAGGCCTCGTTGCGGACGTAACGGCCGTAATAGAGCATGTAGGGCGAGATGGTGAAGAAGAGGGCGGCGGCAATGGCCCCCACGCGGCCCAGGTAGCGGCGGTAATGCCACATGAAGTAGACCGTGGCGATGCTGAAGAGGACGGCGGGGATGCGGGCGGAGGTGTCGCTATCACCAAAGAGGAAGTAAGAGAGGGCAACGAGGTGGAACTGGAGGGGGCCGTGGGTGACGGGATCGTGGGCGTAGCCGCTGCCCTTGGACAGGAGCCAGGAGAAATAGACGTGGGAGGTTTCATCGTGGCTCATGACGCGGGGCTCGAGGAGATGGAAGCGGGTGACGATGGCCAGGATGACGACCAGGGCGAAGACGAGGGTCTCCCAGCTCAGGCGGAAGCCAGGCAGGATGGGACGGTCGAGGAGGGAGGGTTTTTCTGCGGTTGGTTGAAGAGGTTGCATAGTTACTCTCTTGAAAGGGCGTTTATAACCGGGATATACAGGGTGAACAGGATATTCCTGGGTTTAGCCTTCGGCCAGGACGATGATGCGATCGGCGTCGGTAAAGGTGATCTGTTTTGACTTTTCGGGGTTGATGACCACGCCGTAGGCATTTTGGGGGTCTTCGGAGAGGGCCTTGAGGCGGTAGCCGATGGCAACATGACCCTGACGGCGGGCGGCCTCGATGACGGTGTAGAAGTTAACGGGCTTGCCGGGCTGGACGTAATCTTGGGCGAGGTTGAGGTAGAGCTCAGAGCCTTCGGGATCGAAGAGGTCTTCGAAGACGGGGGCGAGGGATTTGTTCTCGGAGATCTGCGACATGAGCAGGCTGATGAGCTTGTCGCTGACGATGAAGTCGTCGGCGCGGCTGACCTCGGCGAGCTCGCGGTTGCGGACATCGAGGATCTCGCTGACGATGGAGAGGCGGCAGCCGGTCTTTTCGGAGATATCGCGCAGGTGGAGGAGGGTGACGAGGGAGCGGGCGTCGGCTTCTTGGGCGTTGTGGAGGTCGTTGGAGCTGAGGGTGATGATGTGGTTGAACTGGGTGACATCAAGGCCGTCTAGGGTGCGGCGGTCGATGGTGTCGCCATGTTGGAGGGCGAGGGAGATGTTCTGGAGTTCGCTGGTTTGGCAGGCTGCTTCCATCTCGGCCTGGGGGGTGCCGCTGAGGACTTTGACGGTGGAGCCTTTGGCCACGTAGGCATCGAGCTCGTGGATGATGATGGGGGCGCGGCGGTTCCAGCCGAGGATGAGGGTGTGCTCGGGGCCAGCGGAGGGGCTGGTGTGGGTGTGGATGGCGGCGGTATTGAGCTTATAATCTGATAAGCCCGAAAGGATCATGGTGTCATCGTCTTCAGAGATGACGACGAGCTTATCGCCGGGCTGGATGAGGGTGTTCATGGGGGGGTTGAGGGAGGCCTGCCCACCGGCGGGGAGGAGGCCCATGACGGCGGAATCTTCGTAAATGAAGAGAGCTTCGCCGAAGGTCTTGCCAACCATGGAAGGTTCTTCTTTGATGTAGATCTCGTCGCCGCCGAAGTCGAGCAGCTCGGTGTAGATGATGGAAAGGCCAGATTGGCGGCAGGTTTGGGCGGTGATGCGGGCGATGAGCTCATCGACCTTGACCAGCTCGGCCTCGCTTTTGCCGACGAGTTGGGCGGCTTCGAGGTTCTTGGGGTTGCGGATCTCGGCGGTGATGTGGTAAGGCTGTTGGCGGCGGTGGGGGTTGTTGGTGAGGGCGAGGATGGTCTTGATGGTCTGGGAGTCAGCATCTTCGGTTTCGGGGGCGAGGATGATGATGGACCTGGCGGCGTGGGGGTTGACGATATCGAGATCGGTGAGGTCCATGGGGCTGCCGGTGCGGCAGACGATGTGGGTGGTCTGGAGATCGGAGACCTTGCTGCGGAGCTCGTCTTCCATTTCGACCTTGTCTTTATCGGCCAGGATGGCGATGCAGGCGCGGCGCTGGTTGGCGTTGGCGGAGGCGAGCTCAGAGACGACGGCAAAGACCTGTTCAGACCAGCCGAGGATGACGGTGTGGTCGTGTTCGACGACGAGGGAGCGGCCTTTGCGCAGCTCTGCGATGCGGCCTTCGATGCCGCTGCCGAGGACGCCGATGAGGGTGCTGACGATAAAAACACCGCCGAGGGTGACGATGAACATGGCAAGTAAGAACCACCAGTTGCCGGTGTCGCCGCCCATGGTGCCGGCATCGAGGGTGCGCATGAGGCTCATCCAGGCGACCTGAATGAAGCCGAGGCGGGTACCATCTTCTTGCAGGCCGATGGGGGTGAGGGAGACGATGGCAGAGATGATGAGGATGAGGACAGCCGAGGCAACGAAGAGCATGGCGATCATGGCGGGGGTGCCTTTGGCCATGAGGTTGTCAAACCAATAGCGCAGGCGGTCAGCGGTGGAGATCTTTTTCATTTGTAATAAAACCTTTCAAGAGATGTATTTTGT
>CAZWFQ010000006.1:0-42167 GCA_964633225.1 uncultured Anaerolineaceae bacterium
TCAATCTGTCACTGCGGCAGGCAGCAGATTCATTCGCGGCCCAAGTCAGCCAATCGGATACAGGTGCCCGGAGCCGCCCCCTCCAACGCCCCCTGCACATTGCCGGGCTGCTCGCCAGAAAAGATGTGCACATCCAGGCCAGGATTGGCCTGCACCAACGCCAGGGATTGGCGCACTTTGCTTGCCATCCCGCCGGTAACGTCAGCGGCGTGCGAGCCACCCAGCCCGGCAGCAATCTCTTCCAGGTTGGCAGGGGTGATGTCTGCCAGCAGACGAGTGCAGGCGGGATAATCAGCCCACACCCCGGGCTCTAACCCAGCCAGCAGCAAGCGCCGGGGGTGCAGGTGCAGGGCCAGGTGGTCGAACAGGTCTTCCGTAGAAAGGATCGTGCCGCCGCGAGCCGTATCGAAAACAGCATCGCCGTAGACCACGGGCAGCAAGCCGTGTTCCAGCGCCCCTTGCAGTGGGCGAAGATCCCAGGCTTCCACCTTCCCATCGCAAGCCAGGACCACCGCCGAAGGTGGAAAGGCCACCGCTGGCAGCCCAACCGCATGCAGCGCAGCCATGACTACTTGGTTAAGGCGGTGTGCTTCTTGCCAGACCTCAGCAAAACCGCGCCACTGTTGAGGGGTAGATACACCCTGGCGGGTGTTGTAGCGCTTGGCAGGCACATGGCCAAAAGAGCCCGAACCATGCCCCAACACAAGGCGCAAACCCGGCTCAACCGCCCAGGCCGCGGCAATTTCTCCTGCCAGGCGGGCCAGCGTCTTGGGCCGCACCGTATGCGGCACAGCTTTGTCGGTGATCAACGATCCGCCCAGCTTTAGAAAGATGAGGGGATGCATCTAAAACTCCGGAGGGGGCTGAATGGTCTTCTTCAGGCGGCAGTTCAGCTCCCAAAGGGCGGTGCGGTTGCCTTCAAACCTGATCAGGCGGAAAGCGTCTTCAAAAGGCAGCCAGCGGTAGGCAGTGTGCTCTCGGGAGAGGTGCAGCTCAGCCTGGGGAGATTGCACGCCAAAGCAGTACTGTGGGACGATATACAGATCCGCCTCCCACCGAGCGCGGGCCGAAAACTCGGTCACAGGGATAGGCTCGACAGTCTGCAATGGGATGAAAGGAGCCTTGGGAATCAGGCCGGTTTCCTCATGCGTCTCACGGCGGGCGGCTTCCAGCGGGGTTTCAGCCTCGCCGCCGGCCTTGGTCTCGCCGCCGCCGGCAATCGCCTGCCAATAGCCCCGGTCGGCCCGCTGCAAGAGGGCATACTCAAACTCGCCATCCGCCAGGGGCCGGTAGAGGTAGATCAGCACTTGATAGGGAAGTCTGGCCATGAGAGCAAATGCCTGGTAGCAGGGCAGCCTAGCTGACCTCGGTCACGATCACGCGCACGGCCCCAGCATCCAACAGGGCGCGGGCGATCTTATCGGCCCTTTCGAGCGAGGCCAGGGCGATCATATTGCCGCCGCGCCCGCCCCCCGAAAGCTTGGCGCCCCAGGCCCCCGCCTGCCGGGCAGCCAGTACCAGGCGATCCAGCTCGTTGCAAGAAACACCAATCTTGCGCAGCAGGCCGTGGTTGGCATCCATCAGCGGGCCAATCAGCTCGATATTACCAGTTTCAATGGCTTTGCGTCCCGAATCAGCCATGGCCCCGGCCGAATCGAACAGGGCCTCATAGTGGTCGTGCCCAGCCTGCCAGGCCTTGCGCACGTCAGAAACCGCCGCCGCCGTGGGCGAAGCAATGCCGGTGTCGCCAATCACAATGGTAAATGGGCGCTTGGCCTTAAGCATCACCAGGGGCTTGTTCTTGATGAAATATACCGGGCAGGCATAGGTAACGACGGCGTTATCAATACCAGAGGGGGTGCCGTGGTGGATCTTTTCAACCTCATACGCCAGGGCCGAGACCTGCGCATCGGGCATGGAGCGGCCCAAGAAGGCAGCCAGGGAACGCACCAGGGCCACCGTGACGGCCGCGCCAGAGCCCAGCCCAGATGCCACCGGGATGCTGGATTTGATGCGCAGCCCGGCAGCAGGGATGTGGGTTACTTTGAGCGCCGCCGCGGTCACGTGGATGGCGCGCGAGAGCGGGTTTTCAGCAGGCAGGTCAGCCAGCATGGCCTCCAGGCCAATTTCGGGGGCGTTGATCTTCACCTCGCCCGGCTGGCCGCGCGGGTTGGGGGTGAAGGTGACCTTGGCACTGACCTCGGTAACGGGGACAGCCACAGCCGGGCGGCCGTACACGACGGCGTGCTCGCCAAAAAGGATGATCTTGCCAGGAGCGGAGGATGAGAAAGCAGGCATGAGATTCCGTGAACCGCGGGTTAGGTGGACATCCAATACCAGAGATCCACGATCCGCAGCGGTTGGAAGGCCGATGCGGCAAGGGGACCCGGCCGAAGCAGGTAAAAGATGATGAAAATAGAGATGACCCACACGACCAGGACGATCTGAAGCGGGCGGTCGGTGAAGAGCACCTCTTCGGGCGCACCACCGCAGTGCTCCACCTGCACCAGGTAGAGGTAGCGGAAGACGCCGTAAATGACCAGGGGGATAGTGAACATCATGGTATGGTTTTCGGGCAGGTTCGGCGCCAAGAAGGTGTACAAGCCATAGGTGATGATGGCACAGGTGGAAACGATGATGATCAACTGGTCGAGCAGGGGCAGGGTATAACCTGCCAGCACCTTACGGTGGGCATTGGCATCCCCTTCTAACAGTACCATCTCCGCGCGGCGCTTGCCAATCCCCAAGAAAAGGGCCAGGAAGGTGGTGAAAACGTACAACCAGGGCGAAAAGCTGGATACATCAATGATGACCCCGCCCGCCCCCACGCGCAGCACGTAGAAGCTGGCCAAAATCATCACATCCATGATGGGAATGTGCTTGAGCCAACGAGTGTAGGCGAAGTTCAGCCCCAGGTACAACCCCGCCAGGATGGCAAAGCGCCACGACAACCACAAGGAGCCGGCAGTCACCAGCAAGAACAAACCGCCTGCCGCCGCCCAGGCCACGTTGATGGGCAGTTTTCCCGAAGGGATTGGTCGCAAGCGCTTCTTGGGGTGGTTGCGGTCAGCCTCCAGGTCTGAAAGGTCGTTCACAATGTACACCAGGCTGGCCAACAGGCAAAAGAGCCCAAAAGCCGCCAGGGTACGCAGCAGGGCCGGCCAATGGAACACCTGCCCATCAAAAAGCAGGGCAATGAACAAGAGGGCATTTTTGACCCACTGCTTGGGCCGCATGGTTTTGAGCAGCGCGAGAAACATGGCGCAATCATAGCATGAAGAGAGTAGATAGTGAATAGTGAATTGTGAACTATGCCGACAGCCTGCCTCAATACCCATGCTATACTTCAGTATGAGCCATTTGACCACAGCACATCCACAAGTCCACCAGGGCGATATCTACTGGGTGCCTCTCTCTGAACCCGGCATCACCCATCCCCATGTCGTGATCCAGGATGACGTGCTCAACCATAGCCGTATCGCCACGGTGGTGGTCTGCGCCCTCACCACCAACATGAGGCGCGCCAAGGCCCCTGGCAACGTCTTGCTTGAAGTCGGTGAAGCCAATTTATCCAGGCGCAGTATTGTGGCTGTCTCGCAGGTGTCTACGGTCGACAAAACCCAGCTTGGCGAATATATCGGCACCCTGGACTGCTCGCGTGTGGAACAGATCCTGGCTGGCATGCGGTTCATCCAATCCATGACCCCTTCTCGCCAGCAAGCGGCAGCCAGCATGAGCGCCGTTGCGGTGGTCAAAGAATTTTACCGGCGCATGAACAGCAATGATTTTCGGTTCGCGGCCCAGATGCTGAGCGATGATTACACCCTGGAATGGCCTCAATCCAAGGAACGCATCCGCGGCCGGGCCAACTTTGTGGCTGTTAACGAGGAATACCCTGCCTCAGGGCGTTGGTCGTTTACCATCCATCGCATCGTGGGCAGCGCCATAGAAGCCGTCAGCGAGGTTTCGGTCACCGATGGCAGCATCCTGGCACGTGCAATCACCTTTACCAGCGTTCAAGCAGGCCAAATCACCCGCCAGGTCGAATTCTGGCCCGATAACTACCCGGCCCCTGCCAATCGCGCCCATCTGGTTGAAATCATGGCATAAAGAAACCAAAGTAACGCGATTTTGGGCGGCAAAGCCGCCTAAAATAACCCCCAAAACCCTTATCCCAAACTCACGTTGAAGTATAATCACCTTGGGGATTTTCAAGAGCTGCGGCCATTCCTACTCCGTCCGGAGGTGATCTATGTTCCCACGCACAGCCAAGAATATCCGCCTGGCCTGGCTGGTTACTTGTCTTATGGCCTTGGCGGCTGCGCTGGGGCTGCAAACCAGCCCAGCTTCGGCCCTGCCCGGTGATTTACCCCCCGACCCCACTGCCGACATCCCCTGGAGCGCCGGGTACAGTGGGGTCGCCGATATTCAGGCCGCCTTCAATAACGCCCGCCAACAAGAAGAGGCCCAATTATCCATCGCTCTGCCCACGCTGACCATGCCCAGCCAGGCCGAATGGGATGCCCTGAGCGACAGCCAGAAGGCCTTGTGGCTGATCAACCAAGAACGCACCGCCCGCGGCGCGCAGCCCCTGGATAGCGTAGAAACCAACGTCACCAGCGTGGCCCAGTATTTTGCCGATTACCTGTTAGCCAATGACGCGTTTGACCACTATGCCGACGGGCGCAGCCCCTGGGACCGCCTGCACGCCAACCCGGCCATCGGCGCCTGCTACGATTTCTTGTCTTACGCAGAGAACCTGGCTGTCTTTGTTACGTCTGGATCCAGCATATCATTGCCTGTGGAACGCTCAATCTACAACTGGATCTACGATGACGGCACCAGTTGGGGTCACCGCCACGCCCTGTTTGTGTATCCCTTTAACGATAACAGCGGCACCACCGGGCAAGAGGGCTTCATGGGCATCGGGCGCGCTAGCGGGGGGCCTTACCAGGGGCCATTCCCAAGTCAATGGAACTTTGCCGAGATCATCGTCTTCAATGTCTTCGACCCCTGTTCTTCCTGGCAGTATGAAGAAACCTACTCCATCAGCGGCACCGTGCTGGATAATACTGCTAACCCGATCCCTGGAGTGCTGATTACGGCTACCGGTGGTTATAGCGCATACACCAACAGCAGCGGCAGCTACACCCTGAGCACGCTGCCTGCCGGTAACTATACACTCACACCCACATCCGCAGGGCTCACCTTCTCTCCCGCCAGCCTAAACGTTACCCTACCGCCCAACGCCGTATCCCAAAACTTCACCGGCTCGGCTGACACCTACACCATCTCCGGCACCGTCCTGGATAACCTTTCTAACCCTGTGCCTGGGGTCACCATCAGCTACGCTGTCGGCGCATCCGTCCAGACAGATGGCAGCGGGAACTACACCATCACCGGTCTTGTCGCCGACAGCTACGCGCTGAGCCCCTTCAAGGCCGGCTACACCTTCTCGCCGCCCTATATCCTTCTGGATGTTCCACCCAGTCAGGTGGGCCAGAACTTCATCGCCACCGCTTCAACACCCACCTACGATTATTGGGTTTACCTGCCCATCGTGCTCAAACATCCCGGCAGCGCCCCCGTCACGTACGCCATCTCTGGCCGGGTCACCAACAACCTGGGCGCGGCGCTGGCTGGGGTCAGCATTGCAGATGGCGCCGGGCACAGCACGCAAACCGATGCCAGCGGCAACTACAGCCTGAGTGGGCTGGCCGCGGGCAGCTATACCCTGGTGCCCACCCTGGCTAACCACACGTTTGCCCCTGTCTCGCGTGCGGTCAATGTGCCGCCAGATGCCAGTAGTCAAAACTTTGTCGGCACGGCAGCTACGCCATCTGATCAACGCCTGGTATTGTTCGAGGCCTTCTTGCGCCCCACCTGAGGTAACTCCCAGGCCGCCGGTTCGGCGATCGAAGATTTAGCCCAGGATTACGCAGGACAACCCGTACTCTTCTTGGAAAGCATCGTTGATGTAAGCAGTTGGAGCGACCCACTGGCCTTGCGGCTGTTGCGCTGGTGGAGTGCCTACCCTGGCAGTTCGGTAAGCTTGCCAATGGTGATGGTAGACAGCGGGCACGATTATTCTTACGGTTATGAAAATTTCATGACCAATTACAGCGCCATGGTAGACACATCCCTGGCCCGCCCGCCGCTGGCACAGATCACTGCCAACCTGAGCCGCGTGGGCGACCATGTTCATGTGACAACAGAGGTAACCAACAAATCAGAGGTCACATTGGGCAGCAGCAATTCGGCCACAGTGTGGGTGATCGTGTACGAGGTGTTTGAGGCACCCGGCGCCGAAAGCCTGACCTCGCGCTATGTGCGCACCACCGTTCGCCAGGCCATCAGCACCAACCTGGCAAACAATGCCACCGCCACCTTCACCTTAGACACGCCCGATCTGAGCGGCGTGGTGTGGAATAACCTGCGCGCGGTTGTGTTGGTAGATTACCTGCCCGCCGGGTCTACTGAACAATTCGACACCCTCCAGGCGATCGATAAGGATATCCCTTAAAGATCGCCCGTAGGCGCAGACCGCAGGGGATGATGATGGGCTTTCCCATCATCATCCCCTGCAGATTTAAGGCACGCAGCCTGCCGGGAAGGCAATGCTCACCGGCTGGTCAATGCTGGTCAGGTCAATCAAATACTCGCTGTGCAGGGTCTCTTGAGTGTTGGCATCGCGCGTCTCAATCACCAGGCTGTAACGCACCAGGTACTGCCCATCTTGGGCCAGCCAATACTCGCCCTGATTAATGATCACATCCACCCCCGACGCGCTTCCCACCCCGCTGACCTGGAAAGTAAAGTGATTGGCTGGGATCCCGTTCATCGTCTCAGCACCCACCAAGACCGGGTCGTCAATGATCGGCATCAGGTCCATCATCTGAGAGAGAAAATCCTGCGTCTCTTTCTCTTGCGCAGTGAAGGTCTCAAACTCCCAGCCATCCTCATCGTTGCCCGTGCACTGGTCGTTGCCGATGGAATACGTATAACTGTCTGACTCAACCGGCGTATCATCTTCCTGCGGGATGACCATGTTCACATACGCCATCCGCGCATCCAAATCCCGCGAGTAATGCGTCTCGATGCGCATCACCGTCTGATCGGGCGATTCCGAGCCGTAAGCAATCGTCTGCACCACCAGCACATAGCTGTTCAGGCTGGCCAACCCCTTGCGCATACTGACCGGCTCATCGGGGATGGGTGTGGGGGTCGGAGGGGGTAGCGTGGGGCAGGGTTCTGCAGTCGGGCAGGCCTGTACATTGTCACCCGGCTGGGCAGCACCGCCGCCCTCGCCTGGCTGGGCGGCACCCCCGGTCTGGGTGGAGACTGGAACGCCCCCTCCGGCGGGCTCTTCAGAACTGCCGGGCATATTACAGGCCAGCATCAGGGCCAACAAAATCAAAACCAGCAAGCTCAGCTTACGCATCGTCAACCTCCTGTTTTTGGTGGAGAGGGTTCGCCTCCCCGCTTGGTTAAGACGCATCTCTCAGCAGATCGCCAGGCCTCAAATGCCTGATCCATGCCACCGGCAAAAGCACCCCCATCAGGCTGAGCAGCAGCGACAGGCCCAGCGTGGTCAGCACCAGGCTGGCATCCAACCGCGGCTCAAAGCTCATCCCTGCCAGGTCTGCGCGCAAGAAGATGAACACCATCATGGCCCCAGCAATCCCCAAGAGGGCGCCTCCCAGGGTCAGGGCCAGAGCCTGGCAGAAGAGGTAGAGCGCCAGGGCCCCACTCTGGAAGCCCGTGCAACGTAAAATGGCCAATTCTCGCCGGCGCAGCCAGGCCAGCCGGATGAGGGTATTGGTGAGGGCCAATGCTGCTGCCACAGCCAGGGTACGGATGACAATATCCATAGCGCTCAACAGGGGGTCCTTTTGGCTGATCGAAATATAAGCCCCCTGGCCGCGCCGCGCCACGCTCAACCCGCCCGCCAGCGACTGCCCCGGCTGCAAGATGCCTTCGTCGGGGATGATGTACAGCGACACATCGCTGCCCCAGCCCAGCAGCACCTGGGCATCGGCGATGGACACCCAGGCTTCATTATCTGCGTAAGTACCGGTATGAAAAACCCCGCCAACCTTGAACTCGCGCCCGCGAATCAGCGCCACCTGCCCGGCAGCCACCCCCAGCTTCTCTGCCAGGCGGCGGCCCAACATCGCCGTGCGCGGCGGGTCACCAGGCTGCAGGGCCTGCCCAGAGAGCATGGTGAATGTATCGAGTGACTGGTACTGCTCAGGGTCAACCCCGCGCAGCATGAGCATATCTTCCACCGAGGTCCCCACCGTGTCATGAAGCTCAGGGATGGCCTGAGAGACCCCCAAGGCAAGCAACTGCTCTGCCACCTGGGTTGGGATACGGCTGCCATATAACTCGCCCAGCGTATTGCTCTCCTGCACGATCAGATGCACGTCTGGCAAGGCAGCATACTCACGCCCCAGGGTCAACCGGTAGCCGCCGACAACCAGGAAAAACAAGATCGAGGCGCCGATCAACAACGTCATGGCCAGGCTCAGTTTCCAATGAGCGGCCAGATCTTGCAAGCTGTAACGGATCAGGGTGCGCATCGTTTCACTCGCTCAGCAAAGCTGCCAGGTTCTGCTGCCCCAGGCGGCGTGTTGTCAGCCAAACAGCCAGCCAGGCGCACAGGCTGGTAAGGACCAGGCCTGGCAGAACCACCTCAGGCGAAAGGATGATCTGCACATGCATGCCATGCATCGAAAAGCTGGCTGCGGCATGTTTCCAGGTCACCAACCGGGCCAACCCCCAACCCAGCAAGTAGGCCGCCAGGGTTTGCACCAACGCCCGCCCAAACAAGAAGCCCCGCACCGCTGCGCCAGAAAATCCCACCACCCGCAGCAGGGCGATCTCGCGGCTGCGCTCGGTCAGGGTCAGGCTGGTGGCATTGAAAATACCAAAAGTGATCACACTTAAGGCCAGGATATCCATCACAATGGTGAACTTCAGCAGATCTTGCACAGCCTGGCCGTAACGGGCGTGCACGTCATGCTCCAGGTAGATGGCATAAGCCGGGCGAATGCCTTGCACGTCTTCCAGGTATGCCCGCACGCTCTCCGGATCCAGGTCTCCCGAAATGTTCAGCGCTCCCACCTGAAAGCCGCGCCGCTCTCCAAACAATGCCATGCCGGCATCATAAGTCATCCACAGCGAGGCGATCTTGCCGGCTTCGTAACGCACCTGGCCCACCAGTTGGAAAACCTGGCCGTAGAATTCAACATTCTGGCCAATCTGCCAGCCAGCCAGGGCAAAAGCCTCCTGGCTGGCAGCGATCTCGGTCATGCCAACGGGCAAGCGTCCGTCCAACAGGGCCAGGGCATAGATTTCTGTCATCGCCCCAGGCGCTACCGCAAAGACTTCCATCGTGCCATCTTGGATGCGCAGGGTGCGGAAGATGGTGGGCTCGGCGCGGCGCACACTGCGCGGGCCAAATTCAGCCTGCACTGCCGCCACCGCCAGGTCGAAGGCCTCTTGGCTCACCGTACCCTGCATGGGGTCGATTGTATCCGCAGCCAACATAACAAGGTTATGGCTGATCACCCCCGGCTGGGCCCCAAAGTCATCAAAGGCATCCGCCAGGGCCGCCGTCAGCAGGTAACTGACGACCATGATCGACAGGCTGGCAACCGTCAGCAGGCCGCTCCCCCAATCATGGCGCAGGTCTTTGAACAGGTAGCCCAAGAAGGCCAGCATGCCCTTATTCCTTCACGCTCACCGCCAGGCGGCCATCATTCATTTCAAATACATGCGTTGCATAACGGCACAGTTCCAGATTGTGGGTGGCGATCACAAAAGTGACCCCCAGCTCACGGTTCAAGCCAGCCATCAGTTCCACCACCTCCCTGGCCGTGGCCGAATCCAGGTCACCGGTCGGCTCATCGGCCAGCACCACAGCCGGCTCAACCACCAGGGCACGCGCAACAGCCACGCGCTGCTGCTCGCCGCCCGAGAGCTCGCCCGGCTTGTGGCGGGCACGCCCCTGCAAGCCCACTTGCCGGAGCATAGCCTGGCCGCGCGGGCTGGCTTTTTTCCAACTCCAACCCCTGGCTAACAAGGGCAGAACCACGTTGTCCAGGGCGCTCAAAGATGGAAGCAAATTGTAGAATTGAAAGATGAACCCAATGCGGTCACGTCGAAAACGGGTCAGCTCGGCCTCGCTGGCGCCCTCAATGGTCTGGCCCGCAATCCGGATCTGCCCCTCGGTAGGCCGGTCAATGCCGCCCAGCAAATGCAGCAGGGTGGTCTTGCCGCTGCCGCTTTGGCCCACAATGACCACAAAAGCCCCCGCAGGGACCTCCAGGTCCACGCCGCGCAGGGCATCTACCTGCACCTGCCCCCGGCGATAAGTCCGGCGCAAGCCGCGCACGCAGATCAAGCTAGATTCTAAGAGAGACATTAATAACTATTATACAGGAATTCCAGGGGCTGAACGATATGAAAGCAGCAAGACCCATTCGCCAGACTGGTTGCCGCGAAGCAGTCACCGATGACGGTTTTTCGTATACAATAGAGGCATGACAAAAACTCGTCTCGATCTCCTGCTGGTGGCACGCGGATTGGCTGAAAGCCGCGCCCTGGCCCAACGCCTGGTGATGGCCGGGCAGGTGCGCGTGGATGGGCAGGTGGCGCTCAAGCCAGCCGTGCAGGTGACCGAGGAAGCCCTGGTGACTGTGGAGCAGGGGCCGCGCTTTGTCTCGCGCGGCGGCGAGAAGCTGGAAGCCGCCCTGGCAGGCTTCGAAGTGCCCACTACCGGGCGGGTGTGCGCCGATGTGGGCGCCTCCACCGGCGGCTTCACCGACTGCCTCTTGCAGCACGGGGCAGCTAAAGTGTACGCCATCGACGTGGGCCAGGGCATCTTAGATTGGAAACTGCGCCAGGACCCGCGCGTGGTGGTGATGGAAGGGACCAACGCCCGCTATGTGGAAAACCTGCCCGAGCCCGTGAGCCTGGTGACCGTCGATGCGTCTTTCATTTCATTAAAAGTACTCCTGCCTGTGATTGCAGGCTGGTTTTCCTCTGCCGCTGGCGAGGAAAGGGGTGAGGTGCTGGCCCTGGTCAAGCCGCAATTCGAGGCCGGGCGAAGCGAGGTCAAGCGCGGCAAAGGTGTGATCCGCGATGCCGCCGTCCATCGCCAGGTGCTGCTGGACGTACTGGCTTTTGCCCAGGCGCATGGTTTTGAGGTTGGCGGCCTGCTGCGCTCCCCATTGACTGGACCCAAAGGCAATACCGAGTTCCTGGTGCGGCTGTACTGGCCGGGCAAAGAACCGGTAGACGCAATAACGCTGGTAAACGAAGTCTTGCCAGCAGAGGTGGAAAAATGAGAATCCAAAAGCAACCCGCACAAAAACACAATCCTCCCATGCCCTGGTTTTTCAGCAGCAGGATGCTGAAAAAACGAACCGCATTTGCAGCCCTGGTCTTATGCATGGTGCTGCTGGCCGGGTGCAAGGCCGAGACGGCCGTGCCCACAGCCACGCCTGACCTGGGCCCTGGCCAAACGCAAACCGCGCAGTATGCCGGGCTGCAGAAAACCCTGCAGGCCGGCCAGGAAGCAGTGGCCCTGCTCACCGAGCTGGCCAGGCCCACCGCCACCCTGGCTCCCAGCCCCACCAGCGCCCCCAGCGCCACCCCCCGGCCATCCTCCACCCCCACCGCCACCCTGGCACCATCTCCAGCAACTACGCTAGAGGTCACATCCTCGCCAGGCGTGACTGCCACGCCAAGCGTCACCGCCACGCCGAGCCGCTGCGATGCGGCTGATTTTGTGACCGACGTCAGCGTGCCCGATAACACCGTCTTTAGCCCCGGCGAAACCTTCACCAAGACCTGGCGCGTGCGCAACAGCGGCTTTTGCGATTGGTCGGCCGATTATGCCCTGGTCTTCTCCAGCGGCGATCAAATGGGCGCCCCCGATGAGGTTGCCCTGCCCCAAGTCGTCTTGGCAGGTGAGACGATCGACATCTCGCTTGAATTGACCGCCCCCACCCAACCCGGCACCTACACCGGCTTTTGGGCGCTGCGCAACAACGCCGGCACGCTCTTTGGCATGGGCCAAACAGCCGACATGGCCTTTTGGGTGCAGATCCAGGTGCAGGTGGCGGAAAGCCCTGGGCCATATTAGACCTGAGCCAAATGAAAAAATCGGTTATACTACAGCCCGTCTATGAAAACTGACCATATTCGCAACTTTTGTATCATCGCCCACATCGACCATGGCAAATCTACCCTGGCCGACCGCTTACTGCTGCTCACTGGCACCATTACCGAGCGCGAGATGACCGGGCAGGTGTTAGACAGCATGGACCTGGAACGCGAGAAGGGCGTCACCATCAAGGCCTCGGCAGTGCGCATGGGTTACACCGCCCGCGACGGCCAGTCCTACGAATTAAACTTGATCGACACCCCCGGACACGTGGATTTTGGCTATGAGGTCAGCCGGGCTTTGGAGGCGTGCGAAGGCGCACTGCTGGTGGTAGACGCCAGCCAGGGCGTTGAAGCGCAAACGCTGGCCAACCTCTACAGTGCCCTGGAAGCCGACCTGGAAATCATCCCAGTGATCAACAAGATCGACCTGCCTTCGGCGCGACCAGACGAGGTGGCGCAAGAGGTTGAAAGCCTGATCGGCACACCAGCCGAGCAGGTGATCTGCATCTCTGCCAAGGATGGCATCAACATCGAGGCCGTACTGGAATCCATCGTCAGTGAGGTCCCGCCGCCCAAGGGCAACGACGATGCCCCCCTGCGGGCATTGATCTTCGACTCGCACTACGATTCTTACAAGGGCGTGGTGGCCTACGTGCGCGTGATGGATGGGCGCATCACCCCCACCGAATCGCTGCATTTGATGGCCACCGGTTTCGACCTGAAGCCGGTTGAGATCGGCACCTTCGCACCAGAAATGCGCCCTGCCGACAGCCTGTCTGCTGGCGAGGTGGGCTACATTGCCACCGGGCTGAAGACCGTGCACGAGTGCCGGGTGGGCGATACCATCACCAACACCCTGCAGCCCGCGGCCGAGCCGCTGCCTGGCTATCGCAAAGTGAAGCCCATGGTCTATGCCGGCATCTACCCGGTGGAAGGCGAAGATTACGGCAATCTAAAAGAAGCGCTAGAAAAGTTACAGCTCAACGACGCCGCGCTGATCTTTGAGCCAGAGACCTCACAGGCCCTCAATTTCGGCTTCCGCTGCGGCTTTTTGGGCATGTTCCACATGGAGATCATCCAAGAACGCCTGGAACGCGAATACGACCTGGATATCATCGTCACCTCGCCCTCGGTCGAATACGAGGTGGTGATGCTAGACGGCGAGGTGCGCCTGATCGATTCGCCCGCTGAATTGCCCGAAGAGATGCTCATTTCTGAAGTGCGCGAGCCCTGGATGAACATCGAAATCTTCACCCCGGTAGAATTCTACGGCGTGATCATGGATCTGACCAAGAAGAGGCGCGGCGTCTTCGTCTCGCAAGATTACCCCGCCCCCAACCGGGTGCAGCTCAATTTCAATATTCCCCTCTCTGAACTGATCGTAGATTTCTTCGATCTGCTGAAATCGAAAACGCGCGGTTACGCCTCGCTGGATTACCAATTTGACGAATACCGCGCCGACGACCTGGTGAAACTGCAAATTCTGGTCAACGACGAGCCGGTGGACGCCCTGGCAACCATTGTGCACCGCAATGATGCGTACCACAAGGGACAAGCCATTATCAGCACGCTAAAAGATCTCATTCCCCGCCAGTTGTTCCTGGTGCCCATCCAGGCGTTTGCCTCTGGGCGGGTCATCTCACGCGCCAATGTCAAGCCCGTGCGCAAAGATGTTTTGGCCAAGTGTTATGGCGGCGACATCTCGCGTAAAAAGAAGCTGTTAGAAAAGCAAAAACGCGGTAAGAAGCGCATGAAGATGGTGGGGAACGTAGAGATCCCGCAGGAGGCTTTCCTGGCGGTGCTGCGCATTGGGGAGGACTAAGATCGCTGCACCAGAGGGCAAGCAAACCTGGAAGCAAATCCTGCCCGGCGTGGTGGTCAGCCTGGTCTGCCTGGCAGTCATTTTTTCGCTGATCGACCTGGATGACTTGCTCGAGGCCCTGCGGCAGGCCGATTTGCGCCTGTTGGGATTGGGTATACTGCTGGGGCTGGTCTGGCTGTTGGTGCGCGGCATGGTCTGGCGCACCCTGCTGCAAGAACGTGCCAGCTACAAGGATGTGTTCTTCACCCTCAATGAAGGCTATCTATTGAACAATATTCTCCCGTTCCGGCTCGGCGAGCTGGGACGGGCATTTTTATTAGGCCGCAAGACCAGCCTGGATTTCTGGCAGGTGCTGCCCACCATCCTGGTGGAGCGCACCCTGGATATGGCAATGGCCCTGGGCCTATTCCTGGGGACCCTGCCTTTTGTGGCCGGGGTAAGCTGGGCCCAGCAGGCGGCCTTGAGCGCAGCCGCCATCGTGGGGGGCGGGCTGTTATTCATCTACATTTTAGCCCTGAACCGAGGGCGCGTGTTGAGCCTGCTGGAAAAAGCCGGGCAGCGCTGGCCCCTGGTGGGGCGGCTGTTGGGCGGGCGGGCCGAAGCTTTCATGGCTGGGTTGGCCATCGTCACCGATGGACGGTTGTTCTTGAAAGCCCTGGGCTGGAGCATGTTCAATTGGCTGTTAGGGGCGGTTCAATATTATGTCCTGTTGTGGGCTTTTTATCCGCAAGCCCGCCCGTTATGGGCAGCTTTTTGCCTGGGGGCCGGTTCTTTGGGGTTAGCGGCGCCTTCTTCGCCAGGCGGGCTAGGTGTGTTTGAGGCCGCCATCGTGGGGGCCCTATCAGTCTTTGACAACAATATTTCCAAGGCCACCGCTTTTGCCCTCAGCACCCACCTGATCAATTATCTGCTCACCGGCCTGCTGGGAAGTTATGCCCTGGCACGCGACGGCGAAACCCTGGCCGGGCTGTACAAACAACTGCGCGCCCTGCGCCAAAAGCCCCCCGCCGAGGCCTGAAATGCGCATCCTGACCGCCCTGACCTATTACCGCCCGCATTACTCGGGCCTGACGATCTACGCCGAACGGCTGGCACGTGCCCTGGTGGCGCGCGGCCACACCGTCACCGTGCTGACCTCACGCTACCTGGATGGCCTGCCGGCCCAAGAGCTGCTCGACGGGGTAAATGTGGTGCGCCTGGGGGTGGGGCTGCGGGTGAGCAAAGGGGTGATCATGCCGGGCATGCTGCCCAAGGCCTGGCAATTGATCCGCCAGGCCGATGTGATCCACCTGCACCTGCCCCAGCTTGATGCCGCCCCGCTGGCCCTGCTCAGCCGCCTGCTGGGCAAACCGGTGGTGCTGACCTATCACTGTGACCTGCACCTGCCCTCCGGGCCAATCCATGCCCTGGCCAACTGGGTCTCCACGCTGGCCAACCACATCTCAGCCGGGCTGGCCAACGTGATCGTCACCAACACCCAAGATTATGCCGAGAATTCTACTTTCTTGCGCCGCTACCTGGGTAAGGTCCGCCCCATCCCGCCGCCGCTGGAACTGGTTCAGGCGACCGAGGCCGATGTGCAGGCCTTCTGCCTGCGAGCCAATATCCAACCCGGGCAGCGCATCATCGGCATGGCAGCGCGCCTGGCAACCGAGAAAGGCGTGGAATACCTGGTGCAGGCCATGCCCGAGGTGCTCAAACACCACCCCACCGCGCGCCTGCTCTACCTGGGGCAGTACCAGAATGTGATGGGCGAGGAAGCTTATGCGCGCAAGCTGGCGCCGATGATCGAGACTCTCGGCGAGCACTGGACCTTCTTGGGGAATCTCCCCGCCGCCGAAATGACGGTTTTCTTCCAGCAGTGCCAGGTGACGGTGCTGCCAAGCCTGAACAGCACCGAGTCCTTTGGCATGGTGCAGGTCGAATCGATGGCCTGCGGCACGCCGGTGGTCGCCTCTGACTTGCCCGGTGTGCGCCAGCCAGTGCGCATGACCGGCATGGGGCGCATCGTCCCGCCCAGGGATTCCGGCGCGCTGGCCCAGGCAATCAACGAGGTACTGGACAACGCCAGCGATTTCCACGGCGACCCGCAAGCCGTGGTCAAGCGCTTTTCAGCCGAGCAAATTGCGGAGGAATATGAAGAAGTGTTCAAGGAATACATTGGATGACTGACAAAGATTACCTGTGGCTGCATTTGCGCGACCTGCCCTACTTCCGCTCGCTGGTGCGGGCGGTGGAGGCGCGCTTCTATGAAGATATTGAACTGCCCTCGCCCACGCTGGACGTAGGCTGTGGAGACGGGCACTTTACCACCGTGACCTTTGAGCGCAAGCTCGAAGTGGGCATCGACCCGTGGTGGGGGCCGCTGCGCAAAGCGCGGCGCGGCGCCGGCTACCAATTGGTGGTGCAGGGCGATGGCGGGCGCATGCCCTTTCCCGACGCCAGCTTTGCCAGCGGGATGAGCAACTCGGTGCTCGAGCACATCCCGCACGTTGAAGCCGTTTTGGCAGACACAGCCCGGGTGCTCAAACCCGGCGCGCCCTTCGTTTTCTGCGTGCCCAACCACCAGTTCCTGGCTGGGTTATCGGTCAGCAACGGGCTGGATAAGCTGGGGCTGAAAGGCCTGGGCGATGCCTACCGCCGCTTCTTCAACCGCATCTCGCGCCACGTGCACTGCGACCCGCCGGAAGTGTGGGAGAAGCGGCTGGAACAGGCCGGTTTCAAGCTGGAACGCTGGTGGCACTACTTCCCCCCAAAGGCCATGGCGGTGGTGGAATGGGGTCATTACTTTGGCCTGCCATCCCTGCTGATCCACGCCGCAACCCGGCGTTGGCTGTTAGCCCCCACGCGCTGGAACCTGGCCCTGACCCGCCGTATCGTCCAGCCGCATTATGAGGCCGACCCGCGCTGCGAGGACGGCGTCTACTCCTTCTATATTGCGAGGAAGATATGATGCCCAGGGTGCAGAGATGACCGGGCGGCGCGGCCTAGATTACATCGGCGTGGGGGTGGGCGCGCTGATCATCGATGAGACAGGGCGGCTGTTCCTGGCACGCCGCGGGCCAAAAGCCAAGAACGAACGCGGCTTGTGGGAATTTCCCGGCGGCTCGGTAGAATTCGGCGAGACGCTCGCCGCCGCCTTGCAGCGCGAGATGGGCGAAGAGTTCGGCATCCAGATCGCCGTGGGCGAGCTGCTGGACGTGGTAGATCATATCCTGCCCGAAGAAGGCCAGCATTGGGTTTCACCCACCTTTCTCTGCCGCATCACCGCCGGGCAGCCGGTCATCTGCGAGCCTGGCAAGTGCGCCGAGATTGGCTGGTTTGCCCCTCACGATGTCCCCCCCGATTTGACCCTCATCACCCGCCTGAATCTGGAGCATTACCTGCTGCGTATTGGATGAGGTCGAAGCCCGCCAGACGCCTGACCTGGCACATATTGTGCAACCAGAAAAGCGGGGATTTTTCCTCCTGCTTCTGCTTGACGGGTTTTTTGGAATATGCTAGTATCATTAACTCGTATTATTAAAAAGGAGATGAATTCACATGAATATCCAGCGTTTTCTCCGCTATAGCACTGTGATTGCCCTCGTGATGGTGTTGGCTGTGGCACTGAGCGGCTGCAAGCGAGCGGCTTCAGACGGTATCGATAATACCGGCGATACCACCAATTCAGGTTCCGGCTATCCCGCCGTTCCAGGCGCCACCGATCAAAACATGGGCGAACTGGGAACGTTGGTGGCACAGACCGAATCTGCCCAGCAGACGCCCGGCATGCCGCCAGCCACCCAGCAGCCAGTTGTCAATCCTGAAGTTCCCGTGGTGACCGAGACGCCCCAACCAGTCCCGCCCGAACAACAACCCCAGCCCACCGCGGCCCCGGTGGTATATATCGAGGCCACCCCGGGTGCAGCACCCGCCACCTATACACTGCAAGCAGGCGAGTTCCCCTTCTGCATTGCGCGCCGGTTTGATGTTGACCAGTATGAGCTGCTCAGCATCAACGGGCTGGGGCTAAACTCTAACGTTTACCCTGGAACCACCCTGAAGATCCCGCAGACCGGTCATACATTTGCCGGCGAGAACACACTGATGAATCATCCCACCACCTACAAGATCAGAGCAGGTGATACCCTCAACAGCATCGCCTGCGCCTTTGGTGATGTCTCACCCGACATGATCGCGTTGCAAAACAATCTGCAAGCACCCTACAGCCTGACGGCTGGTGATGTGCTGATCATTCCATAAAAAAGCTGCCCCATTGACCAGATGTGAGCGCCATATTGATGCGCTCACATCTGGTTTAAGGAGATACCATGGCCTACGAAACCCTGCAAAGCGAAAACATCTTCGCCGGGCGCGCCTTTAAGGTGCGCCGCGACCTGGTGCGGCTGCCAAATGACCAGGAAATCTGGCTCGATATTGTGGAACATGTGCAATCTGTATCGGTGGTGCCGATCGATGCACAAGGGCAGATCTGGTTCGTCAAACAATACCGGCATCCGGCCCAGCAAGAACTGCTGGAGCTGCCCGCCGGGATGGTAGAAGCGGGTGAGGATCCGCTGGAATGTGCCCGGCGCGAGCTGCGCGAAGAGATCGGCATGGACTGCCAGCAAATCACAGAGATCGGCAGCTTCTTCCTGGCAGCCGGTTATTGCACCGAATATATGCACGTCTACCTGGCTAGCGGGCTGTACCCAGACCCGCTGCCAGGTGATGTGGATGAATTTTTGAGCGTGGAAAAACTGCCTGCGGCACAGGCGTATGAGATGGCCCAAGGTGGGCAGATCTTAGATGCCAAGAGCCTGGCTGGGCTGCTGTTAGCCCAGGGAAAGCGCAATGCTTAACTCTCTTGGGCAGAGCGCTTCAGCACCACCAAAGTTTCCAGGTAAGAGCGGTTCATCAAAGCTGCTGGCGCTTCAATATGCAGCGCGGGGAAGAGATGAGACGTAACGGTCACATCGTACAGCATGAAGAAGGCATTGGTGCCTTCGGACATTAATGCCGAAAACTCAAAACGGCCTGACCATTCCAGGGTGCCCGTTACATCATAGACCGAGGTGGTGATCTGCGTTGGATAAGGGAACAGGCGAGTGTAACCACCGCGCATGATGCCTTGCAAACCCACATACTCGCGCTTGGCAAGGCAGGTCAAGACAACCTGAGATTTGACCATCCACATCACTGGGGCGTAATTCAACACCTTATCCGGTTTATATACATGGGATAGGCTGGCGTCATCCACTTCGATATAGGAATTGTTCGTATCACTGAACATTCCCAATAACCCACTGTGTGTCACTTTGAGCTGCCCAAAAACATAATGATTGTTGGTCAACAGGTCGGCAGGGATGAAACGTCCGGAGGATAATGCCATGGGGGTGCTCCTTTCAACTAATGGGGCTGAGGCCGATCCTGGCGCGGCGGGCGGCCGCGGCGTTGGAAGGGCGGCCTCCGGCCTGTGCTGGGACTGAGCAAAGTATTCAGCCAACTGACGGCGCGGGCATCATATTCTCGCCGCCCACATACATCACAAACCCAAGAAGGGAAGTTTGGCACAGTGATCAGTTGTTCGTTTAGCCAGGTGAAATAGGTCAGGTATTCAAGATGATAAACACCAGCATGACACTCTGGGCAGATAGGCGCCGGAATGGGCAGAGGGGAGTTTGCAGAAGGGTTCTTTTGATCAGACATAGTCTCGTCTTTAAGTTCAGGGGGTAGGTGTGGCCAATGAGACATGTGCGATCGTGTCTATCTCTGAGAGCGGCCAATAAATGAAAATCGCTTTACCAATCACATAATCCAACGGCAGCATGCCCCACTCATGCGAGTCAGAAGAAAGATTGCGGTTATCGCCCAGCACAAACAATTGATCAGCCGGCACTATCCAATTGCCCGTATATCTTGGCGGGGCAGAAATGTACGGCTCATCCAGGGGCTGTTCGTTCACATGAACGATGCCGTTTGCAACGCGCACCTGGTCGCCAGGTAGTCCGATCACACGCTTGATATATTCCTGCTCGGGGTCGCGCGGGAAGTGAAAGACGATCACGTCGCCGCGCTCGGGCAGGCCAAAACGGTATCCCAGGCGGTTGACGACCACCAGCTCGCCATGCTGCATGGTGGGTTCCATGCTAGCCCCATCCACGCGGATGCGCGCCGAAATAGCATTGATCCCCACAAATAGCACGACCCCCAGGATCAATGTCTCAAGAATATCCATCAAAAAATTCATCACGCCCAGGGTCCCGGATGTTTGACCGGCTGTCTGGGGAACTGTGTCATCAGGCTGTGTCGAGTTCACGGACGGATTATAAAACGGCTTGCAGGTTGGGGCAAGAGGCTGTCAGGAGGATGAGATATTTCACATCTCACCCTCCTCAGGCTATTTGCGCCGCGGCCGCATCACCAGGTGAATGGGGGTGCCGGTAAAGGCATGTTCTTCACGAATACGGTTTTCTAAGAAACGGATATAGGTGAAATGGGCCAGCTTAGGGTTGTTGCAGTACAACAAGAAGGTGGGTGGGTCGCTGCGCACCTGGGTGGCATAATATACCTTGAACTGCTGCCCCGCATGCGAGGCGGCCGGATGGCGTTCTTGGGCATCTTGCAGAACCCGGTTCAATTGAGAGGTAGAAAGGCGCATCAGGCGCTCTTCTTGCACCTTGAGGGCCATGGGCAGCACTTGATCTACCCGCTGGCCTGTTTTGGCAGAAATGAACAGGATAGGCACATAATCCATGAAGTTCAATTCCTGGCGGATCTTATCGGTAAAAGAGCCCATGGTGTAGGTGTCTTTCGGAACAGCATCCCATTTATTGACCACCACCACGGTGCTTTTCCAGGATTCTAAGACGAAGCCAGCAATGTGGGTGTCTTGAGCGCTGATGCCGCTGGTGGCGTCAATGACCAACAGCGAAACATCCGCTCGCTCAATGGCTTGCAGAGAGCGCAGTACGCTGTACTTCTCAACCCCAGGATCAATGTGACCGCGCCGGCGGATACCAGCCGTATCGATGAGGGTGATGGGCAGGTCGTCATACGTCATGAACGTATCAATGGCATCGCGTGTGGTGCCGGCAATGGGGCTGACAATGGCGCGCTCTTCACCCAACAGGCGGTTGAGCAGGCTGGATTTGCCCACATTCGGTTTGCCAACAATGGCAATCTTGACCGATTCATCCTCCACCTCCTCACCCCGGGTCTCAAAGGTGTTGACCAGGGCATCCAACATGTCGCCGGTACCCGTGCCGTGCACGGCAGAGATGGGGTAAGGATCGCCCAGGCCCAGCTCATAGAACTGCAAGGCGGCTATGCGGCGAGCTTCGCTCTCGCACTTATTGACCACCAGCAGAACCGGGGGCTTGAGTTTGCCATCTTGCTCAACCTGGTTGCGGCGCAGGATCTCGGCGACTTCCTGATCGGCAGGCGTCACACCGCTGTCGGCATCGGTGATAAAAAGCACGGCATCCGCTTCGCGGATGGCAATTTCGGCCTGGATGCGGATTTGCTCAATAAAATCGGCTGAACCGATGGAGAGCGGCTGTTGGTTGCGGTTGACCTGGGTGGGGTCAATGCCGCCCGTATCAACGATATCGAAGACCCTGCCAATCCAATCTGCTTCGGCCATCAGCCGGTCGCGGGTAGTGCCAGGCACATCATCAACCACTGCCAACCGCTCACCTGCCAGGCGGTTGAACAGGGTGCTCTTGCCAACATTGGGTCGCCCAACCAGGGCGACAATCGGTTTTCTCATGCATCATCCTCAGGGTCTTGGGGTAGGGGTACCTGTCCGCGGGGGAGTAGGGGTAAAGTAAGGCGTCAGGGTGGGTGTAGGCGTGGGGGCCAACGAGATAACAACCTCCACAGTACTGGGAAGGATAGATACTTTTTGCACCTGATCGGGCAAGAAGTCTACCACTGGAATTAACTGGTACGTACCAGCAGTATAGTCGGCCAGGTCAATCAGCAGGCGGATATCGCCTGGCTCGAGGGCATCCAGGATGGGCACCGGGCCCGAAAGGATGACATCCACGGTAGTAGGGGAGACATTGGCCAATAAGCCCGGCACCAGTCCAATCACCTCCACCGGCAGCGAAACCGCCAGGCTGCTCTCAATGGCAGCAATGCTGACCTGCACCAACACTTTCGGATCGCCAATCACCGAGATGCCCGCTGGCAGGTTGAGATCCACCAGGGCCTCAAAATCATCCGTACTGCCGGTCAAATCAATGGGCATTGTCTCGACGAAACCGGGCAGGTCATTCACCAGGTTTGGGTCAGAAGAAAAAACCACCACGCCAACCGGGCTGGCGAAGATATTGGTGAGCTTATAACCGCTGGGAACCTGCCCCTCTGAGACAGACTTGATGACGATATACCGGTAGCCACCTAACAGTTCGATCGGCTGGCTGACGGTAATCTGGTCGGGGGTGATGGTGAGACCAGGAATAGCCTTGCCTGCAGCATCCAGGGCCACCGGGGCCAACTGCTTGGTCACCGACTCGCTGACGCCAGCAATATCCAGGGCCAGGCGCACACTTTCTACGCGGGCCACGAGTGATTCGGGACCCGAAACGCTCACTTCTGTAGGCTGCAAGACAGGGGTGCCGGGCTGATAACCGGTGGGTGGCAGGCCGCTGACCACCAGGTCTACCGGGAAAATTTCGGTCACCACAGGCTCCAGGATAATTGTGATCGTTTGCGGGTCCTGCTCGATCAGGCGCACCAGGCGCAGATCGATCTGCACCTGCACCGGCAGGGTGTATTCTCCCGCCGCCAAACCCGACAGATCCACCCAGGCGCGCACGCTTTGCCGATCTGCATTCAACACACTCCAAACCGAGTTGGGGGCCTTGATGGTCAGGGTCACATCGTCATCTGGATTGCCCATGATCTGCAAGCCGGGGTCCTGGCCAACGATCTCGATCGGCACAGCCCGCCCCAGGGCATGTTCCTCATTCGGATCAGCCGAGGTAATGGCAGAGACCCAAACAATCAGCGCCAACACAACCGCCAGCACCAGGGTCGCCATATTCTTTGCCAGCCAGCGCAAAGGTGAGCCCTTCATCCAAACCTCTCTTCACCAGGTTTCCCTTTGCCCGTCGGCCAGTAATCCGACAGGCGTTGGAAGGCACTGCGCTTGGCAGAAGGACGAAAGAAAGCCATGAGAATATTTTCCAGGCGTTCAGCATCCAGGCGGCGGATCATGCGCCCGCGGTGTACCACAGAGATTGAGCCGGTTTCCTCAGAAACAACCACCACCACGGCGTCAGAGACCTCCGAAATACCCAGGGCGGCGCGGTGCCGCAGCCCCATTTGGCGTTCGGGCGAGCGGGTGAGCACACCCGAAGCCGAGAGCGGCATTACACAAGAGGCCGCAATCAGGCGATCACCGATCATGATGGCAGCCCCATCATGCAGGGGGGTATTGGGATAAAAGACCTGCAACATCAGCTCGGGGGTCATGCGGGCATCCATGAATACGCCGCTATGGATGTATTCTTCCAGCGTATCCGAGCGCTGGATGACAATCAGCGCACCATGCCGCCGGTCTGACAGGCGCACAGCCGCAGTGACAAGCTTGCCGACCATCTTTTCCATCTCTGGCGAGGGGCGGCCTTCCAGTCGCAGGAATCCGGCCCGTCCCAGGCGTTCAAGGGCACGCCGGATCTCAGGAGCAAAGATGACCGGTATGGCCAATACCAGGCCCGGCAGGGTGGTACCCACCAACCACGAAAACGCCGGGAGCACATCCAGGCTGTTGAGCACGCTCACCAGGGCCACCAACACCAACACCCCGCGCAAAAGTACCATGGCCTGGGTGTCGCGCAGCAAAAGCAAGATGGCAAAGAACACGAAGGTGACGAGCGCCAGGTCAATAATGCTCAGCCAGTTCAGGCGCTCGAGCATGAACCCCACATTATCAATCAGGTTTTGAATAAATCCATCCATTAAACATACTTAGTATCAATCCGAGAATTATAGAGAGTGGGCGTCCCACATTCCCTGAATTTTCGGACAGGTTCTTATACAGGCCGCAGCACCCGGTCTTTACGCAGCTGTTTGAAGTACATCACTTCATCGCTTGCCAGGGTATCTTGGGCGGCTTCTTGCCAGGCACGCACCCCCAGGCTTTGTATGGCGCGCGGCTCGTAACCAAGAGAGCGCCAGACATCTTCCCTGTTCTGCGACAAGGCATTCGGCAGGAACAGCAGCGAGACTTCGCACTGCAGGTCACGAGAAGAATTTTCAACCTCGTCCAGCATGATCTTCATGGCTTTGTCGAGGACGATCTCCGGCTCAATATAGACGTCATCCGTGCGGGCGACCAGGTTTTCAACCTGCCAACCAGCCAGGCCCACCGGGCGATTATCCATCCTGAGGAAAATGAAAGCCTTTTCTCCAAAGGAGGCCATAATGTCTTCGCTGGTCAGGCGGCGCTGGCCTTTGCTCAGGCGGGTGATCAGATCCGCAATTTCGGTCGCCTGGCGCGGGCGGGCCTTCTCCACCGTCAGTTCGCCTTTGGCTACCGGGGTCACCGGGCGGAAGACCCCCGTTTCTTCGGAGGGGAACAACTGTTTCCAGGCCGCGTTGACCTGTCTCCAGGTGTCTTCAAAAGACCCTTCGTTGCGGACGACCACATGGGCAGCAGAGATCTTTTCATCCTGGCTGCCCTGCACGGTCACACGCTGGCGGGCAGTGGCCTCATCCATGCCGCGTTTTTGCATCAGGCGGGCCATCTGGATCTCATTTGGGGCATAAGTAACCCACAGGGTATCACACCCAGCCCGCAGGGGCGACTCAAGCAGCTTGATGGCCTCGATCACCACCACCTTTTGGGGCGCCCGGCGGATAAGGATGTCCACAGCCTGGCGCACCAGGGGATGGATGATCGCTTCCAACTCGCTCAAGGCCTGCGGGTCTGAAAAGACTACCCTGGCCAGCTTGGCACGGTCAATCTGCTCATCGGGGCCAAGGATCCACTTGCCAAAGGTCTTCAGCACTCCCTGGTACCCCGGCGCATCTTTTGCCATGGCGCGATGACCTAAAGCATCCGCATCAATGCCATAAGCCCCCAGATGTTCCAGCATCTTACGAACAACACTTTTGCCGGTGGCTATATTTCCGGTCAATCCAATGACATATTTGCCTGGCCAGGCGCTCATTGTGCCTCCAACCGCTCGAGGGTGTGTGTATTGAATAATAGTACCATTGATGAATTAAGAAAACAAGGGCCGAAAGAGTTCCTAAAACGAGCAAGAGGCGGTGCCGGCGCACCGCCTCTTGCTCGTTTTAGAATTTCCTATTCTCCGCGCTGGGCCAGGCGAGGGTCAAGAGCATCTCGCATGCCGTCACCAAGCAAGTTGAAGGCCAAGACGGTGAGCATGATGGCCAGGCCAGGGAAAAAGACCAGGTGCGGGGCAGTGAAAACCTGGTTGCGCTCTGCGCCCAGCATGGTGCCCCATTCTGGGGTCGGCGGCTGTGCCCCCAGGCCCAAAAAGGAAAGGGCCGCCGCATCCAGGATAGCCGTCGCAATCCCCAGCGTGCCCTGCACGATGAGCGGGGTCAATGAGTTGGGTAAGATCCGCCCAAATAAGATGTAGAGCATGCCACCGCCCAAAGAACGCGAGGCTTCCACAAACTCCATCTGCTTGGTCGAGAGCACCGCCGCCCGCGTGACGCGCGCATAAGCCGGGATCGAAACAATACCGATCGCCAGCAGCGCATTCTGCAAGCCGGGGCCCAGGATAGAGACGATGGCGATCGCCAGCAGCAGCGAAGGGAAAGCCAGCAGCACATCCATGATGCGCATGATGATCGTATCCGTCCAGCCGCCCAGGTATCCGCTCAGAGCGCCCAAGAAAACGCCGATGATGATGGCAAAACCGACCGTGGTGAAGCCAATCATCAAGCTGAGGCGCGAGCCATAAAGCAAGCGGCTGAACTCATCACGCACATTACCATCCAGGCCCAAGATATGCTGGGGCTGATCTTCGGGGCAGCCCAGCAGGTGAATGCAAGGAGCCTGGCGCATCTTGACATCTTCCACACCAATCAGAACCTGGTAAGGATCATAGGGAGACAGCACGTTAGCAAAAACGGCAATCAATACCAGCACCGCCAATATAACCAGGCCCAGCACAGCCGACTTGCGCTTAAACAGCCGCCGCCAGGCAGTGCGCCAGAGGGTAACGGGCTTTTGCGTACGCAGCCCCTCGGCATCCAATTGAGTAATCTGGGGTATGTTTTCGCTCATTGATTACTCCAGGCGCACGCGAGGGTCCAGGTAAATGTAAGAGACATCTACGATCAAGTTCAAAACAACAAAGAACACGGCAATCACCACCGTAAAGGACTGCACCACCCCATAATCGCGGGCAGTAATGGCATCGTACATGATGCGTCCCACGCCCGAAAGCCCAAAGATCGTCTCGGTCAGCACTGCGCCGCCCAAGAAAGAGCCCAGGGATAAGCCAATGATGGTCACCAGGGGTAAGAGGGCGTTGCGCAAAGCATGCTTGAGCACCACACGGCTGCGCGGCAGGCCTTTGGCACGGGCAGTGCGCACGTAATCTTGGCCCAAAACATCCAACATGCTCGAGCGAGCCATGCGGGCGATCAGGGCCAGGGGGATGGTGCCCACGGCGATAGCCGGCAAGATCATGTGCCTGAGCGCATCCCAAAAGATATCCAGGCGCCCGATGAGGAGTGAATTCAACAGGTTCAAACGGCTGATGAACTCCATCGCGCTGCTGCCGCTGAGCGACTGCAAACCCCAGGCTTCATAGAAGGGCATGGGCATGAGCCCCGGAGATAGGCGCCCTGAAGGTGGCAGTTGCAAGGGAGTATCTTTTAACACCAAAGCAAATAAATACGCCAACATCAAACCTAACCAGAATACCGGCATCGAAACGCCAGTGTTCGCCAAGAGCATGGTGATCACATCCAGGGCTGAGTTATGGCGCACAGCAGAGATAATGCCCATGGGAATGCCAACCAAAATGCTGAAAGCCATGGCGCAGACGGTCAATTCCAGCGTGGTAGGCAGGCGCTCGACCAACAATTCGGTCACAGGCTTGCTGTAACGGATCGAACTTCCAAGGTCTCCCTGGACAATCTCAAAGACATAGATGGCGAACTGGGTTGGGATGGGCTTATCCAGGCCGTGGCGGTGGATGAATTCATCGCACACCACATCGGTAGCCTTTTCGCCCAAGATGGCGCGGCAGGGGTCGCCAGGGATCAGGCGCCCCAACGCAAAGGTAACAAAAAGAATGCCAAACAGCACAGGCAGGCTGGAAAGGATACGACGGAGAATGTAAGTGAACATGATCTGGTGGGTATCCCCCGGCGGGGCAGGATCTGCCCCGCCGGGGAAAAACGCAAGAGAGATCAGATGGGTGGGTTACTCAGAGGGTGGGGCATTCAAGAAGGCACCCCACAGGCCGCTCCAATAAGCGAAGGCACCCGTGTTGCCTTTATGGAGCGGGTGGGCGGCATCCCACTGCACAACCAGCGACATGACCACATCGTTGGCGTCGAAGGCCGAGCCATCGTGGAAGGTGACGCCTTCGCGCAGGGTGCAGGTCCAGACCGTCAGATCGGTGTTGGCAGTGCAGGCCGTAGCCAGAGAGGGCTCAACCGCCACGCCGCCGACCGCATAGCGCAGCAAGGACTCGGTCACCTGCTCGCAAGCACGCAGGGACTCGCCATCGGTTTCGTCAGCGCAGTAGAGCGAGATAGGCTCGGCATTCTGCATCCAGACGAAGGTGTCTTGCCCGGAGATACCCATGTGAGCAAAGCTCTCGTTGCCCAGGGGGCTGGCGTGAGCTCCCTCAACCGTAGCCTTGAAGGCCAGGCCCGAACCGGCGTGCGAGATGGGCACCATGGGCACATGGGTGCGGATGGCATTGTTGGCGGTGACATAGAAGGGAGCGCGTGCGGCATCGTCAGCCAGGGCAGCACCGGCCTTGAGGGCTTCGGTGATGTCGGTGAACTTTTCGCCGAACTGCTCGGTGGCGCCAGCGCCAAAGTGGTAGTCGAGGAAGTTGGTCATATCAGGATAGTCAGCACCCCAACCCAGCAGGTACAGGCCGTCCAAATCACCCGAATCGGCGGCATCCAAGAATGCGCCCGATTCCATGACCACAATTTCCACACGGATGTTCAGGTTCTCCAGCAGTTGGGCCTGGATATCCTGGGCCACCACACCGGGCTGCGGCAGGTAGCCGCGCACCACGTCACGGTAGAAGAGCTTGGTATCGAAGCCATCCGGGAAACCGGCTTCTGCCAGCATGGCGCGGGCGGCTTCTACATCAAATGCATACCAGGGGTCGCCCTCGCAGCCACCGGGGATCGAGCAGGGGGTGAAATGGCTGGCAACTTCAGAGCCGGCAGGCATGAAGTTATCGACAATGCGCTGGCGGTCAATGCCCATGGCGATGGCCTGGCGTACCTGCTCATTATCGTAAGGCGCCATCACATTGTTGAAGCCCACGTAGAAGATGTTCAGGGCCTCGCGTTCGATCAACTGTAGGTTGGCATCGCCTGCGACGACGGCGAAATCATCGGGGCCGATGTTATCAATCCCATCCACAGTACCAGATTGCAGCTCCAGTAAACGCTGGGCGGCTTCGGTGCTCCAGCGGAAGACCACAGTCTGGTTATCAGCGGGCTCGCCCCAATAGTTGGCGTTGCGGGTCAAGACCAGCTCATCGCCGCGCTTCCACTCGGCCACCATGTAGGGTCCGGTGCCGATGGGCTTCTCAAGCAGGGTCGAGCCTTCACCACCGCCGCCCGTGGATTCCAAATATTCGCTGGGCTGGATGGCAAAGGGCGAGAAGGCGATCTTGGATGGGAAGGCGGGGTCGGGGGAACACATGCTGAAGCGCACGGTGTAGCGATCGACAGCCTCAATGGTCTTGAACAAGCCGCCGTATTCGCAGTCCGGCGCCGAGACCGACATCGGCTCGAAAGTAGTTTCCACTGCGGCTGTGGCAGCGGGGGCCTGGGTAGCAGCGCCCTGGGGCGTGCAAGCTGAAAGCAGCATGCTGGCAAGCAGCAAGGCGGCCATCAGGGTGTACAGGATCTTGTGTTTCATGGGTTTCTTCTCCTCTAGGTAAGTTATCTGAAACGATGAAATACTGCTGGGACATGTACAACGGCACTATGCTGGGCAGGCGCCTCCTCTCTGCACTCATATTTGCTTAATGCATGATGTACATTATACAACAGAACCCTAACAAAACAGCAAGGCTTATGCTCAATAGACGCCATTCAGCCAGCGTTCCAGCACGCCCTGCGCCTCTCGCAGTCTGCCCACCAGCTCAGCCTGGCTCATTTCCTGAGAGCTGCCGGTCAGCGGCGAGAAGGAGCACTCCAACGTGACCGCATCCAACAGCTCTTTGTCGATCATCTCGAAAAAGCCCGCCAGGTCCAACTCCCCTTCGCCAATGAAAACATGCGTCCGGCCCGCCTGGTAGTCGCTGAGGTGGATCGTCTTAATGCAGGGCTTTAATTCCCTGGCGGCGGCCAGGATATCGGTCTCGATCTGGGCATAGTGGGTGGTGTCAAAGGTGACGCCCAAACCGTTTTCTCGCGCAAACGCATTCAGCGCCGCGGGCGTCGTCAGCGGGACAAAATAACCGTCAAAGAAGGGCATATTCTCAACCGTCACCCAGGTACACGGGCGGCGATATTTTTCGAGCGCCTGGGCGATCTCACCGCAGGTGCGCTGCCACCACCCAGCACCGGGGTCACCCTCAACGTGCGGGGTGTGAAAGACCAGGCACCGGGGGGCGTAGCCCATCGCATCCAGGTATTGATCCAGGGCAGGGTTGATATAGCCGCTGATACCGTGGTGGTCATCCAACACACCCCCGCCATCGTGAATGCTGCTGATATTCAAACCAGCCTGCTCGACCATGCGCACCACCCGCCGGGCGGGCACGCCGCGCAGGTGTTGGGCCATGGCCCACTGCTTGCGCTCCCAAAACAGGTCCAGCTCGATGTGCCGCCAGCCGGCCTCAGCGATGATCTCCAGCACCTGCTCAAAGGGGTGGGTGTAAAGGTTGGCGGTGGCAACAGATGTTAACATGATGACTCCAGTCTGGCTGCTTACTCTTTAAATTTAGGTATTATACTGCCTGAAGAAGAAGCCGGCGGCAAGATCAGAGCGTAATTCGCCAGGGTGATATCCAAAAATCCCCAAAAATTTGGTATACTAAAATCATTGACGGAGGTATCTCTATGCCAGAAATCGCTTGGGAAACTTTAAAGGTTCTGTACTGCCATCATGTTAAACACCAGGTCGCCCTGCAAGCGCAAGAGGTCTACCCCTCTGAGCACATGCCAGACCAGCCGCCGCGCATCATCGCCCACCGCTGCTCGCACGCCTTCAGCTGCAATTTAGATGGGCGGGCAAGCTGTGTTTGGGCCGGCAACAACCCTGCCTTCGACCCCTTTAAGTAATGGGAATCAAAAGACGGCGCTTTCGCGCCGTCTTTTGATTCCCAAAAAATCTCAGGCGATCACGCCCAGCTTGCGGCCCACCACAGCAAAGGTCTCCAGACCCTTGTCCAGGTCGGCGCGGGCATGGGCTGCCGAAATCATCACCCGGATGCGGGCCTTGCCGCGTGGCACAGTGGGGAAGCCCAAAGACATGGCAAAGATGCCCGCCTCGAACAGCTCGCGGCTGAACTGCTGTGCCAGGGGCGCCTCGCCCAGCATGATGGGGGTGATGGGGGTCGTGCTGACCCCAATATCAAAGCCCAGGCGCTTCATCTCAGCCTTGAAGTAGCGGGTATTATCCCACAGGCGGTCCACCAGCTCAGTCGATTCTTCCAGCAGGTCCACCGCGGCAATGCAGGCCGCCACATCGGGCACCGTCATGGCAGAAGAGAAGAGGAAGGGCCGGCCGCGCTGGCGCAGCCATTCCACCACCAGCGGGTTGCCGGCAGAAACGCCCCCCATCACACCAAAAGCCTTCGAGAGCGTACCCACTTCTACATCCACCTTGCCGTGTAAATGGAAGTGATCGACAATACCGCGCCCACCCTTGCCCAACACGCCTTCGCCGTGAGCGTCGTCTACCATCAGGATGGCGTCGTGCTGGCGGGTGACCTCATAAATCTTGTCCAGCGGGGCCACGTCGCCGTCCATGCTGAAGACACCGTCTGTAATCACCAGGGCCTTGGGGAAGTTGGCGCGCTGTTCTTTAAGCTGCTGATCCAGGTCGGCAGGATCGCAGTGGGCATAGCGGATGATCTTGGCTCCCGAGAGGCGGCTGCCATCAATAATGCTGGCATGGTTCAGCTCATCCGAGAAGATGGCGTCATCCTTGCCCACCAGGGCCGGGATGGTGCCCAGGTTGGCCGTGAAGCCAGATTGGAAGGTGATGGCCGATTCCACGCCTTTGAAAGCCGCCAGGCGGCGCTCCAGCTCCAGGTGCAGGTCCATGGTGCCAGCAATCGAACGCACCGCAGCCGGGCCTACGCCGTACTTTGTCACCGCTTCTTGGGCGGCCTTGACAATGCGCGGGTGATTGGCCAGCCCCAGGTAGTTGTTAGAGCAGAAGTTCAGCACCTGCTTCCCATCTACTATCAGCCAGGCGCCCTGCGGCGAGCCCAGGGTACGGATGCGGTTATACAGCCCGGCGTCCTTCAAGTTCTTGATTTCGTCTTCGATCCATTGTAGGGGGTTACTCATATTTGTCCTCGTGTTTAGAAATCTATGGGTTTTAGAAATCTATCGTCTCTCGACAAATCATTGATCAGACTTCGGCTTACGGCCCAGGCCGAACCAACGGGCGGCGATCTCTTTGATCGTGGGCAGTTCCACCGGCGCGGCCGAGTCAACCGCCGCCCAATCAGCCGCCTGGCGCTCTTTCCACCAACGCTGGCGGCCCTGCTGGGCACTCTCCAGGCGCTGGGCCAGGGCAGCGGCGTTCTGATCGCGGACATCATTGCGCATGGCAACCAATGCCGCAATCAGGTTATCCAGGCTGCGCACCACGCTGGCCTGGCTGCCGATGGCCGCGTGGGCCAGGTCGGTGGCCTGGCTGATCTGCACACCAGGGCCGGTGGCCTCAGCATAGGCACGCCCCGCCACCTTGCGCGCTTCCATCCAGCCGGGCTGCTCGACCGTGGTATTCAACAGGGCGGCAGACATCAACTGCGGCAAGATGTGGGTGGCAGCCATCAGGCTGTCCACCTCAACCAGATCCATAAAGATGTGCTCGGCGCCCAGCAGATGGGTGAAATCGGCCGCCAACTTGACCGCATCGGAAGGCGTGCCCAACGGCGAGGTAATGGCGATCAGGCCGCTGTGGAACAAATCGGGACGGGCCGCCTCGATACCCTGGGCATGTTCTTGCAGGCAGGCCGGGTTGACCGCCGGCGTAAGGCCCACATAGTGGCACTGCGGCGGCAGGAGCTCTTTAACCCAGGCTGCCACCGTCTCTTTGGCGGGTGTGGTATCCAGCACCACCGCATCTGGCTTCAAGTCTTGGGCCATGGCTTCCAACGTACTGCGCACCTGGTCCAGTGGCAGGGCCAGCACCACTATGCCCGCCTCGCGCACGGCGTGGGGGATGTTCATGTCCACACGCTCCAACGCGCCAAGCTGCTTGGCCTGGTTGGCCACGCGGAGATCCTTGTCGTGCCCAACGCGCAGCACCAGGTCTTTGTGCTGGCCCAATGCCAGGCCAATCGAGGTTCCAACCTGGCCCATCCCTATGATCGTAATTTGCACTGTCATCTGAATTCCTCGCTGATACGCTCAACTCTCATCATCAACAGCTTGCAGCTTTAGCAGCAAGCGCGCTTCCAGGCTTTCAGAAGCGGCAGACGCCAACTGGTCCTGGTGGCGGCGGATAAGGGCCTCTGCCAGGGGCGATACGCCCGCTGAACGGGCCAGTGCCGCCCCCCAGGCGGGGTGCTGCCGGGCAACGATGAAAGCCCGCCGCCAGCCAGCCTGAGGCGCTTCTGCTGCCCCCCACTGTTCCACCTTGCCCGGGCAGAATGCCTGCCCCAGCACAATCATCACCCGCTCCCAAAGCTGCAAGGGGGCGCGCAGCTTGCCCACATCGTGCAGCAAGGCCGCCACCAGCAGATCAGGCTGGGTCTCACCCTGAGCAGCCAGGCGGCCAAACACCTCTAGCGCATGTGCCTGCTCACTGGCTTGCAGGCGGCTGAAGAGCGCCATCTGCGCCGGGTTAAGCGTCTGCCGGGCCTGGGTCAGGCCGGCCGCGCTGGGCCGGGCAGTCACAGCCTGCCAAAACTGGTACAGGCGGTAAGTAAGGCGCGCCACCGTCAGCCGATCAGCAAGCTCACCAGGAATTGGAGGGGCGGCATAATAATGTAACCAACCACATCCAGGCCCAGGCGCGGCAGAACGAAAAGGAACACCATCAGGATGATCGGCCCATACGGGCGGATAGCATCCAAGGCACGACCAAAAGCCGGCGGAAAGAAATAATCGGCAATCTTATCCCCATCCAGAGGGGCCAGCGGGATAAGATTAAAGAGCATCAAGACCAGGTTGGTGAATATGAAGACCAGCAGTAACTGCGGCAGGGTAGGCAGCAGATGGCTGGCAGAATCGGCATAATCCATGTAAGCCTGAATAGGCGAGACCAACCCCAGCCGGAAGGGGATAGCCGCCAGGATGGCCAGCAGGAAGTTGGAAAGCGGCCCTGCCAGCGAAACCCACATCATCGCTGAGGCTGAACGCCGTTGGAGGGCATAGGGATTAACCGGCACCGGCTTGGCCCAGCCAAAGCCAGCCACCAACAGCAAAATCGACCCCCACACATCCAGGTGGGCCAGGGGGTTCAGCGTCAGGCGGCCATTGGCGCGCGGGGTATCGTCTCCAAAATAATTGGCCGTCCAGGCATGGGCAAACTCATGGACGGGGAATGCAACCAACAAAACTGCCATCTGTGCAAAGATTGTCGAGGCGTCAAGCCCTAGCATGCGGTATGTTCTCCTGTGGGCAGATTATACCACCCGCCCAAGCGCGTGTTATAATGCCTCCATGTTGCCTGATTTGCAGAAGGATGATGTGCTGCGTTTACGCAAACCACATCCCTGCGGTAGTTATGACTGGAAAGTTGTACGCCTGGGGGCGGATATTGGGCTGGAATGCTTGGGCTGTGGGCACCGGGTGCTGTTGCCGCGCCGCCAGTTAGCCCGGCGCATCAAAAACGTCTTATCGAGTGCATCCTCTACACAACCCCTGACTCATGAATAATTTTAATATTAAGCCTCACATACTCTTTCTATTTTCGGATACGGGAGGGGGGCATCGCAGCGCTACAGAAGCCATTATCGAAGCCATGCACCTGGAATTCGACGGCCTGATGACCCATCAAATGGTGGACATCTTCAAAGAAATTGCCCCGCGTCCATTAAATCGCATGCCAAGCTGGTATCCCTACATGGTGCGCCTGCCAGAAGTATGGGGCCTGGGGTACCGCATCAGCGATGGCCCGCACCGCGCCAGCATGCTGGTTCACAGTTACCTGCCTTATGTGCGCCTGGCCCTGCGGGATGTGGCCCGGCGCTACCCCAGCGATCTGATCGTCTCACTGCACCCCCTGGCAAACGTGCCCTTCCTGCACGCCATGGGGCCGCTGCGCCCGCCCTTTGTCACCGTGGTCACCGACCTGGTCACCACGCATGCCCTGTGGTACTACCACGGCGTGGATCTGTGCCTGGTGCCTACTGAAGAAGCCCGCCGCAGGGCTTTGCGCTGCAAACTGCGCCCCGAGCAAGTCAAGGTGGTGGGGCTGCCGGTTGCCGATCGCTTCTGCCAGCCGGTAGGAAATCGCACCGCGCTGCGCCAGCGCCTGGGCTGGCCCCAAGACCGCCCGGTGGTGGTGTTGGTGGGGGGGGGCGAGGGCATGGGCCCCCTGGAGAAGACCGCCCTGGCAATTGCCGAGACAAACCTGCCGATCACGCTGGTGGTCATCTGCGGGCGCAACGATGCCTTGAAAGAGCGCCTGGAAGCACACCAATGGCCAATGCCGGCTTTCATCTATGGGTTTGTGCGCGAGATGCCTGATTTTATGCAGGCCGCCGACATCCTGGTCACCAAGGCCGGCCCTGGTACGGTCACCGAGGCCCTCAATGCTGGGCTGCCGATGATCCTGTACAGCCGCCTGCCGGGTCAGGAGGATGGTAATGTTTCGTACGTCACATCCACCGGGGTGGGGGTTTGGGCCCCGCAAACAGAGGATATCCTGGCAGTGCTGCGCACCTGGATCATGGAGCCTGAAAAGCGCGAGCAAGCCGCCGCAGCGTGCCGCAGCCACGCCCGCCCACAAGCGGCGCGCACAATTGCCCACATCCTGGCAGGGATGGTGGGGATAGAGCCCGGTCTCAACCAGGTCTCCACACGCTCCACTGGGCTGCAAGACGGCATTTCCTGAGTGATTATGAAACAGATCGTTTTTCGCAGTGGGTTGACCACAGCGCTTTTTTGCCTGCTTCTTGTGAGTGCCAGCGGTTGTACAGCCCTGGCTGATCCACGCATCACACCGACCCTGGATATGACCCAGGTTTACGCCACAGTCAACGCCATGCTCACCAGCACCCTGGCTGGGTCGCAAGGTTCCGTTCACACAGCCGTCCCTTCGCCAGCCGGTGCAACCACCACACCCACGCCCAAACCCAGCCCCCAGCCCGGAACGCCCACGCTGGTAGTTTCGGCTGCCGTCGTGTTCCCCAGCCCCACGGCGCGCATCGAGACGCCGGTACTGCCTTGCGACCAGGCTGCTGCGGGTGCGCCGATTGACGTTTCTATCCCCGATGACACAGCACTGCGACCCGGGGAGAACTTCATCAAGATTTGGAAGCTGCAAAACGCAGGCTCTTGCCTCTGGACGACCGAATACGATGCCGTCTTCTTCTACGGTGACCAGATGGGCGCTCCAGACAGCGTGCCGCTTTCTGCATCCGTGGCACCGGGGAAAACGATTGAGATCTCTGTCGAGATGACCGCCCCAGTTACCCCCGGCACGTACCAGGGCAACTGGAAGCTGCGCAACACAGCCGGTGAATTCTTTGGCATCGGCCCAGCCGGCGACTCTCCTTTTTGGGTGCGCATTGTGGTAGTGCGACAGGCCACCGCCACCCCCACCGCCACCTTCATTCCCACATCCACCGCCACCCCCAGCCCCACGCCCACAGAAACACCCACCCAGACCCCCACCCCGCCGGTGCAGATGACCGCCACGCTAGAACTGGTCCCCAACGATGTGGTTGACCTGGACGATGGCAAGCTGAACCCCAATTATGATACCGATGTCGCCTACCAGACCGGCGAAAGCGATTTACACTGGCTGCTGCTGCAGAACAGCGCCCAATTTGGGGTTTACGGTAGCCTGGAACCGGGCCTGCTGGACTGCCAGGCCGCCAATATGAGCAGTGCGCCGCTAGCCGTCGAAAGCTTGCCAGCCGGCATTTACTTGTGTTTTCACAGCAATGACAATCGTTACGGACGCGTACAATTGGTCCAGTTTGATGCAACCAGCTTTGCCTTGACCCTCTCGATCTTGACCTGGACAGGCCCATGAGCACCTTATACCTGGTAGCAACCCCAATTGGCAACCTGGAAGACCTGAGCCTGCGCGCTCGGCGTGTGCTGAGCGAAGTGCGCCTGGTGGCGGCTGAAGATACGCGCCACACCGCCCACCTGCTGAGCCATTATGACATCCACACGCCAGCCATCAGCTATCACGAGCATAACAAGCTGGTACGGCTCGACCGGGTGCTGGCAGCCCTGGCTGAGGGAGATGTGGCACTGGTCTCAGACGCGGGCACGCCCGCCCTGAATGACCCCGGCTACGAGCTGGTGCGCGCCGCCCTGCAAGCCGGGCACATCGTCAGCCCCATCCCCGGGCCCAGTGCCCCGCTGGCGGCCTTGGTGGCTTCAGGGCTGCCCACAGATGCTTTTCTTTACCTGGGTTACCTGCCCCGTAAGCACAGCGAGCGCCGCCGCATGCTGGAGGGCGTAGCTGGCCTGCCTTATACGCTGATCTTCTTGGAAACGCCCCACCGCCTGCTAGAAGCGCTGGAGGATCTGCAAGCTGTGCTGGGTGATCGCCAAAGCGCGGCCGGGCGAGAGTTGACCAAGCTGCACGAGGAGATCGTGCGCGGCCCGCTCAGCCAACTGCACCAGCATTTCAGCCAGCAGGCCCCGCGCGGCGAATTCACCCTGGTGGTGGCTGGGCGGGCTGCCGAAGCCGGGCGTTGGGAAGAAGCGCGTTTGCTGGCTGCCATTCACCAGGCGCGCCAGGGCTCCGAATCCCCCTCCCAGGCTGCCAAACGGCTGGCGGGCGAATCGGGATGGCCGCGCTCTGAAGTGTACAAGCTGCTGCAAGATCAAGCGCCATAAGGGGCCAGGGACGGCGTTGGCCTTGCCCGCCATCGCCTCAGGGGAAGCGTTATTTACTGCCAGGAGCTTCTATGCAACCTCAAATCAGCATCCGTGGTGCCCGCCTGCACAATTTAAAGAACATCAGCCTGGATATCCCCAAGAACCAGATCGTGGTGCTGACGGGGTTATCGGGCTCGGGCAAATCCACCCTGGGATTCGATATTCTATATAAAGAAGGCGCCCGGCAGTATCTTGAAGCGCTTGGCATGGCTGCCGGGCTGAACAAGCCGCCGGTCGATTCGATCAGCGGGCTGTCTCCTTCGATCAGCATAGACCAGCACCTGACCAACCACAGCCCACGCTCAACCGTGGGTACTGCCACCGATGTATACACCTATTTGCGCATCTTATTTGCCCGCCTGGGCCACCGGCCCTGCCCGGCCTGCAGCCAAGATGTGGCCCCTGATTTTGACGCGCTGGACGAGGCCTGGGAAGATGAGGCCCAAGAGGAAGCCGGGCCAGACGGCCCGGAAGAAACCTTCCCTTGCCCCCACTGCGGGGCTGCCATCTCCCAAATGGGAATGGCTAACTTTTCATTTAATAAGCCAGACGGCGCCTGCCCCACCTGCACCGGGCTGGGCATCGTTCACCAGGCCAACCTGCCGCGCCTGGTGAACCAGGAATTGAGCATTGCCGGAGGGGCCATTGCCGGCTGGGATATTCATTACATCCGCCACTTCGGCGGCACGCTTCAGCGGGCCGGAGAACATTACGGCTGCCCCATCGACCTGGACCAGCCGGTCAAAGAATTTACCCCTGCCCAGCGCGACTTGATGTTTTTCGGTGTAGACAGCCCGCAGTTCCGCCAGCATTTCCCTTCCATCAAACCACCTGATACGGTCGGCAAAGGGCGCTTCGAGGGGGTCGCCACCAGCCTGCTGCGCCGGTATGCCGAACACATCCAGGAGACAGGCTATAGCGAGAGGATCGCCGAATACCTGGTCACCCAGCTTTGCCCAGACTGCCAGGGGACCCGCCTGCGCCCCCAAAGCCGGGCCGTGACCCTGGATGGGCAGAGCATCGTAGACCTGTCACACCTGCCGCTCACCGAGCTGGCAGCCTGGCTGGAAGATCTGCCTGCCCGGCTCAAACCTGATGAGCGGCTTGTCTCTGAGCCCATCCTGGACGATCTGCAAGAACGCATCCACCGCCTGGTGGAGGTGGGCGTAGGCTACCTGACCATGGAACGCAATTCACCCAGCCTCTCGGCTGGCGAGGCCCAACGCCTGCGCATGGCAGCCCTGTTGGGCTCGGGGTTGAGCAGTGTGCTGTATGTACTGGATGAGCCAACCATTGGCCTGCACCAGCGCGATACGATGCGCCTGATTGGGTTCCTGCGCCGCCTGCGCGACCTGGGCAACACGGTGCTGGTGATTGAGCACGACCTGGAGTTGATCCGCGCCGCCGACCATGTGGTGGATATTGGACCCAGAGCCGGGAAGTGGGGCGGGCAGGTGGTTGCCACCGGCACCCCGGCCGAAGTGGCGGGCGTGGCGGGTTCCATCACGGGGGCTTACCTGAGCGGGCGGCAGCGTGTGGCGGCGCCGGCCCAGCGGCGCTCACCAACCGGGAAAGTCCTCACCATCTACGGGGCGCGCCAGCACAACTTGCAAAACATCACCGCCCGCCTGCCGCTGGGGCTGCTGGTGGCGGTGACGGGGGTTTCGGGTTCGGGTAAGTCGTCGCTGATCTTCGATATCCTCGACCGGGCTGCCCGCCAGCACTTCTATGGAGCAGAGGATGCGCCCGGCGAGCACGAGCGAATTGAGGGCTGGGAGCACCTGGATAAGGTCATTACCATTGACCAGGAACATGTCGGGCGCATGCCGCGTTCGAATGCCGCCACCTATTCCGATACGTTCACCCCCATCCGAGAGGCCTTTGCTTCCACCCCCGAAGCGCGCCGCATGAAACTGAGCGCCCGCCATTTCTCGTTCAACCTGCCGGGTGGGCGCTGCGGGCGCTGTGAAGGGGCCGGCGTGCTAACCGTGAAGATGCATTTCTTGCCAGATGTGGAGGTGCGCTGCCCGGCCTGCCATGGCAAACGTTTCACCCGCGAGATACTTTCGGTGGGCTACCGCGGCCAGAACATAGCCCAGGTGCTCGACATGACCGTGGAAGAAGCCCTGGAATTGTTCAAGGATGTACCTGCCGCCGCAGCGCGCTTGCAAGTGATGGTAGATGTGGGCCTGGGCTACTTACAGTTAGGCCAGCCCGCCACCACTCTCTCGGGCGGCGAGGCCCAACGGGTGAAGCTGGCCAAAGAGCTTGGGCGGCGCTCCACGGGGCGTACCCTATATTTGCTCGACGAACCAACTACCGGACAACATCCAGACGATACCGGGCACCTGCTGGGCGTCTTACAGCGCCTGGTAGAGACGGGCAACAGCGTGCTGGTGGTAGAGCACAACCTGGATATTATCCAGGCCGCCGACTGGGTGATTGACCTGGGGCCAGAGGGCGGGGCAGCCGGTGGGCGCATTTTGGCGCAGGGCAGCCCCGAAGAGGTGGCACAGGTGGAAACCTCGTCCACCGGACAGTTCTTACGCCTTTATTGGCGGGAGCGGTGAATGAGGTAAATGCCCACCAGCACTGCAAGGCCCCCAATCCATTGGCCTGCGTGCAGGCCCTCGCCCAAGAAGGGGATGGCCAACAAAGCCGTCAGCACAGGTTGAAGGATGAGGGTGGGCGAAACAACTGAAGCCGGCAGGTGCCCCAGGGCATAGCCCACAGCCAGGTAGCCAAAGGTTTGCGAGATGATCGCCGCAGCCACGAAGGCCAGGTAAGTCTGCGTTGAGTAACCCGTCAGCGGCATGCCCAACAGCAGGCAGATCAGCAGCAGGGCCAGTGTGGCTGTCAGATCGACCAGCCAGATGTAAGCCAGCGTGCTCAGGTTTTGACGGCCGCGTTGGGTGACAAGAAAGTACCCGGCATAGAAAACACCCGAAGCCAGGGCAATCAGGTCCCCTACCCCCAGGCTGGGCTGGTAGAAAAAGTCATGTCCGAGAACGATGAGGGCCCCGCCCAGGGTCAGGGCCAGGCCAGCCCAGAACCAGCCTTTCAGGCGCTCATGCAGGGCCAACCAGGCAAACAAGGCCACCCACAAAGGGGCTGTATTGCCCAGTAGGGTGGCATTGGCGGCACTGGTGTAGAGCAGGGCCGTGTTCCAAAAGGCATGATCCAAGGCAGCCAACAAACCACCCAGCAGCGGCAGGAGCAGCCACCCCAGGCGAAGGTGCGGGGCGGGTTGCTCAGACAGCGGCCTGAACAGATCACCCCGGCGAGCGCGGTGAGCAAAGAACGGCAGCAGGATGATGGTAGCCAGGCCAATCCGGTAAAAGGCTGTCACTGGTCCAGGGGCGGCGGCCCACTTGACAAACAAGGCCGAAAAGCTTAAGCACAGGATACCCACGGCCAGGGCCAGGTAAGGGAGCAGGGGGTGCGAACGAGAAATTTTCATGCCCGCTGGATTCTATCACCGATGGTTCAGAGGGGTTGGCGAGCTTATTAATCTCTAACCTCGCCGTCATTCAGGATCATCTTAAGTTTTTCGCTTATACTATGACATACTTGGGGGCTTCTTATTCCCCCCCCATAAGAGGTATCCAATGCGCACGCCTGCTCAAAAAAACCACACCATTCTGCTTACACTTGCCGCGCTGTTGATTGTCTTTGCCCTGGCCTGCCAATCTATTGCACCAGGCGCTGCCCCCACGCCCGCACTGCCGACCGCGGTGCAGCCGCCAGCTCCCACGCCAGTGATCTACGTGGCCCCGCCCCAGGTCGCCAGTGAAGACGCGATCCTGGTAGATCTGTACGCCCGCGTCAACCCGGCAGTGGTCAATATCACTATCTACGCCCAGGCGAATGGACAGTTGCTGTCTATGGGGCAGGGCTCTGGCTTTGTGTATGACCCGCAAGGCCATATTGTGACCAATGCCCATGTGGTGGATGGGGCCACGTACCTGGAAGTGACCTTCTCCACCGGGTTGACCCGCCAGGCGCAAATTGTGGGCTTTGATATCTACAGCGACCTGGCTGTTGTACAGGCCGATCTACCGCAAGACATCACCCCCCTGACCCTGGGATACATGGAAACCCTGTCGGTTGGGCAGACGGTGGTGGCGATTGGCAATCCATTTGGGCTTGAAGGCACCCTGACGCGCGGCATCATCAGTGCCATGGGGCGCGCCCTGCCCACCCTGACCGCCTTCACCATCCCCCAGGCCATCCAGACGGATGCCGCCATCAACCCCGGCAACTCCGGCGGGCCGCTGCTCAACCTCTCTGGCGAGGTGATCGGCGTCAACGCCCAGATCGAAACCGGCGGCACCTCTGACAGCAACCTGGGCATCGGTTTTGCCATTCCGGTCAGCCTCATCCGGCGGGTGGTGCCGGCTTTGATACAAGATGGCCAATATACCTGGCCCTGGCTGGGTGTCTCTGGCAACGATGTGACCCCCGCCCTGGTCAAGGCAATGGATCTGCCTGTCGAACAAGGCGCATACCTGGTCACGATCCTCGAAGACGGTCCATCCTTCAAAGCCGGCCTGCACGGCTCAACCGGGCAGGTGACGATTGACGGGCGCACCATCTATGCCGGCGGGGATGTGATCACCGCCATCGATGGCCAGCCTGTGTTGAGCTTTGATGACGTGCTGGTTTACGTGGCCCTGCAAACATCCCCCGGGCAAACGGTGACCCTGAGCATCTTGCGCGATGGCCGGCC
>CAZWFQ010000006.1:42267-52652 GCA_964633225.1 uncultured Anaerolineaceae bacterium
GTGTTGGTGGTTGGCAGGGGTCTCGGCGCGGCGGGTGAGCCAGATGGCAAAGATGCCGGCGTTGTGCGCCCCCAGCACATCAGCCTGCAGATTGTCGCCGGTCATGGCAGCCTGGGATGGCCGTGCATCCCAATGTGCCAGGGCCGCCTGGAAGATGCGCACATCCGGTTTGCGGATGCCCAGGGCAGCCGAAGTGATAATGAAGTCAAAATAAGGCCGCAAACCGCATTTATCCACCAGGCGCTGCACGTCGTCATCATCCCCCGCATTCGAGATCATGCCCATGCGGTGGCCTTGCTGGCGCAGGGCTTCTAGCACGGGCAAGGCCTCTGGCTCAGGCAGCCAGTACGCTTCGCTGACCTGGTACCAGGCCTGCAGGGCCCTGCGCCAGGTGGCTTCAGGCAAAGAAGAAAAGCCCCAATCGACCAGCAGATCACGCAAGAGGTGGGCAGTGCCCGTTTCGATGTAATCAATATCCCGCTGGATGAAATAAGCCCCCAGGCGCCGGTCGAACTCCTCCATGAAAGACTTTCCATCCAGGCTCAGCCCAACGCTTTGCAGAGATGCCAGCAGTGCTTCATCCCCCTCCTCGTGAGCCTGGTACCACTTGCCGGTGTTATACATCAAGGTACTGCCCAGGTCAAAGAGCAAATATGGAAAGCGCAGCTCACGGGGCATACTAATAACCTTCTTCAGGGTTAAACCGGTTATACAACGGCAAGTTCGCCAGGTAGCGGTGCAGATTCTCAGAGAAGAAGTCTATGGCGCGCTGGTCATAAGCGGGCGAAAACCCGGCGATATGCGGGGTAATGATCACGTTCGGCAGCTTCCAAAGCGGGCTGTCAGCCGGCAGCGGCTCAGTGGGGAATACATCCAGGGCTGCGCTGGCGATCTTGTGCTCGCGCAGCATGGGGATCAGGGCAGCATGATCCACCACCCCGCCGCGCGAAAGATCCACCAGGCGAGCAGTGGGCTTGAGCGCAGCCAATAGTTCAGCATTCAGCAAACCGCGCGTGGCCCCCGTCAGGGGCAGGTTGACCACCACAAAGTCACATTCTTTGAGCATCGAGCGCAAAGCCTCGGGCGGGTACAGGCGATGCACCAGGTCGCCGCCAGGGTCGCCCAATCCATCGATCGTGTAGCCGGTATCAGCCGGGTGCATCAGATCACGTTTGGTAGCCAAGACGGTGGCGCCAAAAGGCTGCAGCAGGCGCGCCAACTGGCGCCCTGCACTGCCGTACCCCACAATCCCCACCGTGCTGCCGCGCAGCTCTTGCGGCGAGAAAACGCTCCAGCGTTCAGCCGGCCATTCCATGCGGCGCTGTAGAGCAATCGCATCTGGCATCTGATGGCCCAACGCCAACAGCATCATCAACGCATGCTCAGCCATTTGTGAGGCAGATGCCCCGCTGAGATTGGTAATGACAATGCCATCCCGCTGGCAGATGGGTGCGTTGATGGCATGATCGATGCCCGCCCAGTGGAACTGGATCCACGCCAGGCGAGGCGCCATCTCAGGTGTGGGCAAGACGCGGCCGGTGTACAGCACATCCACCCGCTCCCAAATATCTGCCGGAATTTCTTCAGGGCTGCGCACCGGATGGGTGATGACCTTCAGGCGCGGAGAAACACTCGCCAGGCGCTGAACCAGGGCATCTTGGAAGGGGACGGTAATTAAAAGTTCTACAGTGTCATTCATGTGGGATATGTGTGGGATAGTGTGGGATATGTGGGATAGATGGGATTCAGGGTTGATTTAAGAAACGTTCCACCTGCCCGCCCAGCCAGGGATAACGAAAATCCTTGCCCTGAAAGGTCTGGAGGGTGGCAACAATGCGGCAAACCCATAAGAACATGGCGTAAGGCACCATGATGCAAGGGATCAGAAAAGACACGCTCGTCATCAGTGCAATGAACAAGGCGAAGGGACCCTCGGGCGCGCTGCCGTCAGGCGAAACAGAGAGGATCATGCCGCCCGTGCCAAGGGCCACCACAGCCAGCATACCGACCATCATACAGCCGACCAAAATAAAGGTCACCACCATCACCACCAGATCGAACGCCATGGATTGGGTGGTCTGGAAGCGTACATAGCGCGAGCGATCCTTGTTGGTGGCCCAAATGACGAGCGCCACCAGCAGGCCGAACAAATGTGAGACCGCCGCCATCAGGCGCTCGTCGGAAGTAGAAAGGGGCTGCTGTGGATTGGCATTCATAAGGAAACTCCCTTATTCTTTCATGAACCGCCGGTCAAGGATACTGCCTAAGACCGGATAATGGAAATCGTCCTGCTGCAAGATCCGCCCGGCTGCCCAGGCAGCAATCAACATAAAAAGCGGCGCGCCCAGTGCCTGTACCAGAGAGAGGCCCCACATCAGCAGCATGGAAAAGAAGAAAAGGATAACGAGCACTGCCCCAACACCCCCAGAGATGGACGAAGGCTGGTTGACCGCGGGGTCGCTGGCCACGATGATGCCAATGAGCACGCTCAAAAACATGAGCAGGCCCGCCAACATCTGAAAAATATACACCAAAAGATACAACACCAGTCCAATTCCCTGGTATGCTGCAGCTTGCAAAGCCTGGAAACGCAGCTGTGTGCGCTCACCCTGGCCCAGGCCGATCACCAACGGCACAGAGAGCCCCCAGAAAGGGATGAGAGCTCCCAGGTGAGCCAGGGCAGCCGCCAGGCGTTCTTCGCGCGTCATCGAAAGATTCATAATGCCCCCTGTGGAGGAACAGCTTCCGCAGCCGGATCAGCACGCAGATAATTCTTGATCCAGCGCCCCAGCAAGGGATAATGGAAGTCGCGCCCGGCCAGGGTCAAGATAGCGCCCAAAAAACCAGCCCCCATATACAGGGCAAAAAAAACAAAAATCAATCCAATGACAACAAACTGCACCAGGAAGATCGCAACCGGGTAAGGTTCTTCAACATTAACAAAGGCCATCACGCCAACAGACAAAGCAAGGATCAGAACGCTCATTCCGCAAGTCAATAGCATACCAAAAACCACGCTCAGCAGTTGGTAAGCCAGGGCTTGCAAGGCGTGGAAAGCCACGAAGGAACTTCTTTTGCGCTGGGTGGTCCATAGCAAAGCCGGACCGAATACGCCAAATCCTAAGAACAGGATCGCAACATGGCCCAGGGCAGCCAGCATTCGTTCTTCTGACGTGGTCTGTGCAGCAGATGGAATGGGATGCATAAAAGTATTTTACCTCGAAATGAACATGCCAAGCCAAGAAATACCCCCGGCAGGCAGATCATGCGCCCAACGCCCAATTCTCGGATATAATTTTATATAAGGAGCCTCTTATGTCCACTCCGAAACGCACCTTCCATCTCATTTTTGCGCTTTTGATAATCCTCTCCCTGGCCTGTTCACTGCCCGGCCTGGGCGGCAGCACACCTGCCCCCAGGGGCGGACCAGGCACAGCCCTGGCCCCCACGGCCATCCCCACCGCCACACCCCCACCCATGCCCCTGCCCCCAGCCCTGCTGGAGACGGACCCCCTGCCCGGCTCAGAACTGAGCCTGGATGGGGCGATCACCTTCTACTTCAACCAGGCCATGGATCACGCCTCGGTTGAGGGCGCCTTCAGCGGCAACCCCTTGCTCTCGGGCAGCTTCAACTGGCTGAGTGATGCAATCGTGGCCTTCAAACCAGATGCACCCTTGCCGCCTGCCAGCAGCGTGGCAATCAACATTGCGTCCACAGCCCAATCGCAGCGCGGCATGGCCATGCTGGCCCCGGTGCAGGTAGATTACAACACCGCCGGGTACCTGCAAGTGACCCAAACCCTGCCCTATGCCGACAGCGCAGAAGTTGACCCCACATCGGCCGTGGTCGCCACCTTCAACCGCCCCGTGGTAGACCTGGGCGCCGTGACCACAGCCCTGCCGGAGGGGTTCACCATCCAGCCCTCTGCCAGCGGGCGCGGCGAGTGGATCAATACCAGCACTTTCATCTTTTACCCGCAGCCGGCCCTGGCTGGCAGCACCACCTACACCGTCCAGGTCAACCCGCTGCTCACCGGTGTGGGCGGCAGCCCGCTGGAATTTGCCACGGCCTGGTCCTTCACCACCTCTGCACCGCGCCTGGTGTCTGTTGAGCCGCTTGATGGCGCAACCAGCGCACCCATTGACACCGCCGTCAAGCTGACCTTCAACCAGGTAATGGACCCCGCCAGCGTAGAGGCCAATTTCAGCCTTGCAGCCCAAAACAGCCAGCCGGTTCCAGGGCAGTTTGCCTGGGACGAATCCTTCTCCACCCTCACCTTCACGCCCACCGCCCTCTTGCAGCGTGGCAGCTTGTACCAGGTCACGCTAGGGGGCGGGGCGGCAGCCCTGGGCGGCACGCTCTTAGGTGGAGACCAGGGCAGTTCTTGGTACACGGTGCCAGAGCTGGCAGTGGTCGGCAGCAGCCCTGAGAACGGCGGGATATCCCGCACCTGGGAAGGCGTGCGCTTTTACGTCACATCCATCATCTCATCAGACGAGATCCTGCCGTATGTTACCGTCAACCCGGCCATCACCAACCTGTACGCGTCCATGGACGCCAGCCAGATGCAGATCTACGTCAACGGCGACTTCTTGCCAGATACCGAATACACCGTCAGCCTCTTGCCAGAGCTGGCAGATCAATGGGGCGATGCCCTGGGCGAGGCCTATACCCTGCGCTTCAGCACCGCCACGCTCGAGCCCTCGCTGAGCTTCCCCTACGGCACCGATGCCAACTTCTTGACCACCCAAGACAGCGGCGTGATAGCCTTGATGACCAACCTCGACCGCCTGCCCATGTCGGTCGGCACGCTCCCGCTGGCTGATTTCATCAATATGCTGGCTCCCAATGGCTACGACCTGCGCCACGGCTACCAACCCGGCAATGCTCGTTTCTGGGAGTTCAAGCCCGAGCTGCCCCCCAACGTCAACCAGGCCGTCACCATCCCCCTCTCGCCAGAAGGCGGGCCCCTGTCGCCAGGCCTGTACCACGTGCGCTTTAACCTGGCGGGCAACAATTATTACGCCGGGCCGCTGCTGGTGGCCGTCAGCAATTATCACACCACGCTCAAGCTCAGCGCCAACGAGGCTTTCGTCTGGGCAGTAGGGCTGCGCAGCAACACCCCTGCCTCTGGCCTGCCGGTCTCGATCTACGATGAAGGCGGCGCCCTGGTGGCACAGGGCAGCACAGATGCCGAAGGCATCTTCCGCGCCGCCATCCCAACCCAGCCGAACCCCTATGCGATGGTGTACGCCGTCTTGGGGCAGCCCGGCAACGCCGACTTTGGCCTGGCCGTCTCCACCTGGAGCGAGGCCATCGGCCCCTGGGAGTTTGACCTGCCCAGCGGCGGCCATTTGCCCGCCACGCAGGCCTATGTGTACACCGACCGGCCCATCTACCGCCCCGGGCAGACGGTGTACTTCCGGGCGGTAGTGCGCCAGGCCTACAACGGCCGCTACAGCCTGCCAGACCTGGCCAGCTACCCGCTGGTGTTGAACGACAGCTACGACCAGGTCTTGGCAACTTATGACCTGCCGCTCTCGGCATTTGGCAGCGGCTACGGCCAATACACCCTACCGGAAGATGCCCAGCCCGGCAGTTACCGCCTGGTGAACAATGCCGACAGTGTCTGGCTGGAATTCCAGGTGGCAGATTACCGCAAACCAGAGATCAACATCGGGGTCTACTTCCAGGCCAACGAGATCATGAGCGGGCAGAGCCTGCTAGCAAACATCAATGCGCGTTACTTCTTCGATGCCCCCGCCTCGAACGTCGCCGTGCATTGGGCGCTCTACGAAAAACCGGCCGATTTCCGCATTCCGGGCGGCTACACCGTGGGTCCCTACGATGCCGATTGGTTGCAGCTCTATGCGTACCCATTTGGCGATGAACTCTTGGGAAAGTTAGCGATAGAGGGCGATACACGCACCGACGCCAACGGCCTGTTGACCCTGGAACTACCCACCGCCCAGCAGACCAGCCGCCGCCAATACACGTTAGAAGTGACCATCACCGACGAAAGCGGCCTGCCCGTCAGTGGGCGCACCGCGGCGTACACCAATCCGTCCGATATCTACCTGGGCATCCGTCCAGATGCCTGGTCGGGCCAGGCCGGGCAGCCCCTTGGCTACGAAGTGTTGGCAGTAGACTGGGAAGGCGACCCCGCCCCCGACCGCCCGCTGACCGGCATCTTCCAGCAAGTCACCTGGGTGCAAAAAGAGGCGCCTGACCCCAGTATGAGCATCCTGCCCGAGTTTGAGGCGGTTTACACCGCGGTGGCCAGCACCGATTTTGCCAGCGGCGCAGACGGCAAAGCGCGTCTAGCTTTCACCCCGCCCAACCCTGGCACCTACCTGCTCAGCGTTCAGAACGCCAACACCACCTCCCAGGTTCTGGTCTGGGTCAGCGGAACCGGAGCAGTAGCCTGGCCCAACCTGCCCAACCAACGCCTGCACCTGACGGCCAACCTGGAGAATTACCAGCCAGGGGATACGGCACAGATCTTCATCCCCAATCCCTTCAACGCCCCGGCCCTGGCACTGGTGACCTTGGAACGCAGCACCGTGATGCATTACCAGGTGGAGACCATCCAACCGGGCGGCAGCAGCCTATCCTTCGACCTGGGCGATGCGGAGGCCCCCAATGTATATGCTGCCGTGACCCTGCTCGGCCAGGATGCAGAGGGCCGGGCCGACTTCCGCCAGGGCTATCTTAACCTGATGGTGACACCGCTTCAGCAAACCCTCAACGTGGCCCTCACCAGCCAGCCCGAACGTGCTGGCCCTGGCGAGAACGTTTCATTTAATATCCTCGTTACCGACGCAGCCGGCAGCCCCGTGCAGGGCGAGTTCTCCCTCTCGGTGGTAGACCTGGCTGTGCTGGCCCTGGCTGGCCCCAACGCGCCGGATATCTTGACTGCCTTCTACGGCCAACAGCCAATTGGGGTGCGCACGGGGCTTTCGCTGGCGGTATCGGGCCAACGCTTACGCTATATGGCGGGCGGCATGGGTGGGGGCGGCGGCATGGAAACCGGCCCCCTGGTGCGTGAAAACTTCCCCGACACAGCCTACTGGAACGCCCAGGTGCTTACCGATGCCAACGGGCAGGCCACCATCAGCCTGGAGCTGCCCGACAGCCTGACCACCTGGCAGGTGCTGCTGCGCGGCCTGACCACCGACTTGCGCGTGGGCGAGGCATCGCTGCAACTGGTCACCAGCAAAGAGCTGCTGCTGCGCCCGGTGGCGCCGCGCTTCTTGGTCGCCGGCGACCATGCCCTGCTGGCCGCGGTGGTGCAAAACAACACCCGCACTGACTTGCAAGTGGATGTGATGCTGCAAGCGGGCGGCTTTGACCTGGATGACATCAACAGCCTGACCCAGCGCGTAAGCGTGCCCGCCGGCGGGCGAACGCGGGTGGAATGGTGGGGCACGGCCCAGGATGTGGGCAGCGCCGACCTGACCTTCTGGGCCGAATCTGGCGATTATCAAGACGCCGTCCGCCTGGCAGGCGGGGCGCTGCCGGTGCTGCGCTATGCCACGCCGCAGACCTTTGCCACTTCAGGCGTGATGGATGAGCCCGGTGAGCAGTTGGAATTGGTCAGCCTGCCGGTCACCTTCGACCCCAACGCCGGCGACCTGCGCATTGAGCTGGCCCCCTCTCTGGCAGCGGGGATGCTGGATGGGTTAGCCGCGCTGGAGGAAACCCACTGCGAGTGCACCGAAGAGATCCTCTCGCGCTTCTTGCCCAACCTGGAAACCTACCGCATCTTGCAGTCCTTTGGCATCGAATCGCCTGACCTGCAAGCGCGCCTGGAACGCACCCTGCGCACCGGCCTGGATCAACTGCTGGCGCAGCAAAATCCAGATGGCGGTTGGAGCTGGGCGCCGCTGGCGACCGACGTGCTGGTCAGCGCGAATTCCGATCCCTACCTGACGGCCTACATGCTCTTTGGCCTGACACGCACGGCCCAGGCTGGGGTAAGCTTCTCGCCAGAGGTCATGCAGCGCGGGGTGGAATTCCTCACTGCCGCATCTACTGCTCCCGACCAGGTCACAGACCCCAGCGCGCTGGACAGGTTAGCCTTCCAATATTTTGCGCTCGGGCGCGCCGGCGCGGCCAACCCCTCTGCCGCAGGCCAGCTCTACGAGCGCCGCAGCGAGCTCAGCCCCTGGGCACAGGCTTTCCTGGCCTTGCTGCTCGAGGATATTGAATCCGGCAGCCAGCAAGCCGACACCCTGCTGACCGATCTGCAGGCCACCGCCCTGCGCTCAGCCACCGGTGCCCATTGGGAAACCTCAGCCGGGCATTGGCAGAACTGGCACACCCCGCTTTCCGGATCAGCAGTCGTCATCTATGCCCTGGCGCAGCGCCAACCGGCAGCCGCGCTGCTGCCCGAAGCGGTTAACTACCTCATGTCCAACCGCAATCCGAACGGCGGCTGGGGCTCATCCTTTGAATCGGCCTGGACCCTGCTGGCCCTGGCCGAGGTGATGCGCGGCACCGGCGAGCTAAGCGGTTATTTTGGCTTCAGTGCCACGCTCAACGGCATCCAGGTTGCCAGCGGGCAAGCCGGCGGCGAAACCCAATTGAACCCAATCATCACCCTCGTCCCGGTCACTGGCCTGCATCCCAATGATCCCAACGCCCTGGCCATCCAGCGCGACCCCGGCAGCGGGCGGCTCTACTACAACGCCGCCCTCACGGTTTATCGCCCGGTGGAGACGATCACCCCGCTCAACCGCGGCTTGCAGGTCTGGCGCAGCTACTACGCCGCCGGAGATGACCCGCTCACTGCCGATCCCATTAGTTCGGCCCAGGCCGGCCAGGCCGTCACCGTGCGCCTGACCCTGGTCTTGCCCAACCAGGCCTACAACCTGCAGGTGGAAGATTACATCCCCGCCGGAGCCGAGATCCTGAACACGCGCCTGAACACCGTCCAGGTGGGCGAATACGGCGTGCCCGGCCCGCTCTACGATCCAGGCAACCCGTTTGGGCGGGGCTGGGGCTGGTGGATGTTCAGCCCGGCGCGCATCTACGACAATCACATCGCCTGGTCGGCCAGTTACCTGCCCGCTGGCACCTACGAGCTGACCTACACCCTGGTGCTGCTGCACCCCGGCGAGTACCATGTGCTGCCAGTGCAAGCCTGGATGGCCTACTTCCCCGAAGTACAAGGCGCCAGTGCCGGCGCTACGTTTGAGGTCAAGCCTTAGCATAGTATGAATCCTGATCCTCCCTCCTCCACCTGGGCCCAGAAGGCCCTGGCGCACGCCCGCCACCTGGCGCGCACACCGCGCGGCTCAGCCACCCGGTCCGAGGCCCAGGCGGCAGCCTACGTGCACCAGCAGCTCGAAAAGCTGGGGGTCAAAGACCTGCACGTACAGCCCTTCCATGGCTTACGCTCACTGTGGCTCTTCATGGCACAGGCTTACGGCCTGGCCCTGGTGGGGCATGCCGCCTTTTGGCTGCTGCGCCAGCCTTTTGGCCGCCTGGCGGCCCTGCTGGTGATGGCAGCGGCCTTTGGGTTGAGCAGCGTGATGCTGTGGCGCAAGTTCACCTTCCAGGATTACCCCTTGCGCAGCATCTTACCCCATGGCCCCAGCCAGAATGTGATCGCCACCCTCCCGCCGCGCGGCGAAGTCAAACAGCGTCTGGTGCTGGTGGCACACCTAGACAGCCACCGGGCAGTCTTCTGGTTCGCCCACGATTGGCTGGTGGCTGTCTTTGCCATCAGCGAACCCTTTGCCATTTACGGGGTCTTGGCCGCACCGCTGTGCTACCTGGCAGCCTCCGTCACCGGCTGGGCTATCTTCGGCTGGCTGGGGGCCTTCCTGGCATTGGTGCACTTTGCCACCTGGTTCACCGGCGTCACCGCCGACCTTGGCCCTTATTCGCCAGGCGCCAACGATAACGCCAGCGCTGTGGGCACCGTCTTGAGCCTGGCAGAACGCCTGCGCCAGGAGCCGCTCGAGAACACCGAAGTCTGGCTGGCACTGACCGGCTGCGAAGAGACCGGCTGCGACGGCATGCGGACCTTCTTGCAGGCTTATGGCGAGCAGTTATCAGACGCCCTGGTGCTGGATTTCGAGCTGGTGGGCATTGGCGAGCAGCTCATCTACTTGCACGATGAGGGGGTGGTGCGGCGGCGCAGCATTGCGCCTGCTGTGGAGCAGTTGGTACAGGCGGCAGGGCAGCCGTTTGGGCTGCGCCCAGCCAGCACCCTCACCACCGGCGCCTTCACCGAGGCGGGCACAGCCTGGGAGCACGGCTTCAAAGCTGTTTGCCTGCTGATGCAGCGTAAAGGATCCGGCTTAATGCCCCAATGGCACCGCCTGACCGACACTGGCGAGCGCCTGGAAGAGCCTGCCCTGCGCCGCGTGCATGA
>CAZWFQ010000006.1:52752-63044 GCA_964633225.1 uncultured Anaerolineaceae bacterium
GCCCTGCGTAGGTTAATGCCATGCTACCCAAAACCAATTTTTCATAGTATGATTTACTTGTTTCCTGCTCCATTCTAGGAGCCATTTCATTTAACCCCAACCCTGGGGCATATATCCCTATCCTGGAGGATAAAGCATGTTCAAACGAATTCGCAATGTGGTAAACCTGCTGGTTGTTCTCGCCATGCTGTTTACCATGACTGCTGCGATCCCCGCGGCAGCCGCACCTGCGGAAAACAGCACCCCCGCAGCCAGCATCCCCGGCGCTTCCGGCGCTGAAACTTCGCACCGTTTGATCGTTGAATTGAATTCCCCCCCCCTGGTAGTTTGGGCCCAGACCAACATGGTTGCCCTGCAGACCAACGGCAAGTTGGACAGCAGCAACCCTGAAGCCCAACTATACCTGGATCAACTGGAAGCCGAGCAAGAGGCTTTCATCACAGATATGCAATCTATCTTACCGGACGCTCAGGTAGACTACTTTATCGATGAATTCGGCGCCCAGGTAGACCTGAGCTACCAGGTTGTGTTCAACGGCCTGGCAATTGACCCCGGCATGGACACCAAGACTGCCGAGCGCCTCTTAAGCGCCCTGCCCAACGTCAAGGCAGTCTATCCCGACTATGCCCACCAGCCCGACCTGTATGCCAGCGTCCCGCTGATCAATGCCCCCGTGATGTACGAAAGCCCTGAGATCGGCGGTATCGAATATGCTGGCGCGGGCGTCAAAGTGGCATCCATGGACGGCGGCGCCCATCACGCAGCCGAGATGTTCGATGGCACCGGCTACAGCTACCCGGCCGACTTCCCCCCCAACGGCCTGGGCATGATCGAGAATAACAACGGCAAGATCATCGCCTCGCGCGTCTACTTCCGCTCTTGGGATCCACCCATTCCTGAAGATGCCAACCCCTGGCCCGGCCCTGGCGCCACATCGCACGGCACGCACACTTCCAGCACCGCCGCCGGCAATGAGGTCATCGCCGAGTACGGCGGCATCACCACCACCCTGTCGGGCGTTGCCCCGGCGGCCTGGGTGATGAGCTACCGCGTCTTCTATAACAGCGTCAACGGCATCGGCTCTTTCTACTCGGCTGAAGGCATCGCCGCGTTGGAAGACATCGCCATGGACGGCGCCGATGTGCTCAACAACTCCTGGGGCGGCGGCCCCACCAGCGTCGGCGGCGAGTTCGATCCCCTCGACCAGGCCCTGATCAACGCCGCCAATTCCGGCGTCTTCGTCACCATGTCCAACGGCAACGCTGGCCCTGGTTACGGCACCGGTGACCACCCCTCGTCTGAGTACATCAACGTGGCTGCCAGCACCACCGACGGCACCTATGCCGCAGGAGCGTTCAGCGTCACCGCACCCGAGCCGATCACCGACACCCTGCAGGATATGGCTTACGCTACCGCCGCCTTTGGCGCTCCCCTGCCTGTTGGCGAGGTCATCACCTACTCCTTCGTCACAGCCGAATCCGTTGCCCCTGCCAATGTACTGGGGTGTGACCCATTCCCGGCTGACTCGCTGACTGGCAAGGCGGTTTTGATCAGCCGCGGTATCTGTAATTTTAGCCTGAAGGTCTTCAACGCTCAGCAAGCTGGCGCATCCTTCGCAGTCGTCTACAACAATGCTGCCGGCGGCGATGCCCTGATCAACATGTCCTCCGGCGGCCACCCGGTGACCATCTCATCCATCTTCATCGGCTACACCGATGGTATGGGCATGGTGGATTGGTACAACACCTACCTTGACGCTTCGGTTGCCACCCTGGATACGGTTGCCGTTCAGGTCGGCAATACCCCCGACTTCATTGCCAGCTTCAGCAGCCGCGGCCCGGGTGCGGGCAACGTGCTCAAACCCGATATCACCGCCCCTGGCGTCAACATCCTGGCCCAGGGTTACGGCGAAGTCCCCGGTGAAGATCCTCACCTGGGCTACGGCCAGGCCTCGGGCACCTCGATGGCAGCCCCGCATGTTACCGGTGCCGCCGCCCTGCTCCGCCAGGTGCACCCCGATTGGTCGAATGCTTACATCAAGTCGGCCCTGATGTCCACCTCCAAGTACATCGGTGTCTGGATCGATGACATAATAAATCACGACCCTCATGCTCAACCGCTAGACATGGGCGCCGGGCGTCTCGACCTGACCAACGCCGCTGACCCGGGCGTGATCCTCGATCCGCCCAGCCTGAGCTTTGGCGAAATTGTCACCGGCACCGTGCAGACCATCACCGTCAACGTCACCAGCGTGGCAGAGACGACCCAGGTCTACACCCTGGGCGCTGAACTGGTTGCCGGCTATTTCCCCACCCCCACCGTCGACGCCCTGCCCGCTATCAGCTTCGATGTCGCCAGCCTCAGCCTCGAGCCCGGTGCCACCGCCAGCTTCGTGGTCAGCTTTGACCCCAGCCAGGGCTTCATCGGCGACAACCAGGGGCATGTCACCCTGACCAGCGCCGACTACTTCGCCCACATGCCCGCCTGGGCCCGCGTGACGCCTGAGCCCTTCGGCGGCGTGCTGGTGATCGACAGTGACTTCAGCTCCTTGACGAGTTATCCAGATTACACAGCTTACTACACCTCCGCCCTCGACAACCTGGGCATCAGCTACGATGTTTGGGATGCCGACGCGCACTTCGCCAATCCCACCACCATCCCCGATGCCGCCTCGTTGGCAGCCTACGATGCAGTGATCTTCTTCACCGGCGATCACTATGAGCCCAATGGCACCTACACTGTTGCCACCCCCCTGACCGCCCTGGATATGAACATCCTGACCGAGTACGCCAACCGCGGCGGTGTGGTCATCGCCATGGGCCAGGATATGGCGGCTGTGTTAGCCTCCGATGTCTATGACGAAGGCACGCTCTTCTACAATTTCGTATTGGGCGGCAACTGGCTGCAAGACAGCCTCACAGGTTACGATCTGCCTTCAGCCCTCGCCGTGGCTTCTCCTGACGCCCCGGCAGCCCTGCAAGGCGCCACCCTGGACCTGAGCGGCCCAGCCTGGTCAACCACCCAACTGCTGGGCACCCAGGAAATCACGCCAGTCGCTACCGCCAACTGGGGCGATGCCAGCTTCGCCTATGATATCAACTACGGCGTCGTGTACTATGACCTGAACATCGAGGTCAATGAAGCCATGACCATCACCAGCGTAGGCATCTACGACGGGTTGGCTGGCGTAACCGGCCCCATGATTGCGAACCTGGTCACCGGGCCCATCACCGTCACTGCCGGGGATACCTTCAGTGACAGCGGCTACTTCCTCTTCACCGACACAATGGCCCTGGCCGATGGCGAACTGTACATCAACGTGTTAACCGAGGCCTATCCGGATGGCGAGCTGCGCGGCCAGGTGTCTGCCGTTCCTTCTGGCGACGGCGCCGGCAATGCCTATTACATCGATGAGATCGAAGCCCTGCCCTGGTTGGAAGGCAGCAAAGAAGCGCATCCCTACATGCCGCTCTTTGATTACCCCAGCCCGAACGCCATGCAAACCGGCACCATCGGCATCACCCATCGCGCTCAGCCCAGCCTGGAGAACCCCGGCCTGGACTACCTGGGCCGCTCGGTTTACACCACCTTTGGCCTGGAGAGCGTCAACAACGGCGTTGATGGTATCTGGCGCGAAGATCTGTTAGGCTACTTCTTCGCCTGGGCCATGGACGAGCCAACCGTCACCATCAGCGACACCACCAGCGAAAACACAGCCAACCTCACCACCCTCCTGGCGGAGACGCCCGATGATGCTGTCAAGTTCCGCTGGGACTTTGGCGATGGCTCAGCCTTCACCGACTGGAGCACGATGCCGTTCATCTCGCACTACTACGCTGCCTGCGGCGACTACACCGCCCGCGTCGAGATGATCAACATCTTCGGCAACCATACCATCGGCGAAGCCGTCATCACCGTCAGCCAGTGCCCCGAAGTGGGCGACCTGGAAGTGACCCCGCTGGCAGATGCTCAAACGGGCTCCATCGGCGAGACGATCAAGTACACCCTCGAGATCACCAACAACGGCACCACCGATGATATCTTCGATATCACCGTCAGCGGCAACGCCTGGGACGTGGTGCTCCCCGAGCCGGTCGGCCCCCTGGCCCCCGGCGAAAGCGCTGTGGTTGAGATCGCAACCACCATCCCGCTCACCGTCATGGGTGGCACAAGCGACGTGGCAGAGGTCACCTTCACCTCCCGGGTTGACACAACCCAAGAGGCGATCGCTGTCCTGGTCACCAGCGCTGAGATCCTGGTGGGCGACGTGACCGTGTCTCCGCTGGCCAGCCTGCAAACAGGTAAAGCTGGCGAAACCCTCACCTACACGCTTGAGGTCACCAACAACGGCACCGCCGCTGACACCTTCGATGTCGCCGTCACTGGCAATGCCTGGGACGTGGTGCTCCCCGTGTCGGTCGGCCCCCTGGCCCCCGGCGAGAGCGCCGTGGTTGAGATCGCTGTCAGCATCCCGCTCACTGCAGTGGGTGGCACAAGCGACGTCGCAGAGGTCACCTTCACCTCGCAGTTTGACCCAACCCAAGAGGTGACCGCAATCCTGGTCACCAGCGCGGCCATCGAAGAGGGCGGCCTGGAAGTGTCTCCGCTTACAGACGCACAAATGGGCGCAGCCGGCGAGACCATCACCTACACGCTCACGATCACCAACCTCGGCACCACCGATGACACCTTCGATGTCGCCGTCAGCGGCAACGCCTGGGACGTGGTGCTCCCCGAGCCGGTCGGCCCCCTGGCCCCCGGCGAGAGCGCCGTGGTTGAGATCGCTGTCACCATCCCGCTCACTGCCACGGGTGGCGCAAGCGATGTCGCAGAAGTCACCTTCACCTCGCAGTTTGACCCAACCCAAGATGTGGTAGCCACCCTCACCACGAGCACTGGCTTCCTCATGTACTTCTTGCCTTGGATCACCAAGTAATAACCGAATCAACGCCCTTCGGGGCAATGTAACAGAAACAAAAAATGGAGCTGTGCCGCTGGCACAGCTCCATTTTTTGTTTTTTGGATACTTTTAGGGTAAAATAGGGGGGCGGTGAGGCAAACTTCAAAATGGTTTTGTTGACACGCGAGCAAATTGAAGCCCGCCTGGTCGCTTTGCACCAGGCCAGTTTGGAATTGGTCAGTGACCTCTCGCTGGACGTGGTGTTAGAGCGCATCGTCAACCTGGCCCGCCAGCAGGTGAGGGCGCGCTACGCCGCCCTGGGAGTGTTGGACGATAAAGGCAAGCTCGAACGTTTCATTCCCGTGGGCATGACGCCCGAAGAAGTGCGCCAGATGGCGCACCCCCCATTAGGCATGGGCCTGATCGGCGCCATCCAGCGTGAGCGCCGCACCATCCGCACCCCCGATATGAACAGCGACCCGCGCCGGGTAGGCTTTCCGGCCCACCACCCGCCCATGCAGTCCTTCTTGGGCGTGCCCATCCTTTCGGGCAGCCAACTACTCGGCCAGATCTACCTGACCGACAAAGAAGACCACTTTGAATTCACCCAAGATGATGAGCGCGTCATTGAGACCCTGGCGGCCTATGCTGCCGTAGCCATCAGCAACGCCAACCTCTATGAAGATCTGGTGCAGCGCGACCGGACCCTGACCCAGCGCAACAAAGACCTGGCCCTGCTCAACAGCGTTGGCGCCGCCCTGGCAGGCTCTCTGCAAGTAGATGATATCCTCGATCAAACCCTGCGCCAGGTGATGGACTACCTCTCGATCGAGGCCGGCGAGATCTTCTTGGCGCAAGAAGACGGCAGCTTGAGCCTGGCCCTGCACCGCGGCGAGGCCGCCAAGGCTTTTTGGACCAAAGATCACTTCATCTCTGGCGAGGGCTTTATTGGCATCGTGGCCGAGAGCGGCAAACCCCTGGTCTCCACTTCTCTCCAACACGATGTGCGCTTTTTGCGCCCGGCGGTTGTGGAGGCTGGCTTCCGCTGTATTGCCTGCATCCCGCTGACGGCCCGCGGACGCGTGATGGGCGTGCTGGGCATTGCCACCCGCCTCGAGCGCTACCTGGACCAGCGCGAGTTGAGCCTGCTAACAGCCATCGGCAACTGGGCCGGGTTGACCATTGAAAATGCCCAACTGCACCAGCAGGCCCGCCGCCTGGCAGTGCTGGAAGAGCGCGAGCGCATTGCCATGGACCTGCACGATGGCATCATCCAGTCCATTTACGCCGTGGGCCTGGCGCTCGATTATGCCCGCATGGCCATTATGGATGACCCCGCCGACGCCCACGACAAGATCGAGCAGGCCATCCAGGGCCTCAACGCCACCATCCGCGATATCCGTTCCTATATCCTGGACCTGCGCCCGCCCCAATTCCACGGCGAGGGCCTGATGACTGGCCTGACCCGCCTGGTGGAAGAGCTGCGCGCCAATACCGGCCTGGAGATCGAGCTGGACGGCCCGGCAGACAATGAAGTCATCTTGCCGGCGCAGTTGGCCACCGCCCTTTTCCACCTCTGCCAAGAAGCCCTCTCCAACGCCATCAAACACGCCCAGGCCACCCAGGCCAGCGTCAGTCTCTGGCTGGCCCCCGAGCGCGTCTTATTAGAAATCTCTGACAACGGACAGGGCTTTGACCTGCGCCGGATGAGCGGCATCTTGGGGCATGGACTCTCGAATATGCACACCCGCGTGCACAAAGTTGGCGGCGATGTTGAAATCACCTCTGAACCAGGCAAGGGCACCACGGTCTTGGCCTGGGTGCCGCTCCCCAAAAATGACGATTCTCACCAGTCCCAGTAACCCCAAGCTCAAGCAGGTACGCCTGCTGCTCCAGCAGCGCAAAGCGCGCGCTGCCAGCGGGCTCTTCGTGGCCGAGGGCATCCGCCACGTGGGCGAGGCCTGCGCCGCCGGTGCGGCGGTGGAATACATCTGCTATGCTCCCGGCCTGCTGGACAGCGATTTTGCCCACCAGCTCATCCAACAGCAAGAGGCCGCCTCGGTGCCTTGTTACCCGGTGGATGAAGAGCTCTTTGCCTCCCTGGCAGAGAAGGATAACCCGCCCGGCCTGCTGGCCGTCATCCGCCAGCCGCAGCACAGCCTGGCGGCCCTGGCTGCTCGGCCCTGGTTGGTGGCCTTGGTGGCGCCCCAAGATCCCGGCAATATCGGCAGCATCCTGCGCGCCATGGACGCCGTGGGCGCAGGCGGCCTGCTGCTGCTCGACGATCCCGCCCATAACCAGCACTGCGCCGACCCCTACCACCCCAGCGCGGTGCGCGCCAGTATGGGGGCCTTATTTTGGATCCCTTTGGTGCGGGTGGACTTTGCAACCTTTGCCGCCTGGGCTGCCGGGCAGCCCTACCAGCTCTACGGCACCTCCGCCCATGCCAGCCAGGCCTATGACCAGGTGGAAAGTTTTGCCCCCCAGCGCGTCTTGCTGTTAGGCAGCGAGCGCGCCGGGCTGCTGCCGCACCAGGCCGCACACTGCCAGCACCTGCTGCGCATGCCCATGCAAGGGCGCGTCACCTCCCTCAACCTGGCGGTTGCGGCAGGGGTGATGCTGTATCAAATGCTCGAAAAAACCCCCGGGTAAGCCAACCAACAAACAGGCGTCCGCGCGCTGTACTTTCCCCCATCACTCAGCCAACGCGGCGCAAAAACAGTCCCCTATGCGTGGGCACTGCTCAGCGCGTGCCGCCGGTGGCAGGCTTAAAGACGTGCGACCAGCCGGTGCCGCTGCAGATCTTACAGCGGTCACGAAACTCGCCCGCCACCACCACGCCCGCTCCAGCACAGTGCGGGCACTTGCGCGCTGGCTGAGCCACCAAGACGCTGCCTTGCCCATTACATACCAGGCAAATATCGTTGTAATCGCCAAACTTGCCGGTGCCTTCACACCAGGCACAGGTTTCGGGTGCATATTGCATCACGGGCATGACCATAAGCTTGATCTCCTGACAATCGGGTAAAGAGTCCAGGGCAGAGCAGAACACCACTGCCCGCCTATATTATATATGGATTCCCACAATGGGTGTGAGGCAGCGGTTAAATCAAACGGTGGGGCTGAGCGATGATGCCCCACATCATCACACAGCCCCACCGTTTTCTATTAACCAACCATCAAGATAGCGCCGCCACAAACAGCAGCAGCCCCACCAATCCCAGCGGGATGCCCACCAGGGCACCCACCACGGTCAGGGTCAGTACCGCCCCCACGAACACCAATGCCAACCCCAAAATGCCGGCCACCAGGCGCCCGGTCAACGTCACAATGTAAGCGACCAGGTTAAAGAGCCACACGAATGGCCATAACAACCAATGCGTATCTTTCGTTTTGATCATCGCAGCCTCGCTTTCTGTTACCATATACGCCTTTCTATCGCAAAGGTTGCACTAAGATTTTGGGGTTGTCTGAAAAGTGGGGGTTGGAGAGCGGCGAATTCATTCGCCAGATAGCATCCTCTAATCATCCCATTATCATTATTTGCTATAATTATCCGCAAGTTACTCCGATTATAATCAAGGCTCGTCCACCTGGAGGTACCTGCCATGCACCGCCTAAAGTTCACCAGCCCCTATAAATCGTCCCAGATCACCCCCGAAGCGGTTTACCACAACCGCCCGCGCCGCTCGCGGCGCGACTTCTTGCAAGCCAGCCTGGTGGCGGCGGGTGGGGTGCTCCTGGCTGCCTGTACCAGCCAAGAGGCCGCCACCACACACACGCCCCAACCACCAGCCGGGCCTGGCCTCTCGCCGGCGGCGCTCAGTTACGCTGATGAGTTGGGCGATCCGGCCAACACCTTCGAAGCCATTACAACCTTCAACAACTATTACGAATTCTCCCTCGACAAAGAATTGGTAGCCCGCAAATCTGAGCGCTTCGCCACTTCCCCCTGGCAGGTAGAAGTGGGCGGCCTGGTCAACAAGCCCGCCATTTTCGATATTGGCGAGTTGCGCAAGTTTGAACAAGAAGAGCGCGTCTACCGCATGCGCTGCGTGGAGGGTTGGTCGTTGGTCATCCCCTGGATGGGCTTCCCCCTGCGCAAGCTGCTGGAAAAGGTTGAGCCAACCTCAGAGGCTCGCTACGTGCAGTTCACGGCCCTCTACGACCCCGCCCGCATGCCAAATCAAGGCCCCACCTCGTACTTCAACTGGCCTTACGTAGAAGGCCTGCGCATGGATGAAGCCATGCACGACCTGACCCTGATGGTCACCGGCCTGTATGGCAAAGACCTGCTGCCGCAAAACGGCGCCCCCCTGCGCCTGGTTGTGCCCTGGAAATATGGCTTTAAAAGCATCAAGGCCATCGTCAAAATCGAGCTGGTGCGCGCTGAGCCGGTCTCCTTATGGATGGGGGCTGCGCCCGACGAATACGGCTTCTACGCCAACGTCAACCCCGGTGTGGATCACCCGCGCTGGACCCAGGCTTCTGAGCGGCGCATCGGCGAGACGGGCCGCCGCCCGACGCTGATGTTCAACGGCTACGAATCCCAGGTCAGCAGCCTGTACGAGGGCATGGACCTCAAGGTAAATTATTGACCCGCATGCAAGCTTTCTTTGACCGCGCCTTCCGCCCCCTCGTCCACCTGGCAGCCCTGGCGCCGCTGGCCCTGCTGGCCTGGGATGCGCTGAACAACAACCTGACCGTCAATCCCATCCAGGCTGCCATGCAGCGCAGCGGCAAGACCGCCCTGGTGCTCTTGGTGCTTTCGCTGGCCTGTACCCCGCTGAACACCCTCTTTGGCTTCAAGCCCGCCCTGCGCGTGCGCCGGGCCTTGGGGCTATATGCGTTTCTGTACGCCAGCTTGCACTTTGCCATCTTCGTGGCCCTGGATTACGGCTTTGACCTGCCCCTGCTGTGGCAGGATGCGCTCAAGAAGCCCTACGCCCTGCTGGGCTTTGCCGCCGGGCTGATTTTGCTGGCATTGGCGATCACATCATTCAAGTACTGGCAAAAACGTCTCGGGCGGCACTGGAAGAACCTGCACCGCCTGGCTTACCTGGCGGGCATCCTGGCGGCGCTGCATTACATCTGGGTCGTCAAGGCCGATATCCGCCAGCCCCTGGCCTGGGCAGCCATCATCCTTTTGCTCTTACTGCTGCGCTTGCCCGCCATACGTAGTATACGAAAACGATGATGCTGTGCAGCAGTGCACAGCATCATCGTTTTCGGTATATAATCTAAGCATGCGCCAGCCAGAATACTATTTCGAAGAAGCGCTGCATGACGGCATCAACGCCATCCGGGTGGGCAACCGCAAACTGGGCCGCACCCTGCTCGAACGTGCCGCCCGTATGAACGGCGCCGACACGCGCGTTTGGATGTGGATGGC
>CAZWFQ010000006.1:63144-67801 GCA_964633225.1 uncultured Anaerolineaceae bacterium
GTCCAGGCCAGGGAAAAGCGCCTGGCGGCTGACGAGGCCGAGCAGGCGGTAGATTACGTCATGCCCACCACCCGCGCCTACAACTGGGCCCAAACCCAGCAGCGCGTCACCTGCGGGCAGTGCGGCGCCATCACCATGCTTCCCCCCGGCAAGACCGCCGACCGCTGCCCTTACTGTGCCGCCAACCGTTTCGTCAAATCAGACGAGATGCTGGAGCTGGTAGACCCGCAGGTCATCGCCCTGATCAAGATTGACGAAGAAAATGCCAAAAAGAACGTCAAAGCCTGGCTGGGCAAGGGCCTTTTAGCGCCCGACGACCTGGCCCTGCGCCACGCCGGCCTGGCCCTGCGCCCTTCTTATTATCCCTTCTGGACCTTTGACGGCACGCTGGAAATCCCCTGGTCTTGCGAGGTCAACACCGGCAGCAGCAAGTACCCGCGCTGGGAGAAACGCAGCGGCACCGAATATAAATTTTTCGATGACATCCTGGTGCCAGGCTTGCGCGCCATGACCCAAGAAGAGTTGGAGCGCATCAAACCCTTCAACTTGAAAGACCTGGTCGAATTCTCGCCTGATTACGTGGTGGGCTGGGGCGCCCTGGCCTATGATCACCCCCTGGACAAGGCCTCGCAGCGGGCCCAAGACATCGTCAAGCAGCAATTCACCCATATGATGTACACCAGCGTCGAGTCCGGCAACCAAAAGCGCAACTTCCAGGCCGGGGCGGGCGGCTGGAGCGGCCTGACCTTCAAAAACATCTTGCTGCCGCTGTGGGTGGGAACTTACCATTACCAGGGCAAGTCTTTCCGCCTGATGGTCAATGGGCAAACCGGCAAAGTGGGCGGGCTCAAGCCGCGTGACAACATTAAACTGGCCATCCTGATCACCATTGGCCTGGTGCTGGCAGTCATGTTAACCGCCTTGCTCTACCCGCTGGTCAAAGCTGTGATCGGAAATTAACCTGCGAGGAACACAAATATGAACCGTCCGGTACGCTGGTATGACTATATCACCGTCAACATCTACTTCCTGGGCCTGACGACGCTCTCTCAGACCAACGGCCTGATCATCCCGCTCTTGGTGGCGCTGTTCGTGGGCGATGAGCAAAAGGGCGCCTATTTTGGCACCTACCGCCTGTGGACGCTGATGGCGGCCCTGCTGATGCAGGCCCTGTGGGGCATGCTCTCAGACCGCTGCAAGCTGCGCTGGGGCCGCCGCCGCCCCTTCATTGTGGTCAGCACGCTGGTGGACCTGGTCTTCATCGTGGGCATCGGCCTGCTCTTCGGCCAATCGGGGATGAGCGGGTTCTACCTGTTGATGGTCTTGGGCATCCTGCTGCAAGCCTCCTCCAACGCCGCCCAGGCCGCCGCCCAGGCCCTGATCCCAGACCTGGTGCCCGAATCCAAGCGCGGCCGCTTCTCGGCCGTCAAGGCCATTTTCGAGATCCCCCTGCCGGCCATCCTGGTGGCCTTCACGGCCAGCAAGCTGGTCAGCGTGGGGAATATCTGGGGCGGCCTGGGGGTGGCCATGGCCATGCTGGTGGTCACCATGCTGCTGACCCTGTTCGTCCCCGAGCAGCCGCTGGAAGAAACGCCGCCGCCCCTGGATTGGAAACCCTTCTTCCGCCTGGTCTTGATGACCGCCCTCTTCAGCGCCATCATCCTGGGCCTGGGGGCAGTCATCCGCTTGGTGGGCGGGCTGGCCGAAGCGGGCGGCTCAAGCAGTGCCATCCTGTGGATCATGGGCCTGCTGGGTGCCCTGGGCATGATGGCCGCCGTGGGGCTGGGCACCTGGTTTGGGGTGCGCACCAGCCTGGGCGATGAAGGGCTGAAGCATCGCTCCTTCACCTGGTGGGTCATCAACCGCCTGGCTTTCCTGGTGGGCGTGGTCAACCTGTCTACGTTTGCAGTCTTCTATTTCCAATCTCGCCTGGGCTTTGCCGGCGAAACGGCCACCAAACCGGCCGGCAGCCTGATCCAGATCGTGGGTGTGGTCATCTTCATCGCCGCCCTGCCCAGCGGTTGGCTGGCAGACCGCTTTGGCTACAAGCGCATCCTGGCGGCTGCCGGGCTGTTGGCCGCCCTGGGCACCGGGGTGATGCTGTTAACCCAGGATATGACCGTCATTTACCTCGGCGGCGGCATTGTGGGCCTGGCTGCCGGCCTGTTCTACCCGGCCAACTGGGCCCTGGGCACCGAACTGGCCCCCAGGGATAAAGCTGCCCGCTACCTGGGCATCTCCAACCTGGCGGGGGCCGGGGCCGGGGCCGTGGGCGCCTACATCGGCGGCCCAATCGCCGATTTCTTCACCCGCAACGCCCCCCAAGATCCCGGCCTGGGCTACGCCCTGCTCTTCGGCATCTACGCCCTGCTCTTCCTGTTCTCAGTAGCCGCGCTGACGCAGATCAAAAAGCAGTAGGGGCGACCCACTATTTGCATACAGCCATCACCTCCAGCCCGAATACCCGGCCAATCGATTGACCATCAGGGCCGTGGCGGGTCGCCTTACGTTTGTGCATTATCGGAACCTTCCCCACATCCCCCTCATCGCGGGTATAATTCCCCCCTGCAACCTTATTTTATGCCGGGAAGACGCTTATGACCCAAACTCTCGATTTCCAATCCATCATCCTCAGCCTGCAGCACTTCTGGGCTGAGCAAGGCTGCCTCATCTGGCAGCCCTATTACCAGCAGGTGGGCGCCGGCACGCTCAACCCCGCCACCTCCCTGCGCGTGCTGGGCCCTGAGCCGTGGAACGTGGCCTACGTAGAGCCCTCCATCCGCCCGGATGATGGGCGCTACGGCGAGAACCCCAACCGCATGCAGATGCACTACCAGTTCCAGGTCATCCTCAAGCCCGACCCCGGCAACCCGCAGGAGCTGTACCTGCGCTCGCTGGAGGCCCTGGGCATCGACCCGCGCCAGCACGATCTCCGCTTTGTCGAAGACAACTGGGAATCGCCCGCCCTGGGCGCCTGGGGCCTGGGCTGGGAAGTCTGGCTGGACGGCCAGGAGATCACCCAGTTCACCTACTTCCAGCAGGCCGGCGGCACGCCCATCGACCCGGTGGCGGTAGAGATTACCTACGGCCTGGATCGCATCGCCATCGCCCTACAGCGCGTCCACGGCTTCACCGAGATCCGCTGGAACACCGCCCCCCAGGGCGGCAACTCCCTCACCGCCGGTGACGTCAACCTGCAAGGCGAGCGCGAGCACAGCACCTATTACTTCGACGTGGCCGACGTGGAACGCCTGAAGAAGATGTACGACCTGTACGAGCAAGAGGCGGCCGCCTGCCTGGATAAGAAGCTGGTCCTGCCCGCTCACGATTACGTCCTCAAGTGCTCGCACACCTTCAACGTGCTCGACTCGCGCGGCGCCATCGGCCTGACCGAGCGCCAGGCCTTCTTCGGGCGCATGCGCGAGCTCTCGCGCCGCGTGGCTGAGTGTTATCTTGAACAGCGCCAGCAATTGGAATACCCCTGGCTGCAGGAAGATGCCGCCGCCAGCGCCGCCGCCGTTGAGACCACCCTCCCATCCCCAGCCGCCGCAGCCGCCCCCGCCCCGCTCTTGATCGAGATCGGCAGCGAAGAGCTGCCCGTCGGCGACCTGGCCGCCGCCCTGGAGCAACTGCGCACGCGCCTGCCGGCCCTGCTGGATGAGCTGCGCCTGGCGCATGGGCCTGTGCGCGTGCAAGGTACGCCGCGCCGCCTGGTGGCTTATGTGGAAGATGTGGCCCCCGGCCAACCCGACCTGGAGCAGGTGGTCAAAGGCCCGCCTGCCGACCGGGCTTTCGACGCCCTGGGCCAGCCCACCAAAGCCGGCGAGGGCTTTGCCCGCAGCAAAGGCGTGGAGCTCAAAGACTTGCAAATTAGCGAGATCGACGGCGGGCGCTATGTGACCGCCCTGGTGCGCCAGGCCGGCCGCCCGGCAGCCCAGGTGCTGGCTGAAGCCCTGCCCGGCCTGGTGGCAAGCCTGCGCTTCGACAAATCCATGCGCTGGAACCGCAGCAACGTGGCCTTCTCGCGGCCCTTGCGCTGGCTCCTGGCCCTGCTGGGCCAACAGGCCATCCCCTTTGAATACGCCGGGCTGCGCGCCGGCAACCGCACGCGCGGCCTGCGCTTCTACCAACCCGAAGAATTTGTAATTCAAGATGCTGCCGCTTATTTCCGCTTCTTGGAAGAGCAGGGCATCCTGCTGGACGCCGAAGCCCGCAAAGCCTCCATCCAATCCCAGGTGGCGGCCCTGGCGGCCTCGGTAGGCGGCCAGGCGGCAGATGAACCGGGCCTGCTGGCAGAGGTGACCGACCTGGTGGAAGCCCCCAAGGCCCTGCTGGGCTCCTTTGACGCCGCCCACCTCTCCCTGCCGCGCGAGGTGCTCATCTCTGTAATGAAGAAGCACCAGCGCTACTTCCCGGTCTTCAAGCGCGGCGTGCAAACCGAGCTGCTGCCTTACTACATCACCATCGCCAACAAGCCTGCCACCGGCAGCCAGCCCTTCGAGGGCGGCGAGCTGATCGTAGAGGGCAACGACCACGTCATCCGCGCCCGCTTTGCCGATGCGAACTTCTTCGTGCGCGACGACCGCAAACACAAGCTGGCCGAATTCCTACCCCGCCTGGGCACCCTCGTTTTCCAGGCCAGGCTGGGCTCCATGCT
>CAZWFQ010000006.1:67901-75022 GCA_964633225.1 uncultured Anaerolineaceae bacterium
CCCTTTGCCCAACGCCGGGCCGCCCTGGGCCTGGTACAGATCCTGCTGGCTGGTGAAATGGACTTTGATCTGCGCCCCGCCCTGCAGGCCGCCGCGCAGCACCTGCCCCTCCCCGCCAGCGCCGAGACCCAGGCTGCCTGCCTGGACTTCATCGTCGAACGCCTGCGCAACCTGCTGTTAGAATCCGGCCTGCGCCACGATGCGGTTGAAGCCGTGGTAGCTGCCCAGCGTCACAACCCGGGGCTGGCCGGGCGCGCCGTGCACCAACTGACCGCCTGGGTGGCGCGTGAAGATTGGCACACCATCCTGCCAGCCTATGCCCGCTGTGTGCGCATCATCCGCTCCGCCGCTTCTGGCGAGGCAGCTGCTCCGCTGGAGCCATCTGCCTTTGTGGAACCCGCCGAACAAGAATTGTATGCCGCCCTGCTGGTAGCCGAAAAGGCCCCCCGCCAGCCCGGCTCGGTGGACGACCTGCTTAATGCCTTCTTGCCCATGATCCCAGCCGTTGACCGCTTCTTCGAAAAGGTGTTGGTAATGGCAGAGGACCCCCAGGTGCGCCACAACCGCCTGGCCCTGCTGGGGCGCATTGCTGCCCTGGCTGAAGGCGTGGTTGATTTCTCTCGCCTGGAAGGGTTCTAAACTATAGGAATAAAAAAGGGAAGCGGCGCTCAGTGTCGCCGCTTCCCTTTTTTATTCGATCTCTGTCGCCGCGGCTGGCGGGCCATGCCGCAGCAGCAAGTACTGAGCGTAGCAGGCCACTGCCAGCAGCAGGTATGAGTCGAAATACAAGGTGTCTGCCACCAGGCTGAGGGGGTTGCCATCCGAGGCCGATTGGGCATACAAACCACTGAAGGTCAAGAAGGAATACAACAGATCAGAGATCGCCATCACCAACAGGCCGATCCAGGCACGCCCCCACATCCCCCGCCCAAACACCCGCCACAGCTTAATAGCAGCCATGACCAATACCAGGTCAGCAAGAGGATAAAAGATCGCCACATAGGTTTCGAGCCAGGTTTGCTCCGTCTCGCCGCCCAGGCCGCGCATCAGCAATGTGCCCGCCAGCGCCGCCAGCAATGAACCACCCACGCCCAGGGCCAACCACTTACGCTCCGCATCGCGGCGCCCGCCATAGATCAGGCGAAACTGGAGCAAGAAAGAAATGGCAAAGAACGTATACGCGCCAACCCAGGGCACATCTGCCACGGTCAGGTCAGGCACTTCTTCCATCGTCATGGCGAAGATCGCCCACAACGTTTCCCCCAGGGTCCAACCCCACAGGCCCAAAGCAAAGAAGCCCCAAACCCGGCGCGGCATCTCGCCAGGCTGGAACTGCTTCCAGGTCAGTGTAGCCGCCAGGGCCCCCAGCCCTGCCGCCACAGAATAAGAGAAGTTCAGGATCATATCGTTCCACGACCCTGGCAGCGGCAAGAATTGGTACACCAGGACATAAACGATCGTAACGATCACTATCCCGATCAGCGAGTAAAGAAAAAAACGAGAGGTGGCGTGTGAGCTAGACATGATCCTATCCACAGATCGTTAATGAAAAGCCAGTGTATATAGCTGGGTTTGTTCGCGTAGTACCGCCTGGGCAGTAGGGGCCAGGGCATTCAGAGCATCATTTTGGATCGTTTGTGCCAGGCTGGCGCCCAACACCCGCGCCATGTGCAGTTGAGAAGCCTTGATCAACAGGAAGTAGGCCCGATCAGCATCTTCCAACGAGAGGAAGACATGGGTATTGTAGATCACCTCGCCCAACGCCTGGATGTGCAGGTTATTCAAGCGCATGGCATTGCTGATATCGCCGCTCAAGGCATTCAGCAGCCCGCTGCCAACCATCTGGCTGTAACGGCCCAAGATATTCCGCATCAAATCGGCCATCACATGCCGCAGCAGCAGTTGTTGGAACAACAGGCTGCTGGTCTGCGCCTCGTAGATGGACAAGCTGATGGCGCCCTCTTGCAGCCGCTGAAGATGGCGGATGGCTGCCGCGCCGCTCACCACGCCGGTGATGGTGCCCAAAAAGATCTCAGGGTTAACTTGCATGCCATCCAACAACGTGATCAAGGCGTCGCCGCCAGCCCATTTCAGATGCAGCACGCCGCACGTTTTCTGTGCAGCAAAAGATGCCAGGTTGCTTTGCAGCGCGCTGCCCTGGATCATCAACGTTTGCCTGGGGGGATACCAGGCCAAGATGTACTGGGCACTGCGCACGGCCTCGCGAGGCAGAGGCAGCGAGCGCACCTTGGCAGAGTTGCCAGACCACATCCCCTCCAGCTCAGCCAGCGTACTCGAAGAGCAAGTCGTACCGGTCAGGTAATAAGCCGACAAGAGCTGTCCATCTGCCAAGAGCAATACCACCTGGTCTCCATCGGGCGTGCGCACATCGATCATGCTGCTCAGCAAATCCTGTTTGCTGATATTTAACAGCGCCCGGATATAGGCGGGAGAACCGCTGTCATAATTGGCAGGAACGTTTGAAAAAAGATCGATCATGTATATTTTCTCAACATTAATCATACCATACCAACGGTATCCTGGTATGATTAACCATGTGCTGATTTTTTCACTTGTCCTGGGGTTAGGTGCAGCGTTGGGCCTGGCAGCCTCGGCCTGGCAAGCCAGCACCAGACAGGCGCTGGGCAGCGTGGATGCGGGCCTGGCTGCGCTGGCTGGCAGCCTGGTATGCGGGCGGGCAGCCCACGTGGCGGCATCCTGGGGCTACTACCAATCTCACCTGGCAGAGATCCCCCAGCCCTGGCTGGGAGGGCTCTCTGCCAGCGGTGCGCTGCTGGGGGCGGCGGTGGGGCTCTTGATCTTCAGCGCGCTGATCCGCGGCAGCCCACGTAGATTGGCCGATGGGCTGCTGCCGCTGTTGGCATGCATGGTCATCGGCGCCTGGCTGGCCTGTTGGCTGGATGGCACAGCCTATGGGCCGCCCAGCTCTACCTGGTGGGGGCTGCCTGCCCGAGATGAATGGGGGCAGGTCTCTCTGCGCTTGCCGCTGCAGCTCGCTGGTGCGCTGCTGGCCCTGGGTTGGCTTTGGCTCTTAGATCGCCTGCTTCCCAAGAACGCAGCGCCCGGTTTGCTTGCCGGCCTGGCATACCTGGGCGTGGCCCTCGAGTTGTTCGGCTTATCTTTCTTGCGCGCCGACCCCGGCCCCACCTGGCGCTCCCTGCGCCTGGATGCCTGGGGGGCATTAGCTGCGGCTGCCCTGGCCCTGCTCTGGTTAATCTTTATCTATTTTCAAAAGAGGTCTACCCATGATTGATCTGACGATTGATACCGACCATGTCCGCCGCCGCCTGGCAGACTTCATCCGCCGCGAGATCAACGCCGCCCAGCACGAGAAGGCCGTCATCGGCCTCTCCGGCGGGCTCGATTCGGCCCTCTCCTGTTACCTGGCAGTGGAGGCCCTGGGGCCCCAGAATGTGTTGGCAGTGCGCATGCCTTACCGCACCTCCTCCCCCAATTCCCTGGCCCATGCGCAACTGGTGATCGATGCCCTGGGCGTGCCTTCTCTGACCATCCCCATCACCGAGATGGTAGAGCCGCTCTTTGCGCGCTTCCCCCAGGCCAGCCAACTGCGCCGCGGCAACGTGATGGCGCGCACGCGCATGGTCGTCCTTTTTGACCAGTCAGCAGCTTTCGGCGGGCTGGTGGTTGGCACCGGCAACAAAACAGAGATCCTGCTGGGATATACCACCCTCTTCGGCGACTCGGCCTGCGCGTTGAACCCCCTCGGCAACCTGTACAAGACCCAGGTGCGCCAGCTTTCACGCGCCCTGGGCGTGCCCGAGCCAATCATTGCCAAGCCCCCCTCTGCAGATCTGTGGGACGGGCAAACCGACGAGGGCGAGCTGGGCTTCACCTATGCCGAGGTAGACCAGGTGCTGCACTTACTGGTAGACCAGGGCTACAGCCTTGAAGCCTGCATCCAGGCCGGGTTTGAGGCCGCCTTCGTCCAGCGGGTGGTGGAACGCATGCGCCGCACCCAATTCAAGCGCCTCCCGCCGCCGGTTGCCCAGCTCGATTAGTACCCCAATATCCCACCATCAGCCCCACCAGCCAGAAGATGATCGTCAGAGCGGGGGCATTGAAGGTCAGGTGGTCAATCGGCGTGGGCGGGTCCATCCAGCCGCCAGAGGTGGTGCCCCAGGCAATGACCCATACCACCAGGGTACTGAAGGCTGCCAACCCCAAGCCCGGCCAAAAACCCAATGCACAGGCCGCCAGCACAATCGGGATCACAAACGCCGCCGCACTGGGCGAGCCAATGCCGTAATAAGGCAGGTCAACGGCAATGATCAGCGTCAGCAAGCCCACCAGCAGCCAGGCTGCCAGCTTATCCCGGCCGCGCTGGGCCAGCCAGGCGATCCCGCCTAAGATCAAGATCAGCACAGCCGCGGCATAGAGCGTCTCAATATCTTCCAGGCTGCGGCTGAAGACCCAATACAACACCATGAACAGCACTGCCCCAGCCACCCCCAGGCTGCTGACCAGGATCAGCTTCTGGCGAGCAGTCAGGCTGGCCAGCCCGCGCCTCATGCCTTGGCCTCTTCCGGGCCAATGTAAGTGCCAGGCGGCAAGACGGTATTCTTGGGAATGACCACGATCCCATCCCGTACCACCCAGCTCTCGTGATCCAGCTCGGTGCCCAGCGGGAAGGGCTTGATCACCACCCCCGCCCCCAGGCGCACATTTTTATCCAAGATCGCACCCTGCACCTGGCAGTCGGGGCCAATGCCCAGGGGAATGCCGCCCACGCGCGGCCGGTCAGGCGGCTCATAGTAGTCGCTGCCCATCAGGATCGTATCGCTCATACGCACCCCATTCGACACAGAAGAGCGCAGCCCGATGATCGAATTGCGCACCTCGGCCCGGTAGATGCGGCAGCCTTCACCCACCAGCACATTGTGCAGCGTGGCGCCTTCTACGGTCGAACCCGGCAAAAACCGGGCGCGTGTATAAATGGGATGGGCCTGGTCGTGGAAACTGAAGGGCGGCTCAGAGCTGGCCAGGCTCAGGTTGGTATCATAGAAAGAGCGGATCGTCCCAATGTCTTCCCAATAACCGTCAAAATCATAGCCAAAGACACGCTGTTTGCCCAGGGCCCTGGGGATCACCTCGCCGCCAAAATCGTCGTCGGTCGTGCTCGAGAGCAGGTCCACCAACGCCTTGGTCTTGAATAGGTAAATACCCATCGAGCCCAGGTAGGGGCGCATTGGATCGTCACGGCTGACCAGGTTTGCCAAGACCGCCGGGTCCTTGGGCTTTTCAGCGAAATCACGGATGCGCCCATCGGCATCGCGCTTCAGAAGGCCAAAGCGATAGGCCTGGTCGTGCGAGACGGGTTGAACAGCGATCGTGATATCGGCGTCATGCTCCCAATGGAACTCAGCCATCGGCACATAATCCATCCGGTAGAGGTGGTCGCCTGCCAGGATGAGCACATATTCTGCACCCGTCGACTGGATCTCAAGCAGCTGCTTGCGCACGGCATCCGCAGTGCCCTGGTACCAGGTTTCGCTGGAGGGAGTCTGTTCGGCAGCCAGGATCTGCACCCACCCGCGGTGGAAAGCATCAAAGATATAAGTGCGTGAGATATGCCGGTGCAGCGAGACCGAGTTGAACTGGGTCAGTACCGCAATGCGGTGAATGCCGGAGTTAATGCAATTGCTGATGGGGATATCGATCAGGCGGTACTTACCGGCAATAGGCACCGCAGGCTTGGCGCGGTCACGTGTCAAGGGATACAGCCGGGCGCCTCGTCCACCGCCCATGATCAGACCCAGGATATTGTTGGTAGATGGCATCATCATCTCCTTAGAGTGTTCCAAAAACGGCTACCTTACAAGGGTAGCCGTTTTTGTGCTGGTGCCGAAGGTGGGAATCGAACCCACATTCCTCACGGAACACGATTTTGAGTCGTGCGCGTCTGCCTATTCCGCCACTTCGGCGTTGTCGTGCCGAATTATACCCGAAAGTGCGGTTTTGGGGTAGCGGGGAGATTCTTGAAGTATAATCACACCTACAAACAATACCAACTTGAGGAAACCATGCGTTTAGGTATCATCGGACTACCCCAATCAGGCAAGACCACCATTTTCAATGCCCTCAGCCGCGGCAACCAGCCGCTGACCACCAGCGGCGGGCGCTTTGAGGTGCACACTGGCGTGGTGGATGTGCCGGACGAGCGTATCGACCGCCTTTCGGCCATGTTCAAACCCAAAAAGACCATCTACGCCAAGGTCACTTATGCCGATATCGCCGGGCTGGAAGGTTCCAAGGCCGCCATCTCTGGCGCGCTGCTCAACCAACTGACCCAAATGGACGGCTTTGTACACGTGGTGCGCTGTTTTGAAGACTCCAACGTGCCGCACCCTGCCGGCAGTGTTGACCCCCGGCGCGATATCGCCACCATGGACGCCGAACTGCTCATCAACGACCTGATCGCCGTTGAACGCAAGCTGGAGCGGCTGGCCGATGAGCGCAAGAAGGGTGGCGGGCGCGAGAAGGTGGTCATCGAGCGCGAAGCGGCTCTCTTTGAGCGCTTCAAAGAGGCTCTCGGCCGCGAACAGCCCTTGCGCGCCATCGAGCTGAGCGCCGAGGAAGAGAAAGTGCTGGCAGGCTTTGGCTTCTTGACCCGCAAGCCCATCCTGGTGCTGTTCAACCTGGGCGAAGGGCAGGCCGAACCGGCAATAGAAACCTGCGGCCCACACTGCTCGCAGGGCTCTCTGCAGGGCAAACTAGAGATGGACCTGGCCCAACTGCCGCCTGAAGATGCGACCATGTTCATGGCCGAATACGGCATCCAAGAATTGGGCCTGGCTCGCGTCATCCGCCTCTCCTATGACCTTTTGGGGCTGCAATCGTTCTTTACCGTCGGCGCCGACGAAGTGCGCGCCTGGACCGTCCGGCGCAACGCCAGCGCCTTTGAAGCTGCCGGTGAGATCCACTCTGACCTGCAAAAAGGCTTCATCCGCGCCGAGGTGGTGGCTTACGACGAGCTGATGGCACTGGGCGGGCTCAATGAAGCCAAGGCCAAAGGCCGCCTGCGCCTGGAAGGTAAAGAATACATCGTACAAGATGGCGAAATCGTTCATATCCGCTTTAAC
>CAZWFQ010000007.1:0-20998 GCA_964633225.1 uncultured Anaerolineaceae bacterium
TTGATTCGAGAGAATTTACTTTTGCCAGATGGCTAATTCAAGGATCAACTTATCGAAGAAGCTGCCCTCGGGCAGTGCGCCCTCGCCGTAGCCCATATCTACAATGTGGGCAACCAGGCGCAGGGTGGCGGTTTCAAGCACGGCCTGGCCGTCTTTGTCAGCCAAGAAGGGCTCGCCTTTGGCTTCCAGGCGCTGGCGGATGCCGGCGTCGGCAAAAGCGTGGGCGCTCATAATGACCTTGGTGACGGTTTGGATATCGTTCTTGTCGAATACCCACACTTCCAGCGCGGTGGCCTTCTTGGGCTCGCCCACGCCAATGGTCTCAGAGATGCTGACACCGCACTCGCCCAAGAATTCACCTGCGGGAGAGTCAATGCTGAAGGATTCGTCGAACAGATCGTCGCCTAACTGGTATGAAGACATGAACTGCGCCATGGGGGCTTCTTCGCCCAAGGCGGCGTAATCGGTGGGCTCGGCATCCCGGGCCGCCTGGTTGGCCTTCTGGGCCGCGGTCAGTTCACCGGTGCCGGTGGGGCCTCTGCCGCGCAGGACAAGGAACGCTACCACAGCCAGCCCCAGCAGCAGCGTGACCACGCACAAAATCAGGATGATGGTCATCAGGCCAGATGTCTTGCCGGTTGTACTCGTGGTGGGAACTTTGGTCGGCTCAGCCCCAGCAACAGGTGCGCCCACGGTGGTGGCTGCCTCGAAGGCAGTGACCGCATCTGGGTTCAGTAAGCCGGGATTGGACTTGATGGCAGCCAGGGCTGTGGGCCCTGCTTCGCCTAAGCCATCCCAGACTTGCTTAGCCTGGATGGGATCGCGATTTACGCTGTATGCATCAATCGCCGAGCGCAGCATCAGCTCTTGGTAATCGCTGTGCAGGTGGACCGGGGCGGCGTCGTAATATTTCACTGGCGTGATCCCCCAGCCAAAGGCAAAAAGGCCAATCAGAAAGCCAATAAGAAAGCCTGCTGCACCGGCAACGATAGGTTTACTGAGTTGTTCACGGATTTTTTCCATACATCCTACTCCGAGGTGAGATTCGAGACCGCAATGATTTAATAGGGGACAAACCCCATTTTACAAGATTTCCTACCAGACAGCGTTATTATTGTAGACTAATCCAGCGAAAAATGCAACCATCTACACTGGCAATTTAATGGTTGCAAGAGTAGTGCCAGTTTGTGATATAAAGAAAAAGTGCTGCGTTTTTTGCGCAGCACTTTTTCTTTATATCATGAGAACCTAAGCCACCAGGGCTGATTCGTCTACCGTCACCTGGTCCAGCGAGAAGACCTCTTCACATTGCAGGCAGGTAGCCTGGTTCTTGTTGGCTACCACCAGCATGCCCTGGCAGGCCGGGCAGGCGGTGGGCAGGGGGCGCTTCCAGGAGGTAAAGTCGCAGTTGGGGTAATTGGCGCAGCCATAGAATACACGGCCTTTGCGGGTCTTGCGCTCTACAATGTCACCCTGATCCTTGGGGCAGCTAACGCCGATCTTTTCTAGCCAGGCCTCAGTGTGGCGGCAGTTGGGGAATCCGCTGCAACTGATGAACTTGCCGTAGCGCCCCCAACGGATGACCAGCTCCATGCCGCAGTCAGGGCAGGCGCGGCCAATGGGCTCGGGACCGGTCTTAACCTCGGGCATCAGCTCTTCAGCCCGTGCCACGGCCTCGGCAAAGGGGCCGTAGAACTCACGTATGGTCTCCACCCAGTTCTGCTCGCCGGCTGCGATGCGGTCCAGGTCTTCTTCCATGCGGGCGGTGAAGCCCGTATCTACCACGCCGGGGAAATGTTCGCTGATCAGGCTGTTGACCAGGATGCCGGTCTCGGTGGGCAGCAGGCGTTTGGCGTCTCGCACCACGTAGCCGCGCTGTTGGATGGTGCCCAGGATGGGGGCGTAGGTAGAAGGGCGGCCAATGCCGAATTCTTCCAGGGTGCGCACCAGGCTGGCCTCAGTGAAGCGCGGCGGTGGCTGGGTGAAGTGCTGTTCAGGCAGCAAGCGCTGCAGGGCTTGTTTTTGCCCCTCGGCGATCCCGGCTGGGATGCGGGCTTCTTCCTCTTCTTCCGTGGGGGCGCGGTCTTCGTCCTTGGCTTCTTCGTAGACCACCAGGTAGCCAGGGAACTTGACGCTTGAGCCGGAGGCGCGCAAGAGGTATTGATTGACGGGCGCGGCGGCGGTCACTTCTACTGAGAGGGTGTCGTACACGGCAGATTCCATCTGCGAGGCCACAAAACGCTGCCAGATCAATTGATACAGGCGGAATTGGTCGCGGTTGAGAAATTCTTTAATGCTGTCGGGCTGGCGCATGACCGAAGTGGGGCGCACGGCTTCGTGCGCTTCTTGAGCGCCCTTAGACTTGGCCGTATACTTGGGCGCTTCGGGAGGCAAGAAGCTTTGCCCGTAGCGCTCGGCAACGAACTGGCGTGCTTCGGCCTGGGCCGTCTCGGCTACGTTGGTTGAGTCGGTACGCATGTAGGTGATGAGGCCGATGGCCCCTTCGCCCAAATCAATGCCTTCGTACAACTGCTGTGCCAGGGCCATGGTGCGCCGGGCCGTGTAGCCCAGGCGGCGGGAGGCCTCTTGCTGCATGGTGCTGGTGGTGAAGGGCGCCGAAGGCTTGCGGCGGCGCTCAGAGCGTTTGATGCGGGTGATGCTGTAGGCCGCCTTCTCCATCTCTTCCAGGATGGGGGTAACCACCTCTTGGTTGGACAAGACGGGGTCTTCGCCGTTGATCTTGGCCAGCTTGGCGGTGAAGACATCTTTGGCCTTCAACCCATCTGGGCGCAACTCTGCGGCGATAGACCAGTATTCTACCGGCACAAAAGCGTCAATTTCGGCTTCGCGTTCGCATACCAGGCGCAGGGCCACCGACTGCACACGCCCAGCCGAAAGCCGGCTGCGCACCTTACGCCACAACAGAGGGCTCAGGTTATACCCCACCAGGCGGTCCAGCACGCGCCGGGCCTGCTGGGCATCCACCAGGTCCATATCAATATCGCGCGGGTGGGCAAAGGCATCGTTGATGGCGGGTTCGGTGATTTCGTGGAAGACCACGCGGCGCGTCAGCTTGGGGTCAATCTTGGCCGATTCCAGCAGGTGCCAGGCAATGGCCTCGCCTTCGCGGTCAGGGTCGGTTGCCAGGAAGATCTCTTCGTGGGTCTTGGCCAGCGCCTGGATTTCTTTGACTACCGGGCGCTTATCGTTGGGCACGCGGTACTTGGGGGTGAAGTCGTTTTCCACATCCACTGAAAGCTGAGAGCGCAGCAGATCGCGCACATGGCCAACGGAGGCTTTAACCGTGAAACCTTTGCCCAAAAAGCGTCCCACCGTGCGAGCCTTGGCCGGCGATTCAACGATCACCAGCTTGCCCTTGCGGTTGCTGCCCTTGGCCGGGGCTACCATGCCTTCATGGGCCTCGGTCTTGCCCATGCGGAACAGGGTCGTGCCGCATTCGGGGCAGGTGCCGCGCGTGGCGGGGGTGCCGTTAGTGGTAAAGACGGGCTGTGGGGTCTGCACCTCGCGTTTGGTGCGACATTTGACACAATAAGCTTCCATAGTTAGCCTCCTCTAGGTGTATGCCTGGTTGGTTTGCTTGAGGTGATTGACCACCTGGCGTACTTTTTGGGCCTGGTCTTTGCGGCAAACCAGCAGCACGTCGCCGGTATCGACCACAATCAGGTCTTCCACGCCCATGGTGACGATCAGGCGGCGCTCGTTTTCTACGTACACCAGCGAGCTGTGGGTATCCAGGCCAATATGGTGGCCGCCCATCACCAGGTTCCCATTCTCATCGGTGGGCAGCACATCGAATAATGAATCCCAACTGCCCACATCACTCCAGCCCAGGCCCGCGGCAGGGATAACAGCCACGTTCTGGGCGCCTTCCATAATGCCATAATCAATCGTTTCAGGCTTGACCTGCTGCCAGACCTGTTCCAAGATTGCTGCCTGTTGTGGGCTGCCCCAGGCCCGTGCCACCTCTTGCAGTTGAGCATTGAGGGCGGGCATCTGGCGGGCAAACTCAGCCAGGATGGCACGCGTCTGCCAGACGAACATACCCGAGTTCCAGGCATGGTCACCGGTCTCGAGCATCTGTTGGGCGCGGGCTTCGTCGGGCTTCTCGGTGAAGCGCAGGACGCGCTGCACGTCCATGCCCTGGTAAACCCCCAACTGCTCGCCAGCCTGGATGTACCCGTAACCGGTGGCGGCATAAGTGGGGGTGATGCCCAGGGTCACCAGGTAATCATCCTGCGCGGCAGCGTAGGCGGCGTGCAGGAGCCGGTGGAAACGTTCCACGTCGGCGATAAAATGATCGGCAGTGAGCATCACCATCACGGCATTGGGGTCTCGCTGTTGGAGCGCTACTGCTGCCAGCCCGACCACAGATGCGGTGCCGCGCGGCATAGGCTCAAGAATAAAATTCTCTTTGGGCAGATTTGGGCACTGCTCTGAGAGGGCATCAGCCAGTTCTTTTCCCGTTACCACGTAAATATGGTCTGATGGAAAGAGCCCTTCCAGGCGTTTGACAGCTACCTGAAAGAGGCTGTCTTCAGAGATCAGGCGCAGCATCTGCTTGGGACGCGCCTGGCGCGAGAGCGGCCACAAGCGGGTGCCCCCCCCGCCAGCCATGATGACGGCATAATAATGATCGGTCATTCATCCACCTCATAAGTTTCTGCCGCTTCGGCAGCGCGTACGTAATTCATTCCACCCACCTGGCGCACCATGCCCTTCAGCTCCATCAATGCTAGCGAAGCAGATACCTTCTCAATCGGTAAGCTGGTCAGGGTGCGGATCTCGTCTACGTGCAGCGGCTCGTGGGTGAGGGTCTGCAAAAGCAGGGCTTCGGTGGCATCGCCGGGCAGGGCGACGCGGGCCGTGCGGTGTTCAGCCACCCGGGTCAGGTTGAGCGTGTCGAGCACTTCTTGCGGCTCCAGCAGTGGGCGGGCGCCGTCTCGGATCAGGCGGTTGGTACCCTTGCTCTGCGGGGCCAGAATATTGCCTGGTACAGCAAACACTTCTCGCCCCTGGTCGGCGGCAAAGCTGGCTGTGATCAGTGCCCCGCTGGTCAGCCCAGCCTCTATGACCACCACTGCCATCGAAAGCCCCGAGATGATGCGGTTGCGGGGCGGGAAATTGGGGCCGTCGGGAGGCGTGCCGGGGGCGTAATCGCTGATCAGGGCGCCGTGGGCCATGAGTTGTTCGGCCAGGCGGCGGTTCTCGGGCGGGTAGACGCGGTCTACCCCGCAGCCTAAAATGGCCAGGGTGCGGCCTCCGGCATTCAGGGCGGCCTGGTGAGCCACCGAATCGACGCCGCGCGCCAACCCGCTGACCACCGTCACGCCGTTGCGTGCCAGCAGGCCAGCCAGCTCTTCGGTCACCTGCCGGCCATAGCCGCTGACCTGGCGGGTGCCCACGACCGCCACGGCCCATTCATCTTGGGCTTGCACTTCGCCGCGCAAGTACAGCACGGGCGGGGGCTGGTCGATCTCTTTCAGGCGGCGGGGATAGGCTTCGTCTTCCCAGGTGAGCACCTGGATGCCTTGGGCCTGGATGCGCTGCCAGACCTGTTCCAGCGAAACCTGGCTGCGCACCTGGATCAAATTCTCCACCAGCTTGGGGCCCATCCCGGCCTGGCGCAGGTCAGAGGCTGATGCGTTCCAGGCCTCTTCAGCGCTGCCAAAGGTTTCTACCAGGGTGCGGAAGCGCACCGCGCCGATGCCCTTAACCAGGTTGAAGCCAACCCAAAACAGGCGCGCCTCGGTCAACTCAGGCCTCTTCTTCTTCACCCAATAGGCCAGGCAGCAGGTGCACGTGCACCTGGTCCGCGGCCAGGTCGATGCGCAACACCACAGAGTCGATCAGCGGTAAGAGCATATCGGGCCCGGCTGGCGGGCGCACCACCAGTACATCATTGGCGCCAGTCTGTAAGATCTCGTGGATCACGCCTAAGGCCTGGCCGGCCTCGCCGACCACGTTCAGGCCCAACAACTGGTGCTGGTAATATTCGCCTTCTGGTAGGGATGGGATACCGTCAGTGCGCACGAACGCCAGTTCGTTGCGCAGCTCTCCCACGGCCTCGGGGGTTGTATAGCCCTCAAATAATATGCGCATGGCTGTGCCATGGAAGCGGGCTTTGAGTAGTGTCAGCGGGCGGTGTGCCTCGCCGATATACAGGGTAATACCTGGGCGCAGCCGCTCGGGAAAATCCGTCAGCACGTCCATTAAAACGTCGCCGTGCACGCCATGTGGGCGGCGCAGCTTGCCAACCGCCAGGAAGGCCGGCTGGCGCTGGATCCCTTGTCCGGTGTCAGTCATAGCAGAATCAACCAAGAACGATGCAAAAGCGGTGTCCAACCACCGCTTTTGCATCGTTCTTTGATATTATTGGGGATCTTCGATATCCAGGTAAGCTTGCTTACCTGCGCGGTTGGCGGCGATGTTGAGCAGAGAGCGCATTGCAGTGGCTACTCGCCCCTGCCTGCCGATCACCCGCCCCATATCCTCTTGCGCCACCTTTAGCTTAAGATACGTCTTGCCGCCGCGCTGCTCTTGGGTCACCCGCACCTGCGTGGGGTCATCCACCAGCGAGGAAGCAATGTACTCGATCAGTTCTTTCATGATTTATGTGTTAAGCGGACTTGCCGCTCTGCTTCTTGCCACCGGGGGTGGCCTCGCTGGTGCGAGGATTGGGCTGGCGAGCCTGCTGCGCGGCAGATGCCTCGGCAACCAGGGTCTCGACGGCCTCGCCGGCTTTGAAGCGAGCAAAGCGGTCCAGCAGACCGGCGGTTCTGAAGAGCTTGGCCACCGATTCGCTGGGCTGGGCACCCTTGGTCATCCAGTCATAGATGCGGGCCTCTTCCAGCTCGATTGTGGCGGGCTGGGTGCGGGGGTTGTAGAAGCCCAAGATTTCCAGGAAGCGGCCATCGCGGGGGTGTTCCCGGTCTGCGGCAACCAGGCGGTAGCTGGGCTGTTTTGTGGAGCCTACACGGCGTAAACGAATGCGAACCATTGGTACTTATCTCCTTCGAATAACAGATCGTTTTTTATGATTGTTTTTTTATCGGCCTGGCCACATTTCCGGTGCAGAAGAGGGGTTGCGCTGAAGGGGCGCGGGGCACCGGCTGTATAGCTTAAGCCTATCCAAACAGGCGTGGCAAGCCACGCCCACCCGTTTTCTTGATCGTTTTGAACATGCGCTGCGCCTCGCGATACTGCTTGACAAGGCGGTTAACATCCTGTACTTCGGTGCCAGAGCCACGCGCAATGCGCCGGCGGCGGCTGGCGTTAAGCAAATCTGGGTTGCGGCGCTCTCTGACCGTCATCGAATCGATGATGGCCTCAGTCATCTTGAGCTGGCGCTCGGCATCCTTCGGGTCCACCTGGCGGGCCATCTGACCCATCCCGCCCGGCATCATCTCCAACAACTGAGCGATGGGACCCATCTTGCGCACCTGGCGCAGTTGGTTGGCAAAATCTTCTAGCGAGAACTCGCCAGAGAGCAGCTTCTCGGCCTGCTTTTGGGCCGTTTGCTGGTCAAAATTGGCCTCGGCGCGCTCGATCAGGCCGAGCAGGTCGCCCATGCCCAGGATGCGGGAGGCCAGGCGGCCTGGGTCATAGGCTTCCAGGGCGTCCATGCCCTCGCCGGCGCTGATGAACTTGATCGGCACACCGGTGACGGCGCGGATCGAGATGGCTGCGCCACCGCGGCTGTCGCCGTCCATCTTGGTCAGGATCAGGCCGCTCATCTGGATGGCGTCGCGGAAGCCCTGGGCAATGTTGACCGCTTCCTGGCCAATCATCGAGTCGACCACCAGCAGCACCTCGGTGGGGGGGACGCGCCTGGTAATACCAGTCAGCTCTTGCATCAGGGCATCGTCGAGCTGAGAGCGGCCGGCTGTGTCTAGAATGACAACGGTAAAGCCGCCTTTTTCAGCTTTTTCAACTGCCCGGCGGGCCAGCTCGGGCGGGGGCACACCTTCTTCAAAGTGCACCGGCACGCCCACCTTTTCGCCCAGGGTTTCCAGTTGTTTGACAGCCGCCGGGCGGTAGGGGTCGCAGGCCACCAGCATCACCCGTTCGCCGCGCGAGCGCAGCATGCGGGCCAGCTTACCGGCGGCGGTGGTCTTACCAGAGCCTTGCAGGCCCACCAGCATTAACACATACGGGCGCTGCCCGGTGAGGTTGAGATGCTCGGGCGCGCCCAGGGTGGCGATCAGCTCTTCATTGACGATTTTAATGACCTGCTGCGCCGGGTTGAGGGCCTTTGAGACTTCTTGCCCCACAGAGCGCTCGCGCACGCGGGCCACAAAATCCTTTACCACCGCATAGTTGACATCCGCTTCTAACAGCGCCAGGCGCACCTCGCGCATGGCGGTATCAACATCTGCCGCCGAGAGTTTGCCCCGGCGGCGCAGTTGGGTAAAGACATTGTTGAGACGTTCGGTCAGGTTCTCAAACACGGCATTGAATTTTAGCCTGGAAGGCCTGAATGGTCAAGAGGTAATAATGAAGAGAGTGCCCTGACAGGGAACCCTGCCAGCAAGGGTCATCGTAACTATTGCTGCTGAATAGGGTTATATAGCTGTCAGCAGTTACAGTCTCATCCCTTTTTATAGTTTATCAAATAATGCCAAGGAGTAAAGGTCTATGGCAAAGATTGCGTTAGTAACAGACAGTACCGGTTACATCCCGGCTGACCTGGTGGAAAAGTATCACATCACGGTCGCCCCCCTGATTTTGATCCTGGGTCAAGAAGTGTTCGAAGATGGTGTCAGCATCATGCCCAGTGAGTTTTATGTTCGCTTGAAGAACAGCCCTGTTATGCCCACCTCCTCGCAGGTCACTGTATCCAGGTTCCAGCAGATCTATGAAAACCTGCTCAACCAGGGTTATGAGATCTTGTGCATGGTAATCTCTTCCAAGCTTTCAGGTACTTTGAATTCGGCTGTCCAGGCGCGCGAGAGCCTACCTGCCGGCGCACCGATTCATATCGTTGATACCAATGCCACTGCAATGGCAATGGGCTTCCAGGTGTTGAGCGTGGCGCGTGCTATTGAGCAGGGCGCTTCGATGCCAGAATGCCTGGCCCTGGCAGAGCAGGCCCAGCAGCACTCTGGCATTATCTTTGCGGTGGACACATTGGAATTCTTGCACCGCGGCGGACGCATTGGCGGCGGCAGCCGTTTCTTGGGCACTGCCCTGAACATTAAGCCGATTTTGCACCTGCGAGACGGCAAGGTGGATGCCCTGGAGCGCGTGCGCACGCGCAAAAAATCGCTGGCCCGCCTGGTCGAGCTGGTGGGAGAAAGAACTGGCGGACAAAAGCCCCTGCGCCTGGCTGTGGTGCACGCCAATGCCGCCGAAGAAGCCCAGGACTTGCTTAAACAGGCTTCTGCCAAGCTGGGCGCCAGCGAGAGCATCTTCGGCGAGGTCAGCCCCGTAGTCGGCACCCATGCCGGTCCCGGCGTGGTGGGCCTGGCGTATATGTACGGGATGTAATGTACTTAATAACCAGCAGGGGCTGCGTACGCGGCCCCTGCTTTGTTTAACCGAGCGCCAGGCTGGCTTGTGAAAGCACCTGCTGGCGCCGGCCATGGGAACCGCTGACTCGCCAGCCCATGTGCTTGTTGCTGCGCATCCACTCAAAGCCGTAGCGCGCCAGCAGCTCTCTGATCTCCTTGTTTTCAGAAGATGGATTGACTGCCAGTGCCCCTTCGTAAGTCAAGGCTAGGGCGGTTTGCAACAAGGCTTCAGCCTGCCCCGATTGCAGCATCACCCACGGTCCGATGCGGTTCTTTTGTGCAATCAAATAACCGGTCACTTGCCCGGTCTCGTTTCGTTGTAAGTAGGAGCGCCCGGGGTAAGCCTCCAACAGGGCCTGGAGCGATTTGCGCCGGTCTGCGCCAAAAACGGCCCGGTCCAAGGGCGCCAATTCGTCTAGCTCGCGCGGGGTGAGAGGTTGGATGCGGTGCCTTTGCAGGTGCCCGCCTGGTAGCGGCGCGGCTGGGCTGAGGGGGCGCACGTAGATGCCTGTCTCGTCATAGCTGACGAAGCCCAGCTTCTCATACAGCGGGCGGCCCATAACGCTGGCATCCAGCCAGGATGCGGGCGCCTGCTGCCCAGAGCGGCTGTGGGCCTCGATCCAGGCCAGGATGAATTGCATCAGCGTCATGCCAAATCCCTGGCGTTGGGCCTCGGGATGGACTGCCATCAAGCCCACGTGGGCAAAATCGCCGTAATGAATTGCGCCCACCATCCCCATCAGTTGCCCTTCCTGTTCGGCGGCAAACCAGCCATCGGGCTGTACCTGGCGGTAGATGGTCAAGTCTTGTACCCGGCTGACGGATGTGTGAAAGGCCAGGTTTAATAGTTCGTCGGCAGGGTCAAGGTCAGCATCGGTGAATTCACGGATGAATAATTGGGACATTCGCACCTCCAAAAGTCGATGGTGGGGGTTGTAGGATTCTATGCTGCATCCTGCCTGGTGTTTCTTGTTGTGGATATTATAAAGCGACATACACAACCTTGTTAGATAAGCTTGGCGAAATCAAGCTTGACTTTCTTGCGATAGTTGGCTATATTCGGGGTATGGATCGGTTTTCTTTTATCAATAATATTTTGCTAGGCGATTGCGGTGACGTGCTTAAAGGTTTACCTGATAATTCGGTAGATTTAATCTTTACATCGCCGCCTTATGCAGACCAGCGTCAGAAAACGTATGGCGGTGTTTCGCCTGATACGTATGTGAGTTGGTTCCTTCCCAAAACAGAACAATTTTTGCGAGTGCTTAAGCCTACGGGCACTTTTATCTTGAATATTAAAGAGCGCGTGGTGAATGGGGAAAGACACACGTATGTGATCGAATTAATCCTGGCGATGAGAAGTCAGGGTTGGCTGTGGACCGAAGAATTCATGTGGCATAAGAAGAATTCATACCCCGGCAAATGGCCCAATCGGTTTCGAGACAACTGGGAACGGTTAATTCAATTCAATAAATCCAAAAATTTCAGCATGTATCAGGAAGCCGTTATGGTTCCTGTGGGTAACTGGGCAAAAGATAGGCTGGCAAAGCTAAGCCAGACCGATCAAACGCGCGATGAATCGAGAGTGGGCAGCGGTTTTGGAAAAAATGTCTCTAATTGGGTGGGGCGTGATATGGTCTATCCCAATAATGTCATTCACTTAGCAACTGAATGTGCGAACAAGAATCACAGTGCTGCGTTTCCGGTTGAATTGCCCAAATGGTTTATCAAGTTGTTTACAAGGCAGGGAGATGTTGTTTTGGATCCTTTTATTGGATCGGGAACGACTGCACTGGCGGCCATGCAGCTAGGCCGCAATTATGTCGGGATTGACCTTAATCCAGAATACATCGATATTGCACGCGATCGGGTGGCCGCGACGCAAATAGCTTTACCTATTGTCGCAGAAGAACACGGGGATTACCAGGCGATAAGTATGTCAGATTCTTTGCGAGAGGATAAGCATGAATCCACTTAACCTGCAAAACGTGTGCGACTATGTGAATGACCATATCGTTGACTTTCACGAGCGGCGTCTTAAATCTTTGGGGGAATTGAGATTAGAGAAACTGCTGAACAAGAATCCTTATTTATTCAAGGCGAAGAACATAACAACTGCCAACGAGTTAATCTCGGGCTTGTTGGATGCCTTTCTCTCATCATCCGAAGAAAAGCTTTTTGGGGACTTTCTGGAAGGCTTGGCGGTATTTGTTGCCGAAATGACTTGTGGCGGTCATAAGTCGGCTGCCCCAGGGGTGGATTTAGAGTTTATCAATAACGGTATTCACTATGTGGTTTCGATAAAATCCGGGCCTCATTGGGGCAATAGCTCGCAGCAAGGCAAGCTCGAACAAGATCTTAAGAATGCCATGTCCAGGTTGAAACAATTGCAACGGGGGGCAAATGTACAGCCTGTATTGGGAATATGCTATGGGAAAATGAAAACAAGTTATCTAAGGGGATATGTGAAGGTGGTTGGGCAGAATTTTTGGTACCTAATCAGCGAGAATCAGAACTTATATACGGATCTCATTGAGCCGGTTGGGTACCGGGCCAAAGAGCATAATGATTCTTTCTCCTTTGAAAAAGGCAAGGTAACGAACCGGCTCACCAAACAGTTCATTGATCAATTTTGCGACGATGGCGGTGCGATCAACTGGGTGAAATTGGTTGAGTTCAACAGCGGGAATTTTGACTTACAGTAGCGTTTGCCAGACGGCTTGCTACAGCACCATCACCACCTGCTCTTGGGCGTTCAGTTCCAGGTAGATGGCGTCGAGCTGGGCCCGGCTTTCGGCGTTGATGACCACCGTTACCGAGCGGAAGCGCCCGCCGCTGCTCAGCTTGCGTTGGATCTGGCTGGTGGCAGGGTCGGCAATGTGCTTGTGGACAATGCCCACCACCAGGGTCTCGAAATCATCATGGTTGGGCCCCATGGCTTTGACCGGAAATTGGCAGGGGAAGGTCAGGCCCAGCGGGGCGGAGTTGTCGTCAGAAGGATCATTCATTGGGTAAAAATCCAGAGCATCTTAGCGCAGCGGGATATCGGCGGTGATGGGCAAGAGAATGTGGAAGATGCTGCCGGGACAGCGTTCTTCGTCCTGGCATTCGCTCTCCACCCAGATGCGCCCGTGGTGAGCCGCCACGATGCCGCGCGCAATTGCCAGCCCCAGGCCAGGGCCGCCGCCTTTGAACTTGGTGTCGCCGGAAGAGTGGACTTCTACGGCGCCGGTTTGATAGAACTTGTCAAAGATCAGATCCTGGTGCTCCTTATCGATGCCGATGCCGCTATCCTGGATCTGGATATCTACGCAAGCTCCCAGTTCGTTGTCTTGCACCACCATGCCGCGGGCCACAATATGCCCCCCATCGGGAGTGTATTTGATGGCGTTGCCGATCACATTTTGCAGTACCTTCAGGATCAAGGTGGGGTCGGCATGGATCAACGGCACGTTCTCCAGGTTTTCTAACTCGAGAGACAGGCTGCGCTCTTGCAAGGCGGGGGTTATGTCGGCCTGGATGCGTTTGAGGGTCACGCCGATGGACATGATCTCGGGGCGCATATCCAGCACCTGGCTGTCGATGCGCGCCACGTCGAGCATGCTGTTGACGATGGTGTGCAGGCGGTCGATGCCTTTCAGCACGCCCTTGACCGCCTCGGTCAGGTACTGGCTGTTCTTGACAGTGGCATCATTGGTGAACATGCCCAGGTAGCCCTTCATCACCGTCAGGGGGGTGCGCAGTTCATGCGCAGCCACGTTGATGAAGACGGTCTTGTTCTTGTCTAGCTTTTCGAGCTGCTGATAGGCAACCTTCAACTCTTCGGTGCGCTGGGCCACCATCTCTTCGAGCTGTTCGTTGAAGCGTGTGATCTCGTTGTACAGGCCGGCATTCTCCAGGGCGATGGCAGCCTGCAGGGCAAAGGTGGATGCCATCACGTCATCATCCTGGCTGAAGGCGCGCACATCTTTGCGCGTTAGCGAGAGCATGCCGATGACATGGTCTTTTGAGAAGAGCGGCACGCCCATCCACGAATGGTTGAGCGGCAGCCAGTCTTGCTGTTTCCAGCCTGAAATACGGGTTACATCGTCGATGATGACCGGGCGGCCTGCCGCCACCACCTGCTCGAAGACGTCACCTTCGCGGATGTCGACCAGCAGGTCGCGGGCGCGTTCGTCTTTGGGGAAGCCGCGCTGCGCCACAATGCGCAGCACGTCGCCCTCTTGCAATAAGAGTGAGCTGCGTTCGTAGGGTACCACCAGGGCCAATTGTTCCAATACGTAACCAGGCACCTCGTGCAGCTTGAGACTGCTGGAGAGTTTACGCCCGGCCTGCACCAAGATCTCTGCCACCTGGCGGCGCTCTTGCTCGGCCTGGTACATGTGGGCGCCTTCGATGGCCGTGGCAGCCTGGGTTGCCAGCGACATAAGCAGGTCCACATCGTGCTGCTCGAACTGGCGTTGGTCGATGCGGTTAATGGCCGTGACCGTTCCGATGACCAGGTCTTTGGCCTTGAGCGGCACTACGATGACCGATCCGGTGCCGGCGCGGCGCCGTCTTTCAGCGGTCTCGGGCGGCTCAATGCCGTCCTCTGCACTGCGCGAGAGCACCGGTTGGCCGGTTTCAAAAACTTGCCCGCTGATGCCGCTTTTTAGCTCGTGGTAGGTGGTGTCTAGGTCGTCGATGATGCGGCCGTTATGCACCGAGAGCAGTACCTTTTCTTGGAGATGGTCTACCAAAAAGACCAGCACCCGGTCGGCCTGCACCAGCCCGGTGAAGTGATTGGTAAGTTTCTGGCAGATCTCGGCCACTTCGGTGGCGCCCAAGATGGCGCGCGCCGCCCGGAAGAGGCCGTCGGTTTCAGCCAGGGCCTGTTGGGCACGCTGGGCGGCGGTTTCGGCGGTTTTCTTGGCAATATCCAACTCGATGGCGTGCTGCTCAGAGCGCACCAAAAGCCGCCCAATCTCTTGCATGGCCTGCTCGCGTTCTTTGACCAGCAGGGCGCGATAAATGGCGCTGCTCAGCAGGTTGCTCAGGCGGATGTACACTTCCCACTCGCGCGGGCCAACCTCGGTCCACAAGAAGCCCATCGGCGCCCCGGCAAAGCTTTGCAGTGTGATGACTGCGCTGAAACGTCGCCCCTGCGGCAGGCAGTTGGCAGGCGCCATCTGGCGGGCCGGGAAGGACGGCAGCTCAGCGGGGTTGAGCCCTGGCTGGGCGGCGTCGTATGCAAAGAAGAGGCGCGCCTGTGGGTCGCGGCGCAGCAGGGATGGCGAGGCGCTCAGGTCTGTGGGATCGAAGAGGGCCAGGTGGCAGTGCCGAATGCCCAGAGCGGGGAAGTGCTGCGTGGTGGCGCCAGCCATCTCGCGCATGCTGGGGAGTGTTGCCAGGGTATGGCCCAGGCCTTGCAAAAGCGCTTCTTGCTGTTCCACTTCCAGGCGTTGGTAGGCCTGCTCGCGCTGGGCTACCTCGCCCACCAGGATGCGGGCCTGCTCCAGCAGGTTTTCGGCTTGCAGCATGGTGATGCGATCGGGCAGGTAGGGCAGCACCTGGCGGCGGAATTCGGATAAGAAGCTGTGCCAGAAGTTGGTATCTCGGTTAGCCACTGGCAGCCGCTGTACTGCCAGCAGGGACTGGGCGATGGCCTTAGGGAAATCATCTTGGGTCTTGCCGCCCATATCGCTTAAGAAGCAATCCCACAAGTTTGCTAGCGTAGCGGTCACACGCCGCCGGTCGGCAGCAGATGTGGTCAGCATGTCATCCATGAAGACCTGGTGCAATTCTTCGAGGGCGTTTTTGCGCTGGGCCTTTAGCGCCGCCAGGGGGGGCTGCCCCTCGGGCAGGGAGACCGTCTCAGCGATCAGTGTGAGATCGTCGCAGGCTACCTGGCGCAAGGCCTGGGGCAGGCAGCCGCAGGACCAGCGCGTGACCAGCTCGGTGGGCATGACGATCTGTTTGGGGGTGGTCTCGCCGCGGATGAGCTGCATCAGCATGGCAATGGCCTGTTTGCCCGAGGAATAGAAGGGCTGGCGCACCGTGGTGAGCGGCACGCCCAGCACCTGGGCTTCCAGTACATCATCAAAGCCCACCAGGGCCACCTCGGTGGGCACCTGCAGGCCGCATTCTTGCAGGCCATCCAGGGCGCCAAAGGCCATGCGGTCATTGGCGGCGGCTACGGCGTCGAACTTGACCTGGCGTTCTTCGAGCAGGGTGTGTACGGCGGCTCGCCCGCTGTCTAGGTTGAAATCGCCGGCTACCACAAGCTGGGGATCGAAAAGCAGGCTGTGCGCCTTCAGGGTGTCAAGATACGCCTGGTAGCGCTGTTCGGCTTCGATCTGCCCCTCGGGCCCGCGAATGAAGGCAATGCGCTGGCGGCCGTGTTCTTGGATCAGGTGTTCCACTGCCAGGCACATGCCGTTGTAACTATCTGACAAGATGGCTGGGATGTCGCCGGCAGCCATCGAGATGGTCAGCATGGGGCGGGGTGCAAAGCGCTGGCAGAATTGCAGGACGGTTTCTTCTTCGACCCCGTGGCCAATATCGGCAAAGAAGATCAGGCCGTCGAGCTGCTGCGGGTCGATCAGGTCGTACAGCGAAAGATCGCCGCTGTTCTCCGGCTTGAGGGAGCCGCCAGCAAAGATGAGCAGGTTGACATTCATTTCCTCGGCGGCAGCGGTCAGGCCAGCCATCAGCTCTTTGCCCCAGGCCCGCCCAATGCGCGCAATCAGCAGACCGATGGTGGGCCGGCTGCTGCGCTTGCGAGAAGAGCGGGGTGGAGTGGGCATAGGATGTTTATCGAATCAGCCTGACTACTATTGTAAGCACAAATCCGCAAAATGCCAATGTGTCAAAGGGCCTTGCGGCATACACAAATGTAAGTTAGGGCGTTCCGTCCCAGCCTGCCAGGCGGGCCGAAAGCCACCAGAAGGCCTGGCCTTTGAGGTAACAGTTGAGCGAGTGTGAATGAGCGCAGCTGAAAGCCGGGTCTGGGCAGTAGCCGGGGTGCGTGCTGCACCAATTGGCGCACCAGGGGCAGGTATCAGTGGGGATGCCGCTGTAGGGGGTGCCGTCTGGCAGCCAGCTTTCAATATCGGCGAAATCGTAGAGCACCTTATCGTTGTCGAGCACAAATTGGCGCACCATGTCGTTATTGCGGTTGAGCGTCTCGTAACTGCCGGCATCGGTATGCCCGGTCATGTAGACGAAGCGCACGCCAGGATATTCGCTTTCGAGCTGGAGCATCATATCGAGGTAGCCCTGCACTTGCTGCACGCTGAGCCAAGACATTTCGCCGCACCAGGACCACATAAAAACATTGGCTTCTGGTGAGTCGTTCAGCAGACCGCGTGCCCAATTCAGGTATGTCGATGCATTCCAACTGAAGCCAGAATAGCCCATGCGCAAGGATAGCGGGTCGCTGGGGTCGGGCGGGCTGCCCCACCCCATTGAGAAGTTGTAGGCTGGCGGGTTGACGTAGGCGCTCAAGTATTCTGCCCCGTCGTACACTTGCGTGCCATGCGAGGTGGAGCCGTAAGCCCAAACCACGTTCTGCTTGGCGGCTTCGATCCATTGGGTGGGAATGAGGCTGATATCGCGGTGGTTATGATCCACCACAATGGCGGCCTCGGGCTGGGGAGATTGTTCGACGATATAGGGCAGGTAGAACTGCTCTGCCAGGGGGCGGGCGGTGGCAGGGCGGGGCTCTCCGACCAATGTCTGGCAGATGAGTGCTAACAAGACAGGGAATAGAACCAAAGTGTAAAATTTCTTACGAGATGACGGGGTATTATTCATGATATTTTACCTTTCGCCTTGCTTGGACTTGCCTTGTTTAAACAGGTCTTTCACCATCCCCAACATATGATCGTAATGTGAACCCTTCCAGTATACCTGATTGCAGGCCGGGCACAAGTGAAATTCGTTCAGGTGTTTGATCGACTGGTGGGCGGTGCACGCTAGCTCCGCCGGCCCGCTGCGCCGTGCGGCAGGCAACAGGCTTTCCAATCCATTGTGAAAATGGAAGGGCAAGTTGAGCAGCGCGGCAGGCTGGCTCATCATGGGGCTTACCAGGCCCGGGTCATCTCCGGCGTGAGCTTCACCAGGCGGTTCTCAGGATCGCGCGACCAGGACTGCGGCTCTTCGCCCAGTACGCCTTGCGGGCCCATGTAGCGGGTGTAGATTTCAATCGATTTCTCCCGCACCAGCTCGCGCGGCATCTCGATCACTTCGGCAGTGCCTTCCATCAACACGGCTTCCAGCTTGCCCGGTTCTTTGCCCGGTTCTTTGGCCTCGATCAGTACGGCGCAGCGCGGGTTGCGCAGCAGCTCTTTTAGCTTGCGGGTGCTCTCAAAGGCACTGATCCAGATGCTGGTGCCGTCCCACAAGAACCACACCGGCACTACGTGCGGCTGCAGGCTGCGCGGGTCGGCGGTAGCCAACCTGGCTAGCACGGCATCGTCAAGCAGGGCATTGATCAGGGCAGGATCGGTAGTTTTCTTTGGCATGCTATGCTCCTTTGAAAATATCTTTTCGCTGGGATAAGCAGGATGGATTGGGTAAATGCCCTGTTCATCTTACTCATCCTCTAAAATTTTCTCCAGTATAGCACAGCCTCATGCTATAATCATGTGCGCCTATGAATGAAGAACCAACTGTCCTCGACTACGTAAAATCGCTGCTGCGTGGTAAACCGCTGCCCTTCCCTGAAGACGCCCCATCAGAATCCCTGCCGGAACCTCTGCAAGCTGAAGGCCAGGCACGCGCTGATGAGCCTGTCTCTGGTCTGGACGAGCCGCTGGCTGAGACGCCTGTTTCTGCGCCCGATTCCATCCTGAGCCCTCAAACGTTCCCCTGGCATGCCCTGGTGGCCCTGGTGCTGGCCTTGGTGGCTCAGATCTCGCTTGAGCCGCGCCCCAACCGCGCCTGGATCCTGGGCGCTTTCCTGTACTTTATTGCGGGGGCCTGGGTGCTGTGGGCCGGGCACCGTGGAGAATGGGCCCTGGGCGCCGCGGCCAAGCCCGAGGCGGGCTCGGCCGCGGACGAAAGCGACCTGCCAGAGCAAAACCGTTCCTGGTTCAAGGTGCGCACGGGGGCGGTCTTCGCCGCACTGGTGCTGATCCCATTGGCCTTTGTCATGCTGGGCGGCAATCGCTTCACCATTTGGAACTTGAGCCTGTGGCTGCTGGCAGTTGCCAGCGTGGTGTGGGCTTTTTGGCTGGGCGGCCCTCCCCCGCGGGATTGGGGTGCTCACATCCGTACTGCCCTGCGCCTGCCCTGGAAGTTCTCTTTCACCGGCTGGAGCCTGGCTGTGGCAGCGGTGTTGGCTCTGGTGATCTTCTTCCGCACCTACCAACTGGTTCAGACCCCGCCCGAGATGGTCAGCGACCAGGCTGAGAAGCTGTTGGACGTGTGGGATGTGCTCCACGGGCAGACCAGCATCTTCTTCCCCCGCAATACCGGGCGCGAAGCCTTCCAGATGTACCTGACCGCGGCGGTGATCAAGCTCTTTGGTACGGGTTATTCCTTCCTCAGCCTCAAGATCGGCACCGTGCTGTGCGGCTTGCTGACCCTGCCCTTCATTTACGGCCTGGGCAAAGAGCTGGGCGGGCGGCGAGCGGGCCTGTTTGCCCTGGCTTTGGCCGGGGTGGCTTATTGGCCCAACGTCATCTCGCGCGTTGGCCTGCGCTTCACCCTCTACGCCTTCTTCACCGCGCCGGTGTTGTATTACCTGCTGCGCGGCCTGCGTGCTCGCAGCCGCAACGATCTGATCCTGGCGGGCATCTGGCTGGGGCTGGGCCTGCATGGTTACAGCCCTTTCCGCATTGTGCCGTTTGTGGTTGTGGCGGCCTTTGTCATCTATCTGCTGCACTGCCGCTCCAAAGGCCAGCGCCAGCAGGCCGTCTGGTGGCTGGCGATGCTGGCCCTGGTCTCACTGCTGGTGTTCTTGCCCCTGCTGCGCTATGCCCTGGAAAACCCCGAGATGTTCTCATACCGCGCCCTGACGCGCCTGGGTTCGATCGAACAGCCTCTGCCGGGGCCGGCCTGGCTGATCTTCTTGAAAAATTTGTGGAATGCCCTGGTGATGTTCGCTTGGAATAATGGCGAAGTATGGGTGGTCTCGGTGACACACCGCCCCGCCCTAGACCTGGTTTCAGCGGCGCTTTTCCACCTGGGCCTGCTGCTGGTACTCTTGCGCTACCTGCGGCGCCGCGATTGGCGCGACCTCTTCCTCTTGATTTCCATTCCGCTGCTGCTCTTGCCTTCCATCCTTTCGCTGGCTTTCCCTGGCGAGAACCCCATCCTTAACCGCACTTCTGGCGCTTTGATACCGGTCTTCGTCATCGTGGGCCTGGCCCTGGATGGCCTGCTCAACGGCCTGCAGAAGGCCCTGCCTGCCTGGGGCCGCCAGCTTGGCTGGGGGCTGGCTGTTTTGCTGATCGGCTGGTCATCCCTGAACAATTATGACCTGGTTTTTAACCAGTACCAGCGCGCCTATGAGCTTTCATCTTGGAACACCAGTGAGATGGGCGAAGTGGTGCGCGATTTTGGCGCCATGACCGGCAGTACCGATACCGCCTGGGTGGTGGCTTATCCCTACTGGGTGGATACGCGCCTGGTGGGTATGAGCGCTGGCCTGACGACGCGCGACATGGCGATCTGGCCCGAGCACTTCATTGATACGCTCACCGACCCGCGCCCCAAGCTCTTCCTGGTCAAAAATGACGACATCAACTCCCTGAGCCTTTTGCAAGAGATGTACCCGCGGGGCTCGTGGACGCTCTTTGATTCACGGGTGGATAAAGATTTCTTTATCTTTTTTGTCCCGCCGACGGCTGCAATTCCGGTGGACGCGCTGCCCTAATCTCAACCTGAATAGAATGTTTGTACGCTTATGAACAATCTGCAACCTGAGATCCAAAATAAACCCTTGGCTTTGAGGCGCTTGACATACGTCCTTCTGCTGCTCTTGATCTTGCTTGCCGGGGCGTACTTGCGGCTGGTAGGTATTGAGTGGGGCGAATACCAGTACCTGCATCCCGATGAGCGCTTTTTGATCTGGGTGGGGGCTGATATCCAGCCGGTGGAAAGCCTGGCACAGTATTTTGATGCCGCCAATTCCAGCCTGAACCCCGAGAACCGCGGCCACCCCTTCTATGTTTACGGCACTTTGCCCATGTTCATCACCCGCTACCTGGCAGAGTGGTCTTACGAGCGGGTTGGTTTCAACGAGATGACGGATATGGGCCGTACGCTTTCGGCCCTGGCCGATTGGCTGGTGATCATCCTGGTCTTTGCGGTAGCCCGGCGCGCCTACGATCAGCGCGTGGCGATCCTGGCGGCGGCCTTCTCGGCCTTTGCCGTCTTGCAGATCCAGCAGTCACACTTCTTCACCATGGATACCTTCGTCAACCTGTTTACCTTGTTGGCGATCTACTATGCGGTCAGGATTGTCTCGCGCAAAGAGCCCG
>CAZWFQ010000007.1:21098-74552 GCA_964633225.1 uncultured Anaerolineaceae bacterium
GAGCTGCCTGCCAGGCCCAATTTCTGGCGTTCGCCCGACCTGTGGCTGAGCATTGCCTTCGGTTTTGCCCTGGGCTGCGCTGTGGCCTCTAAGCTGAACGCCGCCCCGGTGGCGATGATGCTGCCGTTGGCTTTTGGCTTGCGTTATTTCAAGCTGCCCGTGGCAGAGCGGACGCGCTGGATGGCGCACATCCTGGTCTTCCTGGCGGCGGGTGCGTTGGTCAGCCTGCTGGCTTTTCGCATCTTCCAGCCTTACGCCTTCACCGGTCCCAGCTTCTTTAACGTAAAAATCTACCAGCCCTGGTTGGCCGATATCCTTGAGCAGCGCAACCAGGCCGCCGGCGACCTGGATTATCCCCCGGCCATGCAGTGGGCGCGCCGCCCCCTGACCTTTTCTTTCCAGAACATTACCGTTTGGGGGCTGGGCCTGCCGCTTGGTATCCTGGCATGGGCGGGCTTCTTGTGGGCTGGCTGGCGGATCTTGAAGGGAGATTGGCATAAGCATCTGTTGTTGTGGGCCTGGACGGCTGCCTATTTCCTCTGGCAGTCCTCCCAGTTCAACCCCACCATGCGCTACCAGCTTCCCATCTACCCCATGTTGGCCATCTTTGCCGCCTGGGCCCTGGTGGCCCTGTATGACCTGGGCAAGGCCCAGACCCAAGATACTGCCGGCCTTGAACACGAGACCCCCGCGGACGAGCAAAATCAAACTTCAACGGCAGCCCGTGGCTCTCGCTTCTTCCGTCCGGCCGCTGTGATCCTCGGTGCGTTGGTGCTGGTGGCAACCGCGGCTTATGCCTTTGCCTTCAGCGGCATTTATACCCGGCCCATCACGCGGGTCGAGGCCTCTTATTGGATTTATCAGAATATCCCTGGCCCCATTAACCTGCACCTGGAGACGGATGCGGGGCGCTACAACCAGATCATCTCTTTCCCGCCCAGCTCTTTTGTTGGCCCAGGCCAGCCGTATGCGGCGTCTTTCACTGCCAAAGAGAGCGGCACGCTGAGCGAGGTTTACCTGGCTGGTGTGGTGGATCGCCAAACCGGGCAATCCGCCATCCTGGACTTGATCGTCAGCCAGGAACCGGGTGGTGAAAAGCCGTTAAGCGTCCTGGTCATTGAGCCGGCCAAGCCTAAAGAAGATGGCGAGCCGGTGGGCCAGGAGTACAGCCTTTTGTTCAATCCGGCTGTCGAAGTGGTCAAAGACCAGGTCTATTACCTGCATTTCTCAGTGCCCGATGCGGGCAGTGCCATCGATGTCTGCGGCCCGCTGGTGGTGACCATCCAGAACGGCAGCGAGATCTACCCCCAGCAGCTTCCCCAGCCTGAACAATGTTTCATCCGCGCCGAGATGCCCTACAGCATGTCTTTTGTGGCCTTGCAGAGCGGCCTGCTGACCGAGATCTACCTGGCCAATGTCGCCGATATGAGCATGGAAGCCGGCTTGCAGAGCCTTAAGCTCGTCCTCAGCCCCACTGGCGACGAGAACCTGTATGCCACCGCCACCCTGCGCGATGATTTCTCTCCCGATGCGGACGGCAAGGGCCAGGGGTACACGCTGGCCCTCGACCACCCGGTGGATATTGTGGCCGGGCAGAACTATCAATTCTCGCTGGTGCTGGAAGAAGGCAGTGGTGCCATCCAGGTCTATGGCTCAGGCGTGGCCAACGAAGGGGATTGGGATGACGGCCTGCCGGTGCGCGTGAACGGGTACGATGCCTATGGCGGCATCTATCCCAACGGTCTGAATTTCAACATGTATACTGACGATAACCTCGAGAAGCGTGAGCGCTTCTTGAACATCTATGACGAGGCCGATTACATTATTATCAGCTCCAACCGCCAGTGGGGCACCCTCACGCGCCTGCCTGAGCGCCACCCCATGACCGAGGTGCACTACCGCCACCTGCTTGGCTGCCCCGATGATAAGACGGTTGAGTGGTGTTACCGGGTGGCCCAGCCAGGCATGTTCCAGGGCGACCTGGGCTTTGAGTTGATGGCTGTCTTCCAGTCTGACCCACAGATTGGGCCTGTGCGCATCAACACCCAATTCGCTGAAGAAGCCTTTACCGTCTATGACCACCCCAAGGTGCTGATCTTCCGCAAGACTGCCGATTACAATGCTCAGCGGGCGAGCGATATTTTGGGGGCGGCCGATATTGACCACATCATCCGCGTCACGCCCAAGAAGGCCAAGTCGTACCCCGCCACCCTGACCCTGCCCGCCGAAAGGTTGGGCGAACAGCAGGCCGGCGGCACCTGGTCGGATTATTTTGACACCCAGGCATTGCAAAACCGGGTCCAGGCGGTGGGGGTAGTCGCCTGGTACCTGAGCGTGAGCCTGCTGGGTTTGCTGGCTTATCCCCTGCTGCGCCTGGCTTTGCCTGGCCTGCCTGATCATGGCTACCCCCTGGCGCGCACGGCTGGCATGCTGCTGCTGGCTTACTTCACCTGGCTGGCCGGCTCTTTGCGCATCCCCTTTGAGCGGCTGACGATCAGCATGGTGATTGCTTTGCTGGCCCTCGCCGCCGTCTTCCTGGCCTATCGCCAGCGCAGTGAGCTGCGCCAGGAGTGGCGCAAACGCTGGAAGTACTTCCTGGTGGTTGAGCTGTTGGCGCTGGCTTTCTTCCTCTTTTTCCTGGCCATTCGCTGGGGCAACCCTGACCTGTGGCACCAGTGGAAGGGCGGCGAGAAGCCAATGGACTTTGCGTACTTCAATGCCGTGTTGAAGAGCACCAGCTTCCCGCCCTACGATCCCTGGTATGCCGGCGGTTACTTGAACTATTACTACTACGGCTATGTCTTTGTGGGGGTGCTGGTCAAGTGGCTGGGCCTGGTGCCTGCTTTTGCCTATAACCTCATCCTGCCCACTCTCTTCAGCCTGACGGCCATGGGCGCCTTCTCCATTGCATTCAATGTGAAGATGGCTGTGCCGCAGCGCGAGCCGGTGGAGCCAGAGCCGCCCGTGGAATTGGCCGAAGGCGAGCAAGCTGCGCCTCCTGTGCCGTCCCACCGCCCGCCGCTCAAAACCCCTGACCTACGCGCAGCGGTCATGGTGGGCATTGCGGCTGCCCTGGGCATGGCTGTGCTGGGCAACCTGGGCACGGTGCGCATGATCTTGCGTGGTTACCAACAGCTTGCCATCCCCGGCGGCCTGACCGCCGATACGGGCTTCTTCACCCGTGTCATGGGCACCTTCCAGGGCCTGGCCAAAGTGGCCTCGGGCCAGGCTGCTATGCCTTACGGCCTGGGCGATTGGTACTGGCTTCCCAGCCGTGCCATCCCTGCTCCGAATGAAGTTGAGCCGATCACCGAGTTCCCCTTCTTCACCTTCATCTACGCCGACCTGCACGCCCACATGATGGCCCTGCCGATTGCCCTGCTGGCACTGGCCTGGGTCTTCTCGGTGGTGCTGGGGCGCGGCAAATGGCCGGGGTGGTTGGCAGGGGGATTGGGCTTTGTGCTGGGCGGGGTGGCCATTGGGGCCCTGCGCCCTACCAACACCTGGGATATCTTCGTTTATATTGTCCTGGCGGCATTGGCGGTGGGTTACACCTGGTGGCGCTACCTGGATGTGGACGAGAATACGTTTGGCGGCACGCTCCTGGCGGGCCTGCCGGCCTGGTTCAAACGCCTGGCACTGACTGCGGGCGGCGTAGGCCTGATCGTGGGCCTGTCTTTGCTTTTGTACCAGCCTTATGCTCAATGGTACGGCCTGGGCTACAGCAAGGTAGAGCTGTGGAAGGGTACCCATACCCCCACCACCGCTTACCTGATCCATTGGGGCTTGTTCCTCTTCTTGATCGTTTCTTGGATGGCCTGGGAGACGCGCCAGTGGATGGCCGAAACCCCCCTGGCAGCCCTGGGCAAGCTCAAGCCCCGCCTGGCCCTCTTGCAAGGTGGGCTGGTGCTGCTGGCGGCCTGGGTGGCAGTGCTGACCTGGTACTTCAAGGTCAGCGTGGCCTGGCTCATCCTGCCATTGGCCACCTGGGCCTTGATCCTCTTGCTCAGGCCTAACCAGCCGGATGGCAAGCGTTTGGTGCTCTTCCTGGTGGGCACTGGCCTGGTGTTGACCCTGATGGTTGAGGTGATTGTACTGCGCGGCGATATTGGGCGTATGAACACCGTCTTCAAGTTCTACCTGCAAGTTTGGACGCTCTTTGCCGTCAGCGCGGCGGCAGCCCTGGGCTGGCTGATGCCCTACCTGCGTACCTGGAAGTCTGGTTGGCGCGTTCCCTGGCAGGCGGCTCTGGTGACCCTGGTATCTTGTGCGGCCCTGTTCACGCTTTTGGGCGGGACGGCTAAGATCCGCGACCGCATGGTTTCTAGCGCGCCGCACACCCTCGACGGCATGGCTTACATGCAGGTTGCCGGTTATGAAGAGCATAATGCCATTACCGATAACTACGACCGCATGGACTTGAGCCAGGATTACAATGCCATCCGTTGGCTGCAAGATCATGTAGAAGGTTCGCCGGTGATTGTGGAGGCCAATTCTCGTAACCTCTACCGCTGGTACTCGCGTTACACCATCTACACCGGCCTGCCCGGTGTGGTGGGTTGGGAATGGCACCAGCAGCAGCAGCGCACCCTCAACCCGGGGGATTGGGTGACCCAGCGTGTCTATGAGGTTGATAACTTCTACCAAACCCTGGATATGCCGGCGGCGCGCCAGTTCTTGCTGCGCTACGATGTACGCTACATCATCCTTGGCCAGCTTGAGCGCACCACCTATTACGGCCCCGGCCTCGATAAATTCGAGAGCTATGATGGCAAGTTGTGGCAAGAGGTCTATCGCGACCAAGATACCGTGATCTATGAGGTGCTGCGGTGATCTATGTGCTTCTTTGGTGGTTGATCATGCAGGTGTTGGGCTGGCTGGCCTTGCCCACCGCCATGCGCCTGTTCCGCTGGCTGCCAGACCGCGGCTATGCCTTTTCGAAGGCCCTTGGCTTGTTGATCTCCAGCTATGTGCTGTGGGTTGGGGCCTCCACCGGTTTGCTGAGCAACGATACCGGCGGCATCCTCTTCGCCTTGCTGGCCCTGGCGGCCCTTTCGGCGTGGTGTTATTTTCGCCAGCCGCTTGGCGAGTTTCAGCATTACCTGCGAAGCAAGAAGGGCCTGATCATCACGGTTGAAATCCTGTTTGCCCTGGCTTTTGTGGCCTGGGCCGTGCTGCGCGCCTATGCCTCCTTCAAGATTGAATCGGCCGGCGGCGAGAAGTTCATGGAGATTGCCTTCCTAAATGCCATTTTGCGCAGCGAGCACTTCCCCCCTCAGGATCCCTGGCTTTCAGGTTTTGCCATCTCATACTACTACTTCGGCTATGTGATGATGGCCCTGGTCACGCGTTTCTCGGGTGCGCCGGCGGGCATTGGTTTTGACCTGTACGACAGCCTCTTGTTTGCCCTGACGTTGATCGGCGCCTTTGGCGTGGTCTATAACCTGGTCAAGCTCAGCTTGCACAAAAGAGAGCCGGCTGAAGCCCCGGGCGCTTCGTTAAGTGAGCGCCAACCATTGGCCGCCGGTTTGCTGGGGGCGCTTTTTGTGGCCTTCTTGGGCAACCTGGCCGGCTTGTGGGAAGCCCTGCACTCCTGGGGCAAGCTACCGGCTGCCTTCTGGAGCTGGCTGAGCATCCCGGGCCTGGCGCAGGCGCCGGTTAACGGCACGCTGTATCCCACGCATTGGATGTGGTGGTGGCGCGGCTCGCGCGTCATTCAGGATGTGAACCTGGTCGGTATGCCGATCAGCGCTTCGCCGATCGATGAATTTCCCTATTTCAGTTTCATGCTGGGCGATAACCACCCTCATGTGTTGGCCCTGCCTTTTGTCTTGCTGGCGATTGGCATGGCGCTTAACTTGTTGACCAGGCAGCTCTCGGCGGCACCTGCTCAGCCAGGCGAGCAGGTCAGCGCGGCCAAATGGTGGAATCCGGTGGGCTTTGCCTTGGACAATGATTGGGGACTGTTCATCGGGGCGGCTTTGGTGATTGGGGCCTTGGGCTTCTTGAATACCTGGGATCTGCCGATCTATTTGGCGTTGGCGGTGCTGGCCTACGCCGTGGGCCATGCCGCCCAGGCAGGCTGCCTGGGCCGAGATACCCTGCTGCGCGCCGTTTTGCTGTTCTTGGCCTGGGGCGCAGCTTGTTTCGTCTTGTATTTCTTTTTTTATATCGGCTTCAGCTCTCAGGCCGGGGGCGTGCTGCCCTACGTCTGGCCTCCCACGCGCATGCCGCAGTTCTTGACCATGTTTGGCGCCTTTGCATTTGTGTTGGCTTGCTTCTTGCCGGCCTTCCTGGCCAGGCAAAAAGAGGCTGGTCGTGAGCTGTGGAAGCAAGCCCTGACCTGGTGGGGGCGTATGCTGTTGATCTGCCTGGCCTTTTTCTTGTTCTCCTGGCTGGTGATCGCCTTGGGCAGTGCCAGTGCCGCGGTGGAAGACCCACTGGTGCATTCGGCCCTGGCAGCCCTGTTGAGCGGTATGACGCTTAAAGAGGGCCTTCTTGTCAGCCTGGGCGCCCGTCTCACGGACCCCTGGATGCTGCTTTTTACCTCAGGATTGATGGCCCTGGCCCTGACCAATGCCCTGTACCTGCTCCGGCATAAGACCGCCGAGCCTGCGGTCCCCGTATCAGGGCAGCAGCCCGTTGTGCCGGTTGAACACAGCCGTTGGCCTCTTGCCAGTGATCTGTTTGTGTTTCTGCTGGCCTTTACGGGCCTGGCCCTGGTACTGGTGGTGGAGTTCGTTTACTTGCGCGACAGCTTTGGCGTGCGCATGAATACCATCTTTAAGTTCTATTACCAGGCCTGGGTGATGATGGGCTTGGCCAGCGCTTACGGTGTTTGGTGGTTGTTGAATCATCTCTCGGGCCGCCTTGGACGCAGCTTCTTCTTGGTGGGGGCAGGATTGGTGCTCTCTGCCAGCCTGCTTTACCCGCTGATGGCCACCTGGAGCCGGGCGGATGGCTTCCAGAGCGTGCCGAACCTGGATGGTTCCAGCGGCATCGCCAGGGGCCACCCCGATGACTGGGCGGCGATTGAATGGCTTAACGCCAATCTCAGCGGTGCGCCGGTCATCCTGGAATCTCCCAGCACCGGGGCATTGGGCGAGGGTGCCTATACCTACCGGGGGCGGATCAGTGCCTTCACCGGCCTGCCAACCGTTTTGGGTTGGTCGAACCACGAAGGCCAGTGGCGCGGCAATTATACTGAGCAGAACCTGCGCGAGCCCGATATCATCACCATTTACACCACCAGCGACCCACAGTTGATGCTTGACTTGCTGCGTAAGTGGCAGGTTGAATACCTCATTGTTGGTGCAGCCGAGACGAGTTATATCCAGGACCTTTGCGCGGATGGCAGCCGCGGTTGTAACCTGAACATTGCCTTGCGCAAGTTCCCCCTGATGCTGGAGCCTGTCTTCACCCAGGGCCAAACCACCATCTATGTTGTCCCCTAGCGGTGTAAGAGCAGGCTAAATGATCCATCGAGTATAATAGACGCGTTCAGCTTATGAAAACCAAAACTTTCACCTTTGAAATTTTTCTCTATCTCCTGGCCTTTGCTTTGGCCCTGGTTTTGCGATTGGTGCAGTTGGGCGCCGCGCCGCTGGGGGATGTGGAGGCCGGTTGGGCTTTGCAAGCTCTAGATCTGCTGCGTGGGCAAGAATTCACATTTGGCTCTCAGCCGCTTTACGTGCTTGTCACCAGCCAATTCTTCTCGCTGCTGGGCAGCAGCAACGGTCTGGCTCGTTTGCTGCCTGCTCTGGCTGGCAGCAGTCTGCCCATCTTGCCGCTCTTCTTGGGCCGTTGGATTGCTGGCTCGCAGAAGCTGCGCTGGGCCGGCCTGATCTTTGCCTTTGGCATGGCTATTGACCCTGGCCTGGTGGCGCTCTCGCGCCAGGCTGGCAGCCTGGTCCCCGCTCTGGCATTCAGCCTGTGGGCCGTGACGCTGTATGCCGCCCGCCGCCCGGTGCCGGCGGGCATCCTGGCGGGCTTGGCGCTGCTCTCGGGGCCGGCTGTGCTGCACGGTGCCTTGACCCTGGCAGCCGCCTTTGGCCTGTCGCGCCTGCTGGACAAAAACCTGGCAGCCATCTCGGCGCCTGACGAGGCAGAGGCGAGCGAGGCTGCCCTCTCATCTGATGCCACGCCGGCAGCGCTGCCGTCCGCCTTCGATTTTTCGGCTCACTGGCTGCGCCCGGCTTTAATCAGTGCCGGGGCGGTGCTTCTGCTCGCCGGGACACTTTTTTTGCGCGTTCCGCAAGGCCTGGCGGCAATGGTTGGCAGCCTGCCCAGCTACATCTCTGGCTGGATAGAGCCTTCTGGTGTTTCGCTGCTGCGCCTGCTGGCCGGGTTGGCTTTTTACCAGCCCCTGGTGCTGATCTTCGCCCTGGTTGGCCTGGCCCGCGCCTGGTTTGACCTGACCACCCTGCCCACAGATGCCCAATCTGGCGCTCGCCTGACGCTGCGCCTGGGTCTGTGGGTCTTGGCGGCCTTGATCTTGGTGCTGCTGTACACTGCCCGCCAGGTTGCTGACCTGGCCTGGCTGCTGCCGCCCTTGTGGGGGATGGCAGCCATAGAACTGGCCCAACACCTGCCTCCTGCCAAAGATGCCAGTACCCGCCGGGTATCGGTGAGCCTGGCATGTTTGCTGGTTGTGTTGGCTGCCTTAAGCTGGATCAGCCTGCTGGCCCTGGCGCGCCAGCCCAATACCCTGCTGTATGCTGCTTTGGCCGTAGGCGCATTGCTGATGGGCTTTGTCTTGACCTTGCTGGTAGGGGCGGGCTGGTCTATCCCCGCAGCGCGCATGGGCCTGGCTTGGGCCGCTGCCACATGCTTGCTGTTGGGCTCGTTTTCTGCCGCCTGGGGCCTGGCTTACCTGCGCCCCAACGGGGCCCAGGAATTGTGGAGCCCTGGCCCTGCCGCCGGGCAAGCCGGCCAGTTGGTCTCTACCCTGGGAGACCTGGCTGAGTGGAACAGCGGCCACCGCCAGGAAATTGATGTGCTTGTAACGGTAGACAGCCCCTCCCTGCGCTGGGCGCTGCGCGATTTTCTGGGCGCCAGCTATGTCGCCGGTTTGGCAGCCAGCGAGTCGCCCAGCGTGGTCATTGCATCCAGAGATCAAGAGACCCCCACCCTCGCCCAGGCCTACCGAGGGCAAGATTTTGTCTGGCGGGTGTACCCGGCCTGGCCGGGGCTTTTGCCTGCTAACCTGCCGGCCTGGCTCACTTCACGCCAGGCGCCCCTGGTTTCAGAGCAGGTGGTCTTGTGGGCGCGGATCGACCTTTTCCCAGATCAGGGCCTGGGCCAAACCACCCAGCCGGTAGAAACCGATGGCCTGGTGGTTCCGATTGAAGAAGAACAATTTATCCCATAACAGAATACAGAGAAGATGAATGAGCATTCCTGCAATCATAGCAATTGACGGCCCGGCAGCTTCGGGCAAATCTACCCTCGGCCAACGCCTGGCCAACGCGCTGGGCTACCTATATTTTGATACCGGGGTCATGTACCGCGCCGTTACCTGGGCGGCCTTACAACGCGGCATTGCCATCGACGACGAAAAAGCCGTCACCGAGCTGGCCGAAAGCCTGGATATTGACGTTTGTGCGCCCTCGCAGAACGATGGGCGCGCCTATGATGTGCTGGCCGATGGGCAGGATATCACCTGGGAGATCCGCCGTGCAGATGTGGATGCCAACGTTTCACCTGTTTCGGCATATGCAGGGGTGCGTAAGCTTTTGACTGCCCAACAGCGCCGCATTGGCCTGCGTGGCAAAGTGGTGATGGTTGGGCGAGATATTGGCACGGTGGTGCTGCCCGAAGCCGATCTGAAGATCTACCTGGATGCCTCGGCTGAAGAGCGTGCCCGGCGGCGCTACGAAGAGCTGTGCCAGCGCGGGCAGCCTGCCGAATACCAAAAGATCCTGGACGCCATGCGCCAGCGCGACCAGATCGACTCGACCCGCCAGGTGGCCCCTTTGTGTGCGGCTCCCGATGCCATCATCGTGGATTCGGACCATGTCAATGCGGACCAGATCTTGGAAAAGGTGCGGGCGCTTGTAGATCAACACGCTTCCTAGCCGCCCCAGCTTATTGGCGCGGCTCATAAACAGGTCTGGCAAACCAATCCTGACCTGATCTATGCAGTAGATTGCCCTACTGCTGCCTCCTGAGTACTGGGGGTGCGGATGGGCAACCGGCTGCCGTAATAGAGTATTTTCGACCTTCACCGGTTGATGAGGCCGCTGATGACTGATTTGATTAAACCGGCGCAAGAAAGCGAAGACCAGCCGGCATCCACTTGCAAGGGTTACGATCACGCCCGGTTGGAGGCGCGCCGCCGCTTTCTGCGCTTTTTGATTCGCACGATCGGCTTTAACTTCCTGGCCCGGCTGGAGCGCGTGGAAGGGATTGAGAACATCCCCACAACCGGCCCAGCGATCTTGATCTTCAACCATATCGCTTTTGTGGATTCTCTCGTGATCCTGCACGTTACACCGCGTAACGTGGTGCCCCTGGCCAAGGTGGAGGTGTATGATTACCCCATCATCGGTATCTTCCCTCATCTGTGGGAGGTTATCCCGGTGCGCCGCGAAGAGGTAGACCGGCGGGCCATCCAGAGCGCGCTGGATGTATTGAAGGCCGGAGAGATCGTTCTCCTGGCGCCAGAAGCCACGCGCCATACCGCCATGCAAGAAGGCAAGGTGGGGGTGGCTTATCTTGCCAGCCGTACCAATTCGCCCATTGTGCCGGTGATGGTAGAAGGCACCCCGGGCTTCCCCAGCCTGCCGTTTTTGCCGCGTTGGAGCGGGCCGGGCATCCAGGTGAAATTTGGCAAGCCTTTTCGTTTCCGCAAGGACCTGGGCCGGCCCAGGCGCGAACAACTTAATCGGATGACACAAGAAGCCATGTATCGCCTGGCAGCTATGCTGCCAGAGCAGCGACGCGGTGTGTATGCCGACCTTTCACAAGCCACGCAAGAAACGATCGAAGAGATCGTGCTATAATTTAGGTAACTGCGCCCGGCACGAATCTTGCATTCGTTAACGATATGAATATTGAGAGCATGCTGTTCAAGAATACCTCTTACATTGAACAGCCCAACGGCCTGATTGGTTGGTTGGGCTGGTTGATATTCTTGGGCGGCGTCATTTTTTTGTTGTGGCGCTGGCTGCCGTACAATAAAAAAATGGGCCGCACGCAGTGGATCATCTTCGCTGTGCTGGCAGCGCTGCTGCCATTGACCAACCTCTTCTTAGGGCTCCGCCTGCCCATTGGAACGGCTTTGCCTCCGCCAGGCCTTCCAGTGGATCCGTTGGGACCGGTGGTAGTATTCTTTGCCGCCTTGCCCTGGCTTCTGGCTGCCGGTTTGCTGGGCCCGGCGCCGGCTGCGGCCCTGGCTTTTGTTTCTGGCCTCTTCATGGCTTTGTGGAATACACACAGCCCCTTTACCCCGCTTGAATATTCACTCTTGGCCCTCTTGTTGGGCGCCTGTTTCCAGCAGCGCTACCGCACCCTGGCGTTTCGTGCCCTGCGCCGCCCGCTGCTGGCGGGGCTCTTGTTGGGGCTGGTTTACCCACTGATCTATATTCTGGATATCTTGTTTGTGTTCAGTGGCAGCCTGGCCAGCCGCCTGGATTATGCACTGGCCAATACAGCGGCGGCCTCATTGAGCGTGCTGGCACAACTGCTGATTGCTGGGTTGGTCGGCGAGTTGGCTGCCTTTGCTTTCCCCAAGTTTTGGGGCGGGCGCGGCCCACTGACACCCTCGCCGGCAGAGCGCCGCTTACAGACGCGTTTCCTGGCCAGCCTGGCGCCGCTGGCGGTGATCCTGATGGTCGGCCTGATCGCCGGCGATTGGGTGGTGGCTGGCGCTGCCGCCCGCCAGATGCTGGAAGACCGCATGCAAAGCACTGCCAATATGGCTGCTCAGGGCGTGCCTTTCTTCCATGCCACCGGCCAGGCGCTCATCCAAGATATGGCCAATGACCCGCGCTGGTACCAGGGGCCTCAAGATGGGCAGACTGCCTTGCTGGAAGAAAACCTGCGCAGCATCCCCTTTTTCCGCCAGCTCTACCTGCTGGATGAACAGGGCGATGCCCTGGCAGGCTATCCAACGGTTGATTTTTATGCCGCAGACCCTTCTCCCAAAGAGTTCGCTGCCATTGACCTGGCCATTGCCGGCCTGGCCTTCCAATCTTATACCATTTCTCCGGTGCCGGGCGAAAACGTAGCCCAGGTCTCTTTCATTGCCGCTATCAAGGAAGGTGACCGAGTGCACGGCGTGCTGGTGGGGCGCACAGACCTGGCGAACAACCCGCTTACCCAACCCGTCTTGATTTCTCTGGCCAGCATTGCAGACGTTGATGGGGAAGGCATGCTGCTGGATGATGAGGGGCGCATCTTGTATCACTCTGCCAATGCCCAGGTGATGGAGAAATACCAGGGCGATACCTCGGAAAAGCCGGCTTTCTTTGCCGACAGTGTGGCCCCTGATGGCACTCGCCGCATGTTGTATTACCAACCTGTGCAGGGTCAGCCTTGGGCAGTGGTGACGATTGTGCCCGCCCGGCAGGCCCAGCAGTTGGCCTTGCGCATTGCCGCGCCTCTGCTGGGGATGATCCTGGTGCTGTTCTTCCTGGCGGCTGTTTTCCTGCGCCTTTCATTGCGCGTTGTAACTGCTTCGTTGCAGCACCTGGCTTCAGAAGCCAACCGCATTTCCAGCGGGCGGCTGGACCGCCCCTTGCAGTTGGAGGGCGAAGACGAGGTCGGGCAGCTGCGGCGCGCCTTTGAGCATATGCGTGTCAGCCTTAAAGATCGTCTGGATGAACTCAATCGTGTCCTGGTGGTCAGCCAGGGTGTGGCCTCCAGCCTGGACCTGGGTGAAGCCCTCAAGCCCGTCTTGGATGCTGCTATCAGCACTGGCGTGACCTCGGCGCGGGTGGTACTCTCGTCTGATGTGGCTCCCGAGGCTCAGGTGGGCGCATCGCCGGTGACCCGCTTTGGCATTGGCAGCGAAGCTTTCAGCCACCTGGATGAGCAGATCCTGGCTCTGGCGCGCCAACAAGACCAACGGATTGTCATCACCAACCCCACCCGCGTGCGTAATTTGAATTTCTCTGTTGGCGCCGCCCGTCCTGAGGCTCTGCTGGGGATGCCGCTGCGCCATGAGAACCTGTACTTTGGTGTCATGTGGGTGGCATACGACATCCCGCACCAATTTGGCGAAGATGAGGTGCGCTTCCTGTCTACTTTGGCCGGGCAGGCTGTGTTGGCAGCAGGCAATGCTCGCTTGTTTGCCTCTGCTGAGGTCGGTCGCCAGCAGTTGGAATCTATCCTGGCTTCTACCCCCGACCCTGTGCTGGTTACGGATCAGCAGAATAACCTGCTCCTGGCGAACCCGGCGGCCTGGCAGGCCTTGGATTTAAGTGCCACTACGGTGGATGACAAGGCGGTGGAGCAGGTTATCCAGCAGCCTGAGTTAGTGCGCCTGCTGACCAGCTTCTCGCAGGACCGCCTCTCAACCGAGCTGCGCTTGCCGGATGGGTTGATGTACATGGCAACTGCCTCCACCGTCATGGCTGGCGATCGCCCTGTTGGGCGTATCTGTGTGCTGCGTGACATCACCCACCTGAAAGAATTGGATCAGCTAAAATCTGATTTTGTCTCCACCGTCAGCCACGATTTACGCTCACCGTTGACCCTCATGCGCGGCTATGCCACCATGCTCGAAATGGTCGGCGAACTGAACGAGCAGCAGTCCAATTATGTGCGCAAGATGGTGACTGGCGTAGAGAACATGACCCGCCTGGTGAACACCCTGCTGGACCTGGGGCGCATTGAAGCGGGTTTAGCGCTGCAGTTGGAGGCCATCCCCGTGCATGATATCGTTGAGCGCGTGGTGGGTAGTTTGCAGATCCAGGCATCTCAGAAGCAAATCCAGATGACCTGCGAAATCTCGCCAACTATCATCCCTCTGGTCGAGGCCGACCACGCCCTCTTGCAGCAGGCCATGCACAACCTGGTGGAAAACGCGATCAAGTACACTGACCCCGGAGGCCAGGTGGGGGTGCGTGTGTACCAGGACCGTGAACGCATGGTCTTTGAGGTGACTGACAGCGGCATTGGCATTGCGCCGGTGGATATCCCGCTCTTGTTCAAGAAGTTCTCGCGCGCTGGGCAAAAAGAGGCCAAGAAGCGCCCGGGCAGCGGCCTGGGGCTGGCGATTGTCAAATCGGTTGTTGAGCGCCACCAGGGCCTGGTGTGGGTGGAGAGCCAGTTGGGCAAGGGCAGCACCTTTTTCTTTGCCATTCCCTTCCGGCAGCCGCCGAAGAACGCCGCCAGGTGAAATTGGCAGAAGCCGCGCGGGGCTCTTGACCTCATCAAATCTTATGGTATAATCCGGCCCGCATGATATGGAAAATTTGTGAACGCACTGCCTGGCGCTTGAGATCGTAGGTCTCGGGCGCGGGCTTTTGTTTGTCTATCCTCCAGGAGGTAGTTGAGTGGAAACAAAGGGTTTGACTGCATTACGTATCAGCCTGGCCTCGCCAGAAACCATCCGCAGTTGGTCTTACGGCGAAGTGCTAAAGCCAGAGACGATTAACTATCGTCGTCTGCGCCCCGAAAAAGATGGCCTGTTTTGCGAAGCCATTTTTGGGCCTACCCGCGATTGGCAATGTTATTGCGGTAAATACAAGAACATTCGTTATAAAGGTATTGTTTGTGATAAGTGCGGTGTAGAGGTTACCCGTTCTTCGGTGCGCCGTGAACGCATGGGGCATATTGAACTCTCTGCTCCTGTAGCCCATGTTTGGTATACCCGCCGCATCCCTTCATACCTGGGCTTGCTGCTGGATATCTCTCGCCGCAACCTGGACCGTGTGCTGTATTTTGCGCAGTACGTGGTTACCTATGTTGATGAAGAAGCTCGCCAGAAAGCCCTCAAGCGCCTGGAGGATAATATTGTCTCGGCTGAGCGCGAGTATGGGGCGCGCATCAACGCCAAGATCGCTGAGGCCAAAGCCGGACGCGATCGTTCCCTGGCTGAACAGGAACAACTCCGCCAGCAGGTCACGACCCGTTATGACGAGGCTGTTGCCAGCCAGTTGGAACCTGTCATTCAAGAAGGCCAGCACCTGGAACGCCTGCTGCAAGAAAATATGGGCCAGCCTGCCCGCGCCGATGTCACATTTGAAGGCCAGGTCATTGCTGCCGCCGGCGAGACGATTGCCAATCAGCACCTGGCCCAGGTGCAGAAGTTTGTCAAAGAACGCCTGGATGAGATCGAGCGCGAGCTGAAAGACCAGAAGCAGCGTGAGATGGAACACCTGCGCATGGATACCGACCGCGTGCGCGCGGAAGCCGACCTGACCATGGAAGGCCTGCGCAACGAAATGGAAGATCAATCTGGCAACGTGCGCGATGAGAATACCCACTTGCGCGACGAGTTGTTAGAGCTGCGCCCGCTTACCTTCATGGGTGAGACCCGCTACCGCGAGCTTAAAGCACGCTGGGGCCAGGTCTTCCGTGCCGATATGGGAGCCGAAGCCTTCTACGATATCCTGCGCCGCCTGGATCTCGACCGCCTTGCGGATGAGCTGTGGCACGAGGTGCGCGTTTCGAAGAGCAAGCAGAAGCGCAAGAAAGCTACCAAGCGTCTTAAGGTTGTCGAAGCATTCCGCCGCTCTGGCAACCGCCCAGAGTGGATGGTAATGACCGTTTTGCCGGTCATCCCGCCTGATCTGCGCCCTATGGTGCAGTTGGATGGCGGTCGTTTTGCCACCTCTGACTTGAACGACCTTTACCGCCGTGTGATTAACCGCAATAACCGCCTCAAGCGCCTGCTCGAATTGGGCGCCCCCGATGTCATTGTGCGTAACGAAAAGCGCATGCTGCAAGAAGCGGTTGACTCGTTGATCGATAACTCGCAGCGCGGCAAGGCGCTCTCGCGCCGCGGCCGCCGCGAATTGAAATCCCTGAGCGATATGCTCAAGGGTAAGAAAGGCCGCTTCCGCCGCAACTTGCTGGGCAAGCGTGTGGACTACTCTGGCCGCTCGGTCATTGTGGTTGGCCCGCAGCTCAAGCTCTACCAATGCGGTTTACCCAAGGGCATGGCCTTAGAACTGTACCGCCCCTTTGTCATCTCTCGCCTGGTGCAGCACAACTACGCTGCCAATGTCAAAGGTGCCAAGCGTTTCATTGAACGCAACCGTCCTGAGGTTTGGGAAGTGTTGGAAGAGGTGATCAAAGATCGCCCGGTGCTGCTCAACCGTGCCCCCACCCTGCACCGCCTGGGCATCCAGGCCTTCGAGCCGATCTTGATCGAAGGCAGCGCCATTCAGCTTCACCCCCTGGTGACCACAGCCTTCAACGCCGACTTTGACGGCGACCAGATGGCCGTGCATGTGCCGCTTTCGCAGAAGGCTGTGCAAGAATCGCGCGAGCTGATGCTTTCTTCTAAAAACCTGCTGAAACCCGCTGATGGCGAGCCGATCATCAGCCCGTCTAAGGACATGGTCTTGGGTGTGTACTACCTGACCACCATCGACGACTCCCGTCCGCGCCGCGGCGATGGCCGCAGCTTTGCCGATATGGACGAGGTGGAGATGGCCTATCAGTTGAACCAGTTGGAAGTCCACAGCCAGATCAATGTGCGTGTCAAAACCTGGTACGATGATGACGGCAATCGTCTGCCCGAGCAGCAAGAACGCCTGATCAAGACCACTACTGGCCGCGTCATCTTCAACCACATCCTGCCCAGCCCCATCCAGTTTGTCAACTGGCCGTTGGACAAGGGCGGCTTGAAAGATTTGGTGGCTGAGTTGTATGAGGTGGGCGGCGCCGAAGCCACCCCCGATGTGGCTGACCGGATCAAGGATATTGGCTTTGTTTACGCCACCCGCTCTGGCTACAGCATCGCTGTTTCTGATATCGCCGTTCCGCCTGAAAAGGCTGAGATCATCGACCAGGCCCTGGCCGAGGTTGAGATCGTGCAGCGTGATTTCCGCCGCGGTCTGTTGACCGAGTTGGAGCAGAACGAACGTGTCATTTCCATTTGGCAGCGCACCACCAACCAGGTGGCTGACGCCGTCAGGCGCTACATGAATCCGTACGGTAACCTGGCTACCATGGCCAACTCTGGCGCCACCAAGGGTGGCTTTGGCCCAATCTCTCAGTTGGCTGGCATGCGCGGTTTGATGGCTGACCCCTCCGGACGCATCATCCCGCTGCCTATCCGTTCGAACTTCCGCGAAGGCCTGACCGCCCTGGAGTACTTCATCTCCACGCACGGCGCGCGTAAGGGTCTGGCTGACACCGCCTTGCGTACTGCTGATGCTGGTTACCTGACCCGCCGCTTGGTGGATGTGGCCCAGGATATCATTATTAATGAAGAAGACTGCCACACACAGTTGGGCATTCCTATTCGCAAGAGTGATGATGTTGCTGGGCAGGCGTTGAGTGTGCGTCTTTACGGGCGCGTGGCTTCTCAGCGCATTGTTGATCTAAAGACGGGTGAAGTGCTGGTCGAACGCGACGACGTGCTGGATCACGAGCGTGTGCGCAAACTCGTTTCGGCTGGCATTGAAGAAATATACGTCCGTTCGCCGCTCACTTGTGAGTTGGTGCACGGTATCTGCGCTAAGTGCTATGGCCTGGATCTGGGCCGCGGCCGAGTGGTTGATATCGGTTCTGCCGTGGGTATCGTGGCTGCCCAGTCCATTGGTGAGCCTGGCACCCAGCTGACCCTGCGTACCTTCCACACCGGCGGTGTGGCGGCGGGCGGTGATATCACCACCGGTCTGCCGCGCGTTGAAGAACTTTTCGAAGCTCGCCGTATGCCTAAGGGTGAAGCGGTGGTCTCTGAGATCACCGGTGTTGCCAAGGTCTCGCAGTCTGATCGTTACAGCGACCTGCGCATTGTGCGCGTTGAACACAGCGAAATGGTCAGCGATGATTACGCCGTGCCCCAGGGTTGGACCGTGGCAGCAGAAGATGCCACCGAGATCAGCCAGGGCGACGTGATTGCTTACATGGAAGCTGCTACCATTACTGCTCAGCATGCCGGGCGTGTTCGCCTGGAACCGGGCACCGATGGTGTCAAGGTAGTTGTTTCGTATGAAGTGCGCCAATCTGGCGAGTACGAAATCCCCAGCAATGCCCGCCTGGTGGTCAAGGACGGTGAGCACGTTGAAGCCGGTCAGCCGCTGACAGAAGGTTCGCTCAATCCACACCGTATCCTGCGCATTAAGGGTCGCCATGCCGGTCAGATGTACTTGCTGACAGAGGTGCAGAAAGTTTATCGTTCTCAGGGTCAGAACATCAATGACAAGCACTTTGAAGTCATCATCCGCAAGATGATGTCGAAGGTGCAGGTCACCCGCCCGGGCGATACCAGCTTCTTGCCTGGTGATCTGGTCGATATCTTGGATATTCGCCGGGTTAACGAAGACCTGCTGTCGCAGGGACGCCGTCCGGCGCGCTTCGTCGAAGTGTTGTTGGGCATCACCAAGGCTTCGCTCAGTACCGACTCGTTCCTCTCGGCTTCCTCCTTCCAGCATACCATCAAGGTGCTGGCTGGGGCTGCCATTGCGGCATCTGAAGATCCGTTGTTTGGCCTGAAAGAGAACGTCATCATCGGTAAGCTCATCCCGGCTGGCACCGGTTTTGTCCAGGGCCGCTTTGTCAATGAAAAGCGTGTCGAAGCTGGCGAAGGCCGTGCCAACAGCGACGAGGACTTTGGCGATGATTACGGTTCGGATGATGGGTTTGGCGATGTGTCGATCGACGACGCCCTGATGGATTAACCTCCCCCTGAATCAATCAAAAAGATGGCGGCATTTGTGCCGCCATCTTTTTGATTCTATTGATTGTTCTCGTACCGGTAACAGGCTACGAAATGGTTGGGCTCCAGCTCTTGTAAATGAGGGCGGAAGCGATCACAGCCCAGTGCTTTATCGGCGACCGGGCAGCGGTCAAAGTACACACAACCTTCGGGGGCGCCCGTTTCTTTGGTGGTGAGTTCTGTGGAGCCGGCTTTCCACTTTTCGTCCAGCCGCGGCACTGAAGCCATGAGCATCTTGGTATATGGGTGCAGCGGATTGCTGAAAATCTTGTCGGTGGCACCCATCTCAGCCACGCAGCCGCGATAGAGGATGACAGCATTTTCGCTGATGTAGTGAGCCAGCGACAGATCGTGTGTGATGAACAGGATTGCCAGGCCGCGTAATTTTAAGTCTGCCAGCAAATTGAGCACATCGATGCGTGTCGAAGCGTCTAGCATGCTGATGATCTCGTCTGCCACCAGGAAGCGAATATCCAACAGTAGGGCGCGGGCGATCAAGAAGCGCTGCAACTGCCCGCCACTAAGTTGATGCGGGTACTTGTTCAACACGTGTTCGGGGTTCATCCCTACGGCTTCGATTGCTTTGTCGACTTTGTCGCGCCAGGCTGCATCGGTCATTGCTGGGAAGAATTCTTCGCGCAAATTGCTAAAAACCCGGTCTGCTTTGAAGATGGGGTTGTAAGAACTGAACGGGTCCTGGAAGACCCCCTGGACGCTGCGGTAGTACTCTTTCAAATCGTTTCCGCTCAAATGGGAGACGTCTTGGCCTTTGAATTTGATCGCTCCCGAAGAAATCGAGAGCAGGCGCAGGATCATCTTGCCGATCGTGCTTTTGCCGCTGCCGCTTTCACCGATCAGGGAAGTCACTTCGCCTTCTTTGATGTCAAAGCTGACATCATTGACGGCATGCAGTTCCTTGCCTCCGAAGGTGCCTACCCGGTAGATCTTTGTCACTCGATCAAGGCTAAGCATTCGTCTCGCGCTCCTTCCAGCAAGCGATGTGGTGCCCCGGCTCGACTTCGACAAAGGGCGGCGCCTCGCTGCACTTTTCAAACGCCAATGGGCAGCGTTCTCTAAAACGGCAGCCAATAGGCGGATTGAGCAGTAGGGGCGGGTTCCCTGGAATGCCGGTCAACCGTTTTTCGGTTGATTTGACCCCAATCTCAGGCAGCGACGAGATGAGCAGCTTGGTATACGGGTGGCGCGGGGCATGGATGATTGTTTCGGTAGACGCCTTTTCTGCCAACTGCCCGGCGTACATGATCAGGATGCTGTCGGCGATCTGGTACAGGATCGAGATATCGTGCGTGATCACAATGGCACTTTTGCAGTAGCCCTGGTTGCGGAACTCAACCAACATCTCAGCCACAGCCTTCTGGCTGGCAACATCCAGCGCAGAGGTGATCTCATCGGCAATCAGCAGAGAAGGGTTGAGCAGTGTAGAAAGTACCATTACCATGCGCTGTTTCATGCCGCCCGAGAGCTCGATTGGGTACATATCCAGCACTCGGGTAGAAAGCTTGACCAGGCCCAGGCGGCGTTCCAGCTCGGGCAATGTGGCTTTGTAATCAACCCCGCGCGAGCCCAGGAGCTCGCTGATCATCTTGCCGATCTTGCGCGTGGGGTTCATGGCGTTCATGGCATACTGGGGGATGATGGAAATCTTCTTGAACCGGAAATCGTTCATCTTTTCCATGTCCCAGATTGGAAGCTCCTCGCCATCCAGGAGCACCTGCCCACCCATGTATTTCATGGGCGGCTTCATGTAGATCAGGCTGTGGCCCAGCGTGGTCTTGCCGCAGCCTGACTCGCCTGCCAGGCCCATGATCTCGCCATCTGCCATAGAAAACGTGGTGCTTTCTAGGGCCTGAACTTTGCCTCTCAGGGTTTGATAATAGATTTTGAGGTCTGTGATTTGCAAGCTCATACGCTTAGGTCTCCCTGAGCTTTGGGTTGAAGACTTCGTCCAGGCCAACATTCATCACGTACAGCGCGCCTACGATGAGGGTGATCGCCAGGCCCGGTGGGATGAACCACCACCACATCCCTAACAGCAGGGCGCCCCACATGACCGCATACTGCATCATCATTCCCAAGGAGATGGTATTGGTGGGACCGAGACCAATAAAGTCTAAGGTAGCCGCATTCAAGATGGCCCCGCCAAACTGAAGGATGAAGGTCATGATCAGGTAGGCCATCATGTTGGGTGCAATCTCTCTGAAGATAATTTTAAATGAATTCATGCCACTCATCTTGGCAAGGTCAATGAAATCTCGGGTGCGGAGAGAGAAGGTCTGTGCCCGGATGGCACGCGCTGCCCAGGGCCAGGCGGTCAACCCGATGAAGATACATTCGGCGAAAATGCTGCGCACTTCCAGGTAGGCCGCAATGATGAGCAGCACTGCCATGGTGGGGATCACCAGGATGATGTTGGTAAGCATGTTGAGTACTTCATCCACAATCCCGCCGCGGTAGCCGGCTGTGAAGCCAACCACGACACCAATGATGGTGGCAATGCCGCCGCCGAGGATGCCTACCAGGAAGGTGGAGCGCAGGCCCAAGACAAATTGCGCAAATACATCCTGACCAAAGAATGTGGTCCCGAACCAATATTCGCCTGAGGGGGATATGGCCCCGGTGGGGTTGGCGTAAGCAAATGGGTCATTGCGGGCCAATAACGGACCAAAGATAGCCAGGACGAGAAAAATACCGATCACCACGAAGCCGATCCGCAGCTTCCAGTTTTTCAGCGCAAAATATAGGAACTCATTCTTCTTGGCCGTGTTCATGCGGTTTCACCTGTCATGCCTCGCCGTGTGCGCGGGTCAACCAGGATATAGATGATATCGATCGCAAAATTGGCGATCAATACGCCAATGATAATGAACAAGAAGCATCCCTGGATGAGAAAATAATCCTGATTTTGAATAGCCGCCAAAAGCAAGTAGCCGATTCCGGGGTATGAAAAGACCACTTCAGTCACCAGGGCCCCCGCCACGATCACACCTAATTGCAGGGCCAGGCCGGTAATTTGCGGCAAGATGCCATTTCGGAAAGCATATTTTCTTACCAATCGCTGGGGGGCGCCCAAAGCCTCGAGATAGTGCGAATAATCGGCCTCGAGTTCATAAATGATCATGTTGCGCATGCCAATCGCCCAACCGCCAAACATCACCAGGAAGAGCGAAAAGAAGGGTAAGAACCAGTGTTGCAAAACGCTGCCGATGAATTCCAGGGAAAAACGCGGTTGTAGGTCAAAGCTGTAAGCGCCGGCAATGGGGAATAAGTCTAAGACAATGCCAAAGAGCCAGGCCAAAAAGATGCCCAGCCACATATAAGGTGTGGCGCTGAGGATATAACCGATCGGCGAAACGGTGTTGTCCAGCCATTTGGAGCGGGCGGCAAAAGCCCCAAAATTGTTCCCGGCCCACCAGCTCAATAAGATGGCAGGCAGTAAGAGAAAGAGGTCGTAGGGTACGGCGCGCAGGAGCACCTTCGTCACCGGGGTGGGGAACAGGTATATGCTGATCCCCAGGTCGCCGCGCAAGAGTGCCCCCCAAAAGTTGAGATACTGCTGCCAGATTGGAAGATCTAGCTGAAAGGCGTGTGCGTAATACGTGTACATCACCTCGGCTGCGTCTGCATTCACTGCGGCTCGCGATAGCATATTCTGGATGGGGTCGCCCGGCATGAAACGCGGAATCATCCAGTCAATGGTTACGGCCAGGAAGAAAGTCAGAGCATAGATGAGGATTTTTCTCGTAAAGTACCGGTTCACACGCGCTCCTCTCTGTGATGTCAGCGATGTCAGCCTTGAAACACCGCCCTTCTCTCCGCTGGGAAAGAAGGGCGGTGTCTAAAACCATCGGACCTTGTTACGGCTGTGCAACCGGCTGCAAGTTGATGAGGGTTAACAACCCGCCCAGCTGCCAGTAGCCCGACCAGGTTGTCGGCAATGTCGGATTGGTGCTGGTCTCGGTCGGCCAGTTCGTCCAGGTTGAGCTGCTGAACTGAGCCCACAGGCCATTATACCAGAGTGGAATGACGGGCATGTCGGTGAGCATGATCTCTTGGATCTGTGAGCAGGCATCTTTCATGCCTTCTTCGTCGGTCACCGGCACTTTGGCCAGGGCGTCCACCAGGTCGAACAAAGCCTGGTTTTCATAGCGCCCAAAGTTGCCGCTCTGCATTTGCTCTTGGATGGGGTGGCGGAACAGGAGGTTGTACAGCGTCCAGGGGGTGTTGCTCATCGAGGCCCAGTTGTTGAGGGTCATATCAAAGGTGCCAGACTGGAGCTCGGTGTTCCAGGCGCCGTAATCGGGGGTGGCGGCCTGGATGTTGATGCCTGCTGCCTGGCTGCTGTTGGCGATGATGTTGATAGCTTCCATCCAGTCGGTCCAACCGAAGGGGCAGGTAACTTTCAACTCGATCTTGGAGCCATCGGGGGCTTCGACGAAACCGTCGCCATCTATGTCCACATAGCCGGCTTCGGCGAGCATGGTCTTGGCCTTGTCGGTGTCGTAGTAGTAGCCCAGGCGATCGATCACTTCCTGGTCGTCAAACTTGCCCAGGGTGGGCAGCAGGCCGGATGGGCTGGCTGCAGCTACCAGTTGAGCATAGGCAATGTTGACGATGTCGGGGGTGTTGATGGCGAAGGCCAGCGCCCGGCGGAAAGCGGCGTCATTCAATGGGGCCTTGGTGGTGTTCAAGAACAAGACAGCCGTATTGGCAGAAAGCATGTAGGGGGGCTCGGCGAAGTAGGTGTCTACATAGCCCTTCTGGGCCAGGGTGGCGATGCCAGGCAGGAAGTTGTTGCTCAGGTCAAGCTCGCCCTTGATGACCATACCCATAGCCACGTTGTTGCTGGAGGTGCGGATATCGACGATGCGGGTGGGGGCCGGCGTACCAAAGACATCAATGCCCCACCAGTTATCGTTGCGCACCCAGATGTTGCGGTCTTCTGCGTGGGTCTCGTACAGGTATGCGCCCGAGCCAATGGGATTCTCATTCGCGCCGACCGTGATCTGCTCTTCGGTGAAGCCTTCCCAGATGTGCATCGGGACGATGGGGATGTTGTACAGGTTGTTGGCCCATTCCTGGTAGAGTGGATCAACAAAGGTGAAGGTCAGGTGGGTATCATCTACCGCGGTCACGCCGGTCAGGTAATTCCAGACTGGGGCAAACCACATGGCGTTGTACTTCTGGGCAAGTTCGAAGGTGAACTTGACGTCGGAGGCGGTCAGGGGCTGCCCGTCGCTCCAGGTGAGGCCTTCGCGCAGGGTGACGTTGTAGGTCAGGTCATCGGCCCATTCGCCCGCTTCAGCCAGCCAGGGGGTCAACAGGCCGGTCATTGGATCGAAGGCGAAGAGCGTTTCGTAGACAAAACCCAAGGTGCCGGTGGTGTTGGCCAGGCTGCCGGGCTGGAAGGGGTTCCAGGTGGAAGCAGGGCCCCAGGCGGAACCGCTGACGTAGAGTGTTTCGCCGCGCACATAAGATGCGGCGGCTGGCTCTGCGGCGGGCACGGGGGTCGCTTCAACGATCTGGGTCTCCCGCACGATCTGGGTTTCCCGAACTACTTGGGTTTGCACCACGATCGATTCCACCTCAACGGTCTGGATGATTGTTTCGGGGGTGGGGGTGGCGCAACCTGAAAGAACCAGGCTCGCCAAAATAATGATGCTGAGAATGGACATAATGGGCTTGCGCATATTCTTTTCTTCTCCTTCTGATATTTGGGTGGCGTTGTCGAGCGCCTGGATAGGGACGGCTGGTAAAGATTTTATTAGAATTTACAGCAAAGCATTAGTAAATATTATACAAAGTTTAATGCGGGGAGTCAAGGGGCTGCTGCGGGTAGGGCTAAATATCTGCCTCCAACGATGCCGCTGGCGGCGATTTTGGGTTCTCGCGAGGGCTTTGGGGGTACGAATTTGGTTACTTTTTGTAGAACCTGGCTTGATAAAAATGAAAAATCGTGTTAACATATGGAATTATAGTAAAAATTTTACTAGAAACGAGAAGATTGTATGGCAGAAAAAGTCACCATCAGTGATATTGCTCAAATCAGCAATGTATCAATGTCCACTGTGTCGCTGGTGCTAAACAATAAGCCGGGCGTCTCAGACGAGACCAGGGCGCGTGTGCTTAAGGCGGCGGAAGATCTGAATTATCCCGTCCGCTCGGCTGCCGAGCTTGAAAAATGCAGCGCCTTGCGAACGATTGGGATGATTGTCAAGACCGATCCCGACCTCTCGCCGCAGGCCAATCCGTTCTATTCGAAAGTGGTGATGGGTATTGAAGATACCTGCCGCCGGAGTGGGATTGACCTGTTGTTTGCGACCCTGCCGGTGGATGAGAACAATTGTGCCGTGGAGGTGCCTCAACTGCTGTCCAGTACAAGTGTGGACGGCTTGTTGATGGTGGGTACATTTGTAGACGAAACTTTTAACGCCCTGATCGCCAAGTATAAAACCCCCATTGTCCTGGTGGATGGATATTCAAATACCGAAAGTTACAGTGCCGTGGTCTCTGATAATTTCCGCGCCGCGTACCAGGCGGTTGAATACCTGATCGGCCTGGGGCACCGTCACATTGGGTTGGTGGGCGGCCAAAAAGATGGCTATCCCAGCTTGAAAGAACGCCGCAATGGTTACTTGCGCGCCCTGAAGGATAACGAAATCACCGATATTTACATTGCCAATTTCAACATCAATAAATCCCACGGCGCCCAAGAGACGATCACACTGCTGAAAGAGCACCCTCAAATCACAGCCCTGTTTTGCGTGAACGATGACGCTGGCAGCACCGCTACCCGGGCAGTGCTGAGCATGGGAAAGCAGATACCAGATGATATTTCGATCGTAGGGTACGATGATACCTACCTGGCAGCCAATTCTCAGCCGGCCTTGACCACGGTGCATGTAGATACCGTCGCCATGGGGCGGGCTGCGGTACGTTTGTTGGCCCTGTGCCTTGAAAACCCCGGTGCCGCGCGCATGACCTTGACCATCCATACCCGCCTGGTCGAGCGCGAGTCTGCTGGGCCTGTCTCTCAAAAATCTCAATATTAGGAGGTACTTCTTCTTATGCAATCATCTTCTCTCCCCAATATCCCCTGGGAAGAGCGCCCTGCCAGCAGCTCTGATGTTGTTTGGCGTTACAGCGCCAACCCCATCATTCCCCGCGATCTGATCCCCTCATCGAACAGCATTTTCAACAGTGCAGTGGTTCCTTTCCAGGGCCGGTTTGCGGGTGTTTTTCGCTGTGATAACAAAAAGCGCGAGATGAACATCCACCGTGGGTTTAGTGCCAATGGCATTGACTGGCAGATTGATCATGACCCTATTGCCTGGCAGTATGCGGATGCGGAACTTAGCCATTTTCAGTATCGTTATGACCCGCGCGTGGTCTGGGTCGAAGACCGCTATTATGTCTCTTGGTGCAATGGCTATCACGGCCCCACAATTGGCATTGGCTACACTTTCGATTTTGAAGCGTTTCACTTTTTGGAGAATGCCCTGCTGCCGTTTAACCGCAACGGTGTGCTCTTTCCGCGCCGGATCAACGGTAAATATTACATGTTCAGCCGCCCGAGCGACAATGGGCATACTCCCTTTGGCGATATTTATCTCAGCCAAAGCCCCGATATGGTGCATTGGGGCTGCCATCGCTATGTGATGGGCACCAGGGGCGGCTGGCAGAGCACCAAGATTGGCGCCGGGCCGGTACCAATTGAAACCCCCGAAGGCTGGCTGCTGTTCTATCACGGCGTGCTGACCTCGTGCAATGGGTTTGTGTACAGCTTTGGGGCAGCGCTGCTGGACCTGGAACAGCCTTGGAAGGTGATCTATCGCAGTGCGCCCTATCTCTTATCTCCTCAAACCTACTACGAATGCGTGGGAGATGTCCCTAACGTGGCTTTCCCCTGCGCCGCGCTGTACGATCAGCCCACCGGGCGGATTGCCATTTACTACGGCGGCGCCGACACGGTGACCGCCCTGGCGTTTACCCGCCTGGATGATGTGCTGCAATTCCTCAAAACCAATTCGGAGCTTTAAAAAAACAAATCGGGTGGGATGCGCCGCATCCCACCCGATTTGTTATGATTATCTGTTTATGTGCCCTCTTCCCATGAGTTCAGGTATTTCACCTGTTCAGGGGTCAGCACATCGAGCTGCACGCCCATAGCGTCTAGCTTCAGGCGGGCGATCTCGCGGTCAATCTCGCCGGGTACGCTGTAAACTTTCTTCTCCAGCTTGTCGGCATTCTTGACCATATACTCGGCGGCGAGCGCCTGGTTGGCAAAAGACATGTCCATCACGCTGGCGGGGTGGCCTTCGGCCGCGGCCAGGTTGATCAGGCGGCCTTCGCCCAATAGGTTAAGGCGGCGTCCGTCAGGCAGGACGTACTGGTCAACAAAGGGGCGTACCAGGCGTTTCTCTTGAGCCATCGCTTCCAGCGCAGGGATATTGATCTCTACGTTGAAGTGCCCAGAGTTGGCAATGAGCGCCCCGTCTTTCATCGCTTCGAAGTGATGCTTGTCGAGCACGTTCAAGTCACCGGTGACGGTGCAGAAGATATCGCCGATCTTGGCGGCTTCTTCCATCGGCATCACGCGGAAGCCATCCATCACAGCTTCCAGGGCCGGCAGGGGGTCGATCTCGGTGACGATTACGTTAGAGCCCATGCCGCGGGCGCGCATCGCCAGGCCGCGGCCGCACCAACCGTAGCCCGCCACCACGAAGACCTTGCCCGCCAACAGCGTGTTGGTGGCGCGGATGATGCCGTCAAGCGTAGATTGACCGGTGCCGTAGCGGTTGTCGAAGAAGTGCTTGGTCATGGCGTCGTTGACCGCGATGACCGGGAAGTTTAGCGCGCCATCGGCAGCCATAGCCCGCAGGCGGATAACACCGGTGGTGGTTTCTTCGGTGCCGCCGATGATGTTCTTGAGCTGGTCGCGGCGGTCTTTATGCAGGGTGCTGACCAGGTCGGCGCCATCGTCCATCGTGATATGCGGGGCGTGGTCCAGGGCAGCATTGATGTGCTTGTAATAGGTGACGTTGTTCTCGCCTTTAATGGCAAAGGTGGGCACTTCGTAATAATTGACCAGCGCGGCCGCCACATCGTCTTGCGTGGAAAGGGGATTCGATGCGGTCAGCACCAGGTCCGCGCCGCCCAGATGCAGGGTGTTGACCAGGTTGGCGGTCTCGGTGGTGACGTGCAGGCAGGCCGATAAGCGCAGGCCTTTGAGCGGGCGCTCTTTGGCGAACCGCTCGCGGATCAGGCGCAGGACGGGCATTTCGTGCTCCGCCCATTCGATGCGCCTTCGGCCGCCTTCGGCCAGCTTGGGGTCTTTGATATCAAATTTTTCGCTCATGGTTTCTCCATACAAACAAGTTGTGATTTCTGAGCTGAGCGTGTTTTGCGCGCCCGGCCCAGACCCGTTGTTAGATCAAGGCTTTCAAGAGGCCCTGATCGTCAAAATGCTCTTGGTAGCGGGCCACGTACTCTGCCCGGGTGTAGCTGTGGCTTTGCGTACCTTCTTGCTCCAGGCAGTAGGTGGCAGCCAACGCCCCCATCTGTCCGCAGGTTTGCCAATCCCAGCCGCGGCTGTAGCCAGCCAGGAACCCACCCCGGAAGGCATCGCCTACCCCGGTGGGATCGGCAATGCGTTTGGGCGGGACGACCGGCACAGATACTTCGCTGTTGTCGGCGTAGATCGATGCGCCATGCTCGCCGCGCGTCACCACCAGCAGTTTGACATGTTTCAGAATGTCTTGGGCGTTCATCCCGGTGACTTTTTGCACCAGGCTGTACTCATAATCGTTGACGAAGAGGGCGTGTGCCCCTTCAATGCCGATCTTCAAGTCGGCGGCTCCCAGGCGTACGATCTGCTGGCCGATATCATAGAGATAGGGGATGCCCATCTCCTGGCATTCGACCACGTACTGTTTCATGGCTTCAGGGTCGTTGGGTGAGATGACAGCCAGGTCGGGGGAGGAACCTTTGATATCGCGGAAGGACAGGCGGGCGGCATAACTCATTGCCCCTGGGTAAAAGCTGGCGATCTGGGCGTTGGAGCGATCGGTATTGCAGAAGAAAGAAGCCGTGAAAACGCCGGGCACCACCTGCATCCCCGAGGTGTCGATGCCTTTGGCCTCCAGCCAGGTGCGGTACTCTTCAAAGTCCTCGCCCACTGTGGCCATGATGTGCGGCCGCTCGCCGAGCAGTGCCAGTGTGTAGGCGATGTTGGGTGCTACGCCGCCGCGGCGCCGGGTGAGCGTCTCTACCAAGAAGGACAGGCTGATCGAATCCAGTTTCTCCGGCAGGATATGGTCCCGAAAATAGCCCGAGAAGGTCATCAAATAGTCATAGGCCACAGAGCCAGTAATTACGATATTCATATTCTCCCAATCGTTTCTACACAAAAAGACGCCCTCAGACGAGAGCGCCAGGTTGGTAAAGAAGAGCAAGCCCGCAACTCGTTTGAGTTTAACATGCAAAGGCGGGTTTGTCAACGCATGGTTGACCATTCTTTCTGACATCGGTATAATCTGCCCTACTTCCTTGAGGCCTTCGGGGCAGGGTGTTGGCGGGCAAGAAAGCCCGCTCATTCCCGACCGGTGGTATAGCCCACGAGCTGTTTCGGCAGCATGACCTGGTGGAATTCCAGGGCCGACGGTATAGTCCGGATGAAAGAAGGGTTCTGTGCGTGCAAACTGGCTTTTGATCGTCATTTCGATTGGCCTGGCCCTGTTGGGCTGGCAGATATTGGCCCAGGTGGGCAGCTTTCCGGCCTTCATGCTCCCATCCCCTGCCCAGGTGTGGGGGCGTTTTGTCACCACGCTCGAAGATGGCAGCTTGCTGCGCAACAGTGCCGTGACCTTGGCGGAGGTGTTGTTGGGCCTGGTATTGGGGGTAGGGGTGGCCTCTGCCCTGGGCTATGCCCTGGCCAAATCGCTCCCTCTGGAGCGTCTGCTCTCTCCTTACATTGTTGCCAGCCAATCCATTCCCATTGTGGCGATTGCCCCCCTGTTGGTGATCTGGTTTGGGCCTGGCTTGATCTCAAAGGTGCTGATCTGCGCCTTGATCGTTTTCTTCCCTGTGTTGGTCAACATTATTGTGGGCCTGCGTTCTGTGCCGCAAGATCTACGCGATTTGATGCGCTCGCTGCGCGCCACGCGCTGGCAGACTTTTTGCATGTTAGAACTGCCTGCGGCTTTGCCGGTGCTGCTGGGCGGGCTGCGCATCGGCGCCACCCTGTCTGTCATCGGCGCGGTGGTGGGTGAGTTTGTGGGGGCCAATCGCGGCCTGGGTTTCTTGGTCAATGTGGGGCGCGGCATGTATGATACGGCCCTGGTTTTTGTGGCTGTTTTTGCTTTGGTGGCGATGGCGATGCTGCTCTATGGCCTTGTGGCCCTGCTAGAAGCGCGCTTGCTGGCCTGGCAGAAAGAAAAAAATGAATAGGAGTAACAATTAGATGAAACTATCGAAGCTGGTCATTGTCCTTATCACCCTGGCCCTGGCCTCCTGCACCGGCACTGCCAGCCCCACCCCGCAGGAGACGGTGCACATTCGCCTGCCGTTGGGCTATATCCCCAATGTTCAGTTTGCCCCCCTATACGTGGCGGTGGAAAAAGGCTATTACCGCCAGGCGGGCATCGAGATCGAATTTGATTATCAGTTTGAGACCGATGGCGTGGCCCTGGTGGGGGCAAATGAGCTTCAGTTTGCGGTGGTCTCTGGTGAGCAGGTGCTGATGGCCCGCGGCCAGGGGCTGCCGGTGGTCTATGTCATGACCTGGTACCAGGGTTATCCCGTCGCAGTGGCATCCAAAGCCGGGCAGGGCATTCAACTGCCCAGCGACCTGGCTGGCAAGAAGGTGGGCCTGCCAGGCTTGTATGGTGCCAGCTATATTGGCTTGCGCGCCTTGCTGGATCATGCTGGCCTGCAAGAAACCGACCTGACCCTAGATTCGATCGGTTACAACCAGGTTGAAGCGCTGATCGGCGATCAAGACCAGGCTGTGGTGATCTATGCCGCCAATGAGCCGGTTCAGTTGAGCGCTCAGGGCTATGCTGTAGACGTGATCCGCGTGGCCGATTACGTCCAATTGGCGGCCAATGGTCTCATCACCAATCAAACCACCCTTGAGAATAACCCCGATTTGGTGCAGCGCATGGTGCAGGCCACCCTGCATGGCATAGCGGATACATTGGCGAATCCCGACGATGCTTTTGAGATCTGCAAAAGCTATGTGGAAGCCCTGGCCCAGGCCGACGCCCCCGTGTTAGCCGTGCAGCGCCAGGTGTTGGAGGCTTCTTTGTCCTTATGGCAAGCCGATACCCTGGGCCTGGCTGACCCGGCAGCCTGGGAGAATATGCAGGCTGTGCTGCTGGATATGGGTCTGTTGGCCCAGCCGCTGGATCTGAGCCAGGCTTTTACCAATCAGTTCATCGAGCAAAAGTGAGTCCTATTCCTGCCCTGGTCATCAACCACCTGAGCGCCGTTTTCCCCACCGAAGACGGCGGCCTGCACGCCCTGGCAGATATTTCCTTCCAGGTGGAAGCTGAGCAGTTCGTCTGTGTCTTGGGACCCTCTGGCTCTGGCAAGACTACCCTGCTGCGCTGCCTGGCGGGGCTGTTATCTCCCACGCAGGGCCAAATCTTGCTTGATGGAAAGGTGCTGACCGGCCCGCGCCAGGGGGTGGGGTTGGTATTTCAAAAAGCGAACCTGATGCCCTGGCGCAGCGTGCTGGAAAATATCCTGCTGCCGCTGGAGATCCAGGGCTTGGAGAAAGAGACGGCCCTGGATAAGGCCCATCAAATGGTTGAACTGGTGGGCTTGCAGGGTTTCGAGGCTGCCCTGCCGTGCGACCTTTCTGGCGGTATGGCGCAGCGCGTGGCCATTGCACGCGCCCTGGTTCAAGACCCCGAACTCTTGCTGCTGGATGAGCCGTTTGGTTCGCTGGATGCCCTGACCCGCGAGCGCATGGGAGATGAGCTCCTGCGTATCTGGCAGGCGCGGCGCAAAACCGTACTCATGGTCACCCATTCCATCTCTGAGGCACTCTTCCTGGCAGATCGGGTGCTGGTGCTCAGCCCGCGCCCGGGCCGTTTGCACCTGGACCAGGCGGTTGACCTGCCCCGCCCGCGCCAGACCGAGATGCGTTATACCCCGGCTTTTGCCAGCCTGGCCCGCCAGGTGCGGGCGGCGATCGAATGATCAAGGCTTGTGGTAAGATTAACCAATTCTTAACTGTGCGAGGCATTCATATGCGAAAGTGGGCGCTTTTTCTTCTGTTTTTCCTGGCTGCATTCCTGGCGGTCCCGGTGCGCGGCCAGCAGGCAGTGGCCTTTTCGAACATGCAAATTGCCCTTTGGCCAGAGTATGACCGCCCCGGTGTGTTGGTTATCTACCGGATCGTGCTGGCTAAAGACGTCAGCCTGCCCACCCGCCTCTCGCTGCGCATCCCGGCGGCTGTCGGAGAGCCAAATGCCGTGGCAGAGATCGATGTTGCCGCTGGTGGCCTGGTTAATGTGGCATACGCCCGCCAGGTAAGCGGCGATTGGGCCGTGCTGGATTTCACCGCCCGCTCGACCGAGATCCAGATCGAATACTACGATCCTGCCATCATTCGCCAGGATATCAGCCGGCACTTCGAATACTTGTGGCCGGGCGATTACAGCATCCAGGCGCTTTCGATCGAAATTCAACAGCCGCTTGGCGCTAGCAACCTGCGCATCTCGCCCAGCCTGGGGGCCGGCACGCCTGGGCAAGACGGCCTGACCTATTACCTGGCAGAAATTGGGGCTGTGACCGCCGGGCAAGCCTTCAAGATATCCCTGGATTATGATAAGGTCAGCGATGATTTGAGCGTTGTTGGCCCTGATGTGAACATTCAGCCCAGTGCCGAAATCCCCGAGAATGTGCCGGTGGAATGGAGCAAGTACCTACCCTGGGGGCTGGTCATCCTGGCGGGTGCGCTTTTAGCTGGAGGAGGGCTGTGGTACTGGATAGCGGGGCGTCAGAAGCCTGTTCTCAAGAAAGTCCGCCAGCGCTCGCACAAGTCTTCGGCCGCATCTGCTGGGGGCAGTGTATACTGCCACCAATGCGGCAAACGTGCTGCCCCTGAAGATGTCTTCTGCCGTTCTTGCGGCACACGCTTGCGGGCTGAGTAAACAATCCTGGATGCATCTTTGCTTGAATAGGGAATCCCCCAACCTTAACCCGATATATGGGATAAATTCAGGCTGGATTAATCTAAACTTGTAATAATCAAAGATTAGGCGTACCTGTCGGTGCTGCGCACCGGTAAACATGCATGCAGAAATCTATCATGCCCGCATCGATCTAGTATGCCGGCATAGATCCAGACCAGGAGACTGACTGTATGGAACAAGCCCTAGAGCCTCGCCCCGCATCTGGAAGTCGCGTCAAATTTATTGTTGGCGGTTTGATCATTGTGGCTGCTATCGTTTACTTGATCGTTTCGGCTAGTCGTTCCAGCGCTCAGTATTTCTACACGGTTGAAGAATTGGTTGCCAAAGGCCGCGCGGATCGGGCTGTGCGCGTTTCGGGTGCGGTGATTGGCGATTCGATCCAGTATGACCCTCAGACCATGACCCTGCGTTTTACCGTTGCCAATGTCCCCGCAGATAATGATGAGATCGAGGCCCTGGGCGGCCTGGCTTTTGTTTTGCACGAAGCGGTAACGGACCCAGACCGCACCCGCATGGAAGTGGTGTACAACGACGTTAAGCCTGACCTGCTGCGTGATGAGGCTCAGGCCATCATGACCGGGCAGATGGGTGAGGATGGTGTCTTCTATGCGGATGAGTTGCTGCTCAAATGCCCTACCAAGTATGAAGAAGCTGTTCCAGGCCAGGTTGAAGGCGGCGGGTAATGGTCGCTAACCTTGGCTTTGGTGCGTTGGTCATTACTTTTTTGGTTTCGTTGTACGGCGCAGCGGCGGCCTTTTACGGCGCCCGGAAGAATTTGCCTGCCTGGGTAGATAGCGCCCGCAGCGCCATGCTGCTGACCTTCCCCTTGCTGACCGTGGTGGCGCTAAGCCTCATCTACCTGCTGGTGAGTGCCAGTTACGAGGTAGAGTATGTGGCCTCGGTCACCAGCAACAGCATGCCGTTCTATCTGCGGGTAACAGCTTTATGGGGCGGGCAGGCTGGCTCGCTCATCTTCTGGTCTTGGACGATGTCGGCCTTTGCTTCTGCGGTGACCCTGCGCAATTGGGCCCGCGACCGCGAATTCTTGCCCTGGGTTATCCTGGTATCACTGGTCACTTTGGCTTTCTTCTTGCTGATGTCGATCCTGGTCGAGAATCCTTTCGAGCGCATCTGGCAGATCTCTAGCGGCAGTATTGTTATTTCGATGTTCCAGCCGGCTGGCTCGGTACTGGTCTTCCCCTCAGACGGCAGTGGGCTGAACCCCTTGCTGCGCCACCCCGGCATGATCATCCACCCGCCCATGCTCTACCTGGGCTTTGTCTCTTTTGTGATCCCCTATGCCTTTGCCATTGCTGCCCTGGTCACCGGGCGCACCGATGACCGTTGGATCCGCATCACCCGTCGCTGGACTTTGGTGGCCTGGCTCTTCCTTTCGCTTGGCCTGGTATTGGGCGGGCGCTGGGCATATGATGTGCTGGGTTGGGGTGGTTATTGGGGTTGGGACCCGGTAGAAATTGCCGCCTTCATGCCCTGGCTGACCGGCACAGCTTTTTTGCATTCGGTGGTGATCCAAGAAAAGCGCAATATGCTCAAGCACTGGAATATGGTGCTGATCATCCTGACTTACGACCTGGTCATCTTTGGTACCTTCTTGACGCGTTCGGGTGTGCTTTCATCGGTGCATGCCTTTGCCCAGAGCGCCATTGGCCCGCTTTTCTTTACCTTTATCAGCCTGACCTTTGGCGTCTCGCTGGCCTTGTTGGGGCGGCGTTGGAACGAATTGAAATCGAACGTTCAAATGACTTCTCTGTTCTCCCGCGAGGCCCTTTTCCTGGTCAATAACCTGCTCTTTATCGGCATCCTGGTGGTGTGCTTCTGGGGGGTGATCTTCCCCATCCTCTCTGAGGCCCTGGGCTTTATCGGCAGTGCTATCCCAGCCCTGGCAGATATCTTTACCGGGCAAAAAGTGACCTTCGGCCCGCCCTATTATGAGCGCGCCACGGCGCCTCTTTTTGCCGGCCTGTTGTTTTTGATGGGTATTGCACCCCTGGCGGCCTGGCGGCATTCGACCGCCAAGACTTTGGGGCGGGCCATCTGGAAGCCCGGCCTGGCTTCGCTGTTGGCGCCGGTATTGGCTTTCTGGCTGAACGTGCGCCATTGGGCGGCCTTGTTGGCCTTTTGGCTGTGCGCTTTTGTGATCTTGGTCACCTTGTATGAATTTTGGCGGGCTGCCCGGGCGCGCCAGCGCAGCCAGGGTGAGAGCCTGGGCCTGACCCTGTGGAGGCTGGCTGGCCGTAACCGCCGCCGCTACGGCGGCTATATCATCCACCTGGGCGTGGTGCTTATGGCCTTGGGTATCATTGGAATTGAAATGTTCCAGACCGAAACCCAGGGCACGGTGGCCCGGGGCGGTGAACTGGCCCTGGGGCGCTATACCATCGTCTATAATGACCTGGCTGTCTTTGACCTGTTAAAAGAAGGGCGTAACGTGGCCCGCTCTGTGGTCAATGTGTACAAGGATGGGCAGTACGTCGGCGATCTGTACCCGCGCCGGGATTACTATTATGAATCCCAGCAGCCCATGACGATCCCCGGCGTGCGCAGCACCCTGGAAGACGACCTGTATGTGCTGTTGGTAGACTGGCAGCCGATCTCTGAACAGGGCGCGACGTTCAAGGTTTATCACAACCCGCTGGTCAACTGGCTCTGGCTGGGCGGACTGGTGTTCATATTGGGCACTCTGGTGGCGGCATGGCCTGATCAAGAAGAGCCCGCTCCTGCCCTGGCGCACCAGCCTGCCGTAGAAGCTGGGATCTGAAGTGAAGAGCTTGGGAGCAAATTGGATGCAAAAATATTGGCTGGCCACCCTGCTGGCCCTGCTCTTAACTGGGCTGGCAGTCAACGCTGCCCAGGCACAGCAGCCCACCCCCTCCGATGACGATGTCAATGCCATTGCCAGGCAGTTATACTGCCCGGTATGTGAGAATACTCCCCTGGATGTCTGCCCCACCCAGGCCTGCGCCCAGTGGCGCGAGCTGGTGCGCGAGAAGCTTGCCGCTGGTTGGACCGAAGAGCAGATCAAGGATTACTTTGTTGAGATGTATGGCGAGCGGGTATTGGGGGCACCGCCTGCCCGCGGCCTCAACTGGCTGGCTTATATCGTGCCGCCTGTTGTCATCCTGGCAGGCATTTATGTGCTCTGGCGTGCCATGCGCACCTGGAAACTGGCCGCCCAGGCCAGCCCACCGCCGCCCGATGTGCCTCCATCCGACGAGTATGTGGCGCGCCTGGAAGAAGAGCTGCGCAAACGCTGATCTTTGAGAAAATAAATGGAAGAGACAATACATACAAACGCAACCGAAAAGAAAACCAGCTTGCCCTGGGGCAAGCTGCTGGCCTGGCTAGGCTTGTTTGTCTTGCTGGCGATCGTGGCCGTTGGCTTGTTGAGCAGCCAGCAAGGTCCGGTGACCATTGGCAGCCCTGCTCCTAACTTCACCCTCACCACCTTCGATGGTCAGCAGATCACGCTTGAAGCGCTGCGTGGCAAGGTGGTGGTGATCAATTTTTGGGCCTCCTGGTGCAAACCTTGCGAGCAAGAGGCCACCGACCTGGAAGCCGCCTGGCGCTATTATGAAGACCGCGGTGACGTGGTCTTCTTGGGTATAGATTGGACCGACACCAATACCCAGGCCATGGCCTACCTGGCCAAATTTGACATTACCTACCCCAACGGCCCCGACCTGGGCACGCGTATCTCACAGGCCTACCGCACCACCGGTGTGCCCGAGACTTACATCGTTGATCAAGATGGCGTGCTGGTTTACATCAAGCTCAGCCCTTTTCTATCCTTGGCTGAGATCAAAGCCGCCATTGATCCCTTGCTGGCACCCTGAGGCAACCATTCACCTATGGATATTGGCTCGATCTTCCTCATCCTTGGCTTGTTCTTGCTGGTAGCGGCTTTCATTTCTCGTCCTCTGCTTGACGCGCCTCAACCTGAGCTGCAAGCCCTGCCCGACCGGGATGAGTATGCCCTTTCGGCTTTGCTTGCTGAGCGTGATCGGGTGATGAATACCCTGCAAGAGTTGGATTTTGATCACACTCTGGGTAAGATCCCTGAGGAGGATTACCCTGCTCAGCGCACAGCACTGTTACAGCGCGGCGCCGATATCCTGCGGCAGTTGGATGCCCTGCAACCGCAGGCCCTGACTGCGGCTGAAGACAGCTCCGAGCAGGCTTCTGCCTCCAGCCAGCAGGAATCCACTCGCCCTGTGACCCAGAACGGCAACGGCAGGGTGGTTGTGACGGAAGACGATGACCTGGAAGTGGTGATCGCCAATCGCCGCCGGGAGCGCAAAGAAAAAGCCTCTGGCTTTTGCCCCAAGTGCGGCGGCCCCGTCATGCAGTCCGATCGTTTTTGCCCCAAGTGTGGCGCCAGGCTCTAATCAGTTCATCCATATGCCTAAATCTCTGTTGGTTTTTCTGCTTGCCTTGCTCTTATCCGCTTGTTCTCTGGCGGGTGATGTCACCCCGCCGCCCGGGTATCAAGAGCCGCCTGTCCTGGCGACCCCAAGCCCCAGCATGCACGAAGATCTATTTCCCATTGTGCCGCCAGATCCGGCCAATGGCAAGCTCATTTATGTTGACCAGTGTGCATCTTGCCATGGCGATGCCGGCCTGGGAGATGGCCCGCGTTCCACCGAGTTGAATGTGCCTGTGCCTGAGGTTGGCTCGCCAGAAGTGGCCAACCGCTCAACCCCGGTCGTTTGGTACCAGACGGTCACAAATGGCAATCTTGAGCGTTTCATGCCGCCTTTCCCCAACCTGACACCGCGCCAAAAATGGGATGTGCTGGCTTACATCTACACGCTCAGTACTTCACCTGAGCAGGTGGCCAAGGGGGCGATGTTGTATGAAGATAATTGCGCCCGCTGCCATGGCGATTCTGGAGCGGGTGATGGCCCTGATGCTGCCGGCCTGCAAAGCCCGCCGATCGATCTGACAGACCAATCAATCATGACCTCGGCCACTTCCAATCTGATCTATAGTGCCATCAAAGGCGGCATTTTGCCTTCCATGCCAGGTTTTGGCGGGCAGTTGAACGGGGATGAGATCGCCGCCCTGACTGCCTATGTACGCACACTGACCTTTGTCTATTTTTACAGCCAGGCCCCTTCCCCCGCGCCCGGTGAAACTGCCGCCAACATGAACAACGCCTACCCGGCTCCGGCGTATCCAGCCCCGGCTTACCCGGCCCCAGATGTCGTTCCGATTGCTGTGCCTACCCCCATTGACCTGGGCACCGTGACGGTGAAACTACTCAATGGTTCTTTTGCTCCTGTTCCCTCGGAGGCGGTTGTAACCCTCTATGCCTTCGACGAAATGAGCGTGGTCTTTTCAACCACTCTTACCTCTGGTGAAAATGGCGTTTACACCTTTGAGCAGGTTGAACTGCCGCCTGAACGGGCTTTTTTGGCTGCTGTTGAATATGCCGGCGCTCTGTATGGGTCTGATATGGCTGTGGTAGAAGTCGGAACGGATCAGTTGGCCCTGCAAGCCACTGTGTATGAGACCACCACCGATACCTCGGCCTTGGTGGTGGATCGGGCCCACCTATTATTGGATTTTCCTGCCCCCAATATCCTCCAGGTGGTAGAGGTCTTCATTATTACTAACCCCACCAATCAGGCTGTAATTGCGGCTGAGATGGGCGGGCCGGTGGTGCACTTCCCCCTGCCTGCCGGGGCGGTGAACCTGGAATTCCAGGACGGCGCTTTGGGAGAGCGCTACCTGGAAGTGCCCGGCGGTTTTGCAGATACGCGCAACGTCATCCCTGGCATGGGTGAATACCAGGTGGTTTTTGGCTTTGCGATGCCTTATGAAGATAAGCTGACTTTTGAGCAACTGGTGCCCATGCCCGCCAGTGCTGTTGTGATCATGCTGCCAGATATGGGCGTCAAGCTGAAGGGGGAGATATTCGAAGATGGCGGCCTGCGCGATTTTCAAGGTATCTCTTACCAGATGTACAATGGCAGCGCTCTGTTGGCTGGTGACCAGATCTTGTTTAACTTGTCTGGCCGCCCCAAGAGCAGCGGCTCTTTCTTCACTTCTGGTTCTACCATGAACCTTGTGATTGGCCTGGGCGGGTTTGGCCTGGCTCTGGTGACGATTGGGGTGTGGATCCTGCGCCGCAGTAAGGCCTCTGGCGGCGAGACGGCTGAGTTCGGGTCTGCCGAGAGTGGTGCAGAAGGGGCTTCTCCGGCAAACGATGCCCTGGCTCAAAACGATCCCAATATCCTGATGGACGCCATCATTGCCCTGGATGATCTGTACCAGGCGGGCAAGCTGCCTGAAGATGCCTACCAACGGCGCCGGGCTGAGCTAAAGGATAAGCTGAAAAACCTGCTATGATCGCCGTCCGCAAGCTGGTCAAGCGTTTTGGATTGAAGGTGGTGCTGCGCGGTTTGGATTTTGAGGTGGCACCGGGCGAGTTTGTGGCTTTGCTGGGGCCCAACGGGGCTGGTAAAACCACTTTCTTACGCATCCTGGCTTCGCTGGCTTGCCCTACACTGGGCGAGGTGTGCATTGCCGGGTACCGCTTACCCCGCCAGGCTGCGGCTGTGCGCCGCCTCTTGGGCGTGGTCTCGCACCAGCCCTTGCTTTACGGTGACCTGACTGCCGAAGAGAACCTGTCTTTTTTTGCCCGCATGTATGACCTGCCAGAGCCGCGCCCGCGCATTGCCGAAGTGTTGGAACTGGTTGGCCTGGCCTCTCGCCGCCGCGACCTGGTGCGTACCTTCTCGCGCGGTATGCAGCAGCGCCTGGCAATTGGACGCGCCGTGCTGCACGACCCCAGCGTGATGTTGTTCGATGAGCCGCATACCGGCCTGGATCAAGATGCCTGTGCCATGCTGGATACTGTTCTGCGGGATGTGGCGGCGCGCGGCCGCACCGTGGTCATGACCTCTCACGACCTGGCGCGCGCTGGCGACCTGGCCTCGCGCCTGGATGTGCTCTCGGGCGGGGTCGTTTGTGCGTCGGTGCAGCGCAGCCAGGTGCATCCGGATGATCTACCAGCCTTTTACCGCCAGGCCCTGGAAGATTCACGCCTGCGCAAACCTGCTCGCCAGGAGCTCGCCGGATGAGCACCTCACTGGATTCCCCCAAGGCTGGCGGCTTGAGGACTTTCTTGCGCGCCGTATGGGCGATTGTGTGGAAAGACCTGGCTGCTGAGGTGCGCAGCCGCGAGCTGCTCTCTTCGATGCTCGTCTTTGCTTTGTTGGTCATCCTAGTTTTTAATTTTGCGCTCGTGCTGGATGTGGAAGCACGCCGTACCGTCACTGCCGGGGTGCTGTGGGTGACCTTTGCTTTTGCCGGCACGCTGGGATTGAACCGCTCGATGGCGCAGGAGAAAGACCGCGGCTGTATGGATGGCCTGTTATTGGCGCCGGTGGACCGCAGTGCCATTTACTTTGGTAAAGCCATTGGCAACCTTTTCTTCATGTTCATCGTTGAAGCCATTGTTCTGCCGGTGTACAGCTTGCTGTATAACACCAACCTTTTCCAGCCGGGTTTGCTGTTGGTGGTGTTGCTGGGTTCGGTGGGTTATGTGGCCGTGGGCACTTTGCTTTCGGCGATGGCCGTCCAGACCCGCACGCGCGATGTGCTGCTGCCGATCTTACTCTTTCCCCTGGTCATTCCGGTGCTCATTGCAGCGGTCAACGCCAGCACAGGTTTTTTGCAGGGCTGGGAGTGGGCTGAGATCAGCCCCTGGATCAGTTTGCTGATCGGCTACGACGTAGTCTTTATTGCCGGGGCTTTCATGGTATTCGATTATATTGTTGAGGAGTAAGCTCATGGAACCTAAACCGCGCTCTTTGCAAATCTTGGACCTGGTTACGGCACTTTTCTTTCTTGCTGCGGTGGGTATGGTCTTTTTCTATGCGCCTCTTGAAGCGGTGATGGGACAGGTTTACCGAGTTTTCTACTTCCATGTTGCCACTGCCTGGGTAGGCATGCTGGGTTTCTTGGTGGCTGCCGTGGCTGGGGTGGCTTACCTGGTTAAGCGGGAGCGCAAATGGGATGTGGTTGGCCTGGCAGCGGTGGAGATCAGCCTGGTGTTCTTTTTCATCGCCATTGTCTCTGGCTCAATCTGGGCCAAGCCAAGCTGGGGTGCCTGGTGGACCTGGGAGCCGCGCCTCACCACCGCCGCTATCGTCGAATTGGTCTATGCCGCCTACCTGCTCTTGCGCCAGGGGCTGGAAGACCCCGAACGCCGGGCGCGCTTTGGGGCCGTATACGCCATCTTGGGCTTCGTCAGCGTTCCGCTGACCTTCATCTCCATCCGTCTTTTTCGTACCATTCACCCGGTGGTGGTGGGCAGCGGGTCGGCTGCCTTCGATATGACTCCCACCATGTTGCAAACTTTCCTCTTTAGCCTGTGGACCTTTTCCCTTATCTTTGCCGATCTGCTTTGGCACCGTATCCGCCTGGGCCGCCTGGCTGAACGGGTAGAGGCATTGAAATTGAATATGAGTGAATAAGACCGCACGTTTGTGTGGCAATCAGGAGAATATCCATGCTGTTATTTGATCAAGGGCCGCTTGAAACAACGGGTTATATGATCTTGGGCTATGCTGTGATCTTTGGCGTGATGCTGCTTTACCTGGTCAGTTTGTCCTGGCGCAGCCGCCGCCTTAAGCAAGACCTGGCAATGCTAGAAGAGATTGAAAAGAAGGGTCAATAAGCTTCAACGGCGCCGTATTTCAGGCGGCACTTCGCGCAGTTGCAAGTCTGAGAAAGAGACGGCAATCTTGCTGTGCGAGGTGGGTTCCAGGCCCAGGCGGACCTGCCCGAGGTTGAACTGATCCAGGTGCAGGGCGGTGGCTAACACCCCGTTGAAATATACCCGGCACTGTTGGCCGTACAAAACCACCCGCAGCCGGTTGACCACGTCTAAACCGTGCTGGAGGGCAGTATGTTCGGTCCAGCCGATCAGCTCGCCGCCCCAGGCGATCTTATTTTCCACGTAATGGTAAAAACCAAGCATATACGTACGCTGGGGGGAAATGAAGAACACATAACCGCCCTGGTTAGGGCTGTAACGCAGCACCAGCCCAGCGCGGATGTAGTTAAGTGCCCCATCCATAAAGCGGATGCTGACACTGGCATCGAAATCATCGAACAGCCCCGAAGACTGTAATACATAGTGCACCATCTCCGATTCGGGCATCTCTGCCAGCAGGGCAGGCGGAGGGCCATACAAGGTGCGGGTGCGCTCTATGCTCAGCCTTTGCCAGCCAGGGATATCTGCAATGGCGCCGAAATCGGCCCCTAAGAGCAGGTCGCCCAGGTCTGGCTCGGGGGTAAAGGAGCGCGGCACGCGGAAAGATGCTTTGCAGTAAGCACATTGGGCCACCTCCATCAAGCGCACATCTGCGTTGGATATGGCGGCGCCACAGTTGGGGCATACAATGGGTTGGAACATGGTCTCTCTCCATCAATCCGGCGGTTGCTTAAGAGTCTAATCGAAAAGCTCAATCTCGGCAACTGGAAAGAGATGCGATAGAATCAAGCTCACACGAAGGAAGGAGATCGCTATGCCAAAGAAAAATATTCGCAAAAGCAGTATCTCATCCACCAAGCTGTACACCTTTGTTTGGTTGGGCCTGACCATCTTGCTGTTCCTGGTGGTGGCGCAGTGGTCGAATGCCCCAAGCATCCCCATCGAAGGCGCTACGGCTGTTTTGACGCTGATTGGGGCGGTGGCTGTGGGGATCGAACGCTCCATTGAAGCCGCCTGGGATGGCGTGAGCCTTTTCAGGGGCAAAGCCTGGGCCAAGGCTGCTTTGGATCAGTTGGAGAAGTTCACGCAAGATCTCAATGAGCAAATGCAGCCCTTCCATGCACGGTTTGATGATGCCATGGCCAAAATTGAGCAGGAATATGCCCAGGATCAGGCCAAGCTAGAAGATGCAAAAAAGGCCTTAGAGACGGTTCAGGCGCAGATCACGCAGTTCCAGAATATTGCCCCGAATATTGAGAGCATCAACCATGCAGCCGCCCAGGCCAACGCGGTCATTGCCACGGTGCAAGGTAAGTATCCCGAAGTGGATCAAGTGTGCACCGTGGGGCAGGTCTTGATCAATGCCACCTCAGATTTTGGGGCCTCCTTCAAAGATAACCCTGGCCGGCGGTTGATCAGCCTGATGTTGGGCATGTTCTTGGGCCTGTGCATCACCGGCCCGATGGGCCTGGATATTTTCCTGGCTTCCCTTGGCACCACCCTGCCGGATTCGAGCTTGCTCCCCCATGCTGGGGTAGCCATTACCGGCCTGGTGATTGGCCTTGGTTCTGGGCCAACCCATACCCTCATCCGCACACTAGAAGAGATCAAGAACAAGCGCCAGGCGGCGAACACCTAGTAGGAATATTTCAAAATCTGGTATGGCATGCCTGGCACACCTGGGCCGCCGTCCACCCAGATTTCGGCTTCTTGCGGCCCCAGGCGGGCGATCAGGCGCGCTTTGACATCCTTGTTGCTGTAGGCGCGCTTTCCGCCGCTGCGCGAGGTCATCAGCTTGGCCAAAAAGGGTGACGTATTGGCGTAATACTGCACATCCATCTGGTCAAGTGCAGTATGGGCGCGCTGCTCGCGCTGCTCAAAGACTGAGCGCCCCGCGGGCTTTAAGTTTTCCATCAGGCGCAGCGCATTTGAGCTGTGGCCGCGCGAAAAAGCATTGGCCTGGAACAGGATACTTCCGGGGTCGTTTGCCAGGCGCTTGTGGCGGATCAGATCATGGACGAACTCGTGTTTTTTGCCTACCAGGCAGTCCCACTGTTTGTAAATGGTATTTAAGGCATAGCCATCGTAATAGGGCCCCAGGGCTTCGATTACCTGGCAGGCTGGGGCTTGCGTGCCCAAGAAGAGGGTGACCCAACTGGTGGTGTTAGCCAGCAGGCGCGGCTCCAGGCCAGTGAAGGGCTTGAGCCTGAGGGCGTCAACCGCCTGGATATACCCGTCAGAGCGCCAGGCAAAAGCAGAGCCGGGCAGCAGGTCGGGGTAGATGAATGCCAACACCAGGGCTGGCCCATTGGCGCCTGTGGTCCGGAAGATGGCCACCCGCAGTTGATCAAAGCGCCCCTCACTTTCTGCGCCCGAGTCTTCTTCTGTATGCCACAACACCAGGTGTCCATTGGCCTGGCGGTACATGCCTGTTTGACAGCCCGTGTTATCATGCTGCAAGAACATGGCCCTTTCTACCAGCGAGAGAGATTGCAAAGCCGGGTGACGCATCCCGGCAATTCCGCAGCCCTCTGCCCAGGCAGATAGACATTCTCGGTACTCATCCAGCGCTTTGCGGATGGTATCGGGCAGGGCTCGCGATCGCCGCCGTTCTTCTAATGCCAGCCAGGAGGCGCGCGCCTGGAATAAGATGCCTGCCAGGCGCTCCTCCGGGATGGTATCCAGGCGGTGGCGCAAGTGGCGCCGAACCTGTCCGCCCACTTCCTCGCCCAGGCGGCGGTGTGCATCCACCAGCGACACGCGGCTGTAATCGAGAAAGTTGATTTCCCCCAGTTCTTCTTTGACGGCGAGCAGATCTTTGAACGGTATGATCATGCGCCTCCAGCAGAGATGTATGCCATCCCCGTGCGCTCAAACTTTTCCACCGGCAGCACATCCACCAGCTCGTATTCCAGGCTGCCCAGGCCCAGCCTTGCCCCATACTCTGTCACCAGGTAGGGATCTTTGAGCGGGCCGTGCAGCCAGCGGAAGGGGTGACCCTGGCGGGTGTGTACTTCCATACTGGTGGGTATGTTCTCTTCCAGCAGGCGCTGGTTGGCGGTCGCGTCCAGCGCAGCCCGGTCGAGGGCCACGATATCGTCTGAGCCGAAGATGCCGGCATCTTGCAAGATGGGCATGCTGGTAAAACCGAAGCAGTCGCACACCGGCGTCATGTGGGTCGCCAGGCTTAAATGGATCGCCTTGCCGGGTGCAAAGGTGGAGAGGGTGATGGCGGTGCTGATGGCGCAGGCTTCTTGGAAGGCATGGAAGTTGACGGCATCGATCTTCAGGCTGCCAGGGGGCGCCACCTTCAGGCAGCGTCCGCAGGCATTGCACTGTTCGGGGTGCATATGGATGCCGCGTGGGTCTTTCTTATCTGGCACCAAGGCTTCGAATGGGCAGGAGGCCAGGATGCGCTGGCGCACTTCGTCATCTGGGCACAGGTCAGGGAACCAGTAAGGGTCGAACTGCATGGTATCGTGCATGGCGCCACGTGTGGGACCTGCCATACAGCCCAGTGCCACGTTCTTAAAGGCCGCCCCAAATCCACAGCTGGGGTGGCCCTTGACGTGGGCAAAGTTGACCAGGAAGGATGCATCCTGGACCATGCCCGCCACCAGCCACTTCTGGATATTCTTGTATGGCCGTTCGTGGGCGTACACGTACTGCTCTTCTGGGCCGGCAGCGGGATACACTGGGCAGCCCAACACCTCGCTGCTGTAGCCGCGCGTTTCAGCGCCGTCCACATCCCAATTCACATCAGCAATGAAAGGCTTGCCGCCCCCTTCTTTGATAGCCTGCACCACCCTGCGTACGAAGACCGGATGCACGGTGGAGTAAACGATGTTGTTGCCGGTGTGCATCTTGAGCAGCACAGTCTCGCCTTTGACACGCTCGCGCAAGTTCAGCCGTTCCAAGATCAGGTCTAGCTTGGCAGGCAGAGTTTCGCGCGCCTCCAGGCGCGCCTGGCGTGGAGAACCGTAATAAACAATGCTGGGCATAATCGGATTCCTTTCGCTGAGAGTTTCTTGTATTATATATCACAAGGGGTTTTTCGGGATGAGGCCGCCCCGTCCCTGGATTCTTGATCCTCTGAACCTTCGCCACCTAACATTTTTGTAAGGCCCGCGCGGCACTTTCTGCGCGTTTCCAACGTCTTTTATATGTAAACTGTAGATACAGATGCCAGGGCATATTAGATCCCCCTGGCCAGGAGGCATTGATGAAAACGAAGTGGATCACCGCTTGTGGTATTTTCTTGATTATCGCAGTACTACTGGGAGTGAGCAGCTTGCCCGGACGCGCGGAAGACGACGCGGCTGATCCGGCTAATGTTATTTTCCTCCCGGCCATCATCCGCAACCGGGCTGGTGGTTATACCATCTCTGGACAGGTGCTCAACACCAGCAACGTGCCCATTATCGGTGCGAGCATCACGGCACAGTCGGGTGATAAGACCTTTACTGCCGTCACAGATAATAATGGGAACTATGTCTTTTCTGGATTGGAAGACACCAGCTATCTGTTGACGCCATCTTTGAATGATTGCAGTTTTTGGCCATCCCAGGCTGAAGTAGTGGTACCGCCGCGTGCCATGTACTTCAACTTCACTGTGGCGCAGGCCTGCTCTGAGGGCATCACCAACGGTGGTTTTGAGGTCACGCAGGCCTGGGAATTCCCGATTACCGAATATACGGCTGCATATTCCACCGCCGATGCATACGGCGGCCTGCGCTCGGCCCGCACCGGCATTACCAACCCTGCCGAGAATACCTATTCGTATTCCTCGGTGCGCCAGTTCATCACCATCCCGGCTGGCACCACCGGGGCTGGGCTGAGCTTCTGGCTTAAGCCGCTCAGCGGCGAGGCCCTCAACCAGGTGAACCTGTTGCCGCGCTCCTATGCCGCCACGCTGCTGGGCTCGCAGGAATATATGGCAGGCGACGTGCAGTATGTGTTGATCTTGGACCAGTATGGCAATTGGATCGACACCCTGGTCTGGCAGCTCAGCAACACCCGCACCTGGACCTACTACGAATTCAGCCTGGCCAAGTATGCCGGCCGCACCATCCAGGTGCACATCGGCACATATAACGATGGCTGGGGCGGCGTGAGTGCCATGTACGTTGATGACGTTTCGCTGCAGATTTGCCCTGGCAGCGACCTGCCGCCCACAGCGACCCCGCTGCCGCCTACCTCTTGCGGCAATCTGGTGGATAACTCTAGCTTTGAGACGTTTGGCGATTGGGAAATCCCCATCACACGCTACCAGGCCAACTATGCCACTGCCAAAGCGCACAGCGGCTCTCAATCGATGCGTTCGGGCATCATCAACCCCTACGACAATACCTACAGTTATTCAGACTTCCGCCAGTTGATCAGCATCCCCTCCAATCCTCAGGAGGCCACGCTGGGCTTTTGGCTCTACACGCTGAGCGCTGACACGATGATGATCAACGCCATGCCTGACTCTACCCCCACCGGCAAACCCTTTGGCACCCAAGCCCTGGGCGGCGATTTGCAATATGTGCTGATCTTGGACCGCTACCAGAACTGGATTGACACCCTGGTTTGGGAGCGCTCTGATCGCGATGCCTGGGCTTACTATGAGTTTGATCTGCGCCGCTACACCGGGCAGACCATTTACTTGCAGTTCGGTGCTTATAACGACGGCTATTACGGCACTACGGCCATGTATGTGGACGACGTGACCCTGGATACCTGTTATTCCACGCCTACTGTTACCCCCACGCCATCGAATACGTACACGCCCACGGTGACGCCCAGCCCAACCATGACCCCCTCGCCCACCATGACGCCTTCGCCTACGGTGACGCCTTCTCCTACCAACACGCCGCTGCCCACCAACACGCCTACCGCTACGCTGGTGCCCACCATCACCAACACGCCTTCTCCGTGCACCAACTACCTGGATAACAGCGACTTTGAGGATGATGATGGCTGGGAGATCATCAATACCGTGTATGATGCCGCTTACTCTACCACCCGCGCCCACAGCCCGCATTGGTCCATGCGCAGCGGCATCACCAACCCATTGGACAACATCTACAGCTTCTCAGATTTTCGCCAGTGGGTGTCTGTGCCCCTGGATGCGGATGAGGTCACGTTGGGCATGTGGCTCTACCCGCTCAGCGGCGAGGCGCCGAATGGGATGCTGCCCCCCAAGCCCAGCCTCAATGCCAGGCTGGATGGCTCTGCTACGTTGGGGCTGACCCCTGATGATTATGACGTGCAGTACCTGCTGGTGCTGGACCAGTACCAGAACATCGCCGAGACCCTCGTCTGGCAGCGCAGCAATGCCGGGCAGTGGGTTTACATGGAATTCGATCTGAGCGAGTATGCTGGTTGGTATATTGCCCTGCAGCTCGGTGTGTACAACAACGGCTATGGCGGCCTCACATCGATGTACGTGGATGATGTGACCCTGGAAATTTGCCGGTAACTTTTCATAATAAAAACAGGGCCGTGTTGTTGGCACGGCCCTGTTTTTATTTGTGTCGGGAACTTAAGCCTTGCGGCGGATGAGACGATAGACGGCAATCACGATGATCGCGCCGATCAAGGCAACGATGATGCTGGTTAAATTGAAGCCGGTCATCAGGTCACCCAGGCCAATCAGACTGGCGATAAAACCGCCCACTACTGCGCCCACAATGCCCAGGATCAGTTCAGTCAACAGGCTGGTATTGGTCTTCATGATCTTGGAGGCCAGGAAACCTGCGATCAGGCCCACGATGATAGCTGCAAAAAGGTTCATAGTTTTCTCCTTCTATTGAATGTTATTTTTGAACAGGGTAACAGGCCAGGCCTGGTTACAGGCTCTCGACCATTTTGCGGAAGGTGAGCATGGCTTTCTTGACCCGCAGCGTATCCTTGGGATTGCCGCCAGCCACGAAGCTGCCCAGGATGCCGCCCCCCACGAGCGTGTCCAGGGTGTACTCCACCTTGCACTCGTCGTCGGTCAGCCCAAAGAGCCCACCGCTGGGGCGCAGCTTGAAGACATGGGCATCTTTGTCATTGCCCAGTTGGGTTCTGATCTCCAGCAGTTTCATCGGCACCATCTTGACGATGGTGCAGGTGCCGGTTTGGGCATCCTTGGTCCACTCGAAGGTTGTATTCTCGCTGAGAGCGGGCGACTCGGAGATAGCGTCGATGCCAGGGAACCACTTGGGCCACAGGGTGGGGGTGGTCAGGATTTCCCATACTTTTTCGACAGGTGCATCGATTTCAACTTCACGTTCAAACTTTGGCATATTTTCCTCCTAGATGAAAATTGTCCACTATTTGTACATTATAGCCCTAATAAAACCTGGCGTCAAATTTTTGGTAGCTGTCTTCAGGCGGGCTGGCTTTACCTTGCCTTGCGCTGTGCCTTGCGGCGTCGCAGCACCCCGCGCCCCCAGCGGAAGATCGATTCAAGCCCGGCAGCCAGCGGCTCGGGGGGCAAATAATCCAAGAGCGCAAAAGGCGGCCTGTCTTCGGCGGCTAGCACGGCGTTGGCGGCTTTGATGCCGGTGGCGCAGGCACGTTCTAAGAAGAAGGCCGGGCTGGGGTCGCGCACCCAGTCGCCGCAGCAGAACAGCCCGGGCCAGGGCGTTTGGATGCCCAGGTGGCGCTCGGCTGGCCCCAGGCCAAACAGGGTATGGGCCAGCGGGTTGCGTTGGAAAACGGCGTGCAGCTCATGCCCTTTCAATTCGGGATACAAGCTCAGCACGTCGCGGCGGGCGTAGGCCAGCAGGATGGCGTCATTTACATCCAAAAGCTCCGGCGGGCCGTAGAGATGCACTTCCAGCGCGCTGCCGCCGGTAGCACGCTGCCAACGCCGGTACTGATCTTGGATGCGGTGCAGCCAGAAGAAGTTGTCCAGCACAAACTCGCCGCTGAAAATGCCTGCCTCGGGGCCGGGGCGGGGTGGGGTGTCAAACCAAAAGCGGGCCACTGCGGTCTTTGAGCCGCAAGGCCAATACAAGCTGTCTGCGGCAGCGCCAAAACTGGCTTGCACCAGCTCGGCGGCGTGGCGAACGTCTGCCGCCAGGATCACGTGCCGGGCCAGGTAAGCGCCGCTCTCATTGCTTTCTACGGCTTGCCAGTGGACTTTCCACAGCTCGCCGGTACCATCCGGGGCGGTTTGCCTCTCCAGGCGCAGCACCTGGCAGCCTAGCTGCACGGCTCCGCCCAGTGCAGTGACTGCCTCAGCCATTGGCTCGATGACACTCGTGCCTCCATCGGCGGGGAGGTAGCCAAACTCCCAGCTATCGCGGCGCATGAGGGTGTAGAAGCGTAGGAAGGCGATGAAGCCCGAGAGCGGGATTTCTTCTGGGCGTCCGGCCAGGCCGTTGCGAGCCAGGCCGATGAAGAGGGCGCGTACGCGCGGCGGCCAGTAACGCACCATATCCTTCAATGCCAACCCTTCCAGCGGCTGCCCCTCAGCCAGGGGGTCCACAGCCAGGGCCATCATCAGGCCATCCCAAACCAGCAGTTGGGCCAGGTAGGCCTCGAACCCGGCTACATGCCAGAAGCCCCGGTTGAGCAGCAGGTTGGCGTAATGCAGCGGGGCGGGCAGCCAACTGCGCCGGATGGCGTTGCCGACCGGGGCCGAGCGCGTCTCCATATCTTGCTGGTAGGCCCACAATTCTTCTTGGGCGGGCACGATGAGCGGGCGAATGTTGTGCCGGGCCAGCATGGCGTGGAAGTTGCGATAGGGCGCCCAGATGCCGTGCACGCCGTGCTCCATGCGGAAGCGCCAGCCATTCAGCTCTATTTCTTCGCCGCCTGCCAGTCGTCCGCCGCAGAAGCGCGGGTCGGCTTCAAGCACCAGCGGGCGCAGGCCGCGCTCTGCCAGGTGCAGGGCAGCCGTCAGCCCTGAAAGGCCCCCGCCGATGATGATGGGTGCTTGGGGGGCGTCAGGCGGCAGCGTCACGGGGCGATCAACCGGGGGCATATGTAGAAAGGTCAGCCTGGCGGCTGGGGGAATATAGGATCAGCTCTTTCAACAGGCTCAAGGGCTGGGCCTGCATCAGCGAGCTTTCGGCGAAACACTGTTGAAAACAACTGTTACATACGCGCGGCGGCGGGCCGTGCTGCCGCGCTGCCATCTGGCGCGCCTGCTGCCAGGAACTGACCTCTCGCAGGTTGCAGGGACGCCCGCCGTGGCTGTGGCCCGATTTTTCGATCGGGCGGCAGGGGTAGGTGAGATCTCCATTGGGCAGCACGCGTGGGGTCAGGCTGGGGTAGCAGGAGTACGGCCTCAGGTCAAGCAAGGTTTTCCAGTAGGCCATGCTGCCCAAGACCGGCCCGCCGTGCCGTTTGACTTCCATCACGTGTGCAATAAACGGTTTATATCCGGGGTGGGTGACCAGGTCGTAACGCGGCCAATTGCAGACCGCTTGTGGTGAAAACGAGATCAGGATTTTGTGCCGGGCGCAGAAATCGAGCAAAGCCGGCCCTTCGGGCAGTGTTTGGGGCGTGAGCACGGCGTTGATGATCAGCCGGAAGCGGTCTTTCTTCTGCCGGGCGGCGTAACGATCAATGTTTTCGAGCACGGCCTGCGCCGCCAGGGGGGTGCGGATGATGTTGCCCCATTTCTCGGGATCGGCGGCATCCAGGCTGATGATCAGGCGGTCGAGCAGGGGCAGCAGCCCCTCGGCCTGGGGCAGCAGCCAGCCGTTGGTGGTGAGGGTGATCTGTTTGAAGCGCAGCTCGCGGCGGGCGTAGGTTACCAGGGGCAGCAGGTGCGGGTAAAGCAGGGGCTCGCCGCCGGTGAGCATCAGGCAGTCAACGCCTTGCCTGAGCACTGCCAGGATGCGCTGGGCTTCAGCCAGCGGCTGGGGCAGGTAGGCGTCTTCGGTGGTGGGGTTGCGCTGCCGCCCAAAATCTTCGCAGTAGGTGCAGTTGAAGTTGCACTGCGCCGTGACGTAATAGATCCCCAGGCGCGGTTTCAGGTGGCGGTGGCCAAAGAGCAGTTTGATCAGGTTATAGCTGTAATTGAGCATCGTTGTAAACAATTAGGCCAGGCCGGCACATGGAATTCAAGAGATTGTAGGTGGCTTCTTTAGGGCATCATGACGCCGCATTCGGTATCCAGCGGGCAGGGGGCCAGCCAGTAGGATTTGCCATCTTGCTCGGCGGTCCAGCCGGTGAGATCCTCGTTAAAGGAGCGCACCTTCCACCATACCAGGCCATCGGCGCAGACCGGCCCTTCAAGGATCTGCATACCCCAGCCAGGTTCGATGGTGCCGATCTGGCGGAAGGAGGTACCGGCGCCGTCGCGCACGCGGTTGGCAAGGGGCGGATCGGGGATCACGTAGGCGTAGCCGCCCGCCCACAGGCGCGAGGGCAGCGTGCCTGGGCAGGCTGTGAAGGGCGTGGGCGAGCCATAACGCCAATAATTCTCAGGAGCGTAAGTGGGCGTGAGGCTGGGGGTGAGCTGGATGGTAGGGGAGGTAGTGGGGCTCTTGGTGGGGGTGGGCGTGTTGGTTGGTTCGGGCGTATTCGTTGGGCCGGGGGTGTTGGTGGGCCAGGGTGTAGCGCTGGCCGCGGCCTGGGGTTGTTGGGGGATGGCGGTATCGCTGGGCAGGGCGGCGATGGTGGCAGGAGCCGCGGGGGTCACCACAACCACCACGGTCTCAACCACCACCACGGTGGGCGCGGCAGATGGCAGGCTGCAGGCCAGGGCGGCCAACACCAGCAAGAGCAGCAAAAATACCAGGATCCATGCGGCAAGCGGTCGTTTCATGTGGCTTTCTCCACTCTAGTTTTTTACAACCAGCATACGCTCCAAAGGATTGATCCGGACAGGTGCAAAAGTATTATACCTGTAATCCGGCCCAGATAAGCCGGGGGGATGGGGTGGATCTTGCTTTTACAATACAAAGATTGGTTCGTGTTTTAAGGCGCGTCAAAAAACTCAACTTTACAACCGCGCTTATTTGGTATACAATATAAGCATGATCGTAAAAGACGAGGTAAGGCCAAGGCATGTAATTCGAGAGATCGTGGAAGATCAGAATGGGATGCTGTTAAGCTCTGATCTGGCCAAGGTTGGTATTCCGAGAACCTATCTTTCTATCCTGGAGAAGGAAGGAGAAATCCAGCGCGTTTCCAGGGGTGTGTATGCTGCCAGCGATAAAATGGTTGACGAGTTCGCCAGCCTCCAGGCCAGGTATAAGGTGGCGATCTTCTCTCACGAGACAGCCCTTTACCTGCTTGACCTGACTGACCGGGCGCCGCTTTTCTATTCGGTCACTGTTCCGAGCGGGTATAATGCCACTTCGCTGAAAACGCAGGGGGTGAAAGTCTATTTTGTAAAGCGCGATCTACATACATTGGGCATGGTGGCGGTGAAGTCGCCACACGGGAACGAGATCAAGAGCTTTGGCCTTGAAAGGACGATCTGCGATGTGCTGCGGAGCAGGAAGCAGATGGATGTGCAGTTGGTCAACGAGGCGCTGAAGCGGTATGTGATGAAGAAGGAAAAAGACCTTGATCTGCTCTACCGTTACGCGGTGCAATTTGGCGTCCAAAAAATCGCCAGGGAATATATCGAGGTGCTTTTATGAACCAAACACGGATGTGAACCGTGCACTCTGGAGCCGTTTTGTGGGGCCAAAGACCTTCCATACCGC
>CAZWFQ010000008.1:0-4353 GCA_964633225.1 uncultured Anaerolineaceae bacterium
TGATAGGGGGCGGCTGGTCTGTTATCAGCAGGTTGGCAATTAGCTGCTGGCTTTGTTCTTCGGTCAGGTGCTGCAAATGGATATCTTGCCAGTGATCTTGGAGTGCCTGGCGGTTGGATTGGATCAATTTCAGGCCGGGAGCGTCTGCTTCGGGCCGGGAAATAATGCATAAGAAGATTGGTGCGGACTGCACAACAGGGATCAAATCCTGCAGCAGGTCGGCTGAAGACGGGTCGATCCAATGGAAATCTTCAACGCTGAGCACCAGGGGGGCCTTCTGGGCTATGGTGATCAAGAGCCGGCGGATTGCCTCGAGGTATTTTGCGTGCAGGGCTTGCGGTTCCAGGTTGCCGAGATGGGTAAGGTCTTTGGCGCTCACCGGGAGTGATAATAAATGCGCCAGGGGGGCGGTTATGGTTTCGGCCTCTGAGATGTCGGAAAACAAGATCTCAATTTGAGCAGTGAGTTGGGCAGAGGCTTCGTGCTCGGCCATTGTGTCGGGGATGGCAAGGACCGAGCGTAACAGCATGGCGATCAGGTGATAGGCCAATCCCCTTTCGTAAGACAGGCAGTGCCCGCCGCCCCATTGCAGACCCGGAATGGGAGTGTGTACCTCGAGTTCTTTGTGCCATTCCATCACCAGGCGGCTTTTTCCCAGCCCTGCTTCTCCGGTGATCAGGGCAGCTGCACCGAACCCGCTGCGCAAGGCCTTTGTAAGGTCTATCAAACAGGTCAGCTCTGCCTGCCGGCCAACCATAGGGCTTTTTAGTCCAGCCAGACCGCGCGGCGATTCGGGCTGCGATCTGGCTGCTACGAGACGATAGATCGAGACGGGTTCGCTGCGGCCTTTTACCTGGACAGCATCCAGGGCTTCGAAGGAGAACAGATGTGCGGCTAATTGGAAGGTATGGGGCCCAACCAGGATTTCGCCAGGCTGCGAAGCGCTTTTTAGGCGAAAGGCAACGTTGACTGCGTCGCCTAAAACAGAATACGTTTGGCGCCCTTTGGAGCCGATGCCCCCGGCGATGGCCAGGCCTGTATTGATTCCGATGTGGAGTGATAGCTGAGTGCCGCGCCTGTGGTTATGATCTTGCTGGGCCTTCATCATTTCCAGGGCGGCTCGTAGGGCGCGGACGGGGTCATCTTCGTGAGCGTAAGGGGCGCCAAAGAGGGCCATGATCTCGTCACCAATGAACTTGTCGATGCTGCCGCCGTATTTCTCAACGATTGGAACCAGAATATCGAAACACTCATTCATCAGAATGAGCACTTCTTCGGGATCCAGACTTTCGGCCAGGGAAGTAAAACCGGCAATGTCTGCAAACAAGACGGTTACCACCCGGCGTTCGCCGGCAAGAGGCATGGGGTCTTTTGGGGTGGGTATCATCCCAGTTTTCTGAGCTTCTCTACAAGCGGACTGAGTACTTTTAAGATGGCTTCGATATCAGAGGCTTGATTGGCACGACCCAGGGTTATCCTGAGCGAGCCCAAGGCCCAGGAGCGTTGCAATCCCAAGGCGGTCAGGACCTCGCTGGGTTCGGGGCTGCCGGTCTTGCAAGCCGAGCCTGATGAGCAGGCAAACCCTTCCATGTCCAATGCCATGAGCAGTGCATTGCCGTCCAGCCCCTCGAACACGAAACTGGCGTGGTTGGGTAAGCGCTGGCTTGGATGTCCCGTCAAAAGAGTATGGGGTACTTCTTCCAAGATTTGGCCAATCAGCCTGTCGCGCAAGGGGATGAGATGGGCGCGGTGCCTGGCGCTTTCAGCCTGAGCCAGGGAAAGGGCCTCTGCCAGGCCGACAATATACGGGATGTTATGCGTCCCGGCGCGGCGGCCTCGCTCTTGTCCGCCGCCAGTTTGAGCCGGCAGGAGTGGGGTGCCCTGGCGCACATATAATGCACCGATGCCTTTGGGCCCGTAAAACTTATGTGCCCCAATGGACATTGCATCGACATGCAAGGCGTTAACGTCCACGGGCAGATAGGCGGCAGCTTGAACAGCATCTGTGTGAAAAGGGATGCCTCGGGCATTACAAGCGGCGCCGATTTCTGCAATGGGGCTGATGGTCCCGATCTCGTTATTGGCATAAATCACAGAAACGAGAGCTGTGTCAGTTCTCAAGTGGTCGGCAACGGCCTGGGGTTGAATCAACCCGTGTTGGTCAACGGGCAGGTATTCCACTTCGAAGCCGAAATATTTGTGGATCTGTTGGGCTGTGTGGGAGACGGCATGGTGCTCAACCGGGCTGATCAGGATGTGGTTGGCGTGTCTTTGTTGGCGCGCTGCTAATGCAATCCCGCGCAGGGCCAGGTTATCACTTTCGGATCCACATGAGGTGAAGATAATTTCTTCGGGCTGGCAGCCCAGGGTTTGGGCAACTTTCTCGCGGGCGTTTTCCAAAGCCGTCTCGGCTTGCTGTCCGTAGGTGTGAATTGAAGATGGGTTACCAAAGGTTTCTTGGAAATAGGGCAGCATGGCTGACAACACACGAGAGTCAAGCGGGGTAGTGGCTGCATAGTCCAGGTAAATGCTCTTTGGCATGGTCATAGCGAAAATTATAACCCACATGGGCCAAATTTTTGCGGAATGCGCGACCTTTTTCTCGCCAGGGCGTATAATTGTTTGAATGCAATCAATCTGGTTGCATTAGAATGCAACTGAGGCTATAATCAGTGCAAAGAAACCAAGCGAAAGATTCCAAATGGAGGCTAACGATGAGCGATCTCGCTAATCAAATTTTTGACAATGTGACCGGGGACCAGGACTTTTTCAAGAAGATCTTGGGCAAGCTTCCGGGCTTTAAAGGATACATGGAACGCCAGTCGCGCCGCGATTCGGATAAACTGATCCGCGATACAATCTTCAACCGTTTCCGCGAGCTTGAGTCGCAGGTTTCGGCTATCCAGCGTGATTTTATCAGCCACGGCGAGATTGCTTATGTGGACGATTTGGAAGCATCCGCCATCAAGCTGCGCACTTTTGCCGACCGGGTGCGCACTGCCCCGCGCGGCTACTCCAGCCTGTTTGAAGCAGTCAAGATCAACGAGGAAGAGCTGGCGAAATTGTACGAATATGACGCGGCACTGCTAGAAAAGGCTGATGCGGTGGGGAGCGCGATCGGAAATGTGGAAACTTCTGTGGGCACTGATGGTTTGAAAGCAGCTATCCGCAATTTGGAGACGGTCTCTCTGTCGTGCATCGAAGCTTACGATCGCCGTGAAGAAGTGGTTGTGGCTCAATAATGGCCCTTCTGGGCACTCATCATTACATATAAAGAAATCTTTCAGCAGGAGATAAAAGCATGGCTAGAATTTTTGATGTCATTGAATACCCAAATGAGATGCGCAATGAGATTGTGCATCGTTTTCCCGAAAGCGGACCGGGCGATTTTCGCATTGGCTCACAGGTGATCGTGCGCGAATCACAGGTGGCTGTGTTCTTCCGCGACGGGAACGCTCTGGACACTTTTGGCCCTGGGCGCCACACGATTACCACCCTGAACATCCCCCTGCTGATCGAGAAGATCGGTAAGGCTGTATTCAGCGACCGCACGCCTTTCCCGGCGGAGGTTTACTTTGTTTCGATGCGCGAGTTTGCCGACCAGAAGTGGGGCACTCCCCAACCAATCATTGTACGCAATCCGGGCATGGGCCTGGGTGTGGCGCTGCTGCAGGGGTTTGGCACATTCAGCTTCCAGGTTAAGGACGCGCAGCAGTTTGTGACCCAGATCGTTGGTGCGCAGGGTATGTTCCGCACTGATGATATCGAAGCTCGCTTGCGCTCGATGCTGCTCTCGAAGCTGCAAGACCTGCTGGGCGAGACGGCTGCCAAGCACTCGGTGCCTGAGCTGATCGGCTTGACCGAGGAGCTGGGTGCGGGCGTGCGCGCAAAGACCACGGATGATTTTGCGGCCATCGGCCTGACGCTTAAGAGCTTCTACATGGAAAACCTCAAGCCATCCAGCAAGTCGGCAGAGGAACTGCGCGCCATGGGTATGTTGGATATGACGACTTACACCCAACTGCAGGCCGCCGACGCGCTGCGCGATGCGGCCCAAAACCCCAGCGGCGGGGCTGGCCTGACGGCTGGTATTGGCGCTGGTGTTGGCTTGGGCCAGGTGGTGGGCCAGGCTTTGACGGGCATGACCCCGGCTGGCGGTGCTGCGGCCCAGCCGCCTGCGCAACCGGCGGGTGGTGCTGCTGCGGCTGGTATCCCGGCTGTGATGACGCCTGCCGAAGTAGCATCCTTCTTGAAGGTCTCTGAAGAGGATGTGGTTGCGGCGATTGCCGACGGGACTCTAAAGGCTCGCAAGCTTGGTAATGCGTACCGCATTAGCAAGGAATCTTTGGAAGA
>CAZWFQ010000008.1:4453-24789 GCA_964633225.1 uncultured Anaerolineaceae bacterium
CCCTTTTCGTAGACGATCTTGCCGGTCTGGTGATGCGGCATCAGGACCCATAGACCAGCCGGGCCAAGCAGCAGGTTAGAGACGGGGGTGCAGTAGTTGTACAGGGTGTAGCGGTCATCCATGCTCTTGAGGGCCTGGGAGATGTGTTCGTCTGGACGTGGTCTTCGTCCCCAACGGTTGCCGTAATATAAGCCAACCTGGGATAATGCAAAGCCGGCAAAGAGGGCTATCCAGGCCACCCCAACTTGTTCGGGATAGCGGAAGGAAACATACATGCCGCCCGCCAAGACCAACAGACCGCCCATACTGGTGATCTGCCCAAGGCGGCTGTTGCGTCGGATAAGCTTTTCATTGGTGATGATCTTCATGGTGATGGGTTACTCCTGGAAGCGCTTGAGTACCAGGCAGGCATTTTGCCCGCCCAGCCCGAATGAATTGGACATGGCCGTGTTAACCGGCTGTTGGCGAGCTTTGTTAGGTACATAATCCAGATCGCACTCGGGATCAGGATGTTCATAGTTAATCGTAGGCGGGATGATGCCGTGGGTGATTGCCAGCGTGCAAGCAATGGCTTCCAGCGCTCCAGATGCACCCATGGCGTGCCCGAGCATTGATTTGGTAGAACTGATGGCTAACTTATAGGCGTGCTCGCCGAAGAGGACTTTGATAGCGTGGGTTTCGGCCGAATCGTTCAGGGGGGTGGATGAACCATGCGCATTGATATATACAAGCTCTTCTGGCAGCAGGCCGGCATCTTTCAATGCCCAGCGCATGGCGCGCACGGGTCCGGCAGCTTCGGGGTCTGGCTGGGCAACATGGAAGGCGTCTGTTGATGATGCGTGCCCTGCTACCTCAGCATAAATGCGCGCGCCGCGTGCCTGGGCATGTTCCAGGCTTTCGAGCACCAGCGTGGCTGCGCCCTCTGAGAAGATGAAGCCTTCACGTTTGGCATCGAAGGGGCGCGATGCTGCTTCGGGATTATCATTGTAGTTTACGGGCAGTGCTCGCATGGCGCAGAAGCCGGCAATTGAAAAATCACGGATCAAGGCTTCGGTTCCACCAGCGATTACAACATCCGCCACGCCTCGCCGGATATACTCGGCGGCCTCGCCAATGGTCTGAGTGCCCGTGGCGCAAGCGGTGACAATGGTGCAGTTAGGGCCCAGGCATTGAAACTGGCGTGCGATCAAAAAAGCGGATAGATTCGGAATGCCGGCTGGCACGGTAAAGGGGTTGACGCGGTCGTGACCATGGGAGCGTAAAACGCTGATGCCCTCATCGAATTTTTCAAGGCCGCCAACAGCTGTGCCAAACACAACGCTGGAGCGCTCTTGATCGAGCAAGGGGGTTGGCAAACCTGCGTCGGCCACAGCCTGTATGGCAGAGGCCAGGGCAATCTGCGAGGCGCGGGACACGCGCCGGGCTTCTTTGCGGTCCATGTATTGATCAGGATCAAAATCGGGGATCTCACCCGCAATTTGACAGGGCAGGGCACTGGCATCGAACTGTGTAATCTTGCGAATGCCAGAGCGCCCCTGGATCAATCCTTCCCAGTATTGGGCAAGACTGGCGCCAAGTGCGGTGACGGCACCCAGTCCGGTGATAACAACTCTTTGTTTCATTGAGCCTCCTTTGGCGTTGTTTGTGTAAGTTGTTCTTGTATTGCAGTTTTAATGGCTTGCAGCAAATTTGCTTCAACTGCCTGGCGCGCAACTCGGATGGCGCTGACCAGGGCGTGTGCATTTGAACGGCCGTGGCCGATGAAAACTAGCCCATTGACCCCGAGCAGCGGCGCGGCGCCGACCTCGTCGGGATCCATCATGGCTTTGATACGGGCAAAGGCGGGCCTGGCAAGCGCGGCGCCCAAGAGCGTGAGCGGGCTGGACTTGAGTTCCACTTTGAGTGTGTCAGTGATCAGCTTGGCAACTGCCTCGCTGGATTTTAGCAGGATATTGCCAGAGAAGCCATCGGTAACTACCACATCTACGGCGCCGCCGAACAATTCCTTGCCTTCGATGTTGCCCACAAAGTTGATCTGGGTTTCTTGCAGCAGGGGGTAGGCAGCGCGTGCCAGTTCGTTGCCTTTGCCACCTTCTTCACCATTGGAGAGCAGCCCAACGCGGGGATTTTGGATGCCGCGCAGCTTTTGTGCATAGATGGCGCCCATAATAGCAAACTGCTGTAAAAACTCGGGGCGGCAGTCGGGGTTGGCACCGATGTCGGCCACGACGCAGGTGCCGCCTTTGACCGGGAAGTTGGCCGTCAGGGCAGGGCGCTCAACACCAGGGATCGTATCCAGGCGAAAATAGGCCGTAGCCAGAGCGCCGCCGGTATTTCCGGCGGTGATAAATGCGTCGGCTTCGCCGTTCTTGACCAGGTCGATGCCAACAGCCATCGATGTTTTAGATGTTTTGCGCTTGGCCTTCAACGCCAGGGCCATACCTTTATCATTCATTGTGATCGTGTCGGTGGCATCTACCACGCGCACGCCAGAAGCTTTCATTGCATCCAGGCGCGGGCGGAGTTGTTGTTCTGGACCAACCAGGATGATCTCGTCGCCAAATAAGTGCGCAGCTTCGACCGCTGCTTGAAGCTCGGGTTCTGGGCAGTCGTCACTTCCCATCGCATCTAAGACAATCCGCATGTGGAACTCCTCTGAAGTAGAAATCATTGCTTGACAATAATGTGCAGGCGATTATAATACCATATACTTTTGCGCTGGTGCTGGAATTGGCAGACAGGCATGGTTGAGGGCCATGTGCCGCAAGGCGTGGGGGTTCAAGTCCCCCCCAGCGCACAGATAAGCCGCCTTTTGGCGGCTTATTGTTTTAGTGGTTAGAAATATGGTAGACATCACTTATCAAGTGTAGTAGACTTGCATTACTTAATCATAACAGGAATCGGTGTTCTTTCACAGGTGTCCCGTCTATTCGCAGCGACTTGTTATGATACGTGTTCAATCAGTTACCAGGAGGTGCCGCGGAGATATCCATACCATAAAAGTACCTCGAAATCTCAATCGCCGTTCAAAATTAATCTGAATACCACCAAGGAGGATCGTATCATGAAACGCCCATTTGTTTATCTATTTGTCGGCATGCTGCTGGCAAGTATGATCCTGGCAGGTTGTGGGGGAACTACTCAGAAGGTGCGCGTAGGGACGGATGCAGCGTGGCCGCCTTTTGAGTTTGTGGACGAAGAGAGCAAAGAAATCACGGGGTTTGATATCGAGCTGATGCGGGCAGTTGCTGCTGAGGCTGGCATTGAAGTGGAATTCATCAATGTGTCATGGGATCCATTGCTGGCGGGTATGGCACAGTGTCAGTACGATGCGGCGATCTCGGCCATGACCATTACAGAGGAACGTGCCCAATCCTTTAACTTCACCGAGCCATATTTTGCGGCCGGCCAGGTGGTGACGGTGCGAATGGATAATACCGATATCACCGGGAAAGATACACTGTCTGGTAAGGTAGTCGGCGCACAGATCGGCACGACTGGCGCTATTGAGACCGAGAAGATTGCTGGCGCCACGCTGAAAACGTACGATGATGTTGGTTTGGCATTCCAGGATCTGATGAATGGCCAGATTGATGCTGTGATCGCTGATAATCCCCTGGCGCTTGGTTATGTTGGCAAGAACCCCGATCAACTTAAAACTGTTGGTGATGTTTTTACAGATGAGTTTTACGGAATTGCGGTCTGTAAAACCAACACAGAGTTGTTGGACAAGTTGAACGAAGCCCTGGCAGCAGTAAAATCCCAGGGAGTGATTGATTCGCTGGTTGAAAAATGGATTGTAGGTAAGTAGCCTGTTCTGTATAAGAGTCTGCAAGGCCGCAGCCTTGCAGACTCTTATTGGAGGAAAGCCGATGGCCGAGCAACTCAAGTCAAAACCACCCGTGGGCGAAAAAACGTTGGCGAAGATACCTGGAGCTGAACCCAACGCTCGGATCGACGCCTGGTGGTGGCTGGTGGCAATTGTAGTTGTCATGATCATATTCCTTATCGTTGCAGACCCAGGTACGTATTGGAATTTGATCGTCTTTGTTTGGGATGGGATCCAGATCACGTTTGGAGTGACGGTGCTGGCTTTCTTCCTCACCCTGTTTGTCGGTTTATTGGGTGGGTTGGGACGTTTGTCGAAGAACCGTTTCATTTTCGGCACAGCTACCTTGTATGTGGAATTGATTCGCGGTATTCCACTATTGGTTCAGTTGATCTGGTGGTATTTTGCCTTCCCGGTGATCATTCAAGGTATTGGGCGCTCTTTGGGCATTGATTCATTACGCAGTTACCAGGCTCCGGCTGTGGCAATGGCAGTCTTGGGGCTGGTATTCTGTTACGGCGCGTATATGAGTGAGATTTACCGGGCTGGTATTCAGAGCATTCCGAAGGGTCAGATGGAGGCCGCTCGCAGCCTGGGGATGAATTATTTCCAGGCGATGCGCTATGTGATTTTGCCGCAAGCGGTGCGGGTGATCTTGCCGCCGGTGGGGAATGAATTTATCGCTTTGTTGAAGGATTCTTCTCTGGTCAGTGTTGTGGCAGTTACTGACCTGACACGGCGTGGGCGAGAATTTATGTCAACCCATTTTAACCCGATCGAGACCTGGACGATGGTAGCTTTGCTGTATCTGGTCATGACTTTGCTTTCGGCGCGCATTGTGGGTTGGTTGGAGCGCAGGAATAAGTTTGAGAGGTAATCAGCGATGACAGACGAACCGATCATTCAAATCAAGAACGTGCACAAATATTTTGGTCATGTCCATGCTTTGCAAGGCGTGAGCCTAAACGTGAAAAAAGGGGAGGTTGTTGTAATCGTCGGTCCTTCAGGGTCTGGAAAATCTACGTTGCTGCGCTGCATAAACCGCCTGGAAGAATATGACGAGGGCGAGATCGTCGTTGACGGCATCCCCTTGGATAACGCTAAGAATATTAATGAAGTGCGCAAAGAAGTTGGTATGGTCTTCCAGCAGTTCAACCTTTTTCCGAACATGACGGTTAAGGAAAATCTTACGCTGGCGCAGCGCGTAATTCGCAAGCGTACAGCGGAAGAAGCAAGCGAGATTGCCGATCAGCTTTTGATCAAAGTGGGTATCCCTGAGAAGTCAGATGCCTACCCGATGCAGCTCTCGGGCGGGCAGCAGCAGCGCGTGGCGATTGCCCGGGCCCTGGCAATGAGCCCTAAGATCATGTTATTTGATGAGCCGACCAGTGCGCTGGATCCAGAAATGATCAAAGAGGTTTTGGATGTAATGTTAGCACTGGCACAAGAGGGAATGACCATGGTGGTGGTTTCGCACGAGATGGGCTTTGCGCGCAATGCTGCCAACCGTGCCATTTTGATGGATGCGGGTCAAATTGTGGAAGAAGCAACGCCAGATATTTTGTTCACGGCGCCAACCCATCCACGGACAAAAGAGTTTTTGAGCAAAGTTCTGCACTAAAAGGATTAACCAAGCGATCGGCGCTGGCGAGGTGTGGGTTCGCGGGCGCCGATCGTTTGATTTTAAGGGGTTATTTCAAGGCGGTTTCGAGCAGTTTTTGGATGCGCGCGATCATGCTGGCAGGATCGGGATGCAGGCCCTCGATCAGCAGGGCATTTTCGTAGAGCTGGTCAATTGCCATTCCGCTCAACTCACCTCCGGGGGGAAGTGAATTGAGCTGAACCAGGATGGGGTGACCGGGATTGAGCTCGAGCACTTTCTTAGGGGGCTCAAAGTCCTCTTTAATGAAGCGATAGACCCGCTGCAGCTCCTGATTGGGAGCACCCTCAGGATCTACCAGCCTGGCGGGCGACCCAGACAGCCGGTCGGTCATGCGGACATCGGTCACCTTGTCGCCAAGGTGATTTTTGAAGCGCTCGATCAACGTTACCCATTGTTCGGCGGGGATGGCGGGGGTCTCTTGGTGGGCAGGATTGGTTTCTTTTGTGGGCAGCTTGAGGTCAGCCGATGCGACATTGGTGAGAGGATGTTCTTGATACTCTGTCAGGCGGACCAGCATAAAAGAATCGATGGGCTCGGTGAGCAAGAGCACTTCGTACTCATGCTGGCGCATCATATCCAGGTGGGGGCTTTGCACCAGCGACCGGGCATCATCGCCCAGGATATAGTAGATTTCTTTTTGGTCCGGCTTCATGCGCCCAATGTAATCGTCTAAGGATGACCAGTTGTCGGGATGGGTAATGGTGCGGAAACGCAGCAAGGGGTAGAGCTCTTTTGCTTCGGTTTGTTCCGTGGCAATCCCTTCTTTGATGTAACGGCCAAATTCATGCCAGAATTTTCCGTAATTTTCCGGCTCGTCTTCGGCCAGCTTTTTGAGCGTGTCGATGATCTTAGAGGCGACCAGCTTTTTCAACTGGGCCATAACGCGCGATGCCTGGACCGTCTCGCGCGAGACGTTCAGCGGCAAATCTTCAGAGTCAACCACTCCTTGTACAAAGCGGAAATTCTCAGGTAGGAGCTCTTTACAATATTCCTGGATCAAGATTTTGCGCGCATATAGTTTCAGGCCATCCTCTTTGCGCAAGGCAAACATGCCGCGCTCGGCTTTGGCAGGGATGTAGAGGATGGCGTACATCTGCACCGGGGCGTCAACGGCCATGTGGGCATGGGTCAGGGGCGGGCTGAAATCTAGGGTGAGCTGGCGGTAGAATTCTTCGTAATCTTTCTTTTCAACTTTGCGGAGCGGCTGGCGCCAGATGGCAGTCTGGCGATTCACTTGCTCGTGTTTTTCGCCCAGGTAAATGGGGAAGGAAATAAAGTCTGAGTGTTTGCGGATGATGTCGCGCAGGCGATATTCTTGGGCAAATTCTTTGGCATCTTCTTTGAGCTTGATCACCACCTGGGTGCCGCGCGTGGTCATTTCGGCTGGCTCGATGGTGAAGGTATCAGTGCCGGTGCAGAACCAGGCCGCGGCTTGTGCATCTGGCTGGTAAGACCGCGAGATCACGCGAATCCACTCTGCGACCATGAAGGCGGAATAGAAGCCGACCCCAAATTGCCCAATGACATCGGCAAGGTTTTTGGTGCCCTTTTGGGCAGCGGTCACAAATGCTTTGGCGCCAGAATGGGCGATGGTACCCAGATTCGCTGCCATCTCCTCAGCGGTCATGCCAATGCCGGTGTCGGAGATGGTGAGGGTGTTTTGTTCAGGATCGGCAGTGATGGTGATGGCCAACTCGGCATCGGGATCTAAGACGCTGCGGTTGGTGAGCGTCTCAAAGTCAATGCGCGTCAGCGCATCAGAAGCATTGGAGATCAGCTCTCGCAGGAAGATCTCGCGCTCTGTGTAGAGCGAGTGGATCAAGATATCGAGCAGTTGGCGGGTTTCGGCCTTAAAGGGGATGGGATTGGGGGCTTCAGGAGTTGAAGCCTGTTCATTGTTTACCATGTTCACACTCCATTTATATGATTGAATTAACGGGTAAGTTTTTTGTATTGGATGCGGTGGGGAGTATCGGCAGCAATGCCCAGCCTTTGATGGCGGTCAGCCTCGTAATCAGAATAGTTTCCTTCTCGGAAGACGATCTGGCTGTCACCTTCAAAAGCCAAGATGTGGGTGGCTACACGGTCCAAGAACCAGCGATCATGGCTGACAACAATGGCACAACCGGCAAAGTTTTCTACCGTCTCTTCGAGTGCCCGCAGGGTGTTAACATCCAGGTCGTTGGTCGGCTCATCCAGCAGCAGTACGTTGGCGCCTTGCTTAAGGATTTTTGCCAGGTGAACCCGATTGCGTTCGCCGCCTGACAGGGCGCCCACTTTTTTCTGCTGGTCGGCGCCCAAAAAGTTGAAGCTGGCGACATAGGCGCGCGAATTGATCTTGCGGTTCCCCAGGGTCAGCGTTTCTTCGCCGCTTGAGATCTCTTCCCAAACAGTTTTTTCACCGTCTAGCGTGGCCCGAGACTGATCAACATAGGCCATTTGTACTGTCTGACCAATCTTGATCTGCCCGGCGTCCGGCTGCTCCTGGCTAGTGATCAGGCGCAGCAAGGTTGTCTTACCGGCGCCATTGGGGCCGATGACACCGATGATGCTGCCAGGCGGAAGGCTGAGGTTGAGGTCATCGATCAACAAGCGCTCGCCGTAGGCTTTTGAGACGTGTTGGAAATCAATGACGATATCGCCCAGGCGCGGGCCAGGGGGGATGTAAATCTCCAGATCCTCACGGCGTTCTTCAAACTCTTGCCCAAGCAGCTTTTCGTAGGCACTGACACGTGCCTTGCCTTTGGCCTGACGCGCCTTGGGCGACATATGGATCCACTCCAACTCGCGCTCGAGCGTTTTCTGGCGGCGGCTTTCGCTTTTTTCTTCGCGGGCCAGACGTTCTTTTTTCTGTTCAAGCCAGGAGGAATAATTGCCGCGCCAGGGGATGCCGTGGCCATGATCGAGCTCTAAAATCCATTCAGCCACGTTATCGAGGAAATAGCGATCGTGGGTCACGGCGATGACGGTGCCTTTGTACTGCTGCAAGTGACGCTCCAGCCAGGCCACGGACTCGGCATCCAAATGGTTGGTGGGCTCATCCAGCAGAAGGATGTCGGGCTCAGTCAACAGCAGGCGGCACAGGGCCACCCTGCGCCTCTCGCCGCCCGAAATAATGGAGGTGGGGGTTTCGCCCGGCGGGCAGCGCAGCGCGTCCATGGCCATTTGCAGACGATTATCCAGGGTCCAGGCTTCCAGCTTATCGAGGGTTTCCTGGAGGCGGGTTTGTTCGGCGATCAGGGCATCAAAATCAGCATCTGGCTCGGCGAAGCGGTTGTTAACATCGTCGTACTGCTTGATCATTTCGATGATGGGCTGGACGGCTTCTTCAACAACCTGCTTGACGGTTTTGGCAGGGTCAAGCTCGGGTTCTTGTTCCAAAAGGCCAACTGTGTAGCCTTTGGAAAAGGAGAGCTCCCCTACGTAATCGGGGTCTTTGCCAGCAATGATCTTGAGCAAGGTGCTTTTGCCTGAGCCGTTGAGGCCCAAAACGCCGATCTTGGCACCGTAATAAAAGCCCAATGAGATATCGCGCAAAACCTGTTTGTTGGGCGGGTAAATACGCCCCAGCCGGATGGTGGAGAAAATGACTTGTTGGTCGCTCATGTTTTATCCTTTGGTGGCTACAAATAAGCCCACACTTTTTGATATGTGAATGGCGCCCGTCTTCCGGATCCTATCTTCGATCAGGCGGTGTGTGACATCGATTTTCTCTTGCTGGCCGGCCGTAGATAGGTTTTCCATCACCTCGGCGTTAGCAGCCATGGAAAGAATGTAGGCGATCAATGGCTGGGCCTCGGTCACCACCAGTTCGTCAGGATACGAATGGATGACAACGTTGGAAAAATATGGATCAAGCTGGGCAGTGCCGTTTTCGAGGGTGAACTCGCTAACGCCGAAAGCTTGCCGGGCGCGATCGTCTAAGCCTGGATCGATTTCGATCATCAACTCATGGATCTGGTGCAGGTTGGCCTGCCCATTGGTGGCGGCGTATAGATGCCCGCCGGGCTTGAGCACACGCTGGATCTCAGCCAGGGCTTTGGGCCGGTTGGGGATATGGTAGAGCATGTGGTTGGCAATGACGGCATCCAGGCTGCCATCTTCAAAGGGAATCTCCTGGGCATCGATGAGCTTGAAATCGAAAGAGTCTGAGCTTGCAAGGTTGCGCTGCGCTTCTTCGACCATGCCTGGCGAAAAATCGGAGAGAGTGATCTTCCATCCAGCGGGTATGCGCGCCAGATTATCAGTCCATAATCCGCCCGGGCCGCAGCCCAGTTCCAACAGGTGGGCGTGAGGAGGCAGTTCGAATTGGTCGAACACCCACAGGAACCAGTTATACGGATTGGTGTGAAAGCGAGCATGAAGCTGGGCACGGGCGTTCAGGTTAGAAGAGTTTTTGTACTGCTCGGTTCGAAGGTAGGTTTGATTTGTACGTTTTGACATATCAGGTCACTAACACCAGGGTGCCGGAGCCGCGCCGTTCCCAATCAGCGTGGCTTTCGACAGGAGTTTTGAATACGGGGGTTGTCCAGCGGAAGAGCCACTTGGCATGATCGCAGTGCATGTTGACGCAGCCACGGCTCATTGGCGAGCCAAAGTTATCGTGCCAGTAGGCGCCGTGGAAGGCATGGCCTTCGCTGGTAAAGAAGCAGGTCCAGGGGACGCCGGGCAAATCGTAGCCTTCTGAGGCCAGGTTGCCGGTTCCCATGTGCTTGGAGGGCATTTTGGATTGGACACGGAACCCGCCGACCGGTGTATTCCAGGGCAAGCCGTTGGGATCAGGTTTGTAATCTGAACCGGTGGAGACAGGCGTGAACAATACAACCTGGTCACCTTCGTAGGCGGTCAGGGTTTGGTTTCGGATGGAAACTTCAATCCGTTTTTCTTCCGGCGGCACATCCGGTGAAATGGGGCTGATCTCTTCATCGGGGATCAGGCGGATATGAGAGGCTGGTACGTGGTATTGATCTTCGCGCAGCTCGTCGTGCAGCCGGTACCATGGGGTACCATCGGGACCTTCATCCACGCCCACTGCCCAGTGGGTGGAGCGGTAGTACAGGCGACTTCTGCGGTGCCAGCCATCATAGATGACGTACTGGTAGATCTGGGAATAGGGGACGGTTACCTCGCAAAGTTGGCCGCTTTTGGGTAACTCGTCAACCGGTTCGTTGAAGGAGTAGCTCACGCGTTGAACGTAAGCGCTGTGGATGTAGCCGTTCCAGACGCGATACCAACGAGGATTAAAAGGCGGGCCGCTGCTGGGTATCAGTTCATAATACAAGTTGACCAGGTTGTCTTTGAACAAGTATCCAACAGTTTCTCCCTTGGGCCAGGCTGGCTGGCGAAACACGCTGATCGAATCGCGGCCGATGCGCCCGATCAACCCGCTGGGATACTCAGCACCCGGAGATTGGGGAAAAGGGTTGAAGGCCAGGCTGCCCAGGGCCAGCGCGCCCAACTTTAGAAAATCGCGGCGAGAAGGAGAATGGCTCATAATAAGCGGATTTTACCGAGAACCGGGTGATTAAGCAATGCCCTTAGCATCTGTATGGGAAAAATACGCCCGATAGGCCGCACTCTCATCCAGTAAGGCTTTTAGACGGAGTGTGATATGGTCGGGGTCTAGAGATGGGTCGGCTGGGCCATTGGGGGCCTGGGCGCCTTCGACAACCCAAACCTGTTCGCCTTCTTGACGGGTAATTGTAAAATGGCCTTGTGCTTGCATCCAATCCAGGCCAGCCTGGACGGTTGGAAGGCGTTGGGCTGTGGCGGCTGCCAGGACGGGCAGAAGGATGCTGCCCTGGTTGACTCGCAAGGCATATTTTAGCAGGCCAGCCAGGCGTTTTAAATACGGTTCGGGCCGGTCCATGCCTGGGTCCACGGCAAACAGGTAAATGGTCTCGGGCTTGACCAGGTCGAGCACTTTTTTTAACTCGGCCGGGCCAGGTGGAATGGTCCAGATAGCCAGCGCGCTTGCGGCGGATAGGTGGTTGCGATCTCGAGTGTCTATTTTGTCTATGGCGCTGGCTTCGCACCAGACCTGAAGTTTCTGTTCGGCGGCCAAACGCTGGAGCACTGGCAGTGGGTGTATTTCGGTGCGGTGATCGACCACGGTGGCGATCTGCGGACGACTTTGAATGACAGGGGCGACCCCTTCAACAGGACGAAAATCAATCCATTCGACCTGTATATCGCGTTGGCCGCGGTAGGTGGTGGCGCGCACATGGTAGGCCATGTCAAAGGGGCCTTCGGGCAGCGGCAAGCCTGCACCGTGCCACCAGACCACGCGTTGGGTGGCGCCACTTTCATCTTGAACGGTCAAAGACAAGTGGTTGCCGCTGCGTCCGATCGAGGTATGGCTATTTAAGACCAGGTTGCGCGAGGCCAGGGTCAAAGACGGGTTGCCAGGACCAAAGGGCGCCAGGCGTTCCAAATCGGCAATCAACTCAAGGTTGATCTCAGATAAGGGCAGGTAACCATCAAGTGGCAGCAAACTCTCGGGTTGGGCAGCCCCGCCCAGATTACGAATGGTGCGCGATAGGGCACGGCGGAACTCTGGCACGCGTTCGGCCTCGATTGAGAGCCCGGCAGCCATTGGGTGACCGCCAAAGCTGTTCAGCAGGTGTTGGTTGGCGGCAATGGCATCTGTGATATTGATCCCATCTACAGAACGGGCTGAGCCGCGGGCGGGGAGCCCCGGAGGGGCCGAGAGTAAAATGACTGGGCGGTCGTATTGCTCGACCAGGCGGCTGGCAACAATGCCAATCACTCCAGCTGGCCAGTCTGTATGTGCCAAAACCAGGGCTGCGTCATCGAGCAAGCTGCGGTCGGCATCGATTTGTGCCTGCGCGGCCTGAAAAACCTGGTCTGTGAGCAGCTTACGTTCGGCATTCATGCCCTCTAACTCTAAAGCCATGATGCGCGCCCGCCCGATGTCTTGGGTGGTCAACAGTTCAACCACCTGGTTGGCATCTGATAAACGGCCAAGTGCATTCAGGCGCGGCCCTAAGACGAAACCGATATGCTCTTCGGATAAATTTTGTGGGGCGATTTCGGCTTGTTCGAGGATGGCTTGTAAACCCATGCGTTGTGTCTGGCGCAGGGCGTGCATGCCGCGCTGCAGCAGGTAGCGTGTTTCGCCTCGCAGCTCGGCCAGGTCGGCAACGATCCCCAATGCCACCAGGTCGAGCAAGTTCAGGCTGGCATCTGGCTGCCCGGAACGGCGATAGAGCTCCTCAGCCAGCTTGTAAGCTACCCCCACGCCTGGCAGGGTGCTGAAGGGATGATCTGGGGGAAGACGCTTGGGATTGACGATGGCCAGGGCCTGGGGGAGTTCTGGCGGCAGGTCGTGGTGATCGGTGACTATGGCTGGAATGCCCTGCTCCTTCGCATAGGCAAGAGCCTCGTGGGCGCTAATGCCGGTATCGCAGGTAAGGAGCAACTGAACGCCTTGGTGAAATAGCTCTTCTAGGGCTGGGATGCTGAGGCCGTGTGATTCGTGGGAGCGCATGGGGATATGAAAGGTGACGCTCGCCCCCAGGTCTTTCAGGACGGAAACCAGCAAAGTGGTGGCAGTCTGCCCGTCCACATCGAAGTCGCCCCAAACACAGATGGATTTCTCGGCCCGGATGGCATCTTCTAGTGTAGAAGCTGCTAATAGAAGATCAGGCATTTCGGCAGGAGATGCAGATGTGTAAAAATTGGGATCCAGAAAGGCTTTGGCGGCCTGGGGGGTGGTCAGGCCGCGGGCATAAAGGGTCTGGGCAATCAGGGGATGACCGCCTACGGCTTGCTGTAATTCAACAGGGATATCAACTGGCTCTGGCTCAACCCAGCGTTTGCTAGAATTCGATCTCACCAATTTGCTCCAAATCCAACGTAATATGGGTAGGGGTGTCTTCTGCTTCTCCAGATTCCATCAGATCGACAGAACCGGCCTGTACTCCACGGTCGCAAAGGGAACGGTACGCGCAGAAGCGGCAGCGTTTCTCATCTTGCGTGAGCGGGAACAAGCTATCAGACAGGGATGTTGTGGCAGCACTTTTATGCAAGATCTGCGCCAGCAGATCGTTTAAGTAATTTTGGTCTGCGGCATACTTCTGGTCATCGTAAGGAAAGCTTTCGGGCTGTTCGGGGAAATTTGCAAACCAATAGATCATTTCGATCTGAGACGGGCGGATGGGCTGACCGGCGTTCAGATGTGTGCCTGCCTGTACCAGTAGATATGGGTAGAGGCGCGTTTGCACGCGCTGACCCAACCAGGTGCGCTTGGGACGATGGCGGGATGTTTTCCAATCGAAGATCAGGATTTTGCCGCTTGGGGTACGCAGGATGAGATCGTATTTTGCCAGTAAGCGGGAGTTGCTGTTGGCTGCCGCCAGGCCAATCTCGGGGTGAAGCGGGGCGATATGTGTTTCTTTACCGGGATTCAGCACCTGGCCCAGTTCAGATGTCAGAAAGGCATGGTAATTGTCCCACCAGCCAAGCAGGATTTCATCATGCAGCATGCTGGTAAGGCGCTCTGATGGCACACCAAGCAGGTGTTGGTGGATCATCTGGTGGAACAGGGCTCCCAGCCGCATGTGGCGCTCGTTTTCCATCACCGGCTCGGATTCTACTGCCGGCCAGGCCAGATGGAGCAGATACCGTAATTGAAAACGCCGTTGGCAATCTACGAAATCTTGCAGGCTGCTCTGGCTGAACTGTAGCCCTGGGTTCGCGGCAGGCGCTGTCATTCGGCCTCTCCTTTGAAACGACCCTGAAAGGCTTCTAGTGCAACCAGGGGGATAGAAGGCTGCATATCGCCTTTGCGGCCCGTGTTCCAGGTGACGATCAACTCTTTCTTGGCACGGGTAATCCCTACATAGAACAGGCGCAGGCGCTCGCGGATATAGTCAAGCCGGGCTTGTAGGGTGGCGCTTCTTTCCTGGTACCATTCGTATTCATTGGTTGTGAGGGCGGCGTTCAGTTGAGCCAGGGTCTCTGCTTCCAGGTTTAATTTATCGCGGATGTACCTTTTTTCGGACATAAAGGTGTCTTGGGGCAGCCCAGAGGGGAAGTCGTAATTGTTCACCGACATGAGGTACACGCGATCCCATTCCAGCCCCTTGGCTTTGTGCATGGTTGCAACGACCACTTTGCCTCGGTGTTTGTCGGGGTCAAAGCCAGAATCGTCCTCGCTGAACCCCAAGAAGCGGCGCTCATTGCGGGCGATGACAGCCAGCTCGCCGGCCAATTCGGGGAGGTGCCAGGTTGGGTGGTCTGTGTTGGCGCGGCGCAGCAGCACGGCCAATTTATGGGCAATTGCCAACTCGGTTGGCTCGCTGAGTAGATCCTGTGAGATTGTCAAGACAATCTGATCCACGGGCAGCAGGATGGCTGCTTGCCAGCGGCGCACCAGGGTGCGGAATTCAAGCAGTTGGGTGTACGATTCAGGGTCGGCTTGGGCCAGGCCAGTTTCTTCCAGCCAATCTATCTCTGGCCCAGGCCAGAGGTAATCTTCCACCCGGCCTACCTTGCGCAGTAGTTCGGCGTTCTGTTCCAGGCGGGTTTTGGCAGCCTCGTCAAGGCGGTCGGCGCGCCGCCAAACCCTGTAGGCAGTGGCCAGTTTGCTAGAAGACTGCGGGTCGGCTAAATATTTCAGCAGGTTACCCAGGCTGCCGGCTGAAAAGCGGGTTGAGCTGGAACTGCGCAGCATCCCGTCGTGATAGGGAATTTGCCGTTTGCGCAGTTCGTCAACTAAGTCAAAGGCGCGCTGGTTGCGCGGCGTAAGCACCGCTACGGTGGAGTCGTTATGCTCGGGCAGCCATTGTTCGAGTGAATTGGCGATGGCTTGCACCTCTTCGGCCGGGCCGAATTTGCGCAGGCTCAGGTGGATGTATGACAGTTCGTCGGGCGGATTGGGCTGTGGATCGTCCAGGGGGGTGGGTGCAATCAGAGGAGGGGCCTGTAAGGCATCGCGCGCGTCGCCGGACGGGTGTTCGTGTTGGGTCCACTCAACCAGGTAGTTTGCCAGGCGGATAATGCTGTAGGTGGAGCGCCCCGAGTTTGGCAGCTCGCGGCGGATTACTCCGGGCTCGTTCATGAAGCTGCGCAAGTAAACCGGGTTGGCGGTAGTGAAGGTTTCATAAATGGCCTGGTTGGGATCGCCAACCCTGACCCAATTGCCGCTTGACCCGGCCAGCGTGCGCAGAATTTGTTCCTGCAGCCAACTGCTGTCTTGGGCCTCGTCTTCCAGGATGTATGGCCACTGGCGGCGCAGACGGTCCAGCAGGCCGGCGTCGCTTTCAAGGGCTTGTAGTGCCAGGCGGATCAGGTCGTCGAAATCCACGGCGCCGCGGTAGGCCAGGGCGCGTTGATAATTGGCGTACATTTCCCAGCCCATTTGGGCTAAAGGCAGTGAAACGGGCAGGTTTTGCAGCACCTTTTTGAGCTGCTCTGGATGGAGCTGGCGATCTTTGGCGTGGCCAATAAAGCTGGTGGCGATATCTTTGATCAACTTGGGCAATTGTTCGCGCCGCAGCCAGTCTTTTTTGTTTTCGTCTGTTTCTGGATCGATGTATTCATCCAGGGCGTCGGGGTGACTGTTGAGCCAGGCCTGGGCGATATCGCTGCGCAGGAAATCTGCCTCGCGATCATCAATAATCTGGAAATTGTTCTCCAGGCCAAGCAGGGCGGGGCGTTCACGAACAATATCGTGCGCCAGTCCGTGCAGGGTGCGGACGCGATAGCCAATATTGGGCAGCAGTCCTGTGCTTTTCACAAAGCCACTGATCCGTTGGTAGAAATTGTCTACCGCTGAGTTTACCAGTGTAACGACGAGGATCTCTTGATCTTCTTTAAGTACGCCGCGACCAATTAAGTCGGCAGCCAGCAGGGATAAGGTCCAGGTTTTCCCGCTGCCAGGCACAGCCGAGATGCCCATCATGCCGCCGGGATATTCCATAATTTCTGCTTGTGCGGGGCGAAGAACTGGCATGACTTTATTCCTCGCCCTGGTCGAATTGATTGACCAGAACTTGCAGTATGCGTTGGTAGGTGTGCAGCAAGGGCCCGCGTTGTTCATAACCCTGCTCGCCCAGCTCGCTCAATCCGAGAAATACCTGCTGCCGGCAGCGGCGAAGCAGACCGGTTGCCAGATGGTGTAAGACCTGCTGGTTGGCTTCGACTTCGTCGATATCGCTCCAGGTGATACCGGGCTGCCAATGGCGACTTAATACGTAAGGATGGGTCAGGGGTTGGAAGAGACGCTCGGCCCAACTCCGGCTTCCGACATCTAGCCAGAACTGTACGCTGGCTGGGCGGTTGCTAAGCAAGAACGTGTACGCGGGGGCCAGGAGGACTGCGTCCTCAACTTGAAGCTGCCAGGAGTGGATGTATTGGGCTGCGATCACGCCTTGCTGGACCATTTCGATATATTCTTTGCCCAGCGGAATGCCGTTTTGGGCCAGGTCTGCTCCGGCTACCCAGCGGAATTTTTGAACCGACTCGACCAGGTTCGCCGTTACCTGCCCGGCGTCGTAAGAGTCATGAAAACCGAAACCGGGCTGCGAGAGCACTTCGCCAAACAAGATGCTGAAAAAATGATCCAGGTCGGTCTCTTGTGGGCTCTGATGATAGTCCAAAAGCCACAAGCGTAAGTGCTCGTAGCGCTCGCCCATGCGGTAAGTTATGCGCTCTTGTGTTTCGGGGATGATCTGGCTAAAACTTAGTAATGTGGGCACATCTTGATGGATGCGGTAAGTAATATCGGCCAGCAGTTGGGCGCGCACCAGGTCCAGGCCAGAGATTGCCTGCATCAGCGCATAGGTGATATCAAATTTGGTGGGGCGTAAGCCCCAGTGGGGATGGGCCAGCATGGCCAAAGTCAGCAGGCACTGCACTGCTGGCTCTTCACGCAGTGAGCGTGATGGACGGTGCGAGCGGGCCGGTACGCCCAATGCATCCAGGCGATTGACCAGGGCAAAGCGTAAGGCATCTGACAGGAAGGGCGCCAACACAACGATCTCGCCTGGAGGTAATTCCTCTTCATGGACCAAGACGGCGATTTGTTGCGCGACCCAATCCAGCATTTCAGGATAGAAGCGTTGGTATTCGTATGCGATGGCTGGACGGGGATCGATCTCGCTTGAGGATTGCGCGTTGTGGGTGAGATATTGGCCCAGGCTGGCGGTTAATGACTGAATCTCGGCCGATGAAACCAGCGAGCGGGTGAAGGCGGTGTGTTCCTGGCAATGGTCTTTGAGCATATAGGCGCTTTTGGGATCGGCGCCGAGAAAGCTGCGGTAGCCGGCATCAGAGTCGTAAATCAATAAGGCAGAGCGAAGATGTGGCAGCCACTCTTGGACGATGTCATGGGCGACAGGCGTGTCTTCTTCAATGTTGTCATAGATCAGATGCTGGAATGTGTTCATCAGATATGCGTGACAAAAGGGATTGGGCCACAAGTGTTGGCGGAACACATCCAGTTGAAGCGAAAAATCCAGTAAGTTGTTCGCCAGGCAGTATTCTCGAAATTCAATGGCGCAGGCTTGAGCGTCTTCGTAGATGCGCAGTTGGGTGGGTTCGCCGCTCCAGGCGGATTTCAGGCGAGGGCCGATCTCGGTGTATGGAAAACCAACTACGGCGGCTTTGTTCAGATTATCCAATATCTGGCTGAACAGGCGGTTGCGCTCGATGGTGACACCGTCGAAAGCGCCTTCGTCCAGCATGGGTCGCACCAGGCGCGCCATGTAGTACTGGGCGGTTTCCATGGTCAAGAAGACTGGTGGTTGATTGGGACCAGCGAAGCCGGCGGTCTCGGCGGCGAGAGGCCAGAACAACTCAACCATGCGCTGAGCCAGACCTCCGACCGTCAACAAGGATGGCAGGCCTCCGGGTGGCAGGTTGGGGTTGCGCAGCGCTTCAGCATAGGACGTGCCCAGGGTGCGCTGCGGAACCAGGATCAGAATTGAACTGCCCGCAACACCGGCGTTGAGCAGATGCTGCAGACGGGCAATGCCAGTAGTGGTTTTACCACTTCCTGCGGGGCCCTCCAGGAAGAGGCTGGTGTCGGCCGGTTTTTTGACAATGCTGCGTTGGGCGGCGTTCAGGGTACTCATGAGCGTGTGGCAGGGTATGCGCTGGTTGTCATGGTTGATAAATACTTATCTGACCAGGCAATTGTAGCCCAGAAACGCCAATCGTACAACAAGGGCCGTGATATAATTTTCATTAAGGAGCGCAATATGCCTGTTACCAACCAACCTGTTGCTCGCTTAACCTGGAATACTGAAGCAGGCTTACAAGAATATCTGCTTAAACAAGGTGATATCATCAGCTTGGGGCGAGGCGAATCAAACTCGATCGTGATCAATAGCCCGAAGGTGTCTCGTAATCACGCGCGGATTGAATGGAGCGACGGTCGTTTTATTGTGCGTGATTTGAACAGCAGTAACGGGACGTTTGTGAATGGGCAGCGGGTTGAGACGATGCCCTGGATGCTTGAAGAGGGGGATGAGATAACGCTGGAACGCTTTCAGATCACTTTTTCGATTGCTCCGATGGCCAAAGTGGTTCAGGATCGTTTTTCAATGCGGACGATTGCTGGAATGGGTAAGGCGGATGTCCAGCGACCGCGGCTGGTGGTTACTGAGGGTCCTGATGTGGGACAAGAATTTCCTATCTCAGGAGAAAGCCTGGCAATTGGACGTGCCAGCCAGAATGCTACCTGGGAGGTGCGCCTGAACGACCGGACGGTCTCGCGCCCACATGCCCGCATCGAGAAGAAAAGCGGCGCTTTTGTTTTGGTTGACCTGGGCAGTGCAAACGGCACAACACTCAATGATTTGTTTGTGATCGAACCGGTTATACTCAACGAGGGGGATGTGATCGGGTTGGGCGTGACAAAGCTGGTTTTCTACTTGTTGTAAATCTGAAAGGCAAGAAAATGAGCCATCTGCCCGTTGTGCCGCAAACGTTAATCGCGCTTGAGGCTGGTCGTTGGTATATCAACCAAGGGTTAATACACGCGGGTGCCCCGGCTGAGGGGCGGCTGATGAACGTCAGGATGGTTAATGCCGTCTTTGAAGATCTTAAGCGTCCCGAAATCATCCCAGACGAGATTATAGGACGATTTTTGGAGCGCTTGCCGGAATATGTTTTTAGCGGGGTGCGGGCATTTACGATTGGTTTACAGGGCGGTTATCCGGGGTATAAAGAGGCGGTGAATTCAGCCTTTGAGGCGGATGGCTCTTTGAGGGCCTCTTACCTCGGACGTGTTGGCAGGGTGATCGAGGCATGTGATCGACTGGGGACGGCAGTTATCCTGGGGTGTTATTACCAACTCCAGACCAATATCCTTAAGGACGAAGCCGCCATCTGTAATGGCATCCTCCAGGTGGCACGCTGGCTGAGACAGCAGGGCTATACCAACGTGGTGCTAGAAGTTGCCAATGAGTTTGGCCAGGAGGGTTTTGCGCATTCGATTTTGCGAGATGCGGCCGGGGTGGCGGAACTGATTCGCCTGGCAAAGCGCGAGGCCCCGGGCTTATTGGTATCGGCCAGTCGACAGGGCGAGCTGGAAGATACCCCGCAGGTGTGGCAGGCCAGCGACTTGATCTTGGTGCACCTGAATCGGGTGCCTTTGGAAGAGTACCCGCGGCGGTTGGCAGCCTTGAAGAAGCATGGTAAGCCGGTAGTTTGCAGTGAGGATCGGAAAATCGGCATAGAAGGCGCTCAAGCCGCGACAGTATGCGTGGAAAATGGCTGTTCTTGGGGATTAAATGTGCGTGATGTCAACCAGTATAGCCCACCCTTCCGCTTTGAGGGGGTTGATGATGATCCGGTGGTTTACGCCAGGTTGAG
>CAZWFQ010000008.1:24889-73405 GCA_964633225.1 uncultured Anaerolineaceae bacterium
TGCGGCTGGTGTTGGCTGCCATGGCGGTGAGTACGATCATGGCGTCTTCACACCAGTGGTAAAATTAATCTTAATCCACCCAATGCTTCCCGCACATATAAGTAGACAATATGAACCCATCCTCAACTTATTACGTTCAACATGGTTCGATATCTGATCCTGGTGCTTATAGCGCTTTGTTTGATCTGCTGCCTAATAACGTGGCTGACCTGGCCCAAGTTGTGCAAGGCATAACGATCCATGTTTTCTGGGCTGAGCGGTACGGGTATAAATTCCCGCCCCGGCGCACGGCCGAACTGCAATTGCGGACAATTGAAAAACGCCTGGCACAGACGATCGAGTTAGACCCCAGGCCGCTGTTGGAGCCGCGCCCTTTGGACAAGAAGCTTCTTGGCAACTGCCGCGACCACTCCGTTTTGCTGGCGGCGATGCTGCGTCACCAGGGCCAGCCAGCGCGAGCGCGCTGTGGGTTTGGAACATATTTCTTGCCGGACCATTATGAAGATCATTGGGTAACGGAGTATTGGAATCAAGAACAAAACCGGTGGATCCTGGTTGACGCTCAGCTTGACAAGTTCCAAGCCGAAACCTTGGGAATTGACTTCGATCCCCTGGACGTGCCGCGGGATCGTTTCTTGGTTGCCGGGCAGGCCTGGCAGATGTGTCGTTTGGGCGCGGCTGACCCTGAGAAATTTGGTATTTTTGATATGCACGGCCTGGGTTTTGTGCGGGGCAACCTGGTGCGCGACCTGGCGGCATTGAACAAGATGGAGCTATTGCCCTGGGATTGCTGGGGCATTATCCTGAGTGAGCAGATTGACGATCCCGATGACCTTAGCCTGCTTGACCGTGCAGCCGACCTGACCGCCTGCGCGACAGCAGACCTGGATGCCGTGCGGGCAGTGTATGCTGATCCCCGTTTGCGGATGGATGGGAAGCTTTTGAGCTATGTGGATGGGAAGATGGAGCAGGATGTGATCCCAGTCGGTTAACTCGCCGCCGGCGAGAAAGCCCAACCCTCCAGCCTAAATTGTATTTTGCGTGCTATGATAAAATAGTTTTGATTATTGGAAAACAATCAATCCAACTTACTATTGCCCAGGAGCCCCTATGGACATAGCATTAACCCTCGCCCGCTTGCAGTTTGCAATCACCACGGTGTACCATTTTTTCTTTGTTCCTTTGACTTTGGGTTTATCCATTCTCGTGGCCTTGATGGAAACTTTCTATGTACGTACTGGGAAGGATGTCTACCGACGAATGACCCGTTTTTGGGGCAAGTTATTTGTGATCAATTTTGCCACCGGCGTGGTCACCGGCATCGTACAAGAGTTCCAGTTTGGCATGAACTGGTCTGAATATTCACGTTATGTGGGGGATATTTTCGGGGCCCCATTGGCAATCGAGGCCTTGTTGGCCTTCTTCTTGGAATCAACCTTTTTGGGGGTGTGGATCTTCGGTTGGAATAAGCTTTCCAAAAAGGTGCACCTGGCGGCGATCTGGTTGGTGGCGATCAGCTCGAATCTTTCGGCGTTGTGGATCTTGATTGCCAACTCTTTTATGCAGCAGCCGTTGGGTTATGTGGTAGAAAACGGGCGCGCTCGTTTGACCGATTTTGCGGCAGTGGTATTTAATCCGAATGTTTTTTACCAGTTTCCTCATGTGGTAACTGCCGGGCTGGTTACCGCCAGTTTTCTGATGCTGGGCATCAGCGCTTATCACTTGCTGCGCAAGAATGAGGAAGATCTCTTCCGCCGTTCCTTCAAGATTGCTGCTGTGACGGGCGTTGTCTTCTCGGTGCTACTGGGTGGGATTGGCCATGCCCAGGGGCAGCACATGATCAGGACTCAGCCAATGAAGATGGCGGCGGCTGAAGCGCTGTGGGAAACGGAAGACCCGGCGTCATTCTCGTTGTTTGCGGTCATTGATGAGAAAAACCAGGTGAACCCGGTTGCCTTACGCATACCTGCCATGCTCAGCCTGCTGTCTTACAACCGGTTGGATGGCGAGGTAAAAGGCCTGAATGACTTACAGGCTGAGTATGAGGCTTTATATGGTCCGGGCAACTACATCCCCCCCGTGGCCATTCCTTTCTGGACCTTTCGCGTGATGGTTGGTGTTGGTACGCTGATGGGTGTTTTGGCTCTGTATGCTTTGTTCATGAGCATGTTCAAGAACAAGCTGACCGATAAGCTGGCGTGGGTGATGAAGTTCATGCCTTGGGTTGTTATTTTGCCATACATTGGGAACTCGGCGGGTTGGATCATGACCGAAGTTGGGCGCTATCCTTGGGTGGTTTATGGCCTGGTGCGGCTGGAAGACGGTGTTTCGCCTACGGTTTCGGTCGGCATGCTTTGGACTTCGCTGATTGGGTATGTGTTGATCTACGGGCTGCTGATGGCGGCTACTGTTTATCTGCTGCGAAAATATGCCCTGGCCGGCCCGGCTGCCACCGACGTTCACGTGGAAGCGGATGCTGATGAGCAGCCAGCCCTGGTTCGCTAAGCCTCGAGATTAGAAAACAGGAGCATTCGAATGGATCTTAACATTGTGTGGTTTATCCTGATTGCTGTGCTGTACACCGGCTTTTTCGTGTTGGAAGGTTTTGATTTCGGCGTTGGTATCCTGCTGCCGTTTCTGGGCAAGACCGATACGGAACGGCGAAGCATCATTAATACCATCGGCCCGCACTGGGATGGGAATGAGGTTTGGTTGGTGACGGCGGGTGGGGCAACTTTCGCCGCCTTCCCCCATTGGTATGCCACGCTTTTCAGCGGTTTTTATTTGCCGCTCTTTTTGCTTTTGATGGCGTTGATCTTACGTGGGGTGGCGTTTGAATTCCGCAGCAAAGATGAGAACCCTATCTGGAGAGCGACCTGGGATTGGGCAATTTTTACTGGCAGCTTGTTGGCCAGCATTTTGTTGGGGGTGGCATTTGCAAATTTATTGCGGGGCGTGCCCATTGATGCCAGCATGCGGTATACGGGCGGCTTTTTTAACCTGTTGAACGTGTATGCGCTGGTGGCTGGTGCTGCAACTGTGCTGGTATTCGTCTTACATGGGGCGCTGTTCTTGAGCAAGAAGACATCGGGCGCGCTGGTTGAGCGCTCTCAAAAGGTGGCGCGCCGTATCTGGCTGCCTGCTTTGCTCGTTTGGGTTGCTTTGTTGATCGGCACTTTCATTGACACCGATCTGCTCGCACATCGGGGTGTCGCAGGAAGCCTGGTGGTGATCCTGCCGCTGGTGGCGATCTTGCTTGCTGGGTACTTCATCAGGCAGCAGCGGGATGGGTGGGCTTTTGTAATGACCTGCCTGACGATTGCTTTTACGTCGATTACTTTCTTTGTGGCGCTCTTCCCGCGGGTGATGGTATCTGGTTCTGACCCGGCCTGGAGCCTGACCATATACAACGCAGCTTCTGGTCCGTATACCCTGAATATTATGATCATTGTGGCCCTGATCTTTACGCCTCTGGTCTTGATATACCAGGGCTGGAGCTATTGGATCTTTCGCAAGCGCGTGGGCAACAATCCAAAAACCCTGACGTATTGACCTGGTGCATCAACAAAAGCTTGTCTCTGGTGTTCATGGCGCCTTGATCCGTGAAGCCCTGGCACCGAGCCGCCGCGGTAGCCTGGCGGTCTCGGTGCTGTTGGGCTTCGCGGCTGGGCTTTGTGCCATCGGCCAGGCGGTTGTGCTGAGCCGGATAGTTCATGATGTAATCCTGCCAGATGTGTCTGTGATATCCCTGGGTAGGGCATCTTCGTCATCACCTGTTCTGTATACAACCCATTTGGCCTGGCTGTTTGGATTGGCAACCTTGCGGGCGGCATTGGTAGGTGGTTCAGAATCGGCCGCCTGCCGGTTGGCGGCAAAGGTCAAGGAAGGCTTGCGGCAGCGCTTGATGGCGAGCCTGGTGGGACGGGGGCCGGCGGCTTTGCAGACCGAGCAAACTGGCGAGCTGGTCAATACTTTTAGCGAGGGCATTGAGGGGCTAGACGCATATTATGCCCAATATTTGCCTCAATTGTTTTTCGCCCTCAGTTTGCCGCTGTTGATGGTGGCGGTCATCTTTCGTATTGACTGGGTTTCGGGGCTGATCCTGCTGTTGACCGGGCCGTTAATTCCCCTGTTCATGATATTAATTGGCGATATGGGGGCCGCCCTGGCGAAACGCCAATGGAGTACGCTCGGCCGGATGAGCGCATTCTTCTTTGATGTGTTACAGGGCCTGGCGACGCTGAAGATGCTGGGACAAAGCAAGCATCAAGATGCGAATATCTTCCGGGCCAGCCAGCAGTACCGCCGTGCGACCATGGCAGTGATGCGAGTGACATTCCTCTCGGCGTTTGTGCTTGAGCTGCTATCAACCCTGAGCGTGGCGGTGGTGGCTGTTCAGATTGGCCTGCGCCTGCTGTATGGGCAGATGTCTTTCCAGTCAGCCTTCTTGATCTTGATCTTGGCCCCAGAATACTACCTGCCGCTGCGCTTGCTGGCCTTGCGCTTCCATGCCAGCACGGCGGGTGCGGCAGCAGGAGAGCGGGTGTTTGACCTGCTTAAGGCGGGACCTGAGTTGGGCAGCCTGGATGAAACAGCGATTGGCGTGGCCGCAGCAGGCGAGACTGCCGGGGCAGACCAGGCACCTGAAATTTGCCTGTCTGGCATAACCTTTGCTTATCCGGGCGGCCCGCCCATTCTACGTGATCTGAGCTGCTGCTTCCCGGCTGGAAAGGTCAGCGTTTTGAGCGGCCCAAGCGGGGCGGGAAAATCGACGTTGGCTGGACTGCTGCTGGGGTTCTGGAAGCTGTCGGGCTTGAACCCGGGCACAATCTTGGTTGATGGGCAACCGGTGAGCAGCCTACCATTTCCGGTGGCCTGGGTGCCGCAGCGCCCATACCTGTTCCATGCCAGCGTGGCAGACAATATTCGCCTGGGCCATCCGGGCGCATCGGACGCAGACGTGGTGCGGGCGGCTGGCCTGGCGAATGCTGATGCATTCATCCGCGCGTTACCCAAAGGCTACCAGACCATGCTGGGAGAGCGCGGTCTGCGCCTTAGTGGCGGACAGGCGCAGCGCATTGCCCTGGCACGGGCGTTTCTTAGCCCGGCTCGCTTCCTGATCTTGGACGAGCCAGCCGCGCATCTTGATCCAGAGAGCGAACAGCAGATCAACCTTGCGATCCGTGGGCTGGCGGGGGGGCGAACTGTTTTGGTTATTACTCATCGCCCGTGGACCTTTCAGCGCTCTGCTGGGTTGGAAGATACTCAGCAGTTATTTTTAGAGGATGGCCGTGTCCGGCAGCTTTCTCCGGCTGAATGGGAGGAGGCTGCGGTTAGTGTCGCGGCTGTTCCCGGAAAATATTCCTCGCCTCCGGAGCAGGCGTTAGGGCTGCCCGAAAAGATGGCGGAGGGTGGTAGCACAAAATCCCCGCTCGTTGCCACGCGATACTTACTCTCTTTGTTGACCCCTTTCGTTTGGCCTTTGATGCTTGCCGCCCTATTGGGATTCGCTGCCATTGCCAGCGGGGCGGGCTTGATGGGCACGGCTGCATACATTTTATCTCGTGCTGCCTGGCCAGCTTCAATCGCGGATTTGCAAGTGGCGATTGTGGGGGTGCGTTTCTTTGGGTTGGGGAAGGCTGCCTTTCGATACCTGGAGCGGTTAGCGGCCCATCGGGTTACTTTGAGCGTGTTGGCAGAGCTGCGCTTGCGGATTTATCGCGCTATCGAGCCCCTGGCCCCGGCGCGCCTGGTGGGTACCTATCACACGGGTGGCCTGTTAAACCAGTTGACCAGCGACGTCAATGCGCTGGACGCCTTTTATGTGCGCGCGATTGCTCCGCCGGTGGCGGCATTATTTGTTACCGGAGCGGTGGGAGCATTTTTTGGCCATTTCGATGCCCGCTTGGCGCTTGGTATGATGGGCTTATTGGTGTGCAACGGCGTGCTGCTGCCTGGTTGGGCGTGGATTCTTTGGCGCCAAGCGGGCCCGCAGATCGTAGCAGTGCGCTCAGATCTAAAAATCAGGTTAGTTGATCTCTTGCGGGGTATGCCGGATCTATTGGTGATGGGGCAGGCTGGGTCCCAGTCTCAGCGGGTGCTTGGCCTGGCAAAAAAATTGGATCGGCTGGCACAGCAAGCCGGTCAACGGAATGCCTGGTTCAATGCAGGGAATATCTTTTTCGCTCACCTGGCGGCATGGTTTGTGCTGGTGACAGCAATTCCCCTGGCCAGCCAGTTGCAGATCAGCCCGCTGGCGGTGGGGGCATTGGCCCTGGTTGCCCTGGCTTGTTTTGATGCCACCCAGGCGCTGCCCCAGGCGGGCCAACAGCTTGCCGCTGACCAGGCTGCGGCTGGCCGATTACTGCAGGTGATGGACCAACCGCCAGCCGTCAACGATAGCCGCGGCGAGTCCGGGCAGGATATGGATGCTGGCGAGGCACATGTTCGGATTGAAGATTTGGGCTTTGCTTACCCTGAAGACGATGTGGTGGGGCCCAAGCTTGTGTTGGACGGGTTGAGCCTGGATCTGCGCCCAGGGAAGATGGTTGTCTTGATGGGGCGGAGTGGGGCTGGCAAATCTACGTTGATCAACCTGCTGCTGCGCTTTTGGGAGTTTGAACAGGGCTCAATCTGCTTGAACGGGCGTGACATTCGCCAGGTGCGTGCGCCAGATGTGCGGCGGCACTTTGCGGTTGTGCCTCAGCAGGTGCACTTATTTAATGCTACTTTGCGCGATAATTTGCGCCTGGCCAGGCCCGAGGCGCAAGATGCTGACTTGCAGGCCGCTTTACACCTGGCGCGTTTGGATAGCTGGTTGAGTGCTTTGCCGGATGGCCTGGATACCTGGTTGGGTGAAGACGGTTTACGCTTGAGTGGTGGAGAACGACAGCGGCTGGCTCTGGCGCGTGCCAGTTTGCAGAGGGCTCCCTTCTTGTTACTTGATGAGCCTACCGCTCACCTGGATGCGCAAACCGCCAGGGAAGTCATGAAAAATATCGCTGGCCTGCGCACGCAGTGCGGCATTTTGCTGATTACCCACCACCTGGATCAAGAGGCGGATTTTCTGACGGAAAAAGATGATTTGATTGTTCTTGAGCAGGGCAAGCCGGTTAAGCGCGCGCCGGAGGCTTATGCAATTGACCGTTGAGCTAACTGGGCACCTGGCCGCACCCCAGTTTCACGGGCGTGCCGCCGTTGATCCAGGCCAGGCTGGTATCCAGGCGCAGGCCTGTGCTGCGCAGCAGGTTTGTGTCGCTGCACAAGATGGCCACCTGCCAGCCGGGGCATTTTAACCGCAGCACTTTGCCGAACTGGGCGTACAGGTTGCGTAGATCGTGGTTGGCGCTGACCCGCAAGCCATAGGGCGGGTTGGTTATCACCCAGCCCACACCGGCGGGCTCTACGGCCGAGACCGCCCGGCAAGAAAATTCAATCTCGCCGGCTACGCCGGCCCGTTCGGCATTAGCCTGGGCCATTCGGATGGCACCGGCATCGCGGTCGGAGGCGATGAGCCTGGGTAGGTCGTCGGCCCGGTGAGACTGGCTTTCTGCCAACAGCTTTTCCCACACCTGGTTCTGAAAACCCGGCCAGTTCATGAATGCAAAATGGCGTTGTGCCCCTGGCGGGATGCCGCGCCGTAGGAGGGCAGCTTCGATGGGGATGGTGCCGGCACCGCAGAAGGGGTCGAGCAAGGGGGCCCCTGGTTCCCATCCGCAGGCCAAGAGCATGGCGGCCGCCAGGGTTTCGCGCAGGGGGGCCTTTGCGGTAGCCAGGCGGTAGCCCCGGCGATGCAGCAGCGCACCCGAAGAGTCGATGCTCAGGCTGCATTCGTCGTTTACCAGGCGGGCGAGAATGATCTGTGTCTCAGTCTCTTCATCAAATTTCAGCAGTTCGGGTGGCTTCCCCAGCCGGTCGCCAATGGCTTTGACCAGCTCGCGCGCCACTGCTCCTGAGTGGTAGAGGCGCGATTTATGGCAGGTGACGCGCAGGGCCACGGGCTGGCCCGATGAGAGAAAACGTTCCCAGGGCAAGATATTGGCTTTCCGGCGCAGTTCAGAAAAGGCTGCGGCGTGGAATTGTGCGAAGCGTACCAGCACCCGGCTGGCGGTGCGCAGATGGAGATTAGCGCGGTAGACAGCCTCCAGCCCGCCGTAGAACTCCACGCCGCCAGAGTCTTCCTCGGGCGTGTTTGTCGAAGCTTGTGAGGGCAAAAGGGCTGCGGGGGGCAGCAATGCACTTAATTCCTGGCGTGTAAAGGGCTCGATGCTTGGGGCGCATACCGCAAAGAGCTTCTCTGGTTTAGTCATGACGCGGTTTTCCTGGCCCTTCATGATCTTGCTTATGGACAACAATATCTTTCTGTCGCTCTTTGCGGCGCAGGTCTTTTTCAACGAAAATGGGCCGGTGCGTGAAGGGGTCCATCTCGGTGTAGTACATCAAGGCCGAATAGGTGGAGGGGGTGGGGGTGAAAACCTGCACCTGTTCGGGGTTGAGCTTGAGCGTTTTGCTCACAAAGCGCTTTAACTGACGCATATCCTGTTCTGTGCAGCCAGGGTGGGCGGCAATCATGTAGTAGGTAAGAAATTGTTTCTTGCCTGCCTGGCGGGACATCTCATCGAAGGCATCCTTGAATGCCATCAGCGTGTACTTGCCCGGCTTGCCCATCTTCGCCAGCACAGAATCTTCTGTGTGTTCTGGCGCCACCTTCAACTGCCCAGAAACATGGTGCTCAACAATTTCTGCCAGGTACTGCCGCCCGGCAGCCTGGTCTTGCAGCAGCATGTCGTAGCGCAGGCCCGAAGCGATAAAAACCTTTTTTATACCTTTGATGCGGCGGATGCGCCGCAGCAGCTCAATCTGTGGACGGTGGTTGACCTTTAACAGCGGGCAAACTTCAGGATACAGGCAGCGTTTGTGCGTACAGCTTCCGCTTTTTAGTTTTTTCTGGCATTCAAAGCCGTACATGTTGGCCGTGGGCCCGCCCAGGTCGTGAATGTAACCTTTGAAATCGGTATATTCGGTTAATCGCTGCGCTTCTAATAAGATCGATTCTTCACTGCGCCAGCGCACTGTGCGGCCCTCGTGCACGGCGATGGCGCAAAAATTACATTCGCCGTAGCAGCCGCGGTGGGTGGGAATGGAAAACTTGATCGTTTCCAGGGCCTTGGCTGGCCCTTGTTTTTCGTAATAGGGGTGCTGCGCGCGTTCATAATCCAGCTGATACACCGCATCTAGCTCTGCCTGGGTCTGGTAGACGGCTGGGGGATTCTGCACCAGATAACGGGCGGCGTGCTGTTGGTAAAGCCCTTTGGCAGTGAGCGGGTCATTGTTCTGGTAAAAAACGTGGAACATGTCGATGAAGGCGCTCTTATCCTGGCTGACCATTTCAAATGAGGGTAGTTCCAGGTAGGTATCCTTCAGCGCAGCCACCTCAGCAGCAGGGGCGAGATAGCACAAGCCGCGGATGGAGCGTCCATTGCCTCCGGCGTTCAGTGCGGCGGCCAGCTCCAGCACCGTTTTCTCTGCCATGCCGTATACCAGGTAATCGGCCTTGGCATCCAGCAGCACTGAGCCACGCACCCGATCGGTCCAGTAATCGTAATGTGCCACCCGCCGCAGGCTGGCCTCAATACCGCCCAACACGATGGGGCAGGTGGGCTTGAAGAAACGTCGGATGAGGTTGGTGTAGACAATGGTGGCCCGGTCGGGGCGGCGGTCATTGACCCCGCCGGGCGTATAGTCATCACTTCGCCGGTGTTTCTTCAGGGCGGTGTAGTTGGCTACCATCGAGTCGACGCATCCGGCTGACACTCCCCAGAACAGGCGCGGCTGGCCCAGGCGGGTAATATCTTCTGCGGTTTGAACCTGCGGTTGGGCAATGATGCCCACGCGATAACCGGCCTGCACCAGCAGCTTTCCAATCACGGCACTGCCGATGTAGGGGCTGTCGATATAGCTGTCGCCGCTGACCAGGATGACGTCGAGCGCATCCCAGCCTAACTGCTTCATTTCTGAACGCGTGGTGGGAAGAAACATACCTTTATTTTATCTTAATAACACAGTTGATGTTCGGCAGGTTGGTAGCGCGCTTCCATAGGCAAAATAGAACGAGCAGTTTGGTGGAGCCAGGATAAGCATTCTGCAAGCGGTGTTGGGGTATTAGCCTTGAGATGCGCATCTAGCGGGTCAAAGTGGAAGCTATGACAGGGGCAGAACGGTGTGCGAGCCTGGCGGGTGGGCTGAGGCGGGGCCGAGGTCGAACTGCGTGACAGGCGGCGGCGAAGCTTGGTAGCCCAAAAATCGCAGAAGGCGCCCAGCCCAAGCACTCCGCTGGCGGTAAAGCGTTTGCACCGAGATGGCGGCTTCGGCTGGCGTAGGGATGTAATAGAACATTTTGAGCGCGCCGCTTTTTTTTTGCAAGTTTTACCTGAGGGAATATGATGGGTTTTGGTTATCAACTATTTCTATAGTCAGCTATTCAAAAAAATAAAGCATGTTATGACAATCTACATCTTACGTGCTTGATTCAAAACACCTATACTTCAAGCAATTGCTTGATTAAGCGAATCGTTGAATCTGTCTGGCTGATACAATGGACACAGTGACGCTAGAGATGGCTGAAAAACAGGCTGCCCTGTACAGGGTTATGGGGAATGGACGTAGGCTGCTGATCCTCTGGATGCTTTCTAAAGAGGAACTGTCTGTAAACGAGATCGCGGCCCGAGTCGGCAGTACTCTGCAAAATGTTTCTCAACACTTGAACTTGCTTAAGAAGGCTGGTGTTGTGTATACGCGCCGCGATGGGCAAATGATTTTCTACCAGGCTGCTGATCATGAATGTGTGAAACAGTGCCTTGCCATACTGCGGGCAACTGGCACTTTTGAATAACCTATCAAACTCACCCCCACAAGTTAAGGAGAAATGACGATGACTACTGATTTGAATACCACCCAAGCCGCTAAGGTTGTCGATGCGCGTGCCATGTCTTGCCCGGGGCCTCTGCTTGAGGCCAAGAAAAGTATTGCCGCGGTTAAGGTTGGCGAAGTGCTTGAGATCTGGTCTGGCGACTCGAATACCAAGAGTGATATGCCGCGCTGGTGCGAAAAGGTTGGGCACGAATTCTTGGGTTCTCTGCCTGGCGAAGGCTACGAGCGGCTCTTCATCCGCCGCAAGAAATAGAACGGTAAGAGGGTAATTTGCCTGCATTTCTGATGCAGGCAAATTACCCCTTCCGGATAGGAATCCTGAACATGGCACAGAATGAAAAGGTCAAACAACCTAAGATCCTGATCCTGGCTACGCTGGCAGGCGGGTATGCCGGGGCTGATGCGGCTGGCCAGGTGCATGTTGGTTACCCGGCCAATACCTATATCCTGCCAGTTATATCACCGGTCATGTTCCCGCCGGAATTCTTCATCCGTGCTTTTGACCGTGGCATTGACGCGATCATCATTATGTACAGTGGCACCGACAGCCCCTATAAGGTTGAAGCCGATGGCACGGCTGACCTGGTCAACCGCACCTACGCGTTGATGAAGACCCGCGGGATCGACATTCGCCGCCTGCGCCTGGCGGCCATTTGTACGGTCTGCGTCAAGCCTTTCTTGAAGGAGGTCAACCAGATGGCTGATCTATTGAAAGGCATTGGTTTTGTCAGGGACGAAATTACCGCACCCGCAGCGGCGTAGACGAAAGGAGCAATGCTTTGGAAAACATTAAGGTAGATGCCGTGGTGGTTGGCGGCGGGATTGCCGGGATGCAGGCTGCCCTGGACTTGGGGGATCAGGGCTTCCAGGTGGCATTGGTGGAACGCGAGCCCAGTATTGGCGGTAAGATGATCATCATGAGCAAGGTTTTTCCCACCCTAGACTGCTGCTCTTGTATCACCACCCCGAAGATGTCTTCTGTGGCACATCACCCCAATATTACGCTGTTCACCTATTGTGATGTGCAATCTGTGGTAGAGGCAAATGGCGGTTACCGGGTGAATGTGGTGCAAAAGCCGCGCTACGTGGACGCGAGCAAATGCACTGGCTGTCGCGAATGCGAATACGCCTGCCCGGTTACCGTTCCCAGCCCATTTGACCGGGAATTGGGTTCGTACCGCACCATCCGCGTGCCTTTTTCAACCGCAGTGCCCCAGGTTGCAGTTTTGGATATGGATTATTGCATCTTGTGCGGCAAGTGCGAGAAGGTTTGTGCGCCCAAGGCGGTAAATTATACCCAACAGCCCGAGCCTTTTGAGATCCAAACAACCACATTGGTGGTGGCTTCTGGCTATGAACTGACTCCATTGGACGCTAAAAAAGAATATGGCGGCGGCAAGCTGCGCAATGTGATTGATCCATTGATGATGGAGCGTTTCCTGGCACCTACGGGGCCGTACGGCCGCTTGCTGCGCCCGGGTGATGGGAAGGAGCCTTCTTCGATTGCATTTGTGCAATGCGCTGGCTCGCGCGACACCACGCTGGGCGTAGAATACTGCTCGCGAGTATGTTGTATGTACGCCATCAAGCAGGCTATGCTCATTTCTGGCGCTTTGCCCTTGGCCGAGATCACCATTTATTACATGGACATCCGCACCTTTGGGAAAGGCTACGAGCAGTTCTATCAAAACGCCCAGGCCATGGGGGTAGAGTTTATCCGTGGCAAAGTGGCTTCTATTCGCGAGGATGAAGAGCAAAATCTGATTGTGAAGGTAGAGATGACCGAAGAAGGCCGCATTGTTGACCGCACCCACGATCTGGTTGTGCTTTCACTGGGCATGCTGCCTTACCCTGGGGCAGCCCAGGTGTTCAACCTGCCCCTGGGAAGTGACAAATTCATTGCTATCCCCTCGCCCAATGCCAACCCGTGCGCTACAGCCCAGCCAGGAATTTTTGCCACCGGCGCAGCGACGGGCCCTATGGATATTGTGGACAGCATTGTCACCGCCAGCTCGGCGGCTGCGGCTGCCTCGGCCTATATCCGCGAGCATCAAAAAGAGGCGATCTATGCCTGAGAAAAACGAAAACCCTGAAAACGCTGAAAACATCGACAACGCCGAAAACACTGCGCCTGCCAATCTTGATGCTGAGGAAGTGCGCGTTGGCGTATACACCTGTCACTGCGGGGGCAATATCAGCCACGTGGTGCAGTGTGAACGCGTGGCCAAGATGGCTGGCAAGTTGTCAAATGTGGCTGTCACGCGCACAGACGCATCTTTTTGTTCGGATGCCGGGCAGGCAATTATCGAAAAAGACATCAAAGAGCTTGGCATCAACCGTGTCGTTATTGGTGCCTGTGCGCCCTCTTTGCACGAACAAACCTTCCGCGGCACAGTGATGCGCGCCGGGCTAAACCCATACCTGTACCATCATGTGGGGTTGCGCGAACAGGATAGCTGGGTGCATGATGGTGACCAAGAAGGAGCTACCGAAAAGGCCATGCGCTTGATGGCTGCCGGTGTGGCAAAAGCCCGCCTGCTGAAACCGCTCCAGCCGATCCGCCTGGACGCTGAAAAACAGGCCCTAGTGATCGGTGGTGGTGTGGCAGGCTTGCGGGCGGCATTGGATATTGCCCGCCAGGGCGTCCGTGTGACCCTGGTAGAGAAATCTCCCTTCTTGGGCGGGCGCATGGCGCAGCTTGAATCGGTCTTCCCCACCGACGATGTCCCGCGTCAATTGCTGAGCAGCCTGATTGAAGCAGTAGCCGGGCACGAGAAGATTACCGTGTTGACCTATGCTGAGGTGAAGGGTATTTCTGGTTACGTGGGCAATTTTAACGTCCAGATCATTCAACATGGGCGCGGCGTCAGCGATGAGACGGCAGAAGCGTTTATGGCAGCCTGTACTCAAGAAACCCCCGATGCCTTCAACTACGGCCTGACACAGCGTAAGGTGATCTACCGCCCATACCCTGGATGTTATCCATCTACCCCTGCGGTGGATTGGGAACAGTACAATGGAGAGCCTATCCAGGTGAATGGGCAGCCTGTGGTGCTTAAGGATGAGTTACAGCCCTATGAGGTGCTGGTTGGCGCTATTGTGTTGGCAACCGGTTTTGACCCCTACGAGCCGCGCCGGGGCGAGTATGGCTATGGCGTGCTGCCCCAGGTGGTCACCCTGCCGCAGCTCATTCGCCACCTGGCACTGCTAAAGGATGGCAAAGAACTCACTTGGAATGGCCGACCGGTGCAGAATGTGGTGATGATCCACTGCGTGGGCAGTCGCGAAATTGACGGCATCCACGAGCCGCAGGCCGATGGACAGGTGAACAACTACTGCTCGCGCGTTTGCTGTACAGCTACGCTGCATACAGCCTTGGATCTGCGCCATCGCTTCCCCAAGCTGAACGTGTATGAACTGTACCAGGATATCCGCTCTTACGGGCGCGGGCACGAGGAGCTATATCGCCAAACGCAAAATGCTATGGTGCGTTTTGTGCTCTATCACAGCAATGAAAGCCCCGAAGTGGTGGCTGCCGAGCCTGGCGATACCTGCCCGGTGTTGGTGCGAGTGAAGGATTACCTGACTTATGGCGAAGAGATTGAGGTCCCGGCAGACCTGGTAGTGCTGGCGGTGGGCATGATGCCGCGGCAAGTTGATGACCTGGTGAATATGCTCAAGGTTTCACGCGGTGCTGATCGCTTCTTGTTAGAGGCGCATCCTAAGCTGCGACCTGTAGAAATGGCTGTGCGCGGCATTGTGTTGGCGGGCACTGCCCAAGGCCCAATGACCATCCAAGAAAGCCTGGCGGCCGCCTCGGCGGCCGCGGCCAAAGTAGCCAGTCTGTTGGCGCTTGGCAAGGTGGAACTGCCCCCATTTGTGGCGCAGGTAGATCCGGCGAAATGCAATGGTACAGGCGCCTGTGTTACAGCCTGCCTGGAAGAGGGTGCCATTGCCCTGCAAACCTTTATCGAGCATGGCGTGGAAGTGAAGCGTGCCGTGGTTACCCCGGCAAACTGCACCGGCTGCGGCGCCTGCGTGGGTGTCTGCCCCAACCGGGCCATTGATGTGCAGTCTTGGACTCTAGAACAGTACGATGCCATGGTGGATGCGATTGCCATGGATCTGCCAGTTTTGATGGAGGCGGAATAATGAGTGACCAAAAAGTCGAAGCCCCTTCGCGCGCCGAGGTACTGAAGAAGCTGCGTGAAGCGCATGCACCAACCGTCGAACGGGCACAGGCTATGATGAAAGAACAAAGGCAAATGCAAAATGCCATTTGCCAGTTCATTCGCGAGACCCCTAAGACGATTCCACAGATTGCTGCCGAGATTGGCAAACCAACCCACGATGTGTTGTGGTTTGTGGCCTCCTTGAAAAAGTATGGCATTGTCATCGAAACGGGCATGTGCGGCGATTATCCGCTCTATCAGCGGGCAAAGGAGGTGCAAGCATGAGTTCTCGTGTAGACCCTAACCTGATGAGCGAGCTCAAAGAATATGGCGCGGTTGGTTTGGAAAAATGTATCAATTGTGGAAACTGCACTGCCATTTGCCCGCTGGCCAGTGATGAATACAGCTTTCCGCGGAATATGATCCGGCTGTCTCAAATGGGTTTAAAAGACCGCATGCTGTCCAGTCTGGATCCCTGGCTGTGTTATTACTGCGGGGAATGCTCAGAGACTTGCCCGCAGAAGGCAGAGCCTGCTGAAACCATGATGTCGATCAGGCGCTGGCTGACAGCACAGTATGATACCTCAGGGCATGGCGCTAAACTTTATCGCTCCGAACGGGCAGTGTTCACATCTGTCTTGAAGGGAGCAATACTAAACCTGGTTATCCTTGCGTTGTTTTATATATTTGGGATTGCACGCCTTGTGACAGATCGAGTGGAACTTAACACTGTATTCCCAGTCATGTGGGTATGGGCAGTTGTTGTGATCCACTTTTTCTATCTCAGCGTCAAGGTTCTTATGAACATGCGTACAATGATCCGGAATGTGCTCGGTAAGGATTTGCCGAGGATTCCCCTCATGGCTTACATCACAGAGTTTAAGACCTTTTTGACGCACTTCTTCACCCAAAGACGCTGGAAGGATTGCGATGGCGATGCTAACACTGCCAGGTTGAAACACCTGCTCTTCATGTCTGGCTACGGGGTCATGCTGTTGCTGATTGTGCCTCTTTTATGGTGGTTTCAGACGGATAACATCTACCCCATCTATCACCCTCAACGCTGGTTAGGCTACTATGCCACAATTGTGATGATCATTTTCGCGGTTGACACTTTGCGAGGCCGTGTACGCAAAGCTGTTGAACGGCACAGATTTTCACATCCCAGTGATTGGATGTTCCCTCTCTTCATTCTGTTTGGGGCCGTCACAGGAATTCTGATTCACATCTTCCGGTATCTAGGCGCTACCACTGCGATCTGGGCTTGGCCGACTTATATCATCTATGTTATCCATGTGCTGGCGATGGCTGCCATGCTGGATACAGAAGTTGGCATTGGAAAGTGGATGCATATGATGTACCGCCCGCTGGCTATGTATCTGGATGCAGTTAAAAAACGGGCAGTTGTTGAAGAAGAAATCCTAAGCCAATCGCTGTCCCCAGCAGATTAGCTCAAGGGATAAATAATCAGGTTTTCAAGATTTTCTAACAAATGGAGGCCAGAATTGACCGACGAAAGTTTAGCAAAGGTTGTTGTAGTCTTGAATCACGATGATCCTCAGGGCGTAATGGCAGCTTTGGTAATGGCGGCTGCGGCTGCGTCCACAGGCGATCAGGTGTTGTTCTTCGTACAGCCGGGCGGGGCAAAGATCCTGGCCAAAGGTGAGCTAGAGAAATACCAGGGTCTGAAAGGCCAGCCTAACCCTGTGGACCTCTTGGATGCCATCCAGGTTTTAGATGGACGAGTCATTTTGTGTGAGCTTGGTTTGCCTGTTTGGGACATGAAGGCTGAGGATCTTGTCGATGGCGTGGAAGTGATGATGGCTTCGACATTCCTGTTTGAAGCTGAAGGCGCAAAGATGGTGTTCAGCTATTAATTGGCTGTGCGCTTAAGATAATTGATTCTAAAAAATAAGGAGAAAGCTTGGTTATGAGCGACAATATCACCCCCACCAAAACCCTGAACGTGTGCGGAAAGATTTGCCCCTATCCGGATATGGATACCATGACCACCCTGAAGAAAATGCAAAAAGGGGAGATCTTGGAAGTGCTGTTGGATTATCCATTGTCTGTTGAGCGCATTCCCCGCAACCTGGCGAAACAAGGACACAAGTTGTTGTCTGTAGAGCAGATTGACGGCCCGAGCCATCGTATGCTGATTGAAGCTTATGGACTCAAATAACACTCACCTGATAATTGGAGAATGACAATGACCATCTTGACCGGTTTGTTTGTAGGGGCTTTGTTTGGCTTTGCGCTGCAGCGCGGCCGCTTTTGTATGAACTCTGCTATCCGAGATGTCATCTTGCTGCAAGACAACACCCTCTTGAAGTCAGTGTTTGTGGCCATCCTGGTGGGCATGCTTGGCTTTGCGGCTATGGCATTGGCTGGCTTGATCAAGATCAGCCCCACACCGTTCTTTTGGGGCGCTAACCTGTTGGGCGGTTTCATCTTTGGCATTGGCATGGTGTTGGCCGGTGGCTGTGCCAGTGGTGTCACCTATCGCATTGGCGAGGGCATGGTGAGCGCACTAGCTGCTTTGATTGGTCTTGCAACCACTGCCACATTGACCGCTATGGGCTTTTTGAAGCCGATCAAAGATGCCTTGCAAAACAACACCAAGGTTATGGTTGGCGAAGCTAATCCGACCTTGGCGAACATTTTGGGGTTGCCGCATTGGGTGGTGGCGTTTGCCATTGTGATCATTGCTGCCGTTGTCTGGTACGTACTGGCTCGCAAAAATAAAGAATACGCCGAACCTAAAAGCAACCAGCCTCTTGTTAAGCGCATCTTCAAGCAAGGTTGGGGTTGGTTGGTAACGGGTGTTGTGATTGGCATCATCAATATGCTGGCCTTCTATTTCTCCACGTTGGCAGGGCGCAGCTACCCGCTTGCCATCACTTCTGGCTGGATTGGCATTGTCAAGGTCATCCTGGCAGTTCCCGAATCCAAGATGGGCTGGGATTCTTGGTTGGTGTTGGGTATTATCGTCGGCGCCTTCATCGCGGCACTGGTTGCTAGCGAGTTTAAGATCCGCTGGCCTGGTTGGAAAATGATCCTTCAGACGTTCGTGGGCGGCTTACTGATGGGTTTCGGTGCTGTCGCATCTGCCGGTTGTAATGTGACCCATATCCTGAGCGGTCTGCCGCAGTTGGGGATTGGCTCGCTGGTGGGCGCCATCTCCATTGTCTTGGGTGCCTGGCTGGCGGCATACCTGATTTTCGTTCGTAAAAACGCATAACAAACAAAAAAGGAGCAAAACAATGACTCAAAAAATGGTGGTTGTCTGCAATGGCGATGAGCCAAAGAACATTATGCCCACGCTGATTTTTGCCTCTTCGGGCCTGGCGCTGGATTACGAAGTACACATTTTCTTCTGCCCGGCTGCCACCAAGTGGACGCTCAAGGATGAGATCGAAAAACTTGGCACCCCAAAAGGTCTGCCAAACCCGCTCAAGTTGTTCAATGATATCCTGGATCTGGGCGCCAGGGTCGTGCTGTGCGAGCTGGCCTTGGAAAATAAAGGCGTTACGCCTGAAGACTTACGCGATCCCCGCATCATTATCGAGAAGGCCCCGCCCTTCTTGATGGCAGCCGATGGGGCTGCGATGACGTACGTGTTCTAAGTATTAAGTTCTGATGTAACATTTGGGGCTGTCCCAAAAGTTGCTTTTGGGACAGCCCCGTCACCATAAAGAGGATTTTCGGGGAGCAGTGACCGCCAGGTATGGTGATCACTGCTCCCCGAAACCCACTTTTCAGACATCCCCAAATGCTTTTTACGAGGCTTGTTCTGGCAGGTGGATTAAATCTGCATTCTCAGGGGCGTGGATAAAACTCCAGAATGCGTCGCGAGGGCGGTATGGATTGCCGCCGGCCTTGCGTACCATATAGATCGTACGTTTGAAACTCAGCCCTTTTAACTCAATGCTGATCACATTGCCGCGTTCGAGAGGGCAGGCGCTGGCTAGTTTGGATACGAAGCCAATACCATACCCGGCTGCTACAGTGCGCACGATGGCTTCTGCATTGCCCAATTCCATGAAGACATTCAGATCGTCTAGCCTAATGTCGTGTTTCATTAACTCAGATAACACAACCCGGCGCGTACCGGAAGTTTCCTCGCGTGCGATGATGGGCTCTTCAAGCAGTTCTTCCGGCTCGATCACCCTGCGGAACGCCCAGCGGTGGTTGGCTGGAACAATGAGTGAGATTGTGTCATGGAAGAATTCTTGTGATTCCAGCCCGGTATTAAGCACTTCTCGGCTCAATACACCAATGTTTGCATTGCCCTCGAGCAGTTTGAGCGTGATATCTTCTGCTGTGCAAGCTAAGATGCGCACCTTGACGCCTGGGTAGATCTGGCGAAAACGCGCTGCCATCTGCGGCAAAACATATTTGCCGGCTGCGGTGCTGCACGTGATGCGCAGCTCTCCAACCACATTGTTTTGCATGGAGCCCATCATTGCTTGCATATCATTTGAGATGCGCAGCAAGCGGCGCGCCCAGGGCAAGAGTAGCCTGCCTGCCTCGGTTAGCGCCAAGCCAGAACTGGTGCGAGTAAACAATACTACTCCCAGTTTTTTTTCTAGCGTTTTGATCTGGTGACTTACCGTTGGCTGGCTCAGGTGAAGCTGCTTGGCTGTTTCAGAAAAGCTCAACGTCTCAGTAGCTCGTAAGTATGTCTCTAGCTTATCGATATCACCCATATTGCTCTCCGCTTGGCGGTACATGGAGAAGACTGCCAAGCAGTTTCAAATTGTCTTTGGCTGGCGCAAGGCTCAGCCAAAATAGAGCCGTCATGATTATGGCGGATGTGAGGCACCAGGCGCAGGTGGCACCGATGACGAAAGGTTCCAAGAAAGTCAGGTAGATCGAGAACAGGATGCCAAAGGTAGTCATCCCGAATATCGCTAGTGACGCGTAACCTGCCAGGCGTTGGTTTCCCCAACGTTCAATGGCCCAAGCCGTCAGGATCATCACATAACCAGCCAGGCCCAAAACGCCGATTGGCAGGACTCCAAACAGGCGCGCGTATTCGCTCTGTTGGACCGTATTGCAATCGCCCACCGGCCCGCAGACGGCCTCTACCTGGGCGGTCTCGACATAGGCCAGGTAGCCGGCCACTCCCATCCCGATGATGCAAAGCACGGGAATAAGCCATTCTCTGAATGGTAGATGCGGGGCCCCAGTTGAGCGCTGTAAAAGTATGGCTCCTGCGATCACCGATACGAGCATGCCAGCAAGCACCACCACTGAGATGCTATTGCCAAGCGGATCAAGCGCCATACGCTCCCACGGGCTGATGTTCATACTGTCATTAATAATCAGTGCAGCAGGGGTTGCCGTGGGAACTGGCATTGGCGCAGCCGGCTCTGGGGCTGCAGTTGCGGATGTCGCTTCTTGGGTAGATGCCGATGTTGGTGCTTGTGCGGTTTGAGTGGCTTCGGCGGCTGTCATGGCTTCTGCAAATCCGGGGATAGGAGGCCAGTCTAGCCCTCCCTGGGCAAGATACTGCTCGATCATGCCGGGAAGTTTTTCGGGAATGTCTATGGACCCGATCAGGTAGGTGTCTCCAATCACCAGGAAGGGCACGCCGCCACTCTCTAGGTTGAAGTACTCCAAGGCTGCCTGGAACATGGCTTGCCCCGGAGGCAGCGAAATGTCCACCCCGATAATATAGAACTGTTCACCGTATTGCTCAACCAGGGGCACAATCGTTTCAGTAATCACTTTGTGGCAATGACCGCAACTTGGTGAATAGAACAACACTGCGTGTACAACTGCTCCTTCTGGTGTGGGTGAAGACGCTTGCAGTGATGATAGCCACATAGGCAACAGCAGCATACAAGTTAGAAGTTTATTCATTTTATTGTTTGCTCCGTTGGGCGTACCAGCCAGTTTTAACGCCGGCGTGCATGTCAAAATCCGGCACATAGGGTTTGATATCTAGCAGCGGTGTGCCGTCTAATACATCTACACCTTCAATCTCGAGTATATTTTCATGGCAGACCATTAAACGGACGATGGATAGACCGATTGGGTTTGGGCGGCAAGGGTGGCGCGTGGCGAACAACCCATGTAGTTTATCATCGAGAAATGGCTGTACCAGCAAACTGAAACCAATTGACTGATGGAAAGCATATAACAAGATAATATGCGAGAAGCCTTCCAGTCCTTTTAATCCGTCGCTGAATGCAGGGTCGACCTCTACTTTGCCTGCCGCTTGCGATCGCGTGGGTTGGATAGGGGTTTGGGATTTGTCGGTAAAGGGCGAACGAATGATGCCGATAGGGGTCATTGTGAAATTCATAGATTCTTCCTAAAGGTTAACAATCGCACGCCTTGCACTTGCTGGAATGTGGCGCCTTGCCCAACAGTGCGCAACACAGCAGATTCATCTAGTATCTTAGACCCAGAGAGAATGTTAACACCGTGATCGAACAGCAATGAAGAGAGAGGGGTGCTTGGTCCCAGCATCATTACCAGTGCGGTAGGACGGCATAACGTTAAAAGCTCGTCCACTGTGTGGTTGATCAAAGAGCTGCTGGTGATGGCTACTACATCAGCCTGGGGAATCAGATTAGGAGCAGCTTCGGCGGGGTAATCGCCCTCGCCTGGGCGCTGTTCGAGCACCCACAACTGTCCAACAGCAGCGCGTAACCTGGGGATGAACGGGAAATGCCCTACCAGGGCCACGTTCTTGCCTTGGCCGTTTTCAACTAATACGTTAAAGGCGTTCATTTCAACTGCCTGACTCTCGTCCACATCCAGCAAAGAGTTGATTGCTGCCAGGCCGATGCTGGCTTCTGTTGGGTTATTGGAGCGAGCATATTCAGCCAACTCGCGGGCGGTTTTGTTGTGTAAGAGACCTACATCTCTCACCTGGGAATCCCCGTGTGCCTTGCAGCTCATCAGCGTGCTAGTCATTCCACAGTGGCGACTGCACACCACGGTCCAATGCATCCCGACCAGGATTGAGCGCACGGGGGCATCTACACTTAGGCTATTTATTAAATCATCCAGAATGTTCACAGGTCACCTGTTTGGTTCGGTTCGAAGCTAACAAGATAATAATTATACTCATATCTGTCAGGAAAAAGGGCGCTCTAGGCGTATTTGTTGGCTTACATAGCAACATCATTTTGCTTTGATGGCGGTCAGGACGCGTTCTGGCGTAGCGGGCAACTTTCGAATCCATATACCTGTCGCGTCGTGAATCGCACTGGCGATAGCCGGCGCTACGCCATCGGTAGCAATTTCTGATACCGACTTGGCGCCGAAAGGCCCGCTGGGCTCATTGGTCTGGACGAAGATCACATCCATGATTGGCATTTCTTGTGCGTGCGGAATGTGGTAAGTGGCAAGATCAGGATTGAGCTGGTGGCCTTCTTTGTCGAAGCGCATCTCCTCTGTTAGTGCAAAGCCAAGGGCTTGCGACATGCCGCCTTCTACTTGCCCGGCTGCTGTGATTGGGTTGATCACCCGACCGCAGTCTGTGATCATCAACAGGCGCTCGACCTCGATCTTTCCAGTCTCTATATCTACCACCACTTCGGCAAACTGCGCAGCGGTGGGCGGCGGGCTGACCTGGCTGGTATGAGAAGCTGTGGCCATGATTTGTTGCTGCTCCATTTGGTGCAGGCTGCTCAACGCCACCTCTGCCAGGGTTACCGAACGACCATCGGGTGCGTTCACTTTGCGGTTTGCCAGATTTAAGCTGTCTGGATCTGATACGGCCAGCATGCGTGCAGCATATGCCAAGATCTGTTCTTTGATCTGTATAGCCGCTTTCTGCACCGCGCCGCCGCTAACATATGTGGTGCTGCTGGCGTAGGCACCTTTGTCAAAGGGCGTGAAATCAGTGTCGGACGAATAGACAATCACGTCATCAAGCGGAATTCCCAGTACTTCAGCTGCCATCTGCGCCAGGATTGTGTCGGAGCCAGTACCCAGGTCGGTTGCGCCGATGAGTAAGTTGAAAGACCCATCATCATTCATTTTCAACGTGGCGGCACCCATATCCAGGCCAGCGATGCCGCTGCCATGGATCATTACTGACATACCGATGCCGCGCCGTAAGTGCCCATCTTGCTGACGATAAGTCTCCCGTTTGGCGTAGAAATCGGTGGCGCGCAAGCCAATCTCCACACAGGCTTCGAGTGCGCTGCTTTGCAAGGATTGCTCAGTACCTTCGCGTCCCTCGCCTAAGGCCTTGGAAAGATGCATATTTTCGCCAAGCTTGATCCAATTGTTTCGTTTGAACTCAACCTCATCCAAACCTAGTTTTTCAGCAATCTCAGCCATCAGGACTTCAATCCCAAACTGGCACTGCATTGCTCCGTAACCGCGAAATGCGCCTGCTGGCGGAGTATTGGTGTAGACTACATCGCAGACGAAACGCGCGTTGGGCGGATTGTACAGAGTCAGCCCTTTGAACCCCCCAACCATATTGACTGTCAGGCCGTGGCAGCCATAGGCGCCAGTATCGCCGATCAGATACAGGTCCATGGCTGTAATCTTACCATCTCTCACTCCGACTGTGTAATCGATTATCTGCGGATGGCGGCTGCGCGAGCTGGTGAACTCCTGAACACGGGTGTATTCCATACGCACCGGCCGACCGGTCGCAAGCGTGAGGTGGGCGCATAAGTCTTCCAACAGCATCTCCTGTTTGTTACCGAACCCGCCGCCGATGCGTGGCTTGACCACCCGGATACGCTTAACCGGCAGCCCGATTAGCGGAGCGACCATGCGCCTGATATGGAAGGGAACCTGGGTGCTGGTGCGAATCACCAGGCGGCTATCTTCGTCCCAATAGGTGATGCATATGTGGGGTTCCATGTGAGCATGTTGCTGCTTGGGGGTGTAATATTGGCCGGAGAAAACGTGGTCGCATTTTGCAAAAGCGGCTTCAACATTTCCGGCCTCGGCTTCGATATGATGGACGATGTTTCGTTCGGCCTGATGAATTCCCACGCTGTCTGTCTCATCATGGATGATTGGTGCACCAATATTCATTGCTTCCACTGGGTCTACTACGGCCGGCAAAACTTCATACTCAACTTCGATCAATTTCAAGGCTTCTTCGGCCAGTTCAGGGCTCTCTGCGGCCACAACTGCCACCCGGTCGCCCTCGTGGCGGACTTTATTATCCAGGCACACCTGATCGTAAGGCAGCGGTTGTGGATGGCTCTGCCCGCCAGATGCGTGTTTGACACGTGGAATATCCTTATAAGTCAAGACGGCATGGACGCCTGCCAGGGAGCGCGCCCGGCTTGTGTCAATGTGCTTGATGCGGGCATGGGCATGTGGGCTTGTGAGCAGTGCGCCGTAGAGCATCCCTTCTGGACGAAGATCATCTGTAAAAACAGGTTTGCCCTGCGCCAGCTTGACGGCATCTACCTTGATTTCTGGTCTGCCGACCACCTGCGTTTTGGGGTAGTCCTGCGGTGTAAAAACCAATGGTGGCAGTGGATCGCGCACCCCATCCCGCCGATAGTAGGCTTCAGGTAAATTGATTTCATTTAAGTTTGCGGGCAAGGGTTGGTCTACATGCGAGATTGGCCCAGGCGTTTCGCCGCGCAGCCTGGCAGCGGCGCGCTGTACAGCTTCTACCTGACGCACATAGCCGGTGCAGCGACATAGGACAGGGTTTAAGGCGTGGCGGATTTGGGCCTCGGTTGGGGCGGAGTCTTTATCCAGAAGCGCCTTTGCGGTAAGGATTTGTGCGGGGGTGCAGTAGCCGCATTGAATGGCGCCCGTCTCAATGAATGATTCTTGAATGGGATGCAGTGCGGCCCCTTGGCTCAGTCCCTCAAGGGTAGTGATCTTTGCCCCATCTACGTTGGCGGCCTTGATTTGACAACTCCGCACTGGCTTCCCATTCATGAGTACTGTACAAACACCGCAATCGCCGCTCCCGCATCCGTATTTCACGCTAAAGTAGGATGCACCGCGTAGGGCAGTCAATAGGCTTTCGTCAACCCCAACCATAAGCTTGCGTTGGGCGCCATTGATCGTAAGGGTGATTTCAACCTTGGTGGGGGTGTCCATAAATCTCTCCTTTTGATCTGTATGCCTGATTATCAAGCATTCTGAGGGTAAATTTTCCACATACGTGCCAACTCATCGGTTTCGCAATGGATTTCATGGTAATGCTGGATTTGCTTGTCTTGCGCAATCTGCACGCCATGGCCATCAATCACCTGGCCGATATCGGCAAAGTGGATGCCTTTTTTCGTCAGGCTCTGGCCGGCAGATTTAACGTGCTCGGGCGGGATTGTGGCAACCAGGGTTCCTGATGAAATCATCGACAGTGGATCGAATTGAAAAGCCCTGGCAAAACGGGAAACAATTGATGGGATGGGAATCTGCCTGGCATCCACCTGCATACCAACTTCAGATAACTTGGCAATCTCTAGCAGGGTTTCTAACAAACCTCCGCGGGTGACATCATGCATTGCTGTTGCGCCATGCTCGGCCAACATCAGCGCCTCGGGGATAATGCTCACTTCCCCCATCAATTGGTGCGCCTCCATCATCTCCCCCTCGCTTAGCCCTAATTGCCAGGCCACATGGGCAAAGTCATTGGCCAGGATAGCAGTGCCCTCTAGGGCAATCCCCTTGGTGACGAGAATATGGTCGCCAACCCGGGCGCCTTTGGTGCACACAGGCGTGCGGTTCGACATGGTTCCTAGGGCGGTGACTGCAACCAGGGGCCTGGATAAATTAGCAGAATACCCGGTGTGCCCACCGATGATCGAGACCCCGGTTTCACGCGCCGCGCGGCTGATATCGCTCATGATTTCGTCCAGGAGTTGTTCGTCTTCTTGCTTGGGCACCAGGACCAATAGCAAGACCCAGCGCGGCGGTGCGCCGCTAGTGGCGATATCGTTGCAGGCTACGTGCACGGCGAGCCAGCCAATGTTCTTCACTGCACCAACGATTGGGTCCAGATGAGAGACCAATATGCTATTGTCGATGCGCGTAAGTGCTACATCCTCGCCAAAGACTGCGCCCAGGATGATATCAGGATCATGGGATTCTAGATAAGGGTGGACACATTTACTTAGAACATCCAATGAAAATTTGGACATTTAAACACCTTTATTTTTCGGTTCTGGGGCCGGATAGTTGGCAGGAGATGCGCTCCAAAAACGCGTCCCGTAACGCTCTACAATCTGCGCTTTACCGCTTTTTTCTAGCTGTGCAAGCATTTCAGTCACATCACCAGGCGAAAAATGCTCTAGCGTTTCAACCAATTCTTCTTCTCGCATGGGATGACGGGTGATGATGCCAACGACTGCATCCATCAAGGATGCGGCGCCGCCAAGATCAAAAGATCCGCTGGCAGGGTGGATAACTCTGGCGATATCGCCGAGAATAGCACGAGCGCGCAGCAGACCTTCCTCGTCTGATGGCTGCACCCAAGTTTCAACCGGCGGGCGGGTTGGCTGGAGGATATGGACTTCATCAGGTTGAATGCGCCTCAACGCGGCAGAAATTTCACTTAGGGCGGCTTCCGTGTCGTTGGTTTTTCGCACCAACATGACCTCGATCCATAGCTTGCCGTGATATTCTTTGCGGAAGGCAATCAACCCATCTATGAGGCGCTCGAAACTGAGCCCTGGATAGGGGCGGTTGATCTTTCGGTAGAGACTGGCATTCCCCGCATCCAAGGATGGTAGTACCGCATCGGCAGCAGACAATTCGAGACGTACTTTGGGCTGGTAGAGCAAAGAGCCATTGGTGATGACCGCAACCGGTAGGCAGGTAAGCGATTTCACCTGTTGGATCAGCCAGCCGATGCCAGCGTGCAAGGTTGTCTCGCCAGACCCGATAAAGGTAACCCAATCGATATCGCCTGGCGCGTGAGATGCCAGTGCTTGTTCTACTTCGGCAAGAATCTCTTCGCGTGGAAAATACTCGCGCCGCTCGTTAACCAAGGGTTTGCTGCGCCCCAGTTGGCAGTAAATGCAGTTCCAGTTGCAAGTTTTGAGCGGCACGGGGTCAATGCCTAAAGACTGCCCTAGTCGCCGTGAAGGTACGGGGCCAAAAACATATTTCATGGGTCTGTTAGCCTTTCGAAAGAATGATAAAAATTGCTATCAGGATGCCTGCACCCAGTGAGAAGAGGGTGTACTTTCGGTTCTCTTTCTCAACTGCAGGCAGTAGATGGGACGCGCCTACGTAAACCAGTGCCCCAGCCGAAACTGCCAAAAGAGCGCCTAAAGTTTCCTGATCGATCTGACTGATGAAGGGAAAAGAAACCATAGTTCCAAGTGGCGTGGATATGGCTGCCGCCAGGAACGCATACAATGTAGCTTTCTTTTGCGAAAAGCCCGCTCGTTTTAGCAATAAAAAGGTAACAATCCCTTCGGGAAGTTCGTGCAACACCATGCCAATGGCGGCCATCGCACCGGTAAAAATGCTGACATTGAAGGTTATCGAGTAGATGACCCCGTCGATGAATGAGTGCAGGCCAATGCCAAGCATGGGAATGATCCCGATGGAAAGGTCAACGCAATCGCGTTCATCGCATACAAATGCGGTCACAAAGCGGTTAAAGATGTAAAGCCCCATATAGCCGGCCAAGAGATAGATGGGGGCGGCATCATTCATGCCAAAGGATTTGGGAATGATGTGGGTGAAGGAGACAGAAATCAGCACGCCGGCAGCAAAGCTCATGAAATAGGCCGCGTTCTGACTACCCCATTTTTCATATCTCGTGATGATATAGATGCCGATCGTGGTAACCAGACAAGCCAGTACGCTGGCTAATAGAACGCTTCCAAATGTACTTGTAAACATATATACTCCTGTATTCGCCAAAAATTCACCAATTGTTCATTCGAGCAGGCCACTGTCAGATTGACGATAAAGCCCTGGAACGCACCAAAACCTGTGTTCCTACAGGTTGCATAACGTGCCTGGAAACCATAGGGCATTTGACCTTAAACAAGAAGAAGATGTTGCCAGGCTGGTGGCTGAGTGACTCGAAATTGCCCTGTCCCTTGGCAATGATCAGGTCGGCATTGGTAAAGCGATGGCGAAATTCTGGATTGCAATCCTCCAGCAGCGTGCCGGGAGCATCAGAACCGTTATCAAGGACTGCAACGATTTTGTCCAGCCCGACAGCATGCGCGTCGACTCGCGTCGCATCGTTGATCACCGGGGCACCGCGTACAACCAACGTGACGCGCTCGGGCGATATTTGCTCGATCAGAAGCCGGTCAAAGGCTATTTCGCCCGCGTTATCGGCCAGGTATAGGATGGAGCGTGCTTTGTCAATCGCCCGCGAAAACAAATCCATCTCTCCGTAGAATGGGGCCGATGCGGCTTGCTGTAGGGCTTGGTATATGTCTGCTTCGCTTGTTTTGCCATGAGCGCCCATATCAATCATATTGCCTGCTATGGCAATGTGTGCCGCGGTCTCTAGCGGGGTGGCAGAAGATTGAATTTCAGCCCTGAGAGTGGGCAGTAGTTCAAGCGCCATTTGGTTTTGTCGGGCCTTTGCGGCGCGATAAGGATCTTCTACGCCGGTTATTTGGCGTAAGCGCCGTTGGATGTGCTGTGCTACAGCTGGCGGTGAGATGCGCAAATCCATCTCGCTTGCCCAACGCAAAATTTCGCGTATCATCTGCTCGTGCACAGCAGTGTCTTTGGATACCATCCTGGATGCTTCAAGTGTCTGCCTTAAAAGACAGGGGATACAATCTAACGCTGTGTTCATAGCATACTAAGCGGTTACCGGCACGCGTACGATTTCACCATTTTTGTCTTTGCGGAGCGTGTACAAATCCTGTAGCTTTTCAACCCGGTCAATGAACAGCACACCATCCAGGTGATCTATCTCATGATGAATGACCACGGCATTGAAACCATCGTAGACCCGATCGAAGGGGGTTCCGTCTTCGTCCAGCCCAGTCGCGCGTAGATGGTGCGGGCGTATTGTTTCGCCGTACAAGCCGGGAAAACTCAGGCAGCCATCGAAATCGCGGCGCTCATCACTAGCCTCGACGATCTGGGGGTTGATCAGGGCAATTGGCGGTCCGGCCTGCCACTCGCCATCTGTCTCGCTTCCCGGACAGGCAACCACGACTCGCTTGTGGATATTAATCTGCGGCGCAGCCAGCCCGATCCCGTCAGAACTGGCTGCCAGGGTGTCTTTGAGGTCCTTGATTAACTGGTGCACTGTTTGACTGACATTTAGAACTGCCTTGCTCTTTTTTCGCAAATCTTCTTTGTGCTCGGTATATAGGATGATTTCACGAACTGCCATCTTTGCTTCCTTATTGGTTTAATTATTTTAAGAGCGCCTTGACTTCTTCCAGCAGTTCGTCGCTCATAAAACCGCCTTTTTGCATCAGGGCCTGGATTTGATCCTGCAGGCAATTTTTCTCGTCTGGCGTCAGCTCTTTTGCGGTGGAGACGATCACAGGAATCTCAGCAGTCTCGGGATTGCTTCTCAGGTTATCTAACACTGCAAAGCCATCCATTTCCGGCATCATCAGATCTAAAATGAGCAAATCTGGGTGCTCCTGGTTGGCAATCTGCAGGGTTTCGCGGCCATTGGCGGCCTCGAAGAAGGTGTATTCGCCTTGGGATTGTAAGATGCGACGTACAAGACGGCGGGCGTCGGGAGCGTCATCAGCAATGAGGATGCGCGGGAAGCGCTCGGGCGCCACCCGGCTGAGAGCAGCCAACAAGCCTTCTTCCTGGGGCTTATTTTCCTCCGTTTGGGGGATTTCGATGTTGCGTGCCCATCCGGAGCCGAGCACAAGCGGTTCTGCAGGCATGGTATGCCCGGTGCAATTAATGACTACTACATCGTCGGGCTTGATGACCCCGGCATGGATTAGCTTGAATGTGCCGGCAAAAGCAACAGCCGCAGCTGGCTCAGCCGAAATCCCTTCCATTTTCGCCAGCATATGCATGGCGCGGTAAGATTCTTCATCGGTGACACTCTCAAACACACCGCCGTCTTCTTTGAAAATCTTCCTGAAAAGGGAGTATGTGCGTCCTGGTGTACCGGTGGCCAATGTTTCAATATGGGTCTTGGGATTGGTTACCGGGGCGGCCTCGTCCAGGTTTTGCTTCCAAGCGTTTACCATTGGGGCACAGCCTGCTGCCTGGATGGCGGCAATGGCTGGAACCCGTTGTCGAGCGAGTCCCATGAGTGCCAACTCTTTAAAGCCCTTGCTGACCCCAATTGGCCCCATTCCGCCGCTAATCGATTGCACATACCAGGTGGGTGTGCGCCAGAGTACGCCTGGCTCATCAGGCGGGCCAAGCTCTTCGGTGAGCTGTTCGGCAATTTCATAGGCGATTGTTTTCATTGCCTCGATCGCTGTGACCGTGCGCGCTCCGCGATCCAGGTACAGGCCGCGCTGTTCAGCAAACTCGGCTGCCATGCGCTTGACCTCGTCGTAAGTGCCGGTCACTTTCAGAACTTGGCTTCCATAGAGTGCGATCTCGCGCATTTTGACCGCCGGCACCAGACTGGTGACAAAGGCCCACAGCTTGATCCCGGCGCGCGCCGTATAAGCTGAGTAGGAGATGGCAACATTGCCTGTGGAGGCAGCCACCATCTCGGTAATCCCGGCTTCCTTGAGTGCGGCAACCGTCACGGCTGCCTGGCGGTCCTTAAAGGATGCCGTGGGACCCTGTCGTTCGTCCTTAATAAAGATATTGGGACAGCCTAACATTTCACCCAGGTTGCAAGCTTGAATAAGCGGCGTTCCGCCTTCTCCCAGCCTGAGCATCTTGTTGTTTTTGCGCAGGGGCAGAAGTTCACTGTATCGCCATAGATCGAACCTGCGGTTGGCGATATTTTTATAAAAGGTGGGCGCAATATCTTGATACGGATAGATGACTTCGTGCCACTGGCTTTTGCACTTTGGACAACTGATATCGTTGGGATGGTAGGCCATCGTGTGGCCACAATCAATACAGCGAATGGAAAATGACATGGGACACCTCGTTGGCTTAATTATAAGCGTCTCGAGTATTTTTGTCTGCCATAGTCGGCTCGAGCATGGACTGCCAGGCAGGGCCAGCCCAGGTGCCCAACCTGGTGTGCAGATCAAGATACTTTGTAGGGATTGGGTGCGTACCCAGAACAACCTTTACGCCATAGCGCTCTTCCAGGAAGGTTTTGAAGGTGTGGATGCGCGGGCAGGGTGGGTAGCCAACTAGCAAGCCGGTTGCCAGATGGATCACTTGGGCTCCATTTTTGACCATTTCTTCGCCAGTGTATTCCACGTTGCCGCCCGGGCAGCCACCACAGGTGGTGTAGCCCACCAGTTCAATTTCGGCGTCAGCATATTGAGCAAATGCGCCTTCTTTGTTTCTTATCGCTCGCAAGCACTTCCCGCCGGCGCAGGTGTGATAACGATCACAGATGATAATCCCAATTTTTACTTTTTTGCTCATTTTCTCTCCTGTTAGAGACGCTAATTGTTGGTGGACGCGTTTTGTATAGCCTGGCGGAGCGTAGTTACCGCTAATTTGGCGCAATGTTCGTGACCTTGAGGCAGACCGCCCAACTCAGAAATTATATCTTCGGGTATGATTTGTTGCGCTTCAGTCAACGTTTTGCCCTGCGCTAATCGGGCAAGCATACTGCCGCAGGCCATCGTTGCCCCACAGCCATCTGTGGTGTAGCGGATCTCTTGAATAACATCTCCTGCCAATCTTAAATCAATTTGCATGCTGTCGCCGCACTTGCCGCGCACAAATCCACGGGCATTGGGAGTTTCCATGTTGCCCATATTTTCTCGACTCTCGATTAATTGGCGAGCTTTTTCAGAGTAAGCTCGGTGTTCCAGCGTGGGGTTGTCGACATAGATGGCAGGAATGTTAACGAATATCCCTAGTAAGCCATGAAGTTCCTCCAGGCAAACGGTTTCTATTTCTCCTGAATCGCATAACGCCGCCACCTGGGGATCAATCGGCAATTGGGCTAACATCGGTGCGCCAGCGGTTTTGGCGACCTCAACCGCATGGCTGGGGCCGAAGATGAAATGCTGCTTGCCGGTGTCTGGACAAGTAAAGTAAGCCATGTTCTCTACAATGCCAACGATGGGCGTATTGAGTGCTTGTGCCATATGCACAGCTTTGCGTACGATCATGGATGCCAGGCTTTGTGGGGTGGTGACCATCACAATGCCGTTGACTGGCAGCGACTGCATGGTGGTTAGCGCTGCATCAGAAGTGCCTGGCGGCAGATCCACCAACAGGTAATCCAGGTCTCCCCACATCACATCTCCCCAGAGCTGGGTGATGGCTCGACCGATGAGCGGACCGCGCCAGATAACCGGCCGGTCTTCGTCTTCAAGCAAAAAATTCATTGACATGACCTTGACCCCACAGTTGCTCTGCATAGGCCTGAGCCCAACCGGTCCGGACTCGACCGGCCCGTGCAGTCCAAATAACATGGGAATGCTGGGCCCGGTGATGTCTGCATCTAGGACGCCAACTTGGTAACCTGCTCGCGCGAGTCCAGCTGCCAGCAGGCCGGTGACCAGGGATTTTCCAACACCACCTTTGCCGCTCATCACTGCTACCACGCGTTTGATGTGGTTGTATTGGGCGGCGGCGCCTTCTTTGGGCTCTCCAAAGATTGCTTTGCGTTCATTGTCAGTCATGGCAGTCAACTTGACTGATACCTGTTTGACGTCTGGCAAAGCGCTGACGGCAGCGCGCACATCGGCCTCGATCTGGCTCTTGAGCGGGCAGTTGGGCACCGTCAGGGCAATGGTGATCTCCACCTTGCTGCCGCGCACCTGCACCTCACGCACCATCTTTAAATCAGTAAGGCTGCGGTGCAGCTCGGGGTCGTTGACATGGGATAATGCTTCAAGTACTTGATCTTGACTTGGCATAAGAGATACTCCTGAGTATTGGTTGGTTAAGATCCTGGCTGCTTGTGATGATTGTTGGACTGTTCTTGTCCGGTCAGCCATTGCCGGAATAATGCAGTCAATTCTTCGGCCTGAACATGGCCGACAATTTCCATATCTATGCCAGTCACGCCTTCTACCTCTTCCACGGCATGCTGGATTTCCAGCGAAAGCGGCACGGCAATTGGGCAAAGCGGTGAGGATGGGCGGAATTTATAGGTTACATGTCCGTCTGCGGTTACTTCAAGATCTTCGATCAGACGCATGCGCGCGACGTCCACACCGGTTTCGGGGTCAATGACTCTTGAAAGGCGTTCTAAAATAGCCTGGTGTAAGGTTTGGGGGTTAATCATGAAGACCTCCAGACGCATCTAGTTGAGCTACAATGTTTTGCCAGATGTTTACTAGCGCCTTGCTTGAAGGGGCATCGGGCTGGTAGGCGGTGACCGGCTTGCCGTTCAACATGGCTTCGGTGACGGTCTGGTCAAAGGGAATTGAGCCAATCCGTTCGACGCCCAGCTCAGTACAAATTTTATCGATTTCAGACGCTCCTTGCGGGTAAATATCTGCTTTGTTGATTACCACCAACGTTGGAATGCGGAAATGAGCGGTGGTTTCTAGGATACGTTTGAGATCGTGAATGCCAGCCATAGTTGGTTCGGTGACAATGACAGCCAGATCGGCACCAGCCGCGGCAGCGATCACCGGGCAGCCAATCCCTGGCGGACCATCTACGATTACCAACTGGCTGTTTGTGTCGAGCCCGAGCAAGCGGGCGTTTTGCTTGACCAGGGTCACTAATTTGCCGGAATTTTCTTGGGCGGGGTAAAGATCGGCGTGGAGGAGCGGCCCATAGCGGCTCTCAGAGCGATACCAGCACCCGGCTATCTGCGGCTGCATGTGAATGGCTTCTTCAGGGCATTGGTAAACACAAGCCGCACAGCCATCGCAGGCGATCGGATCCACCACGTACGATGGCTGTGCATTGGTGGGGGGAATGATTGCGTCGAAGCGACAGACCTGCTCGCAGATTCCGCAACCCTGGCAGCGCATTGGATCAATTACTGCTACCGAGCCGCCGGTGAAATCGTGCGTTTCTATACGCTGTGGACGCAGCACCAGCGCCAGGTTGGCTGCATCTACGTCCGCATCGGCCAGTACAGCCTTGAGTGCATGTGGGCCGGTATATGCCAGGTGAGCAAATGCTGCGACAAGACTGGTTTTGCCAGTGCCGCCTTTACCGCTGAGGATGACCAATTGTTTCATGTAATACATATCTCCAAAGGTTTATGCTTAAAATACCCAAAAATACCGCGGCGCCCGCTTTAAATAAGCCCGGTAAGGTTCTCCATATTGTTTCAGGCACACATCTTCTTCGGCCAGGATGCTAAAATGCTCCAACAGCCTGGCGGCAGCCCAAAAGGCTACGGCTATCCACGAGCCGACAGCAATGCAGGCGCCCAGCAATACCACTGATGAAGTAACGACTTGTGGATGGCGTGAGACGCAATAAATACCACGCGTAATCGGCTCATCCAATGGGGTGTTTCGGAAATCAAACAGCGCTTTGATCAGGCCAAGCAACCCAAGCGCAATCAAGATCGCTCCCACTACGAAGACCGGACTACCGATTTTGAGCGGTGTGAGGGCAAGTAAGGCCAGGCAGATGAGCGCGCACAATTTTCCGGCAATTGTGAGAGCCTGCTGCTTGGGGTTCCAGCCTGAGCGATCCCAAAGTCGTTTTACCACTTCTTTAGGAAATAACACGAAGAGAATGCTATCTGTCAATCCTAACAGCAAGATTGCCAACCAGCCATTCAGCCAGCCAAGTTGTAAAATGGGGAAAAATTCCATAATGCATCCAGGTCAGAAACACAGATCAGACAAGATAAGTCTTGATGGTAAACAGGATGGTTGCAAATAGAGGCATAGGTAGAACTCCAGGTTGCTTGGCGTCAGAATATAAACGGGATCATCCGCCATGATTTCTCGCAGTAAGTTGTCCATTCTGGGCCAAATGCATGGCGCATCATGGTTTCCTCGTCTCGGATGCGGAATAGAATAGTGATCAGGAATACCAAAGTCAAGATCAGCCCGATCCACGAACGGAATAACATAGATAGCCCAATCCCCTGTAGCAGGCCGCCCAGGTAACGTGGGTGGCGGATGCAACGATACAGCCCGTTGGTGATCAGGCGGTGTTCCTTCTGTAGGGTTACTTCAGGGCTGTACAGCCGGCCCAGCACCCAGCTTGACCAAAAGATTAGGCCCACTCCCAGGGAAGCGATGATCAGGCCGGCCCAGCGTATCGGTGGGCCGGCATCCATCACGCCAATGCTGCGGCGGTCTGCAAAGGGCACAAAGACGAGCGCACCAAACAATATAGTCGTAATAAAAATGCGTACAATGCGCTGGCGCGGAACAAACCTATTGTCTTGTCCCTTGCCCAGTGTATTGCCCATGCCGCCGAGGCGCTGGATCATGTAGGCGGCCAGCAATCCGAAGGCGGCAATGCTGATGGCGTAACCAACCAACTGCGGAAAAGCGAAAAAGCCAGGCAGGTCATCGAATCCCCAGCCGAGCAGCGGCAGGCCAAGGTATATGGCTAGGGTGTAGAAGAAAGTTATGGCGCAGCGAAAGATTTTCAAGACAGGCCCTTTTCAAATATCTATGGTTCTCTGCTGGAACGTTTGGTTTGAATGTGGCGAAAAATACCAAGCAGCAGGTTTGTCTGAGGCACGCGCTGCATATACTGCCGGTACTCATCGCCAAATTTTTCAACACCATCTTGGTCGGCCGCTTGAATATCTAGCCAAATCAACACAGCAGAAATGACGCCTAGCAAAATCACCAACCAATGTTGAGCAAGCAACATCAGTGCCAGGTTAAACAAGATGCCGCTTAGGTATTGTGGGTGGCGGACAATGGCGTACAGGCTGGTGTCTACCAGGTTTGTTGTTTCAACATAACTTTTTCCCTTTGCTACACCACCTTTCTGGCGCAAGATGAAAATAGGGCCAAATCCAAAAACTAACGAGACTGCCCAGATTCCCCAACCTGCCCATTGAAGCGGGGGCCATCCGGGCAGCTTGAACACAAAGAAAGCAAGGATATATTGTGCAACAAGGATGATGCTGATAATGATGATGCCTACAGGTGGCTTCCATGGTTTCATAGTTGTTTTGTTCTTAATCAAACCTCAGCACGGTGCCTGCCGGGCAGGGCTTGGCTTTTTTGCCAAAGGCTTGCGACAGGGCTTCCAGGGCGCGTTCGCCAGTGCAATGATTGAGGAATAGATACGGCATGTCCTGGGCGTTTATGGCACGTAAAATTGTAATTGTGTGTTCCAATGTGTTCGCATCCAGGCTGGTCAGATGTGCTCCGCCCACAATCGCAATGATCTTTTTGTTGAAAATACGTTGCATATGCATCAGCGTATTTAGCAGTCCAGCATGGCAGCACCCGCAAACCAAGATCAATCCTGACAATGTATCTAATACCAGTGCCATATCATCGCGATAGGGATCGGGTTGCCATCCACTGTCTGACTGGATGAAGTGGTGAGCGCTACGCCCTTCGAATTCTGTCCGTGAAGTGATCTCGCCGGTTGTCCACACCCCAGGCAATGCCTGGATTGGCTTAACGCTTAGGTTCAAGGTGGCGTGTTTCGCCAGGTCAGTTTGCGTTATGTGCAAGCCAATGCTGCGAGTCTGCCCATCTTTGATGGCATAGCGTTCGCGGAACAAATCGGGATGGGCGTAGAGAGGCAAACCAGGCCGGCTTTTTTGTAGAAATGCTTCCAGGCCACCGGTGTGGTCGTAGTGTGCGTGGCTGAGGACCAGAGCGTCCATCTGGCATAGATCCAGCCCCAACTGAGCGGCATTATGTACCAGCACATCGCCACTTTGCCCGGTATCAAAAAGGAGCTGGCTAGCGGGGGTCTCGATTGCAAAAGAAACACCGTGTTCGGCTTGAAAGCGAGCGGTATCCAACGTATTGTTATCAACCAGGCAGCGCACTGTGAACATGTTAAGCCACCATAAATACTTCGATTTCGGGATGGTTGAGTGCCTCTTCACAGATGGGCCCGCGCTGCAAAAAGCTCAGCGCCAATCCACTGCCGCGTACCGATAGCAGGCGTTCGCCAGGCTGGATGTGAGCCTCGTGCGGCAGGGTCACAAGGCCTTTGGGACCAATCTCGGTGCGTCCAATAGAGCGCGATACCAAAACCGTGTTATTCAGTTTCTGTGGCCGGCCAAGCGCTACGCCCCCAGAGCGTTTGCTGCCGCGGATGACAATGGCGGTCTCGCCTTCTTGAAACCCATATTCTGCGTAGGATTCTGGCGGTATTTGGATTTTGCCGGCTGGGCTAACGATGCACCAGCCAAACACCCACTTGCCACCTTTTGCTAATTGAGGCATAAGTCAATCCTCTTGATCATATTGCTCTTGGCTGTTATTGTGGAAACGCAAGCGCAGCCCGGAAAGATTTTCCAGGCCGCAGATAAAAAAGCAGGTAGAGTTGGGCTGTCGATTCATGACTGGCTGATGATTTTTGTGAACATCTGTCGGAAGAGATCGCCATATTCTGGGTGAATCTCCAACAGGGTTTCCCCTTTGGCCACGCCCTCAGCAATGGTGCGCTCGAAGGGGATGCGCAGTAAAACAGGCAGGTTGTGTTGGGCGCATAACTCGTCCAGATCGGGGTAGGGGCCGTTCTCTCGGTTGATGACCACACCCGCCGGGATGCCCAGCTCGCCAGCCACCTGGGCTGCCAGGTTGAGATCATGCAGGCCGAAGGGCGTTGGTTCAGTGACCAGCAGCAGGTAATCGCTGCCGCGCACGGTTTCTACCACTGGGCAAGATGTTCCAGGTGGGGCATCGCGGATGACAGTTTGCCCTGTTTGAGAGGTGGTCCATTTTTTGAGATGGCGAATGACTGGTACTGCCATCGGTTCGCCTACATCCAGCACGCCGTGGGCAAATGTAATCTCTGCTGTGGCGGAACCGCGTTCAACGATACCCATCCGCTCAGGCACTTCGGTGATAGCCTTTTCTGGGCACATGGCAGTGCAGCTTCCGCAGCCATGACAGAGCTGCGGGAAGACCAGCGTCTTTTTGCCCAACACCGCGATAGCATGGTACTGGCAGACCTCAGCGCACTTCCCGCAGTGAGTGCATTTGGCTTCATCCACTGCGGGAATAAGTAGCTCGACTACCTGCTTTTCGTTGAGTGATGGATGCAGGAAGATGTGCGCGTTGGGTGCTTCAACGTCGCAGTCCAAGAACAAGGGCGGTTGTTCGGGGTTGGCGGCTGCCAGGCTCAAAGCCAAGCTGGCGGCCACCATCGTCTTGCCCGTGCCGCCCTTGCCGCTGGCGATGGTGATGATCATACTCTCTGCCCGTGGTGCCCGGGTGCGGTGGGTGATCCGACCTGCTGGAGCAGCCCGGCCTTAAAGCGCTCGATGGCTTCGCCGATCGTTTGGCAATCTCCGTAAAGATACATGGCAATGTCAGCAGCCAGGAGGGCATTGAAGGCATTCGGCCCAAAATCACCGCTGATAATTGCATCGGCCTTTTGGTTAGCCGCGAACTGAGCTGCCTGCGAGCCAGCTCCGCCGGATGCACCAATAGCCGGGTTGGCGTGCGCTTGCCATTCCAACGTGTCGGGATCTACAACTACGAAATATGCCCCGCGTCCGAAACGGACGTCGACATCGGAATCGATATTAGGGGAAGATGCGGTCAGAATGATTTTCATAAGTCTACTCTTTGACCATCCTGGTTCCGCATTTGGGGCAAGTGCGTTCCATGCAGGGCTGTCCGACTACGTGCGGTTCCTTGTGACCGCAGTTTGGGCAGACGCAGCTGCCGCCAGGGCCAGAGCCGGGCTTGTTACCGCCGCCTTGCCCACGGCCACCTTGTCCGCTACCGCGCTGTCCACGGCCACCCTGGCCGCCTCTACCACGAAAATCTCGGTTTATCATTTTTTTATCTCCTATTTTCGAGGGAGCGGTGTGCAAGATGTAAAAAGCACTTCTGCACACCACCCCCTGATACTGATTTCATTCATTGGTTAGTTCTTCGATGCGTTTTTGGATGGCATCAAGTTGTATTTTCAGTAGATCGGCCTGGGCTTTCAGGTTTGCAGATTCTTGTTCTGGCGTGGGGAGTGCCCAGCCTGGGATACCGGTGGCGTAAAAACGGTGCCGCCAACCACGGCCAGCTCCCTGTCGGCCAAAGCCAAATCCGCCGCGTGCATTAGCAGGCTGGTTGTAGCCACTGCAATCTCCCATGCCGCGCCCGGTCATTGGGCCAGCACCTTGCGGACCTGTGCGGTCTCTACCTGGCATAATCTTCACCTCCTTCCTTTTTGATTTCTGAAACCGCTGCGCCCGCCGCGATAGCGGGCTTGTCTCTGCGCGCCTCTGCGTTGTGTTGTGCAAATCCTGGCAGAAGGGTTTGCAGGGGTAATAACCGTTGTCTTTGGTTGCGTAAGCCTGCGATCGAGTGCATTGGCCAGCACGTCTACCAGGCGGGGGGCAATTTCGCGCCCTAAAAAGGCCAGTGCGGCACCTGCCAGGGGCGCCAGGCCGCGTGCGGGCGTAGACGCTTCTGGTAAAACGACGACGTTTGGAGCTGGGATGATAAGTGTTTCGGCCTTGGGCTGGACTGCAATTGACCTGGGCTTGATTGGTTCGTAGACAGCGGCAATGGCACCATTAGGGCAGGCGTCTACGCACGACTGGCACTGTATACACAGAGTCTCATCAATAACGGCTCGATGATTTGTCAAATAGATGGCGCCGCGGGGGCAGGCACCTATACACGCACCGCATCCGGCGCACAATGTTTGATCAATCTGCATGGCCATATCTTTTGCTCCTTACTACTTCTTGCTATTGCCAGAACGGATCAATGCAGTCGTTCTACCTGATCTACAATCTCGCCTTTCACATAAGCCATGACGGCATCATCAATGGCGGCGATGTCGGTGACTACGGGGCGGATGCCGCGCGTCTTCATGCTTTCGTAAGCCCCCATACCCATGCCGCGGCAGAGCAGTGCTTCGCAGTCGGCGATGGCGTCGGCCATTTGCAGGTGTTTGTCGTGCGAAGCAGGGTCCATACCGTGCGGCTGACCAGGCTGTTCTTCGGAGTGAGGCTGGTTTGTGAAGTGGGAATGGCCCATCTTTTCGCGCAGTTCGCGGTTTACGATCTGCCCATCTTCCACGGTGGCAACCAGGTAGTGGGCGGCCCGTCCAAAGTGCTGGCTGATTGTTTCGCCATCATCGGTAATTGCTGCAATTTTCATTCGAACATCTCCTCATTGTTTGGGTTTTGAGTATTTACACCAGGCTGCTTGCGCTTAAAGACCTGGATAATCAACCTTGAAGGGGGCATCCAAAAGACACCCAATAAGACGCCCAACTCATCCCTCAGTTTGCTACCGGGGGCGGGTTTGCCGGTCATTCGGCTGAGCAGGGCATCGAACGTATTGCCCAATAAGTTGCCAAAGGTGATCATGCGCAGATAGGCCAAGATATCTTGGGCAGTGTCTTGCCCATAGCAGGTCACAGCTCGCTGCCAGGCTTCTGGGTCGGGTTGGCAGGCTGTCTCGGCATAGTGCTGGGCAAAAGTGAGCGCCGTCGCTTCCTCGATAGGAAAATCACCCAGCTCAAGAGCAAGCAGTCTTTTTAATTCAGCATCTGAAACGCCTGCTGCCAGCGCCGCTTGGCTGTGCCCATAATTGCAGTAACGGCAGCCGTTGACGGCTGTGACCACCAACATAATTTTTTCGGCAAATGCTTTGCTTACCCGCCCGCCGCGGGCAGCCTGACGCAAATTGTCTATATGATCAAAGATCTGCTGGACATCTGCCTTAAACGCCGGAAAAGTGTAGATGCGCTTGTTAAAGGGTGTCTTCATTGCTGTTTTGGATACCTGGCTCATAGCTTCACCCTTCCGTATCGCGGGATATCTTCGGGGCGAAGTGTCGTTCGGTTGGGCGATCCTGTTCGTCGGATGGGCAGAGCACCAGCAGCGACCGTGTGGAGATTGGGCTTGCGTTTTGCCAGCGATGCGGTAAATGGGCCTCAAAGAATAAGCTGTCACCCGGCTCTAGCACAAAGGTTTGATCTTCAATAGTATAAGTCAACTGTCCATCCAGGCAGAAAACGGTCTCGCGCCCGGTGTGAACAACAAAATCATCGCCGCTGCTGGAGTGCGGATCAAGCGTTACCAGAAATGTTTCAGCGCCGCGGCGGGGCATTCCGGCCCCCATGTCTTCCAGCATTCCGTGAGCAAAAGCGATGCTTGGGCGTTGGTTGGATTTGTAGTGAGCAATCTCATTCTTGGGCGAATTATCCTCGAAAAAAGCAGCAATGGGTATTTCCATGGCAAAAGATAGCTGTTGTAGAGTCTCAACGCTGGGTGAGGCTTTGCCATTCTCGATCATACTGAGCGTGTTGACGTTGAGGCCGCTTTTTTTGGCCAGGTCGCGGATTGTAAGCCCGGATTCAGTTCGTTTTTGCCGCAGCCTTTGCCCAACATCAATGAACGGGACGCACCCGGCATCCTGGCTTTGCCGGAGTGCGTCGATGAAATCGCGCCGCCGCCGGCGGCGCTGCCGATGGCAATCACGAGCTTCATCTTGGCGGTTCAAGTTTCTCATTTGCTAACATCCTTTTTGCGGCAGTAGGATAAAACAAAACACTGTCAACTATTATTATAGTATAAAAACACCATAAACGCAATGTCTGCAACTATAATTATAGTTGCAGACATTGCGCACTTGCTCTTCGGTAAGGGTGGGTAGTAAGATGTATTAAGGCTGTGGTTTGGTCAGCTTTCGTAGCCCGCGTAGTGCGGCCAGGATCATCAGTAATGCCAAGAAAAGCACGCTCAATGCCAGTGCTATCGAGCGGGGATCCAGGGTCTGGTACCAGGGCAGTTCTGGTGGCACCCAGGGAGAGCCGCCGCCAGTGTGAGTGCCAGTACCAGAGTCGCCTCCGCTGCCAGGGCCATTGCCCTGGTGCGCGGTGATGGTGCCTTCTGCAGAGTCGGGGGTGGCTGGCTCTGCCTGCACTGCTGCGGCAGCCCCGCCGCTGGGCAACTGCTGGCTGCCGCCTGGGGCGGCGTTCCCCTGCCACCAAGGCCCGCGCACGCGCACAGGCTGGGCGATCTCGGGGGCGGCCGGCTCCCAAGAGCGGATGAAACCAACAACGGCCTGGATCTGCGCTTCGCTCAGGCGGTCACCCCAGGCGGGCATAGAGGTTTCGGGGACGCCCAGGGTGATGATCTGCTGCAGGGCAGCATCGGGGGTATTGGCCAGATAGGAGCGCACGTTCAAGGATGGGGCGCGCTGGGTGCCCTGGCCTTCAGGTCCGTGGCAGTTGTCACAGGACGCGGCGTATAGCTCGCTGCCCAATGCCAGCGACTCGGCGGTGACCAGGATGGGCTCATCGGGGGCGGGGATGGCACCGGTGGGGATCTCGTCCCAGCGCAGCATCAGCTCTAATAAGGCGGTAATTTGCTCGTTATCCAGGGCCTTTTCCCAGCCGGCCATGAGCGTACCAGCTACACCCAGGCGCAGGATGCGCTCCAGGTCGGCAGCATCTTTTGCCCGCAAGGCGGGATCGTTCAAGGCGGGCGCCAGGGTGGTCCCTGCGCCATCTGCGCCATGGCAAGCCACGCAGTTTTGGGCATAGAGTGAAACACCGGCTGCCAAAGCGCTGCCTTCTGGCAGGGCAGCCAGGCTATCCAGGATCAGTGGGTCGGCTTCTGAGACAAAGGGGATGAGAGGGGCCAGCCCCAGGTTGACGACGCGGTCTTGGGCGGCTGTCCAATCGCCGTAGTGGGCCAGGCTGACTAACTGGCCAATCTGGTAGTCGCTGAGCGGGCCACCATCTTCCAGGTTCCAGGCGGGCATGGCGCTGCCATACAGGCCGCGAGAAATGACCTTGGTGAGCGCTTCGGCATCCATCTCTTGCAGGGCGGGGGTATCCAGGGCGGGCGTCGCGCCGATGCCTTCTCCAGCCGCCCCATGGCAGACGGCGCAGTTCTGGGCGTAGAGAGTCATGGCGCCATCCAGGTCGGCAACCAATTGGCGGGCCTGGGCTTCTTGCATGCGGGTGGGTTCGTTGAAGGCATACAAGGCGATTCCGGTTACCATCAAGGCTGTGGCCAGGATGCCGATAAGGAGTTCGATTGTACGGGGAGAAATGCGGCCGGTTTTCATGTGTACGTCACCTGAGATGGTTCAAAGTGCTGGCGTTGGATTGGTTGGCCGGTATCTACAATCACCTGACCGTCCTGGATTGAGATGGGGAAGATATCCAAAGGGCGGGGGGCGGGTGGATTGATCAGTTCACCCTCTTGCGTGAACTGTGAGTTGTGGCAAGGGCAGATGAAAGCGCCCTGTGTTTGATCCCAGGGTACATTGCAGCCCAGGTGAGTGCAGCGCTGGTAGAGCGCCAGGAAGCCACCGTCGGGCAGTCGGGCCAGGTAGAAACGCCCGTTGGGAATGTGCGAGACCGAGCCGGGGGGAAAGTCGTCTACCTGCCCGGCGACGATCTGCCCGCCAAATTCGCCTTCGGCAAGGCGCGGCTGCATGTAGGCAAGAGCCAGTCCGCCGATCTCGATGGCAACCAGCCCGCCCAATGCTGCCCAGGTGAGCTTGAGAAAATCCCGGCGGGTGACTTTGTCTTTTGGAGGTTGGTTCACAGAAGCCATGTTTATTTACCCTTTGCCTAGTGCGCGGTTGGCATTTCCCAGGGCCAGTAGAGGGCCATGCCGGGACCGCGGAAGAAAATGCCGATGATGGTCAAAACCACCAGAGCGGTGAAAAGGAAAATAAAGAGCGCCAGGACACGTTCTTCGGTTATGGCCTGAAAGGCTCGGTGGAGAAGCTCGTCTAGGGCGAACAACCCCAGCAACAGTACGGCTAGTGGAATGGCGCCGTTGGAAAGCAGGGTGGGCCAATCTGGTAGCCAGGCGGCCCAATCCAGCACAAACTCATCCAGCACTACCCACAGCGGGGTGAGCAAGAGGGCGCCGCCTGCAGCTAAAAGGCTCATGTAGCGCCCGCGGTAAGAGCGGAAATATACACCAATATTTTCTAGATGCACATCGTAGAAGGGCAGCAAGGCCAAGGCGCTCAACCCCAATGCAGGGATGATAATCGCGCCAACCAGGGGATGGAAGTGCAGCAGCAGTTCCTGAATACCGAGGAAGTACCAGGGTGCTTTGGCTGGGTTGGGGCTGACCGCCGGGTCAGCAATCCCTTCCAGCGGGGCTGGCACGAGCATAGAAAAGATGAATAAGATCGCCAGCCAGGCAGCCGCCCAAACTGCCTCACGCCGTACCAGATGCGGGATAGTGGTCACGCGTTCGGGAGCAGGTTGTTCGCGCTGTGAGGCACTCTTGGGAAGGGTGAGCCCGCCGTCTTTGCGTACGCGCCAGAAATGGTAAGACATGAGGGCAAGGATGCCCAGTGGGATGAAGCTGATGTGCAAGGAATAAAAGGTTAACAGGGTAGCGGGGCCTACCTCGGGCCCGCCTAGCAGCAGGCGGCTGAGGGGTTGGCCGACAAGGGGAATATAGCTGAGGATGCTGGTGCCGACTGTGATGGCCCAGAAAGCCAATTGATCCCAAGGTAAGAGGTAGCCGGTGAAATTGGCTGCCACGACCAACAGCAGCATCCCAACGCCTAGCAGCCAATTTAGCTCGCGCGGCGGGCGGTGAGCACCAGTAAAGAAGACGCGCAGCAGGTGCAGGATACTGGTTATGATGAGCAGGTTGGCAGACCAGTGATGAATGTTGCGCAGCAGGTCGCCAAACCAGGTGCCGGTGCGCAAAGCCAGTACATCCAGGTAGGCCTGGGGTGGACTGGGGGTGTAGTTCATTTGCAAGAATACGCCTGTTAACGCCAGCAGTGCGACTAGAAGGGCTGAAAGACCGCCAAGTCCCCAAGTGTAGGTCCAGCGCAGGGTGGATCGAGGCACTTTGGTGGGGTGCAGATGCAGTACCAGGCTGTCCACCACCATGCGCATTCGGCTGCGGTCATCGGTGGGGAATTCAGGCGGAGACAGCCGGCGGCGCATGCGGCTGATGGGGGTTTCTGAGCCTGGCTGGGTCTCTTCTGGCATGGTGTGCTTCTCCTGTTGCAGGATGTCCCAATTTTACCGGGTGGGTGTGAAGAAGTTCTGAAGATGTGGTGAAGATCTTGGGGAGAACAGCAGATTTTCACACAAGCTGCATAGATTCTTCACAAGTCCTTCATACTTGATGATTATACTTGAGACAATTGCTTGTGCAAGCATTTCACAGGCTAAATATGAGTGTTCAAACGACCAGGAGGTTTGCGATGTTGAAGAAAATTATCGTTGGTGTATTGGTAACTACCGTGGCAGTTGCGGTGGGCGTCAGCATTTACAATGCCAGTGCTGCGCCGCAAGTTGAAGCGCAGATCGAAGTGCCAGCGGCTGCCCCTGTTATGCAGGCGCATGTTCCTCAGGTTGAAACACGGGCTGCAAATGCGGCCCCGGTGTCTCCGGCGGGTGTTCAGCCGGAGCCCGCCCAAACGGCAGCCAGCCAAAACTATGCTGCAGGGGGCGGAGCGGGCAGCGGCGGTTACGGCGGTGGACGCAATGGCGGGCAGGGTGCACAAACCGGCTCGGCGGCTGGAACCTATGCAGGAGAGGCCGGCGGCGGCATCACGCCTGGAGCTGGGGGGCAGGGGGCTGGCGGTGGGAAGGGAGCGGGCGGTGGGCAAGGTGCTGGCGACAGGCAGGGAGCGGCTGATGGGCAGGGGACCGGTGGTGCATCTGGGCGGCCGGCCTGGGCTGGTCAGGGACAGGGTAATCAGCCTTAACAGGTGTTCCATTGACAATCAAAAGATTCAGTTTTTGATGATATCAGGCAAACGTCAATTCAAGACCAAGAGCGGGACAGGCCTAGGGCGCCTGCTCCCGTTTTTGATTCTGGCTTGGCTTGACATAGGAGATGAATTGTACTATTCTGAAGGCTAAGCGGCTTCTGATGATGTGCTGCTTGCTGCTGTGGAGTAGTGAATATGCAAAAAGGTACGTTGAATTTTTGGGTTGATTTAGGGTTATTTATGCTGTTGTTGGTAACAATCCTGGCTGCAACGATTGAAATCTTCATCCCTTGCTTCGTACATGTAATTTTGGGCCTTTTGCTAAGTGCTGGCGCACTGGTTCACGTTGCGTTGCACTGGAAATGGATTGAGAATGCCTTTCAACGTTTTGGACACTTGCCGCCGCAGGTGCGCACTAATTTTTTACTGAACCTGGTTCTGTTCTTGGCCTACAGCGCGGCAGGGGCGATGGGGCTAATTGCGCGTTCGTTTATCTTCGCTGGGCCGCTGCGCCATGTGCTGGGCTTCTTCCATGTTTCTTTGGTTTTGGGATTACTGTTGCTACAAACTATCCATTTGATCCGCCACTGGAAATGGGTAACGAAAACAGCCCAAAGGATGCTTGGGCCGTCTTCGATTTGATTATGCAGGGCAGCGTTATGGGTTAGTTTGCGGTGCTTGATTGCTGTACTGGCCGCATAGGGATCAGCATGGCGATCATCTTGCGGGTCACTTTTGTGACCCATTTCCAATGAATGGCAAAATGAATGATGGCTGCCGCGATGAGTGTTATTCCTGCCCAGGTGTGGAGCAGATCCCAAGTAGTGCGGGTGAACAGGATAGCGGGGTCTACTGCTCTGTGCTCGCCGGGAACGAACAGAAAGTATATCCCGCTAATGGCAGTGAGCGCAAAACTAGCGGCGACAAAGCAATTTACGATCAAGTTCCAGCGCCCGCGAGGGTTCATGCAGCCGCATTTACCGTTCATCTCGTTCCAAATACGCCGGGCCATGCTAACAAACCAGGGCCAATGGATGACCAGATGGATGATAGCAGCTGCGATCATGGCTGTGCCGGCCCAGGTGTGCAGGGCATCCCAGGTATGGCGGCTGAACAGGATTTGAATATTGTAAGACGGGTTGCGCCCGCCTTGGAATCCGCCCGATGGCAGGAAGAGAAAATAAATTCCTGATAAAGTGGCGATCACTGCGCTGCTGAAAAGCGATGCGTCAATCCACCAATTCTTCTGTGTTTGCTTGGATACGGGTGCCATTGCCATAGTGTCCGTCCTTCTTCCATTTGTTATTCGCACGATTTTGATTGCTGCAAGTATCACATGCTACAAGCAAATGATACTTGCAGCATGTGAAGAATGGGTGAAGGATCGGTATAGAATTGATGAATTTTGAAGAAGGTGGTTATTTTGACCAGTCAACCACCATCTGCTTGCGTCCGTGCAATAGTTTTTCAACGGCGATGGCAGCGGTTGCGCCCTCGGCGGCAGCAATCACGGCCTGCTTGATGTGATTGCATAATACATCGCCGACAGCGAATACACCTGGTATGGCGGTGCGATATTCGCGATCTACAACCAGGCAGCCGGTTTCACTGGCCTCGAGCTGCCCTTGCAGAAAATCTGTGATGGGCTTGCCGCCCTGGAGATAAACGAATGCGCCGGTGACGGCAATGGTTTGCTCGGGCTGGCCGCGCGGGGCAAACCGGACGCCTTCAACCCGTTCCTGGCCTAAGATCTGGCGCAAACCGGCTCCCTGGTACAACTGAATTTTTGGGTGGTTGACCAGCTCATCCACCAGGTGTTGGGGGGCTTTCAGCTCAGGGGTAGGTGAGAGAAAGTGAACCTTACGGGCGAATCTCGTGAGGAACAGGCCCTCCTCAATGGCTTCGTCGCTGTTTCCCGCCACGACCACTTCTTGATCGCGGAAGAAAGCGCCATCACAGGTGGCGCAGTACGAAACGCCGTGCCCAAGCAGCTCATCTTCTCCCTTGACACGGGTGCCGCGTCCCATCGAACCGGTGGCGATGATTACAGCGCGGGCCGTGTATGTGCTATTGTTGCCAAAAACGGTCTTTTCTTCAGAGAGCAGGTCTACACCGATCACCTTGTCCGAGATAAATTCGCTCCCAAAAGTGCGCGCCTGGTTGCGCATCCGTTCCAGCAGGTCGGCGCCGCTGATCTCCTCGGTGACGCCGGGGTAATTGGCGATCTTCCCGGTAATTCCTAACGCTCCGGTGGTCAGGCCTTTGTCAATCACCAGGGTTTTCAAACCGGCGCGGGAGGTGTAAATGGCAGCCGTCGCTCCAGCAGGGCCGCCACCGATGATCAGTACATCGTAATTGGTTGGGGCGGCGCTTTGAATGGTCGATCCCAGGTCAAAATTCATGGTTTACTCCTTATCAGCAGTTTCATGTACTTAGATGCAAAAGGGGCCTAAAGGTTGCATCGTTATGACTTTGCAGGCCATTGTTGATCGTAAATTGCCATTCGTTTACTGTAGGGGCTCTGCAGGCAGATTAAAGACATTGCCCCCGGGAAGTTTCCCAGGGGCAATTCTGTCGGGGCGCCGAGATTTGAACTCGGGGCCTCACGGACCCGAACCGTGCGCTCTAGC
>CAZWFQ010000009.1:0-19329 GCA_964633225.1 uncultured Anaerolineaceae bacterium
GCCAGCATCTACAACGCCCGTCTGGAGGCCGTGCAGGCTGCCATTGCCCGAGCGGCTGCCAACGGCTTTGAGATCGACACCGATCCATCGGATGGCAGTTGGGTTGAAACAACCTGCGGCGTGACCAACCTGGGTTACGAAGACCGCTATATCGACGTCATCGTCCACGTCCAAAACACCACTGAAACCACCTTTGCCAAGCTGCTCTTCCCAAATGACCTGGTCAACCGGGTGGATGCCACCACGCGTGTGCGCCCGCGCGCTCCGCTGGTATTTGGCAACGCCGTGGTGGCGCTCAACCCGGCCAACTGCTCAGGCCAGTCGAACGGCGCCGGCTTCCACGGCAGCGTGGATATCTTCGTGGACGGCGGCGGCATCTTCTCCAACGGCTGTTTGAAAGGCAATGGCGGCCCCGACGTTGAAGTAATCAACGGCAGCGTCAGTTATGTCGGCCAGGTGGAAAATCCCGAATTGTTCAGCCCGGCCCCCGGGCAGGCTCCCAGCCCCCTGCCGCCCAACTCTTACGAGATCGACCCACCCAACTGCAACCATCCGGATGCCTGGGAGGGCAATGCCTCGCAATTTGAAGGCCTGAGCCCCCTGGATCCTGGTCTGTACTGCGTCAGCGGCGACGTCAAATTCAACGCCAATGATGAGTTTGTAGGCACCGGGGTTACCATCGTCTTCTTGGACGGCAAGGTGACCATCAACGGTGGCGCTACGATGCAGCTCAAAGCGCCAGAGCGCAGCCCCGATCCCTCCCCCGCTGTGCCCGGCCTGCTGATCTACGTCCCGCAGTCCAACAGTGGTCCGATCCAGATCAACGGTAACTCCGATTCCTTCTTCACCGGCACCGTCCTGGCCCCCGGCGCTAACATCGACATGTCTGGTAACGGCAACCTGGATGCCTACCAGGTGCAGTTGATCGGTTGGAACGTCGAGGTTGGCGGCACGGCAGATGCCTACGTCACCTTTGACGACAAAAAGAACTTCAGCCGGCCCACCAACATCGAGCTCTCTGAGTAAGCATTCCCCTTAAACGAAAACATGCTGGCACACAGCCAGCATGTTTTCGTTTAATAAGATACCCCGGGCAGGCAACCCGGCGGCACCCGGAATGTCCTCCTTACTGCTGCTTCCTCTCGGACCTGACAGGGTTCGAAGGTTTCCGCCGCGCCGGACCCACCCGGAGCGGATGAAGGATACCCTAAGAGCAAAAGCTTGTCAATAGCCTTTTAGCCTGCGCCAGCGACTCCAAACCAGGCCCCCCAGGATGATCATCACCAACACGCTGGCCCCGCACACCAACCCGGCATTGGTCCCCACTGCGGGCAGGGTGCGGTCCGCCGCCAGGGTAGGTATGAGCGTTAGCTGAAACGGATCGGGCGTTGGGGTGCTGCCAGCCTGCGCGCTGGCAGGCAGAAAACCAGCCCCCACAAATAACATTCCTAAAAATACGAGCAACCAGGTTAATTTGCGCACGCGCACGGCATACCTCCAGGGTTTAGTTTATCACATAAAAAACGAGTGTGCAGGGGTCGAAACACCCTACACACTCGTTTTGGTTGGCGGAGAGGGAGGGATTCGAACCCTCGTTCCCTTTCAGGAAACACGCTTTCCAGGCGTGCGCGCTAAGCCAGACTACGCGACCTCTCCGTGAATGCTGGCAGTACCCTGCACAGCGAAGCGCATTATACCATAAAGTTATGGGAGAACCCCTCCCCGGCCCGATTAATTGGGGAACAATTGGGCAAAGACCTCCGGGGCATAGCGGGCCACCATGTCGGCCGAAAGACCGTTCTCGCGGCACACATCGGCAAAGAAATCGACGCTGGCGCGCTTAATGCGGGCCTGGGTTTCTACATTCAACTCCCACAGCCCAAAGCGCTGCGACCAGCCGCGCTCCCATTCAAAATTGTCCACCAGGCTCCAATGGTAGTAACCTTTCACCGGCCAGTTGAAGTTGACTGCCCGCCAGACCTGCTGCAAATGCTGGGCCAGGTAACGCGGCCGCAAGCGGTCTTCGGGATCTTCCACCCCATTCTCGGTGATGATGATGGGCACGTTGAACTGCCGCGCCCACTTGATAGCTTCAAACATGCCCTCGGGCTCATTGGCAATGAAGCCCGTGCTGCTCAGCTCGGCCCCGCTGCGATACGTGCGCCGCGAGAACAAATCGCCAGCCTTGAGCAGATTGAAAGAAATGAGGTCCCGGGTATAGTAATTCACGCCAATGAAATCATGGGTGCCCTTGGCCTCTGCCACCCGCTTGCGCGCCAGCGGCAAGCGCACCCAACCATCCTGCAGAGCGCACGCAAAAGCGTCATTATACAGAGCCGACTGCATGCCGGCGATCCAATGATCGGGCGGAAACCACCCTTTGGCCGGAACCATGCTGCGGTAATTGATCGCCGTCCCCACGCGGGCTTGCGGCTGCAAGGCATGGATGGCCCGGTAGGCGGCGGCATGCCCACGCACCATGTTGAAGGTCACACGGCTGTAGGCAGCCACATCCTTCTTCCCTGGCGGGAAAACCCCCATCACGTAACCCATGGTGGCATACACATTGGGCTCGTTGATGGTGCACCACAAGCTGACGTAATCCTTGAGCGTCTCAACCACCCGGCGGACAAAGGTTTCAAAATAGCCTGCCACGGCCGGGTTTTCCCAGCCTCCCTTTTCCATCAACCAGAGCGGATCGCTGAAATGGTGCAGGGTCACCATCGGCATGATGCCCATCTCAGACAGGGCGCGCACCATTTCCAGGTAGTGATCCAGGGCAGTTTCATCCCAACGATCTGGCGTGGGCTGGATGCGGCTCCACTCCACCGAAAGGCGGTGGGTGTTTTGCCCGCCATCGGCGGCGCGCTGGAAATCCTCACGCCAACGCCCATTCCACCAATCGCAGGCCAGCCCTGATTTCTCTCCGTTCAAAATACGCCCCGGCTCTTGCTCCCAGGCGTACCAGTTATTGTTGGTGTTGCCCCCCTCCACCTGGTGTGCGGCGGTTGCAGTGCCCCACAAGAAACCCCTCGGGAAATGGAATGTCGCTTGTGCCATGCTGAACTCTCCTGTTGCCCCAGTATACCATGCCGGGCTTTTATGGTATGCTTATACTTATGCCTGTTATTTACCTCTCCCTGGGCTCAAATCTTGGCAACCGGTCGGCTAATTTGCAGGCGGCCCAGCAGGCCTTGCCGCCCGCGGTCAATATCCAGGCCATCTCACCGGTCTACGAAACTGCCCCCTGGGGTTACAGTGACCAACCCGCCTTCCTCAACCAGGCAGTCCAGGCTGAGACGCGCCTGGATCCTTACGCTTTGCTGGCGCACCTTAAGGACATCGAAGCCCGGCTTGGCCGCACCCCCACCTTTCGCTACGGCCCGCGCCTGATCGACCTCGACATCTTGCTTTACGACGACCTGGCCATCACCTCGCCCAGCATCGCCATTCCTCACCCGCGCCTGCACGAGCGCGCCTTTGTACTCGTGCCCCTGGCGGCCCTGGCCCCTGACCTCGTCCACCCCACGCTTCACCAACCCATCCACCTGCTCTTAGAGTCGGTCGACGCTGCCTCTGTGCAGCCGTATCATCCCCTTACCGAATAACCTTTACAACCCCCGCCACACCCTCCTGAGACCACAATCTTAACCCATACGCCCATGTCTACCATTTTGATCAAATCCCCCACCATCATCACCGCCACGGCTACGTTTGAAGCCGACATTCTCATCGAAGGCGAAAAGATCACTGCCGTTGGCCCCAACCTGTCTGCGCCTGGCGCCCAGGTCATCGATGCTACTGGCAAGCTGGCCATGCCGGGCGGCGTGGATCCTCACACCCACTTCAACCTGCCGATGTTTGACACCGTCTCATCAGACGACCACTACACCGGGCACAAGGCAGCCGCTTTTGGCGGGGTGACCACCGCCCTCGACTTCGCCTCTCACGAGCCAGGCGCGCTGTCCCAGAGCGTGGCTGCCTGGCACGCCCGGGCCGACTCACTGGCAGCCATTGATTTCGGCTTTCACATGAACATCACGCACTTCGATCCGCAGACCGCGGCCGAAATTGCCAGCCTCCCCGGCCTGGGGATCACCAGCCTGAAGGTCTTCTCGGCGTACAACGGCCGCTTACGCCTGGGCGACGGCGAGATATTCCAGGTCATGCGCCTGGCCAAAGCCAATGGCATACTGACCATGCTGCACGCCGAAAATGGAGACGTGATTGATATCCTGGTGGCTGAAGCCCTGGCGGCTGGCAACACCAGCCCCGAATGGCACGCCCATACCCGTCCGGCCTGGGGCGCCGTCGAAGCCACTTTGCGCGGCATCGCCCTGGCGGCCGAAACAGGTGCACCGCTATATGTGGTGCACATGAACGCCGGCGGCGAGGTGGATCAACTGGCCTATGGTCGGCAGCGCGGCCTGCCGGTGATGGGCGAAACCTGCCCGCCCTACCTCTTCTTCACCGTAGAGCACATGCGCCGCCCAGATGGGGCTAAGTGGGTCTGCTCGCCTCCCATGCGCAGCGCGGCTGATAACCAGCGCTTATGGCAGGGATTGAGCGAGGGAACCATCCAAACGATCGGCACAGACCACTGCCCATTCTTCTTTGACGGCAGCCAGCCAATCCTGTATGAAGGCCAACCGGTAGCCATCCCTGGGAAAGAGCTGGGCAAGGATCTGTTCACCAAGATCCCCAACGGCTTGCCGGGGGTCGGTGACCGCTTGCCGATCCTGTGGACTTATGGCGTGCGCGCCGGACGCCTGACCGCCAACCAATTTGTGGCCCTAACCAGCACCAACCCGGCCCGCATTTTTGGGCTGTACCCGCGCAAAGGGGCCCTCCTGCCTGGCTCGGATGCGGATATTGCGCTCTGGGATCCTGATTTGCGCCTCACATACGGCGTGAACTGCCGCCGGGCCGGCGCCCACCACCGGACCGATTACAACCTGTATGAAAATTGGGAGGTGGTTGGCCTGCCTGAGAAGGTTTTCCTGCGTGGCCAATTGATCGTAGATGGCGAGCGTTGGCTGGGTCACCCAGGGCAGGGCCAATATCTCTTCCGCAGCAGCGGCGAAGTATTATAATCCGATCCATATGCTTGCCTTGCTGGCTATATTTCTTCTTTTGCTGACGCCCGTGGCAATGATCGTCTTGCACGTGCTGCGCCCGCGGCTAGACAAGTACCAGTGGCTGATCGCCATGCTGGGCAGCCTCTTGGCCTGGCCCATGGTGCTGCTGGTGCGCAGCACCATGCCCGCCAGTATTACCCTGTTGGTATGGCAGCCAGAATCGCTTTTTCCAACCAGCCCCAGCCTGCTGATCGATCCTATTTCCTGGCCTTTTGCATTGGCCCTGGTCAGCATTTCGCTCTCCTTGATGCTCAGCTCGGTGGCCCGTCTGCAGCCCAGGCAGGCCGCTGCGCCTGAGGCGCAGGCGCAGTCTCCAGAGGCAGGCGAACAGCCGCCCGCGGCCATTGAAAGCCCCCTCGCACCTGCCAATCCGGCTGCCCCGCCCGATTGGCGCCCCTGGGCAGCCAACCTGGCCATCACCAGCCTGGGTTTGACTGCCGTACTGGCTGGAAACCCACTGGCATTGCTGCTGGCCTGGGCCGCCCTGGATATTGTGGAGATCCTCATCCTGCTGACCCAATTACAAAGCAGCCAGCCCCGCCAGCAAGCTGTGGTGTCCTTTGCGGCCCGCCTGGGGGGAATTGCCATCGTGCTGCTGGCATCCATCCGGCTTTGGGCCAGCGGCGAGCTGGTAACCTTTGCGGCGGTCTCATCCACCAGCAGCCTGCTTTTGTTGTTGGCGGCAGGTCTGCGCCTGGGCGTCTTGCCGTTATACCTGCCCTTCATACAAGAGCTACCCCTGCGCCGCGGCCTGGGCACCACCTTACGCCTGGTACCGGCCGCGGCCAGCCTGGTGTTGATTGTGCGCACCGCCACAGCCGAGATTGACAGCCTCTATACGCCCTATTTATTGGCCCTGGTAGCCCTGGCTGCCATCTATGGTGCGGCATCTTGGGCCAGCGCGGCAGATGAGCTTTTGGGCCGGCCTTACTGGATCCTGTCAACTGCCTCCCTGGCTGTGATCGCGGCAGTCCTCAGACAGCCCCAAGCGGCCCTGGCCTGGGGCCTGGTATGCCTTATTGGAGGCGGGTTTATATTTTCTTATTCTTTACGCCACCGCCGCCTTCTGCCATTGGCCGGACTGGCCTTGCTCAGCATCTCCACCCTGCCTTTCACCCCCGCCTGGGCCGCCACAGGCATCTACCAATGGCCTGCCCCAACTGGTCAAACGGTGATTGGCACCTTGGCCATCAATATTGCGCTGGTGCTGACCCAGGCCTTGCTGTTCATTGGCTTTATCCGCCATGCCATTCGCCCGGTGCCTGCCGAATACCGGCCTGCCCCGGGCGAAAATTGGATCTGGATCGTCTACAGCATCGGCTTGGTCCTCTTGCCGCTGGCCTATTTGGGCATCGGGTGGACAAGCCTACCCGACCCGGCCGGGCAGCCCCTGCTGGCCTGGTTGGGCGGGCCTGTGGCTGGCCTGCTGGCGCTCTTGGGCTGGTTTTTCTTGGGCCGCAGCTTGCGCCCGAATATCAGAGGGCAAATCTCATTTCTCCGCAACAGCGCATCCTTTTTCAGCCGCCTCAGCCAGCTGCTCTCTTTCAACTGGCTGTACCGCTGGCTGTGGAAAGGCTTCCAGGGCTTCTCGCGCCTGCTGGCATTGATCAGCCGTACCTTAGAGGGCGAAGGCGGCTTACTGTGGGCCTTTGTGATCCTGGCTTTGATCATTGCCTTCTTAAGACAAACACCTTGAGCCTGTTATGACGATTGACTTCCCTTCTTTCTTGCCCCCTCTGACCATGGCCCTGGCAACCCTGACGGCCCTGGCCTTGCTGATCAGCCGCGATTGGCGCTGGAGCATTAGCGCCATTGCCATTCAATACCTGGCTGCCTTTATCCTGGTCAGCACCTCCTGGCCGCTTGAAATGGCGATTGCAAAAATGATCGCTGGCTGGATGGCCGGCGCCATCTTGGGGATTGCCATAGCCAACGCACCCGAAGCCTGGGAAAGCAAGGAGCTCGAGGTCCAGTCGGCCAGGCTTTTTCGCCTGCTGGCGGCCGGGACGGTCTTCGTCATCTTGCTTGGCACTGCGCCGGCGGCGGCTGATTGGCTGCCAGGGATCAATTCGTTTGCTTTATGGGGCAGCCTTATTCTGATGGGCATGGGCCTGCTGCACCTGGGACTGACCACCCAACCGCTGCGGGTGGCCCTGGGGCTGCTGACCGTGCTGACCGGGTTTGAGATCTTATATGCTGCCGTTGAAAGCTCCACCCTGGTGGCAGGCCTGTTGGCCAGCGTGAACCTGTTCATCGCTCTGGCTTGCGCCTACCTGTTGACGGCCCCCAGCATCGAGGAGGAAGCGGAATGAGTGCCCCCCTCTTGTGGATCGCCCTGCCAGGCGCGGCCGCGATTGTGCTGTTCTTCCTGCGCCGCTGGTACCGTTCCACCGTCATCGCTGGCGTCACCACCAGCCTGCTCTTGGCCCTGCTGGCCAGTCGCCTGCCCATTAATGAGTTTATCCGCCTGGGCCCCTGGACGTTCAAGCTGAACGACACGCTGAATATCCTTGGGAGGCGTTTTCTGCTTGATAACAGCGACCGGCCTCTCCTGGTGGTGATCTATTTGCTGGCAACCTTCTGGTTTGGAGGAGTGTATGCCAGCCGCGCCGGGCGCATGTTCGTGCCATTGGGATTGGGGATCGTGACCCTGCTCACCGCAGCCTTGACTGTAGAACCCTTTCTCTATGCAGCACTGCTGATCGAAATGGCGGCCCTGGTCTCTGTGCCCCTGCTCACCATCCCAGGCCGGCCGGTGCGGCGAGCGGTGCTTCGGTTCCTGGTCTTCCAGACTTTTGCCATGCCGTTTATTCTCTTCAGCGGTTGGATGTTGGCTGGCGTAGAGGCCAGCCCTGGCGAGCTGAGCCAGGTTACCCGCGCCGCCACCCTGCTGGCCTTCGGTTTTGCCTTCTGGCTGGGCATCTTCCCCTTCCACAGTTGGATCCCTACCCTGGCAGAAGAAGCCCATCCCTACGCCGCGGCATTCGTCTTGCTGATCTTACCCTGGATGGTTTCCTTGTTCGGCTTGAGTTTCTTGGATCGCTATGCCTGGTTGCGCGCCTCCGAATCGCTGTACATTTTGCTGCGCCTGAGCGGCGCATTGATGGTGCTGACCGGCGGGCTGTGGGCGGCCTTTGAGCGCCACCTGGGGCGCATGCTGGGCTATGCCGTGATGGTTGAGATTGGCAATACGCTTCTAGCCCTTGGCATGCCAGATGGCGTGCCTCTATCTTTTGCCATGTTCTTACCACGCGCCTTGGGGTTGGGCGTATGGGCCCTGGGTCTCTCGACCCTGCAAGCCGGCTTACCCGATACCAGCTTTCGCAGCATTCAAGGCCTGGCCCGCAGTATGCCACTGGCAGCCGGATCTGTGGTATTGGCTCACTTCTCCACGGCTGGCTTGCCCTTGCTGGCTGGGTTCCCCGTTCGCCTGGCCTTATGGCGCGGCCTTGCCAGCCAGGATATCTGGATTGCTGTGATTGCGCTCTTGGGCAGCGTTGGCCTCTTCGTCGGCGGCCTGCGGGCGATGGCCGTGCTCGTCATGGGGCCCGACGAGCATCCCTGGCGCATTACCGAACGCTGGGAGATCCTGATCTTTTTGCTGATCGGTGTCTTTGCCTTGCTTTTGCTTGGTCTCTTTCCGCAGTGGTTTCTCCCCTCCCTGGCAGAGATCGCTCAGATCTTCGGACAACTGGGCCAGCCCTGACACGGCACACCCACCCGCGCATACTCACCCGCCAGCATCATCCTATGTTACAATAAAATCCTTAGGAGATCGTCATGGACCTCGACCAGCTACAAAAACGCATCCAGTGGATTGAAGATGACCGGCGCAAGGAGAAGGACTCCATTGCGCTATTAGAAAGCCGCATGGTGGCCCTAGAAGGCCAACTGGCTGCCGCCAACCAACAGGGAAAAGACCTGGATGGCGAGCTGACCCGCATCGCCGCAGTGATCACACGCATGGATCAATACGACCAGAACCTGCTTGCCTCGCGCGTAGAATCCAAACGTGCCCTGGAAGAATTGGAAAAAGAGATCAAGACCCGCTCTGACGAGGTCGAGAAGGTGCGGCGGGTGGAAACAAAAGCCCTTGAGACCAGCCTGAGCGAGCTGCGCAAAGAATTGGAACCCATTGCAAAACTCGAAAAGGGTCTCCAGGCACGCCTGGAAGAAGAAGGCCGCCTGCGCCGCTCGATCGACGAAGTGCGCGAGAAGGTCAACCAGGTGCGCATGGAAGAAGAGGAATACACCCGCACCTACCGCCTGGTGGAAGATGGCCGCCGCCAGGATGCCAAGCGCATTGTTGATTTGCAAGGCGAAGTGACCGCTCTGCGCAAGCGCTCTGACGATGCGCGCGGCCAAACCGAGCTGATCAATACCACCTTGCGCAAATTGGAAACCCGCCTGAATGAGCTGGCCACGGTAGAATCTGAGCGGCGTGATGCCATGTCTACCTTCTTAGACAAGCAAAATTTGACCGCTGTCGAACGCGATCGCACCTGGAAGGAGTGGCAAACCCGCTTCCAAACCGTCGAAAAACAGGCCGTGGATGTTGAAACACAGCTCTTGCAGCTCGATTCGACCCAGCGTGAAGCCAAGCGTGCCCAGGGCGCCCTGGAAGATCTAACCCAGCGCGTAGAACGCCGTATCAACGAAATCACCGAGATCCAGCGCCTGGCTGAAGATCGCTTCCGCCAGGAATGGGTCACCTTCAAGGCCGATGACCAGAAACGGTGGACTAACTACACCTTGACGCAAGAAGAACAGCGCAACGAAATCACGCGCCAGTTTGAGAAGCTGTCTGAACAATCAACCCACATGGAAGATGAACTGCAAGAGGTGCAAGATCTGCTCCATCAAGCCAACGAGCTGGCAGAAAAGCGTCTCCAAAACCTGCTGGCCACTGCCCATGAATGGGTTTCAGCTTACGAGCGTACCATCGGCCGCTCTCGCTAGCCACCCACTTTCCGCTATTCATCAGCCGCCACTTCCTAATTTACTATGCACGTTATCGGCACCGCAGGCCACGTAGATCACGGTAAATCCACCCTTGTCCAGGCACTAACCGGCATTCATCCCGACCGCCTAAAAGAAGAACGCGAGCGCGAGATGACGATTGACCTGGGTTTTGCCTGGCTGACCCTGCCCGGCGGGGAGGAAATTGGCATTGTCGACGTGCCCGGACATCGCGATTTCATTGAGAATATGCTGGCTGGCGTGGGCGGGATCGATGCGGCGCTGTTCGTTATTGCCGCCGACGAAGGCCTGATGCCGCAAACCCGCGAGCACCTGGCCATCCTGGATCTGCTGCAAGTGCCGGGCGGGGTGGTGGCGCTGACCAAGATAGACCTGATCGACGACCCTGATTGGCTGGACCTGGTGGAAGATGACATTCGCCAGGCATTGCATAACACCATTCTTGAAAAAGCCCCCATTGTGCGCGTCTCGGCGCGTGCCCGGCAGGGCTTGCCCGAACTGCTGGCAGCTATTGGCGAGTGCCTGGCTGAACGCCCGCCTCGCCTGGACCTGGGCAAACCCCGCCTGCCAGTGGACCGCGTATTCACCATGCCCGGTTTTGGCACGGTAGTCACCGGCACGCTCAGTGATGGCAGCCTGCGCCTGGGCGACGAGGTAGAAATCTTACCGGCTGGCCTGAGCGGGCGCGTGCGCGGCTTGCAGACCCACAAGCGCAAGGCCGACCTGGCAGTGCCCGGCAGCCGCACGGCGGTCAACATCTCTGGCGTAGATTTAGAGCAGGTTTTGCGCGGCAGTGTGGTGGCCCACCCTGGCGATTACCAATCCACGCGCCGCCTGGATGTGCGCTTCCGCCTGCTGCCCGACGTGAGCCAGCCTTTGCACCACGATACCGAGGTGAAGTTTTTCATCGGGGCGGCTGAAGTGGTGGCCCGCCTGCGCCTGCTGGGCGGCGAAGAGCTGCTGCCCGGCGAAGAAGGCTGGCTGCAGCTTGAGATGGATGACCCGGTGGTGGCGGTGCGTGGAGATCGCTATATCCTGCGCCGCCCATCCCCTGGCGAAACCCTGGGCGGGGGAGCCGTGCTCGACCCGCACCCCAAAGGCCGCCACAAACGGTTTGCCCAATCGGTGCTGGAACGCCTGCACGCGCTGGCCCAAGGCACACCTGCCGAGGTACTGATGCAAAGCATGGCGGCGCTTGGCGCAGCACCCCTGCAGGATGTTTTGCAGCGCTCCAGCCTAGAAGCCACCACCGCCAGGCAGGCGCTCGCTGAATTACTGGAAACTGGACAATTGGTTTTTCTCGAAGGCGAAGGCAAGGCAGAAGCCCTGCCGGCAGCAGCAGCGAGCCTGGTCACCAGCCAGGGCTATTGGGGGCAACTCACCACCCGCCTGCTAGCAGAGCTGGACAATTACCATGCTGCCAACCCCTTGCGCCGCGGCCTGCCGCGCGAAGAGTTGAAAAGCCGGCTCAAGCTCCCCGTGCGGCTTTTCAATGCCACCTTGCGTAAACTCGTCAATTGTGGCGAGGTGGTTGAGAATGGCCCCCTGGTTATGCGCCCGGGTCACGCCATCCGCTTAAACCCCCAGCAGCAGCGCCAGGCCGATGCCCTGCTAAAACGCTTTGCCGCTGCCCCCTATGCCCCGCCGGTGGCAAAGGAGTGCCAGGCAGAAGTGGGCGAGGATCTTTACAATGCCTTGTTGGAATTGAGCGAATTGGTCTTTGTGCCGCCAGACGTAGTCTTCCGGCGCAGTGATCACGAACACATGATTGCCGAAGTGCGCCGCCTGATCGCCCAAAAGGGCGCCGTCACCGCGGCCGAAGTGCGCGACCACTTCAATACCAGCCGCCGCTACGTCTTGGCCTTCCTCGAGCACCTGGATGCCCAGGGCATCACCGTTCGGGATGGCGATGCCCGCCGGCTGAAGAAATAAAGTCCGGCTTCTACTTCTTTAATTCGTCCAGCTCCAGCTTTTTGAACAAGCGCTGCCTGATCTCATCTGGCACTGGTTCTGGCCTGGCGGTGACATGGTATAAGTAAACCGTTTTGCGCAGGGTATCTACCACCACGCGGCAGTTCTCACAATGTGCCAGGTGACGTTCCAGCTCAACGCATAAGGTCTCCTCCAGCTCTCCATCCACATAATCCGAAAGCGCCCCCAACAACTCGCGGCAGTTTTCTGTATGCTTGTGTTCGCTCATTTTCGCATTCTCCTTATGCACCGCCATCCCGCATCACCAAGAGCCGTTCTCCAAAATATACCGATAACAACTCTCTCAGCCGCATGCGGGCACGCGATAAACGCGTCTTGACCGCCGTTTCGCTCAGACCCAACACTTCAGCCGTCTCTTGGGTAGAAAGGTCCTCAATATCGCGCAGCAAAAAGACCACCCGCAGGCTGTGCGGCAGTTGATCAACCGCCGCGTCCAGGTGCTTACGCGCTTCTTGCGACATCATTTCCTTCTCCGGCAGGCAGCACCAATCCACGATCTGCAGCGGCTCTTGATCGCCTTCTTCGCCCATTAACGGCTCATCCAGCGAAACCTGGTCAGGGCGCCTGCGGCGCAAGAGCATCAACGCCTCATTGGTGGCTATCCGAAAGAGCCAGGTTGAAAGCTTCGAACGCCCATCAAAGGTTTTCAAATGACGGAAAGCCTTTAAGAATGTGTCTTGCAGCACGTCCTCGGCATCCTGGGGTTGGTTGAGCATTCTCAAAGCCAGGCGATAAATATTGGCCGAATAAGCCTCTACCAGGCGAGAAAACTCAGCCCGGTCACCTGCCCGGAGCGCATCCAACGCAAAATCTTCTGCTGGTTCTACCATTTTAGATGCATCCTCATTCAAAACGTTACGCACTTCTTTTTAGACAGCACCTGCATTATAATCTACCATGAGTTTGGAATAAGGGCCTTTTTGGCTTGTAGCACTTCAAAAGAACTGCTTCTGTACCTTTCAATTCCCTGGTGTTTGCTTAATTTATGTCACATTTCATTCAAAACACTCACCTTCACCTTGCCATCCATCCCGAACAAGCCAACTGGGACCTGACCCTGCGCAACAGCCAGGGGTTTGCATTGCATGGGGCGCGCATGAGCGCCCGCTATCGCCCAGCATCGGTTTTTGGCGGCCCGCGCACGGCCCTGGATGCCTGGCCGCGCTGCCAATTGAGCGAGTCGCAAACAGCCCAATCTCCACACGGCCCCATGCAGCAAGTTACCCTGCACACTGGCCCCTACGACCTGGGACTGCTTTGCAGCATCACCTTTGCCCTCCCCGAACAGCATCCTTTTTTGCTATTGAAGGTTACCCTCACCAACCACGGCCCTCGCCCCATCCTGGTTGATCAGATTGAGATGCTCAACCTGGGCTTCATCAATGTGCACCAACCATCCGACACCCGGCGGGCAATTGTGGAGGGGCAAAGCAGCCTGGGCAGGTTGCAGTTCCCAACCGCCCGCCTGGATCCGGCTTTCTTCTCCAACGGTTGGCAGTCTTGGAGCCATACCGGCGCCTATGGAGCCCAGGATCCTTACCGCCGCACCCACCTTGGGTCCATCGTCTCACCTATGTGGTACAACGCCTCCACGCCGCAGCCCAGGCGCGCCGGCGCCTATGCCAGTGATATGTTTGGCGTGCTGGGCGATCGCAACAGCCGCCTGGGCCTGCTGGCGGGCTTTCTCTCACAACAGCAGCAGTTTGGCGCCCTCGAAGCCCTGCTTGACCCCCGCGGCCCTGCCTTGCGCCTGTGGGCCAGCGGCGATGGCGCCCGCCTGGACCCTGGCGCCCAGATGAGCACTGACTGGGCCTGCATTTCTTTCTTGAACGTAGACTCTCCCGACCCCCTGGCCCCCTACATTGATGCCGTTGCCCGCCAACATGAGATTGTAGAAGCGGCAGACGGCAGCAAGGCGGCTCAGATCCCCATGACCGGTTGGTGTTCATGGTACCACTTCTTCCAAAAGGTCACCGCTAACGATATCCGGGCCAATTTACAGGCCGCCGCCCACCTGCGCCCGGGCCTACCCCTTGAACTGATCCAAATCGACGACGGCTTTGAAGCCCAGGTTGGCGACTGGTTCGACTTTGCGCCAGGCTTTCCGGACGGCGTGGCCCCCCTGGCAGCCGAGATCCGCCAGGCAGGTTTTGTGCCGGGCTTGTGGCTGGCGCCCTTCATCGTTCATCCAAAATCGCAGCTCTACCGCCAGCACCCCGATTGGCTGCTGCGCGGCCGGCTTGGCCGCCCTGCCAACGCCGGTTTTGTGTGGGACGTGTTCACCACCGGCCTGGACCTGACCCAACCCGCCGCCCTGGAATATGCCTGCCAGGTGGTGCGTACCGCGGCCCATGAATGGGGCTACCCCTACTTGAAGTTAGACTTTTTGTATGCCGCTGCCCTCCCAGGCCGTTACCATGACCCCACCTGTACGCGTGCCCAGGTGCTGCGCAAAGGGTTAGAAGCACTGCGCCAGGCTGTGGGGCCTGATGTCATCTTGCTCGGCTGCGGGTGTCCAATTGGCTCAGCGTTGGGCGTGGTGGATGCGATGCGCATTGGCGCTGACGTGGGGCCGCAGTGGTCGCCAGATTGGCACGGCATAGATGCCTTCTTCAAAACCGAACCAGGCATGCCATCAGCTCGGAATGCCATTCAAAATGCGATCACCCGCCTGCCGCTCAACCGCCGCTGGTGGATCAATGATCCCGACTGCCTCCTGCTCCGGCCCGAGACCCAGTATACAGCCGCCGAACTCAAGACCCTGGCTACCGTCATTGCCCTGGGAGATGGGCTGCTATTGTTCTCAGACCACCTGCCCGATCTCCCCCCCGACCGCTTGCGCCTGGCCGAGAGCCTGCTGCCTCCCCTCAACCTGCCCCCCAGCAGCCGTCCCCGCCTGGTAGATTGGTTCGATACCCCCACCCCCTCCTGCCTGCTGCTCAACCTTCAAGGCGCATGCGGGGCGTGGAACTTGGCGGCGGTTTTTAACTGGAGTGACCAACCCCAAACCCTGGAACTACACCCCAGCAAAATAGGGCTTGACCCACAGCCAGATTACGTGGGGCGCGACTTCTGGAGTGGTCAAACCTTCTTGCTGCCTGCCGGGCAGCCCCTGGCCTTGCCAGATGTACCCGCCCACGGCGTGCGCCTGCTGGCCCTGCGCGCCAGCCAGCCTGGTCAGGCGGCCTACTTAGGCAGCGATCTGCACATTTCACAAGGATCAGAAGTGACCGGTTGGCAAACCAGCAGCCAGGGCCTATCCCTGCACATCGAGCGCCCCGGAAACGCCCAGGGTGAGATTGTGCTTTCTCTGCCTGCCCTCCCCCAGCGTGCCAGCTTGAACGGCCTGCCCCTGGCATGGACGATCGATGAACAAGGCTTTTATCACTTTGCCGTCACATTCAATCAATCAGCCCAAATAGAGATTGGAGAGTAAACCCTTGTCCCTGACACCCTTCTTTTCGCCCAGCGGCATTGCCATCATTGGCGCATCGCATGAGCCCACCAAGTTGGGGCATGGCCTGGCCTACAACCTGGCGCGCAGCAATTACTCCGGCGCCATGCACTTTGTCAACCCCAAGGGCGGCAAGCTCTTCGGACAGCCAATCTATACCAACATCTCTGAAGTTCCAGATCCAGTTGACCTGGCTGTGGTGCTCACCCCCGCCCCCACCGTGCCGCAAACCCTGCGCGAATGCGCCAAAAGGGGCATTCTAGCGGCGATTGTTCTCTCAGGTGGTTTTCGCGAGGTTGGTCCAGAAGGGGCCGCGTTGGAGGCCGAGGTGGTTGCTGTGGCCCGGGAATACGGCATGCGCTTCATGGGGCCAAACTGTGTCGGCATATTGAACACCCATTTGCCAATGGATGTCACCTTCCTGCCTCCGCCCGGCCCATTGCCTGGCGAGATTGCTTTTATCTCACACTCTGGGGCGTTGTGCAGTGCCGTGATCGACTGGGGCAGCGGGCAGGGATATGGATTCTCTCACGTGGTCAGCCTGGGTAACCAGGCCGATGTTAATGAAGCGGACGTCCTTGCGCCCATAGCCGATGATCGCTTTACACGCGTTCTGGCCGTGTATCTCGAAAGCATCAGCAATGGCCAGCGCTTTGTTCAAGAGGCCAGCCAGGTCACCCGCCGCAAACCAATTGTTATCTTGAAATCTGGCCGTTCTGCCAGCGGGCAGCGGGCGGCGGCATCGCACACTGGGGCTTTGGCCGGGCAAGAGCATGCCGTAGACGCGGCCTTCCGCCGCTGTGGTGTCATCCGGGCCAACACCAGCGAAGAGTTATTTGACTGGGCACGCGCCCTGGCCTGGTGCCAGCCGCTCAACGGACGCGCCATCTCTGTTCTGACGAATGCGGGCGGCCCTGGTGTGACCGCCTCGGATGCAGTGGAAGCCAATGGGCTGAGGCTGGCTGAGCTTACCCCCCAGACGCTCGCTGCCTTGCGCCAGATCTTACCGCCCGCTGCCAGCGTGCGCAACCCGGTGGATATGCTGGCCTCGGGCTCTCCAGAACTTTATGCCAGCAGTTTGAAGATCCTGCTTGATGACCCTGCCACAGACGGGGTGCTGGTTATTCTCCTGGCGCCGCCCACATTCTCGGCTGGCGCAGTCGCCAGAGCCATGGTGCCCATCATTCAAAGCGCTGCCAAGCCCGTTATCGTGGCACTGATGGGCCAGCGGATGACCGGCGAAGCCGCCGAGCACCTGCGTTCAGCCCATATTCCCGAATACTGCTTCACCGAAAGGGCCGTCTCTGCCCTGGCGGTGCTGGCGCAGCGTAGTGAATACCTGGCGCGGGCCGATGAACAGCCGGTTGTCCTGGACGTTGATCCTGGCGCCGTGCGCGCCATCCTTGCATCAAAGTCTTCTAGCCCGGCGGATATCCTGGCGGCTTACGGCATCCCCACCCTGCCCATCCGCCTGGCTGCCAGCCCAGCCCAGGCGGCTGAGGTGGCGCGCCAGCTTGGATTTCCGGTGGTGCTAAAAGTGGCCTCGCCAGATATCTCGCACAAATCGGACGTGGGCGGGGTGCTGCTTAACCTGGCAGACGAAGCAGCGGTGGCACAAGGTTTTGAGACCGTGGTAACCAATGCGCAGCGCGCCATGCCAGAGGCCAAGATCCTGGGAGTACACGTCCAGCGTATGCTGCCTGCCGGGCAAGAAGTGATCGTGGGGGCGGTGCAAGACCCGCTCTTTGGGCCGCTGGTGATGTTTGGCTCAGGCGGCGTAGAAGTTGAGGGATTGAAAGATGTAGCTTTTGCTGTGGCGCCACTGACCCGCTCAGATGCCGAGCGCATGCTCGAGAACACCTGGGCCGGCCGCAAGCTGCGCGGCTTCCGTAACCTGCCCCCCGCCGACCGCTCCGCCGTGCTGGATGTGCTGCTGCGCCTGGCGCAGTTGGCGGCAGACTTCCCTGAGCTGCCTGAGATTGAGGTCAATCCGCTGCGCGTGCTGCCTGACGGCCAGGGCGCATTTGCAATTGATGTGCGCTAATAAGCGCTCTCTACCATCATCAAGAGCTGTTCCAGCCCGCTTGCCAGGGGGGCCGTCTGGATGTATTCTTCTGCCGTATGGGCCCCGCCGCCAATCGTCAGCCCCAGGCAAACGGCTGGCAGCCCAAGGCTGAGTGGGATATTGGCATCCGTCGAGCCTCGGTACCGGCGCGGCGGGATTCCTTGCGCTTCTAAGGCTCGCATGGCCAGGTGCACCAGGGGATGCTCAGCGGGGATCTCACCGGCCGGCCTGTACCCAACCACATCAACTTGCACTGCAACGCCCGGGCGATTAGCCGCCTGGGCCATCGCCTCTACCTGAGACGCCAGCATGTGCAGCGTTTCGGGGCTTTCTGAGCGCAGGTCCACTTCCATGTGAGCCTCGGCTGCAATCGTGTTAACCGAAGTGCCGCCAGCTATGATCCCTACATTTAAAGACGTGCGCGGCTGGATTGGCAGAGATAATCCTTTTAATCCCACGATCAAACCGGCCAGTTCGTGAACTGCCGAGGGGTGTCCATAATCAACCCATGAATGCCCGCCTGTGGTGCGAACCGTAATGCGATAACGCTGAGAGCCCAAACCCTGGTGATATACCAACCCTAATGCCATCCCCTCGATCACCACGTATGCCTGCGGCTCAGATCCAAAGCGCTCCACCACCGCCTTCATGCCCCGCAAATCACCCAGCCCCTCCTCACACACATTTGCCACCAACCAAAGATCGCCCAAAAGCGCCTTCCCCCGCTGGCGCAGGCCCCACAACAGCCCAAACAAGCCGGCTACCCCCAGCGAGTTGTCGCCAATGCCTGGGCCGCTGAGCGTTTCAACGCTGCGCACCAGGCTTAGATCTGTACCCAAAGGGAAAACCGTGTCCAGGTGCGCTGACACCACCACCGGCCGCGCCAGGGCTTGCGGCGCGCCCAACCCACCTGCCGGCAGCCGCGCCAACACGTTGCCTACATGGTCAATATAAGCATCCAGCCCTTCCTCCAGCAGGCGATCGCGGACGAACGCAGCCCGCTCTCCTTCTGCAAAAGTCGGCGCCGCCACCTGCTGCACCGCCACAGCCATCTCCAACACCCGCTCAGCTAACGAATAGTCCACCACACACTCCCAACACCTGGCCCATTAGCCAGTTCCGGTCACCCGGCTGCCGTCCACCCCCGGCTACACTTTTCTCACCGTTTCTTTCAATGCTTCTAACCGTGCCTGTGCCAGGCCCGGCAGGGCATCCAATGCATAAAATGGCCCGCTGCCTTCAATCACCAACGAGGCTGAGATATTGCCATGCAAAACCGCCTGCAGTGGATCGTAAGTGCGGCGGTAACCGGCCAAGAATCCACCGCAAAAGGCATCTCCAGCCCCGCTTGTATCTACCAGGCGGGCCGGGTAGGCCGAAATCTCCCAACGTGCTTTCGAGACCGAATCGTATAACAACTGGCCGCGCTCACCACACTTGATGACGATGAATTCACAGCCATAAGCCCCCAATGCCTCTGCCATCTGCCACAAGTCTGTGTTCCGCCCATGGAAAAGGTTGCGCAGATCCTCTTCGGATGGTATGAAAGCAGTCAGCCCGGTTAGCAAGGCCGGGATATCATCCCAGAAAGTAGGCGTCATCGTTCCCGGAGATGGATCGAGCGTCACCGTGGTAAAGCCTGCCTGGCGCAGAACGGCTGGCAGCAGGGTATGCGTCAGGTAGTCCAACGGGCAAAGGTG
>CAZWFQ010000009.1:19429-23787 GCA_964633225.1 uncultured Anaerolineaceae bacterium
AGCCATTCACGCGGATAATCCTCACCCACCCGCGCCACCAATCCTGGCATAGCTTCAGGCTCCCAAACGCCTAAACCCACGGCCGCATAGGCCAGGTTGCCCCCCAACACATCCAAAAGCGCTTTGCCATTCGGCAGCAGCGCATACTCCCGGCGCAACTGCCCTGCAAGAATATACCGTAGCGAGGCTGTAGACATAGCTTAGATTATAAGACAAAACCCCATCTTTCAGGCTTATTTCCCCGCTTCGATCTGGCTGCCTGCATCGGCACAGGTGCAGGCGGTAATCGTATACCCGCCGCGCTGCAAGGTGCCAGCGTACTCTCGCACGCCGTTGTGGGCCACCCAGCCCTCCAGGTTAAAAGCCAATGCACCTTCAGCCAAGATCCATTCACCATTGTATTTACGGGCAATATGGATGTGGGTTCCGGTTGCGCGCCCGCCCTCGCAAGAAGGCTGCCCCAGCAGGTCGCCGGTTTCGACCACCTTGCCTTCCAGGGAGCGCCCTTTGGAAGCAATGTGGTAATAAAATACAATCCAACCCGTGCGTTCATCCCCATCGCCATCCAAATCCAACACAACCGTACCATACTCAGAGCGCGCCACAACCCCCGCCGCAACCGCCGTGGCCCAGGCGGTGGTCGGCGTACAGCCGCTTTCCATTGCGCCAGGCGCAAAATCCAAAGCAGCCAGCGGCTCTCCCTCGCCATAACTGGAATGCGGGCCGCCCGTAAAGGCCCAGGTCAGGCCGGGGGGAAAAGGCAGCTTGAATTCTGGCTGCACCAGGCTGCCAGGGATATGCGGCACATCTGCCGCCCAGGGGTCTCCAAACAAGGACGAATACGTTTGTGCAAAGCCATCGAACGCCACTGTTCGCTCATACTCCTGCCCATCTAAGAGGCGAGAAAAGTAGTATTGAACAGCCACCGTTGCCGCATTCAACCACGGGTCAGGGCGTTCCAGCCGCCCACTCAAGCGATCGAATTCCAGCATGTTGCCAGATCGCCAGCCGTAGTAACCGTTGTTAAGCGTATTGGCCGCCCAAACAAGCTGCAAATAAAACCCTTTATGGCGCCAATTATCGTAGCCAAGCACGTAGGGAATATTGGTCGGTTTCTCAGGCTGGGTCAGCGCACCGCTGCTGTACTCCAATAAGGCCAAGAGCAGCCGCGGACTGACGCTGTGCTCCACTGCCACGTAATCCACAATTGTTGCCGCGTTGCGGGTATCGCCATAGGCGTAATCTTTGTGGTCTTTCAACCAACCTGGGTGCTCTGCCACGAAGGCCGCGGTGTCAAAGTCAATTTGTGCTGGACCATTGATGAACAGGCTGTCTGGCAGGATCTTATAAGGCGAACCCCAAAATGGCACGTAATAGATCGGGATTTTCATGGGCATGCCCGGCGGCATGGTGGTGGCGTCAGCGGGGATGAAGGAGTTGGCTGCCAGGATTTCTTTCACAGTGGTGTTGAAGCGCAGCGCCAGAGTTTCCAGCGTGTCTCCGGTTTGCGCAATATAATCCACCAATTCCCCCGGGGTATATGGCGGGCGCGTGGGATAAGGCGTCATGCTCAGCTCGCTGGCAGCCTCAGTAGACACAGATACCACTGGCTCAGGCGTCTGGTTGCCATTCACGTCCGGCACATACGTCACCATAGCAGGCTGGCAGGCGCTCAATGCCCACACCATGCATACCAATAAATATAGACTTTTCTTACTACTTCTCACTGCTAACTACTCACAATCCACTATGCACGACCTATGGTTCCCTGCGCCTCATAATCAACGATTCGCCTTCCCCGTATACGCTAGATTTGATCGTCAAACCGTTTCGCGTCAGCGTACCCAGGTAAACATCGTCGCCTGCATGCGCTTCCCAACCGCTCAAAACGAAAGGCAGCGGCCCATCAGCCGGGATCCACTCACCATTATACTTGCGTGCAATGTGCACATGCGTGCCAGTTGATATGCCGCCCTCGCAAGACGGATGGCCTAGCAGATCGCTTGTATCCAACCAATCGCCCACTTCAACCTGAATTCTGGTGACGTGCAAATATAAGAGATTCCAACCCGTCTGCTCAAAACCATCACCATCCAGGTCCTGCACAATCACGCCGCCCCCAGAACGCACCACCAGGCCTGGGGCCATTGCCGCAACCCATGAATTCGACGGTACACAGCCCGATTGTGTGCTGGCAGGTGCAAAATCTAACGCTGCGCGGGCACCATCACGCTCCCAAGCACCATGCGGGCCGCCGGTAAAACTCCAATACTGCCCGATCAAGAAGGGTAGGATCAGATCCGGCTGGGCCAGGTCGGGCGGATATAAGGGCTCCACTTCCATAGCCCGCGCCCAGGGATTGTCAAACATGCGCCGGTAGAGGGCAGGCAGGCCAATCCCATCATTCAATGCCTGCACCCAACTGACGGTATCGTATACCTGGGCTAAATAGTACTGCAAAGCCACCGTACCAGCATTCAAATCGGGTGCCAGGCGCGCAGACACCCCATCTGAAAATTTGACCTCCGTCACCAGGCCTTCGCGCCAGCCGTAGAAGCCCACCGAAAGTTGGTTCACAGCCCAAGACAACTGACCGTACAGCCCCTTACGGCCAAAATCAATCTTTCCCAAGGGATAGTCTTCTTGGGCAATGTTAGCAGGCTGCCCGTATAGCCAGCCGCTCTGGTATTCCAGCAACGCCAACAGCAGGCGCGGGTTGATCGAATTTTCGAGCGCCACGCGCTCCACAATCTCGGCCCCCGAAGTCCACTGGCTGGTTCCCAACCACTCGCGATACTCGCTCAAATAACCACCAGCCTGGTTAACAAAAGCATCGACATCAAAATTCGCCGCCGAGGGCGAGTTGATCACTTCGCTGTCGGGCAGCACTTTTTCAGAAAGGGTGGTATTTGCCAGGCGTTGGGGAATGATCAGCAGGGTATTGGGGGCCAGCAGTGCCGCGGCCGGCAAAGGGTCTGGCGAAGAGATTTCGCTTGCATCAACGCCAAAGCGCACTGCCACCACTGGCAATGTGTCACCTGCCTGGGTGTAATACAGCAATGGAGGGGCCGGGGTGCCGGTTTCAGCAGGCACAGGGTTGGCTTGTACAGCCGCGCTCGAAGCGACCAACTCAGTGGGGTTGATCTGCTCGGGTATGGATACGGGCTCTTGCCCGCTGCCATAGCCCCCTGGCGCCGGGGTCACCTGTACCACCACAGTCGGCAGGCTGGCGCCACCTGGCGCAATAAACAACGGCGCCTGGGGCCCGCCCGTCCCAATCGAACAGGCCAGGGTTGCCGCTGCCAAAACTGCCCCTACCACCAGAGTTCTAAATGATTTTTTTATCATGCTGTCCAACTACCTATATATCGATCCCTGATATGGGTTACCATTCTTCATGGCCTGGAAATCTGGTTGACATCAAACCTGCCATTCCATGCCTCAATTGACTGCCCATCGCGGGTCAAGAAACCATCATACTCCACGCCCGTGCCGCTTGAAGCCCAGCCATCCAGCACAAAGGCCCAGGCAGCCTGGTCAGCCGAGATCCACTCACCATTATACCTTCGCGCCAGGTGCAGGTGGGTGCCGGTAGAATAGCCCCCCTCGCAAGAAGGATGCCCAAGGCGCTCGCCAGCGCGCAAATAAGTGCCTTCTTCAACGCGCTGGTAATCATCAATGTGCAGGTAAAGTACGCTCCAGCCCGTCTGCTCAATGCCATCGCCATCCAGATCTTGTACCACCGATCCATTTTCAGCGCGCACGATCAACCCATCGGCCACAGCCGCCACCCAGGCTTCGCTGACCACACAGCCCATCGGCTCTCCAGGAGGGGCAAAATCCAATCCCGCCCAGGCAGAGCCATCGCCCCAACCGCCATGCGGTCCGCCCGTAAAAGACCAATACTCTTCGTCCTCAAAAGGCAGCTGCATGGATGGTTGAGAAAAGGCCTCGGGCATCAGCGGCTCGACCGTGTAATCGAAGGGGTAGCCGAACAATGAGGCGTAAACTGCATATAGCCCGTCTTGGGTAACAGCCTGCTCCCAATTGGGGCGGTCATAGAGCAAGGCATAATAAGACTGCACGCCAGCCGTCCCGGCGTTGATGGTAGGATCAATTGGCACCGTCATGCCGTCTATCAGCACCCAAGAGCCAATCGCATTGACACGCCACTGGTAAAAGCCGCGGTTCAGGTTATTTGCCGCCCAGGCAAGCTGTAAATATAATCCTTTGCGCCAGTAGTCCCGGTTGCCCAGCGGCTGATCCAGGGTATCTTTCTCCGGATTACTCTGCCGCAGCCAGCCGCTCTGATATTCCAGCACGGCCAGCAGCAGCCTGGGGTTGACCGAAAACTCTTG
>CAZWFQ010000009.1:23887-57178 GCA_964633225.1 uncultured Anaerolineaceae bacterium
CTCAACCCCGGCAGCTCCCGCAGCGCATCGGGCGTGGGCGTCATGATACTCGGATCATCCGCCCGCCGGACAAACGGCAGGAACATCGAAGCAGTCGGCTGTACAATGGGCGCCGGCAGACCATCTTGAAAAGCCGGCTGTGTACTCGAAGGCGCCCGAGCTGGCATGACACAACTTGCCCCAGCCACCAACAGACCTAACAGCGTCGCTATCCTTGCGCAAAGCCTAATCAAAATCAGCATACCTTTCACAGGAACGAGACGTACATTCGCACTCCACGTACACATGCAGTACCATTTACGTCTTGTTCCGATTCGTTTGATTTTACATCACAATGATTCCGCCAGTCAACCGATATGCATAGCAATTCCATCACTTTGTTGCAAGTTTTATACCGCCCAGGCAGATTGTCATGTTACAAATGTCCTGCTTTCGCCCAGATTGGGCAGATTAGCATCAATCTTCCCCACCCTCTTGATATAATAAACTCTATCTACTATCTCATCTCGAGGTCACTCATGTCCAACCAACTAATTGAATGTATCTCCAATTATTCCGAAGCCCGCCGGCCCCAGGTCGTCGAAGCCATCATCCAATCCATCACCGCCGTCCCTGGCGTCACCCTGCTCGACCATCACTCTGACACCGATCACAACCGCACCGTCGTCACCTTCGTTGGCGCTCCCGAGCCAGTAGTCGAAGCCGCCTTCCAATCCATCAAAAAGGCCGCCGAACAGATCAACCTGGACGAGCACACCGGCGAACACCCCCGCATCGGTGCCACCGACGTCGTTCCCTTTGTGCCTATCTCGGGCATCACCATGGAAGACTGCACCCTGCTGGCGACCCGCCTGGCGCGCCGCGTGGGCGAAGAGCTGCGAATCCCAGTCTATTTATATGAAGAGGCCGCCACCCGCCCAGAACGGAAAAACCTGGAAAACATCCGCCGCGGCCAGTATGAAGCGCTCAAAGCCGAGATGGGTGTAGACCCTGCTCGCGACCCTGATTTTGGCCCTAACCGAGTTGGCCCGGCTGGCGCCACAGTCATCGGCGCTCGCCAGCCGCTGGTGGCCTTTAACGTCTACCTGACCACAGAGGATGTCTCAATTGCCGATAAGATCGCCCGCTCTGTGCGCCATTCATCCGGCGGCTTGCGCTTCGTAAAAGCCTTGGGCCTGCTGGTTGAAGGCCGGGCCCAGGTCTCGATGAACCTGACCAACTACCGCCGCACCCCCATCCCACGCGTGGTAGAGATGGTGCGCCGCGAGGCCGAGCGCTACGGTGTAACCATCCACCACACCGAGCTGGTCGGGCTCATCCCACAAGAGGCCCTGGTAGATACGGCTGTCTGGTACACCCAGCTTGACCAGTTCGACAAAGAACAATTACTTGAGCGCAAGTTGTATGCTGCCACCGCGGGCCAATCCTTCGAAGCCGCCCCCGATTTCATTGCCCAGTTAGCAGCCGGCACCCCCGCCCCAGGCGGCGGCTCGGCCGCTGCACACACCGGCGCAGCGGCGGCGGCCCTGGTGGCGATGGTCTGCCGCCTGACAATTGGCAGGAAGAAATACGCCGCTGTAGAAGCCCAGATGCGCCAGGTGTTAGAGCAAGCCGAGAGCCTGCGCGCCGACCTGGCCGCCGGCGTGGAAAAAGACGCCGCAGCTTATGAGCAAGTCATGGCCTCTTACAAGCTGCCCAAAGACACCCCTGAGCAAGAAGCCGAGCGCAACGCAGTCATCGAGCAGGCCATGCTTGCCGCGGCCAAAGTCCCATTAGAAACTGCCCGCATGGCCGTCCAGGTGCTTGAACTGGCTGTGCAGGCGGTTTCGGTTGGCAATGTCAATACGCTCTCAGATGGCGGAACCAGTGCCGCGTTGGCCATCGCCTGCCTCACCGGCAGCGGCCTGAACGTGCGCACCAACGTCCACAGCCTGCAAGATCCTGCCACCGGACAGCCGCTTCTGGCCGATCTGCAATCCCTGGAGGCCCGCACCCACCAGTTCGAGAAGCAGATCCAGGCAGTCATCCACGAACGGGGCGGTTTCTAATCCCAATGCTGTCTCTCCACCAGGCGAATCGATTCGCCACACCAAGACCCCAAGGCCTGCCGGAAGGCAGGCTCTTGGATACGGTGGGTATAGTTCCACCTGCAGGTTGGCACAGTCTCCTGCTGCGGGTTATTTTGCTGTTGAGCATTTTCATCCTCACTTCTTGCACCCCTCTTCCAACGCCAACCACCACCGCACCATCTGCAACCACGGCAGCCTCTCCAACCGTGGCGGCTACATCAACCTCCACCGCCGTCCCCACACCCACAGAGGAGCCAACGGCCACCCCAGCCCCGCCGACGCTTTACATTGCCCCCTACCTGCCCGCCGAACTAAGCACAGGGATCGCCATTTCTGACACCCTCCAACAGACCGATAACGATGCCACCGCCACTTACTGGCTGGGGGTTGGCAAGCATGCCAGCGCCCCCATCGGGCACTGGATCTATGCCCTGGCGGCCCCCTTTCCTACCCTCACTGAAGAGATCACTTTCTCAGACCTGATGGAGGCCTGGGCCGGCCAACCAGAAAGCCCCCTGGCTGGGCAAACCCTGTTGATGGACCAGGCCACCCTGGATCTCTTCACCGCCTGGCTGGCTGGCCCGGTTGAGGGCCTGGTGCGCGTGCTGCCCGCTGACCAGATCCTGGATGAAGCCTGGTCGAGCGGTGCATGGGCCATCATCCCCTTCGAGTCCATCGAACCGCGCTGGAAAGTACTCGCCATCGATGGCCAATCCCCTCTCAGCGCCGATTTCGCCCCCCAGACCTACCCCCTGGCCGTTCCCATCCTCCTGCTAGGTGAGTTCCGCCAGGAGTTGACCAGACTACCCCAAGGCTTGAGCCTGCCGCTTTCGAATCGCGACCCCAACCTGCTCACCACCGTGGCGCTCACCGGGGTCACCGCCCTGGTGCGCGGCACTGCCGTGTGGATGGAGCGCTACGGCATCACCTATCCCGCCGAAGATATAGGCCCCCTGCTTACCAGTGCCAATATCACCCACATCTCCAACGAGATCCCCTTCACCCCCGACTGCCCCTTCCCTGAGCTTCAACCTAGCGAATTGATCTTTTGCTCCAGCCCCAGCTACATCGAGCTGCTCGACACGCTCAGCCCGGAAGTGATCGAGCTGACGGGCGACCACTTTGGCGATTGGGGCGCCGAAGCCATGCACTACACCCTCGATCTATATACCGGGCGCGGCTGGCCTGTTTACGGCGGCGGGGCCAACAGTGAAGCCGCCCGTTCTCCTGTGCTCTTTGAGCATAACGGCAACCGCATTGCCTTCTTGGGCTGCAATATTGGCTGCCAGGTCAAAAACGAAGTCCCCTGCGATGAATATGCCACACCCGATCTGCCCGGCGCAGCCACCTGCGATTTCGACTGGCTGGAGACGGAGATACCCCGCCTGCGCGCCGAAGGCTACCAGGTCATTTTCACCTTCCAACACAAGGAATACTACAGCTATCAAGCCCAGCCGGATTTGGAGCGCGATTTCGGCCGCATCGCTGCCGCCGGAGCAGCCGTGGTAAGCGGCAGCCAGTCGCACCAGCCCCACGGCATGGCATTTGAGAATGGGGCCTTCCTCCACTACGGACTGGGGAATCTTTTCTTTGACCAGTACCATTACTGTGCAGACTTCGCCTGCGATAACGGATTTATCGATTGGCATATCTTTTACGCTGGCCGTTACCTGGGCGTTGAACTCATCCCCATCCACTTCGTTGATCTCGCCAAACCACGCCTGATGACCCCAGATGAGCGCTCTGCCTTCTTGGAGCTGATCTTCGAAGCCTCCGGCTGGTAGATCAACCAAGTTTAATTGCTTAAGGAGTATCCCATGAACCCCATTGTAATTGAGAAAACCAGGCAGGCCGTGCACCTGCTGCAAGAGCAGAAGATCGATCTGTGGCTGACCCTGGTGCGCGAAACACCTGCCCACCGCGACCCGGTGCTCCCCCTCATCTACGGCCTTGACCTGACCTGGCAATCGGCCTTGATCTTTACCCGCCGCGGCGAGCGCATCGCCATCGTCGGGCGCCTGGAGGCTGAAGCGGCTCGCCGTACCGGTGCATACGACAGCGTCTTACTCTACGATCAATCCATCCGGCCTGTTTTGCTTGAAACCCTATCTCGCCTGGATCCTGCCCAGATTGCGGTGAATTACTCGCTCAGCGATGTACATGCCGATGGATTAAGCCACGGTTTGTACCGGGCCCTGCTTGGTTATTTAGAAGGCAGCCCGTACGCTGAGCGGCTGATCTCAGCCGAGAAAGTGGTTGGCGCCCTGCGCGGCAGAAAGACCGCCGCCGAGATTGCCTGCATCCGCGCTGCCGTAGCAAGCACCGAGCAGATCTACCAACGCACCTTCGAATTTGCCCAGGTGGGCATGACGGAGATTGAAATTGGCCGTTTCATGCACCAGCAGATTGCCGAGAAGGGCCTGGCCCCTGCCTGGCAGGCTGATTCTTGTCCTGCGGTCAATACCGGGCCCGAATCAGAGGTGGGCCATGCCGGGCCGACAGACCTGATTGTTCAACCTGGGCACCTGCTGCACTTCGATTTTGGGGTCAAACAAGACGACTACTGCTCGGATATCCAGCGCATGATGTACTTCCTGGCCCCCGGAGAGAGCAAACCGCCGGCGGCAGTGCAGCATGGTTTTCAAACTGTGGTAAAAGCCGTCCAGGCTGCTGCTGCAGCCATGAAACCAGGCGTGCCGGGCTGGCAGATCGATGCCATTGCCCGCGGGGTTGTGACCCAGGCCGGATATCCAGAGTATCTTTACGGCACCGGGCACCAGGTGGGGCGCACCGTGCACGATGGCGCAGGAATGCTTGGGCCGCTGTGGGAGCGTTACGGCGAAACACCCAATTACCCGCTCGAACCCGGGCAGGTCTTTACCATAGAGCCGGGGCTGGCAGTTCCAGGTTACGGCTATATTGGTTTAGAAGAGGACGTACTGGTTACCGAGCAAGGTGTCGAATTTCTCTGTCAGCCGCAAACCGAACTGATCATCAAACCTACAAACCGTTAAGGAGCTTCTTATGGGACTCAAACCCGATCATTGGATCCGCAAAATGGCCGTCGACCAACGCATGATCGAACCTTTCGTTGAAAGCCAGGTACGCCAGGGCGTCATCTCCTACGGCGTCTCATCTTACGGCTACGACATCCGGGTGGCCGACGAATTCAAAATTTTCACCAACGTCTATTCTGCCGTTGTAGATCCTAAGAATTTCGATCCCAAATCGATGGTGGATTACAAAGGTGATGTGTGCGTTATTCCGCCGAACTCATTTGCCCTGGCCCGTACCATCGAATACTTCCGGATTCCGCGCCAGGTGCTGACGGTCTGCTTGGGAAAAAGCACCTATGCCCGCTGCGGCATCATTGTCAACGTTACCCCGTTCGAACCCGAGTGGGAAGGCTTTGTGACGCTCGAAATATCAAACACCACCCCCCTGCCGGCCAAGATCTATGCCAATGAAGGCATTGCGCAGGTGCTCTTCTTCGAAGCCGATGAGGGGTGCCAGACTTCGTATGCCGACAAAAAGGGCAAGTATCAAAACCAGCAGACCATTGAGCTGCCTAAGCTGTAAAAAGACGCCCCCCATTCGCACAAGCTGGCATTTACTTTCCCCAAAAAATCAATCCTTCATTCCCAGCAGCTCGTATACAATCTCTTCCTTCTCGCGCCCTTTCACCTTCACCGGTGGAAGTTGGCGCGCGTCTACTAACTCGGCCATCATCTGATAGGCCTTCTCTGAAAGCAAAATCTGCTCAGGCAGGGCAATCGATTCTAACCGCTGCGACAGGTTAACCGTATCCCCAATGGCCGTGTAGTTGAAAAGCTCGCTGGTGCCCACGTTGCCCACCATGGCCTCACCACAGGTGATGCCGATACTGAACTGCAAGTGTTTCTCCGCCGGCAGAGTCTGGCGGAAGTCTGCCACCGCCCGGTTGATCGCCAGGGCAGCGCGGGCTGCCCGCACGGCATAATCCGGCTGAGCATCCGGCGCATTCCACAACGCCATCACCGCGTCGCCCATGAATTTATCCAGGGTGCCTTCTTGTTCAAGGATTGCCCGCGCCGCCAGGGACAGATACGAATTCAGCACTTCAAACAGGTCTTCAGGCTGAGAATGTTCGCTCAATGGCGTAAAACCGTGAATATCCGCAAAAATGACCGCCACCTGTTGGCGAATACCATCCAGGTGCAAGCTGCGTGGGGCTGATAGTAACTTGTCGCGCACGCGCGGGGCCACCACCCGCCCAAATGTCTGGCGGATATGCTCTTGTTCAGCCTCCAACTGGCGCTGCTCGGTCAAGTCATCGATCACGATCGTGGCGCCCTTTGTGCCCAGTTGCGCATCGCGCAGCGGCGCACAAGATAAGCGCAAGAACAGATCGCCGCGCTCGGCTGTATTGGGGCTCATCTCTTCATCAATCGTTACCGCACCCTGATGGATGGTGGCATCCGCCATTTTCTTCAGTGCTGGCAGCACACGCTCGATGCGCTTACCAATCACCTGCTCAGCCTTGATCCCCAAAATTTGCTCTGCCGCCTGGTTGAAGAGCGTCACCTGGCGCTCTGTGTCGGTAGTGATCACGCCCGAAGCGATGGATGCAAAGATATCATCCATCAGGTTTTTCATTTCCAATGTCTCAGACAGGTTGCGCTGCAGGTTGGCAAATAAACGCGCATTCTCCAGTGCCAGGGTAGACTGGGCCGCCACCGCGTTGAGGAATTCCATATCATCGCTGGAGAAGGGTGTCCCTGAAAGTCGCCTGCCTACCCCCAAGAAGCCCGTCAAGCGTCCTTCATAACGCAAAGGGACATAAACCTCGCAGTCCAACACCTGCAAGACAGCCTGCTCAGAAGCCAGGCCAGCCGGGTAAGATTGGCCGCCTGGCAGCCACACGGCTTGCTGCACCGCGTTCAAGAGGCGCACCAGGGGGCTTTCGGGGACAATATTTAATCCCTCTGGCGGGTAAGCAGTCACCGGGAAATAAACCGAAGAATCATCGTCATAGAGATAGAGCGTAAAATGCTTGGGCTGCAATGCCAGGGTGATCTCGCGCTCTAAGATACGCTCTGTCTGGGCCACATCTGGACTGACTACCAGCTCACGCGAGAGCGCCGTCAGGGCGCGGCGGTAATCGGCGTTGGTGCGGTAGAACAGCCGGTCGATCGTACGCTGCGCCAGGGTGCGCAGGGGATTGAGCAGCACCACCAGCAAGAAAAGGTACAACGCCACCACTGCTGGGTTTGAGGTGCTGACCTGCTTGCGCAAGACCATTGAGACCCCCGCAATCACCAGGTAAAAAACCAGGATCGCCGCAACCGAGGTCAGCAAATAAGTCATTGCCATGCTCAAGAAGCGGTCCACGTCCAATAAGCGGTAGCGCACAATGGCATAGGCTACCGCCATCAAGAAGAACACAAAAGGAGGAAAATAGATCGCAGATTGGAAGGCCGGCACGCTGCCAAAAATGATCGGGATCAGATAGAACAACAGCATAGGGCCAAAAGCCAATGCAGCCCCGAAAATGATGATCCGGCTCTGCTGGCGGGTGACTGGCGAACTGCTGGAGATGATGCGGACAATCAGGGTCACCAGGAAGAACAAAATTGCCAGTGCCGCCAGCCCATACCCCCACAACCAGGGCTGAATATAGCCCCAGGGATCACTCGAAAAGAGCATCTGGCGCAAGTTGAACAGCGCGAGCGGCACCGCCAAGGCCCAAGGCAGCAGCCGCGTCCAACGATAGCGCTCGAGAAAAGGCATCTCTTTGGGAAAGAGCATAGCCAGGTAGGCCAATGAGCCGGCAGCCACGGTCAGGCTGAGCGACCAACCCAGGGAGAAATAATGCGTGGTGTTCACGTCCAGGTAAGTGCCCGTTGTTACTGCCAGGCCAGAGGTGAACAACAGGAAGGCCCGCGCCGGCCTACGGTCTCCGCTCATACGGTAGACCCAAAAACCGCTTCCCCACAAGGCCCAACCCACCAGGTAAGGGATCAAGAACTGCGTCAGCAACTCGCCCAGTTCCACCTGCCGCGGGCTCACCGTGACCTGGTAGGTTCCCCCCTCACGCACTTCCAACAGAAGGCGCACCGGGGGGTACGCCGCCTGCCCAAGAAGGTTAGTCTGGAGCTGCATCTCATCCAGGATGGCGTTCAGTTCTTGCGCATTTGCCACCGGCTGGTCATTTACGGCCCGAATGCGGTCAGGCCACAGCACACCCATCTGGCGGGCGGGCCAATCCGGTTCACCAATTTTGCTGACCACCAGGTTGGGTTCAACAAACAACCCTAAAAATGGCCGCTGGTACCACCCCCAGGCCCACCAAACAGCCAGGATCAACACCGCGGCAATCAGTAAAGCCACCCCCAGGGGCACAAGATCTTTAAACTGCGCCTTAGGGGCAGCCTTAAGGCTCATGGCACATCACCGACGGTGATCAGGTCTTTTATGGCGTCAAATGTCGCCGGTCCAATCCCAGGCACGGCATCGATCGACTCGATCGTGGGGAAGGGGCCTTGTTCTGTACGGTACGTGATAATTGCCTGGGCAGTTACCGGCCCAATTTCAGGCAGGCTTTCCAGTTCGGCCTGGGTGGCAGTGTTAATATTGATCAATAATTGCAGTTCGCCCCCACGCACTGCCGGTTGGGCGGCACCCTCAACATCCCCAGCAAGCAGGGTTACCGTTGGAACCGCACGGAGCGGGATGAATGCCCGCTGTCCATCTTCTAAAAAAGCCGCCAGGTTCAAACCGCTGGTATCGGCGTCAGGCGCCAGTCCGCCAGCCGCCTGGATGGCGTCTTGCACCCGGCTGCCCTGCGGCAGGGCGTAAACACCTGGTTGGAGCACCGCTCCGCCAACATCCACGGTCACCGGCAAGGGCGTTGGCGCAGGCAGCAGTGTAATTGCTTCGCCGCGCGGCGGGCGGCTCACCAGGTACAGCAAGCCAGCCCCCAACAAACCGCCTACAACACCAATAGCTACCAGCCGCAGTGTCTCCGACCAGCTTCTATTCATCTCTAATGATCCGCCTGATCTGCCAATCTCAGGCTCAACCCCAGGCGTTGGCGCGCCGCATCAACATTCAGCACGCGCGCCCGCACACGCTGTCCTTCGCACAGGGTAAAAGCCTGCTCTGGGGCGGCAAGGTCTTTGAATTCTGTCACATGGATCAGGCCATCCAGCCCCTCTTCCAGGCGGGCAAAGGCCCCAAATGGGACCACACTGGTGACAACAGCATCTACAACCTGCCCGCTGAAGTAACGCTCCTCAGCCGTCTCCCAAGGGTTGGCACGCAGCCGCTTCAAGCTCAGGGCGATGCGCGAACGCGTTTTATCGACCTGGATGACGTGCGCCGCAACCTGCTCTCCCACACACACCACATCTGCCGGATGGCGCACGCGCCCCCAAGATAACTCAGAGACGTGGATAAGCCCTTCTACACCCCCCAAATCTACAAACACACCAAAGTCAGTCACGTTGGTCACGGTGCCAAAGACGCGCTCGCCGGGCTTGATATCGCCGAAAAGCTGGTTTCGCTTGCCAGAAGTGGCCAGCGCGGCCCGCTCTGAGAACACCACCCGCCCGCGGTCTGGATCGCACTCGATCACCTTGACGTTGATCGCACGCCCCACATACGCTTCCAGAAGCGGCTCGCGTTCTTGCTCATCCATCTGGCAATGAATATCGATCAGGTGCGACACAGGCACAAAACCGTGCAGACCGTCCCCACCGATCAGCAGGCCGCCGCGATTAAAGCCATTCACCTGCAGATTAAGCGTCTCATCATTGTCAAAGAGTTTTTGGGCATACTCCCAATCAATGGGCTTTGCAGGAACTCGCGCCGCTCCAGCGGGGTGTTCTGCTACGACACGATTTTCAGCCAGCACTTCTTTGGGAGCCTGGTTCGAGCGCTCTGCCGGGGCATACTTCTCTTCCTCAGCCAACAGCGCTGCCCACCAGGATTCATCCAGTTCTGGTTGTGCTTGATGATGGATTATACGGTTCACCACTAAACCTTCTTTCTTTGCTGAGCAATACTAGTTTACACTACCTGGTTGAATCGGACAATTCATCCAGGGGGCGATCTTGGTCGGCTTGCTCGATTTGCACCTGGTCTACGGCCGTCGCTCTCAGCCAGCCCAGTTCCACATCAACACCCCCACCCCCGTTGGCGCGGTTCTCCATATCAAGAATTGCCTCGGCAACCGCCTCAACGGCCACTCGCTGCTTACGATATAGATCGGCCTCAGACATAGCCAATCGCAAGGCAATCTCGCGCACCTTGTGCCCCTCCATAAACTTCATCTCCAGGATATTGTATAAGATCCACTCTGCCGTAAACCGCCGCTCTCCTTCTGGGCGCACTTGTTCAATGGCCCGCCGCAAGATTGAACGCAGGGCATTGGCAGGGTTATCTTGATGCTCGTCCAGCGCTTGTTGAACAATCTTTAGCTGCATCAGAGGGCTGTTGGTGAGCTTCGGGCCGCCCCAATAGTGAGTCAACGCATCTTTCACCCATTTCGATAGGTCAGAGGCCTCCAGAGGCTCATCGGGCGTGGTCAGCACCACCGAGCTATCGTAACGCGAGGCTGCTCTCAAACGTTGGATCCGGTCAATTTGAGGGGTCAATACTTCCAATGAGCTGAAAATGGCCTGCTGTTGGCGCCGGTCTTCCAGGGCTTGTGCCGCCCGTTCAGCCAAAAGCTGCAGGGCATCATAATGTTCTTTGATCAACAAGTGCTCTTCGATGGCACCCGAAGCCTGGGAAGTCCTGGAATGTGCTTGCCGGGCAGAACCGCCATCAATACCCAGCACCCCCACCAGTTCAGGCTTGATGGAGCGTTGAGTGTATAGTGGAACGATCCAATATGCACCCCAGGCGAAAAGGTTTCCCCCCGTGCCGTTCTTCTCAACTACCTGGATCAAGGCTTCTTGGTTCTCTTCCAATGGCGGCGCATCGCCAAACTTAACCAACATCTCAAGGGAACGATCTTGATCGGCCTGGCTGGTATTCAAAGCCATGATAAAGGCCTGCTTGGCCTGGGCGCGGTCGCAAACAGCCGCCAATACGGCCTCTAAAAATTGGCGTAAGTCGCCAGATGTCAACAGACGCTCATCCAACGCCTGGAGCACGCGCATATTGGCGCGATCACCACCGTGGAACAGCCAGCGTTCCCAAATGGGAGCCGCCAGCGTAATGCCATATTCCATCAGCAGCAAACCGCCCACCATCACCACCGGCACTGCCGCCGAATAAGATGACCCAAATTGCTCCCCCATGCGGCGCACCAGCGTGGTCAGGGCCAACACAGTGCTGGCAGTCACTGGGCCGCGCATCAGCCATTTAAACAAGCGCCGCTTGACCATCCGGTCAGGCCAGGCCACGCCAAAAAAAGCCACCGAATAAGCCATCACAACCAAAAGCACTGCCACCATAGCATTGGTCAGGTCTGCAACCAACCAAAACAACAGCGGATGGCGCCCAGCCAGCCCTGAACCAAAGAGTAGGAAGGGGTAAGAGCCCAACGCCGGCGCCAGGGCGCCAGCCAACAAGTAACGCATCCGCCGCCGGCTGGTGGGGGTTAACGTGCGGCGATATGCACGCCAGAAATTCACCCAGGCCCACCCCATCGCCACCACATAAAAACTGGTGAAAACCCAGGTCAACCAAGTGCGTTCCAGGTGCGGTGCCGGCACCGCATCTGGAACCAACGGCCCCACCAGCAGCGAAAACGGTAAGGCAGCCAGGAAGCCCAGGCTTAACAGGTAAACCAGGCGGATCAAAAGCCTGCGCCTGCCGCGCGAAGGCCGCCCAGTGGTCGAAAGCAAAGCGTCTGAGAAATGCAGATAGCTGGCTGGCAGAAAAACGATCCCAATCCATTCCAGGCGCAGCCAGAATCCCAATGTTTGCACCGAGCTGGCAATACTGCTGATCGCATCCCCCACAAAGACAATCACCACACAGCCCAGGATGGCGGCAAACGACCGCGCTACCCGATCACGCAGATTGAACGTGAGGGCATATAAAAGCAACGAAAAGGCTGTGATGGCTATCCCCGCCGTCAGCAGTTGATTAACGAACTGCAGTCCCTTATTGACCGCATCTAACATACCGCCGCACTTCCGTTCCCAATAAATAAAGACAGGGCCATTCCCCGTCTCCTTTACAGCTTATTTACCTGACACTTTTTCCAAAAAACAGCGCAATATCGTGATTGGCGTAGTATCTATCATTATACCCGCATAGCACAAAGCCAAGCTTATAAGCCATGCAAATAGCCGGGTAATTCTTGGGCTGCATTTCTAACACCAGCCGGTGACTGCCCTGCTGCCGGGCCCATTCACGTGCCGCCAAGATCAAGGCGCTGCCAATTCCCTGGCGACGCATCCGGCGCATTACCACCAGATCCGTGACCCAGGTGGTCACCAGGGCCACATTCTGAACCATGCTGATGTAACCCACCAACTCGGTCTGGAAGACCGCCACCAGCAAACTTGCTTGCTCAGGCGAACGGCGCCCCCCTCTCCATTCTCTTGCCAGGGCTTCAGGATCGCGGGGATACGCCACATGCACCGAGCGCGGTAACTGCGATTCCCGGAAAGAAACCACGGTCTGCCCTTCTTCTGATTGATCAATGTCCATCTGCCAGACATGGTCACTGACATAGCTGTGATCGAGCGCTGCCAACGCCGGCAGATCAGCTGCCATCGCGGGCCGGATTTGGATTTCGGGCATATGCATCTCCTCGCTTTCGTGGCTACCCAGATCTTAAAGGTCAGCCTTTTCTAGGGGCGCATCATCGTTACGGGATTGCGTCCACCAGAACCTGGATCACACATGGGGTCAGGGCAATGCCCTGGTTATCGGTCACCACCAACCGCAGCATATAATCGCCCGGCGCCAATGCCGAGGTATCCCAGGTTCCCAATTGGCCATCCCGCACTGGCTGCTGCCCCACCTGAACCGGCAGCCAGATCGTCTCACCTGGGCGCGCGATTTCATACGAATAAAAGCCAAAATTTGGGGTATCTGCTGTTCCCTCCAGGGTGACCAAACCGCTAATCCGCTCGCCATCCTGCGGAGCGGTGAGCATCACCTGGCCCGGCGAACAACCCTCGCCCACCGGTTCCTCGCTGGCTACAGGGGTGGGCGTCACCTCAGCTTCTTGCAAAGCCGGCTCTAATGCTGGCAGGGTAATGGTGGGGGTGGCTAACAGATCAAGTGTCGGCGAGGGCAGCGGCACAGCCCCAGGAATAGATGGAGCCACAAAGGAGACCAGCGTAAACTCAGCCACCATCATAATTAGCACCAGCACCAACATGGTCGCCGCCTGGTTCAGGCGGGCCTGAGCACTCTCGCGCTCCATGCCAAATAAGGCACCCCGCAGCTCCATCCATGCAAGAATGAATTTGCGAATGTGCCATAAGGCCAGGACCCCCAAACCCAAATATACCCACATTTCATATGCGCGAGAATAGCGCAGGAATTCTTCCATGCCGCGTCCGGTTTTCCTTGCCGCAGGTACCCTAACTATTGTCTTTAGATCAAGTTATAAACGACGCAGCACCCCGCGGATGATGGTGGTCAGCTTCGGAACGATCTTTTTCCCGGCTTCTAGCACCTCATCATGGGTGGTCATGGTATCCCCATCCAGGTTGGCCTTATTGCTGATCCCTGAAATACCCAAAACACGCGTCCCCGCGTGGCGTGCCACGATCACTTCTGGCACGGTGGACATACCGACTGCATCCGCACCAATCATGCGCAGGTAGCGTAGGTCAGCGGGGCTCTCAAACGAGGGTCCAGCCAGGCTGATATAGACACCCTCGCGCAGGAGGACATTCTCAGTTTCTGCAACTTTACGCGCCAACTGGTTCAATGTGCGATCGTAAGGCTGGCTCATATCGGGGAACCGTGGCCCCAGCTCGTCCAGGTTGGGGCCGCGCAGTGGATTTAAGCCCGACATGCCAATGATGTTGACATGATCCTTGATCAGCATCAAATCGCCCGGCTCAAAAGCCGGGTTGACTGCCCCAGCCGCGTTGGTCACGATCAGGATCTCAATCCCCAGGCGCTGTAAGACGCGCACCGGCAGCCCGACCTGCGCCATGCTGTAACCTTCATAATAATGGACCCGCCCCTGCATGACAGCAATCTCTTGACCTTCCAACCGGCCCATCACCAGGTGCCCCTGGTGCCCCATCACGGTGGATACGGGCCAATTCGGCAGGTCTGTGAACGGAATGATGACAGCCTGTTCAACGCTGGCGGCCAACGAACCCAAGCCCGAGCCTAAAATCACCCCTACCCGCGGCTGGTAAGTGGTTTTTGAACGAATGACGTCAGCAATTTCATCGATTTGTGCTAGTGTAAAAAACTCGCTCATCCTAATCTCCTCAAAACCGTTAACAATTGAACCCCACCCCTAGCTTGTTAAAGGTATTATAACATGCGCATCTACTCGGTTAGATACGCAGCGCATGTTCAAACGCCTGAAGCGTCTGCTCTACGCCAGCATCATCTACCCAATAATGCAGCACCATCCTGAAGCGCCTGGCCCCCACAACCCCAACTTTGACACCCGCTAGGGCCAATTTTTCGGCACATTGTTCTGCATCGAGCGGCACGGCATCTGCCAATGTTACAAACACCATGTTGGTATCTGGCGTCTCCTTATCCAAAATCATTCCAGGCAGTTTTGCCAATCCATGCGCCAGGCAACGCGCCCGGGCATGGTCGTCAGCCAGGCGCTCGATCATGGTCTCTAATGCCACAATACCCGCTGCCGCCAAGATGCCGGCCTGGCGCATGCCGCCCCCCAGTTGTTTGCGAATGCGGCGCACCTTGCCAATGAACTCGTGGCTTCCACACAACACCGAGCCAACCGGCGCACACAACCCCTTGCTCAAGCAAAATGTGACCGAATCGGCTGGAGCAGCCAGCACTGCCGCATCCACGCCCAGGCCAACCGCGGCATTGAAGAGGCGCGCCCCATCCAGATGCAGGCGGATGCCGCGGGCATGGACCAGCTCACCTACCTGCCGCGTATACTCGGCTGTTAGCGCCACCCCGCCGCAGCGATTGTGGGTGTTTTCCAGGCACACCAACCGTGTCACGGGCTCGTGGTCATCATCATCACGAATGGCGGCGCGGATATCATCCATTGCCAGGGTGCCATCTGCCTGGTTGGGAATCTGGCAAGAATGAACGCCGCCCAGGGCCGATACCCCGCCCGCCTCGTACAAGAACGTATGGGCACGATGCCCCATGATCACCTCATCGCCACGCCCACAGTGCGCCAGCATCGATGCCAGGTTGCCCATCGTTCCCGATGGCAAAAACAACCCGGCTTCTTTCCCCAGGCGCGCCGCGGCCATCTCTTGCAGGCGGTTGATGGTGGGGTCTTCGCCATATACATCATCGCCCACAGGCGCCTTGACCATTGCCTCACGCATCTGCAGAGTGGGTTGTGTCACAGTGTCCGAACGCAGGTCAACGATATTCATATTACGCTCCAATTGACAGGTAAATTTCCTTCACCAGTATCAAAAACCGGCCCGCAATTGTTCCAGGGCCTGGCGCAGTTCATCTGGCAGCGGCGCATCGAAAACCTGCCGCTTTTCCTCTCCCGGCAAGCAAATGCTCAACCGAGCAGCATGTAAGAAATGCCGTCGCAATGGGAGGGTGGCTTTCTTATGACCGTAGATCAAATCTCCTGCCACCGGGCAGCCAATAAAGGCCAGGTGCAGGCGAATCTGGTGTGTGCGACCCGTTACCGGATGCACTTCCAGCAAAGTATGCCGGGCGAAAGTTTCGAGAGTTTTATATTCGCTGGCAGATTCACGACCACTGCCCGGTGCAGTGACCGCCATCAATTTCCGCTGCGTGGTAGAGCGCCCAATTGCAGCCTCGATGCGCCCAACCGGCGTAGGCGGTTGGCCATCTACCAATGCAATGTAAACTTTCTTGGTCTTGCGCAAGCGAAACTGATCTTGCAGCCAGCGGTGAGCCTGCTCATTCTTCGCCAATAGGATCAGCCCAGAGGTGTCCTTATCCAGGCGGTGCACCACCCCCGGCCGTTGCTCTCCACCTACCCCTTCGATATCTGGTGCGTGCGCCAGGGCTGCATGCACCAAAGTCCCAGAATGATGACCTGCGGCCGGATGCACCACCATCCCGGCTGGCTTATTGACCACAATCACATCTTGATTCTCAAAGATGATCTCCAGGGGGATGTCTTCTGCAGCCAGGCTGCTTGGGGCAGATGGCGGGACACGTACCACCACTGCCGCCCCAACCTCAATCATCTGCCCATTTTTATGGGCCGGCTTGCCATCAATGCTTACCATGCCATCTTCAATCAACCCCTGCAAGCGCGAGCGTGAAAATTCCGCCAACCGGACAGTCAAAAACTTATCCAGGCGTCCAGCTTCCCCATCCTCGCACTGCAAATTGAAGATACGCTCATTCACCTTGCGCCTCCCCAGTGCCAAAGCCTGGCTTCACGCGCTCGTGCGCAGTTCCATTCTGAAAGACGGAGGAGCGTTCCGAACGCGCTTCATTTTCGCCCGGCAGTTCAACACCCGGCTGATTTTCGTCTCCGGTGGCCTTTAAACTTTCTTCATCCAGTGTAAGGCCATTCTCAGCAGCCCGTTCCTTTTCTTCGCGTTCCTTCAACCAGACCCCCAAAAGCAGCACCGCCACCCCCACCGAAATGCTGGCGTCTGCTACATTAAAAACTGCAAACGTGCCCACTGAAATAAAATCAGTCACATAACCCTGGTAGAAGCGGTCAATTAAATTACCCACCGCCCCTCCCAACTGCAAGCTCAACGCCAGGCGAACCAGCCAGTCGTTCCGCTCAACACGTGGAAAATAGTATAAGATAGCCAGCGATACCAGAATCGCCAGCACCATGAACACCTTGCCAAAGTCTTGCAGCATGCCAAAAGCAGCCCCCGTATTGTGCCAGTTCACGATGCGCACATAGGGCTCTAACCAGGGCCAAGGAGACCAGCGGTCTGCCGGCCCTAAGTTTTGCCGTACCAGTATTTTGGTCCACTGGTCAAGCCCAATGATCACCCCGGCAATAGACAATAAAAACGCGTAATCCTTAATATATTTCTTCAAATTTCGGCTCCCAAACAGATTTTCGATCTCATTTTACCTCACAACCGGCAAAGTAAATGTAAAGATAGCTCCACCTTCTGGCGCATTCTCTCCCCAGATTTGCCCCCCATGTTCTTTAACTGCTAATTGACAAAACGGCAGTCCGAGCCCGAAACCACCCCCCTTTTTTCCGGTCACAAATTTCTCGAACAGGTGATCCTGCATCTCTGGCGGAAATCCCGACCCGCTATCATGCACACTGATACGAATGCCATCCCCATCGGCCCTGGCAGAAAGCTCAATCACGCCATCTTCGGGCGTAAACTTTAATGCGTTACCAATCAAATTCTCTAACACCCGCTGGATCAGGTTGACATCTATCTGCACAGAGGGCAGGCCTGGGTCTACTTTGCTGAGCAGGGTCACCTTTTGAAATTTGGCCCGCGGGGTTTGCTGCGCAATGACTTGCTCGATGAGCTGGGCGATTTCTACCTGCGTACAGTCTAAAGACACCTGGCCGCTTTCAATACGGTTAATATTCAGGATATCGTTGACCAATCCTTCCATCCGGCTTAAACCCAGGCTTGCAATTTCAACCATCTCCTGCCAAATATCGGCATTCTCGATGCCGCTCTGCAGCATGCTCAAGGCCATTTTGGCCTGTCCCAGAGGGTTGCGCAGGTCGTGGACCAGCATATGCGTCAGGTCATCTCGCATGCTCTCTAAAGCCTTGCGTTCGCTGATATCCTGCTTGACTGCGATGAAATACTGCACCTTTCCCCGCTCATCCAAAACCGGGGTAATGGTTTGTTCTTCGGGGTACACGCTGCCATCTTTGCGGCGATTGGTTAACTCGCCGCTCCAAGGCTGGCCCGCGAGCAGGGTTTCCCACATGACTTGGTATACGGATGGTTCAACAAATCCTGATTTGAACAAGTTAGGGGTCAGACCCACGATCTCATCCGTGCTGAAACCGGTCAGTTTGCCGAAAGCCGGGTTGGCCCAGACGAAATGCCCATCCACATCAATAATGGCAATGGCATTCACCGCCGCTTCCAGAGCGGCACTTTGCATACGCTGGGTAGCATCAGCTTGCTTACGCGCCGTGATATTGCGTAAATTAAGCATGCGCCCCACCAGCTTGCCGCTTTTATCTGACAGGGCGCTCACTTGCATTTCATAGATCATATTATGAAGTACCAGCTCTGCCAGAGGATGGGTATCTGTCACCTGTCGATTCCGGAAAATCTCCCATCTGGGTACGATCTTATCTGCCGCTTGACCAATGGGGTTGCTTTCAGCTGCCAAAATGCGGCGCGCTTGCGGGTTCATCTCAACAATCCGGTTTTCCCGATCCATGATCACAACCCCATCCAACATGTTGGCGAACAAGGCGGTCTGCGCCAAAGGGGTCAGCTCCAGCATCTTGCCACGAAACAAGGCGATCGCAAACAATATTCCACCCAGGGTCATGGCACTGGTGGAGAGGTTCACCCAACCGGTCAACCCCGGATAGATCCAAAACACCAGGTCGGGAAGCGCCACAGCCAACGTTCCCAACAACATCAGCGCGGTACGCCAATGTAAACGGAGACTGTCAGGCTGTTTATAGCGGATCAGGATGACGAAAGCCCCAACAAACCCCACCGCATAGGAATAGATCATCCCGATCAGGCTGAAGGGTCCATTTTCCCAGGCCAGGGCGTTAAACAGGCCGTTGAATTCCAGCCGATAATTGTAACGGAACAAGGTATGATACTGGCTGGTCCAGGTGATGATGACCATGAGGACTGGCATGGCAAAGGGTGCCGCCATTGTGCGGCGGTTCAACCACCCGTCAGACTCGGTCACACGCGCCGCCATGATCAAGAAAAAGACAGGGATGAAGACAGCAAAGGTATAGCGCGCCTGCAGCCAGAGAATGCGCGAGGTCAAGTCATTATTGTACGGATCAGACAGCATACACACTGCCCAGCCCGCACTTAAGAAGAACACCATCCCAAATGCAGCGGCACCAGGCACGCGCGTGCGCTGCCAGGCATAACTTGCCAACCCAAGCAGCATCGCAATTGAAACGACCAACGACAAGGTATAAAAGATAAGCAAAGGCATTCTATCCAATTAGATATTATACCAAGTCCAAAAGGAGCGCAAACTGGGCGATTTTGGCCAGTATCACTACGGCGCCGCTCGCAAACAGGCTATCTTGGGTTGGGAAATGGCCCACCAGGCGATATAAAGGTACACCAGATGCAAACACAACTTGCACCTGGTGTACCTTATGCACTACCGCCCAACGAACGGCACAAAGATTCGGGTGTCAATCACCACATCCCAGGCTTGCACGCTTGTTCCAGCCCTGTTCGTCACAGCCACCCTCACCGTGTGCAAACCAGGCTCAAGCCAGGTTACACTGAACACATCGCTTAACCCACCTGTCCGTGTGATGACGGTTTCGCCATCCACCTGCCAGGTATACGTCAACGGCTGGGTGGCAGTGGGCTGAACCGTAGCCACAAAATCATAACTGGCCCCAACCAGGCCGTGCTCAGGCCCAGCCGGGGTGATTTGGGGCAAGATACCGATTTCTACCCGCTGCTGGGTATCCACAAAACCTGTTGCATTCTCCACCTCAAGCGAGATCGTATAAACCCCCGGCTCTTGCCAGGTGAAGTGGGTGGTGTCGCTCAGACCGCCCGTATGCGTCACCATTTCTTGGCCATCCACAAGCCATGTGTAGGTGACTGGCTGTGCCACCCCGCTTGGGCCGATCTGGGCCGTAAAGGTATATACTTCTCCTGCCAGCCCGCTAGCAATCCCATCCATCTGCACGGCTTCCAGTGGAGCGTAAACCGGCCAGGAATGCACCGCGGTGAAGCTGGCGTTTGTATTGCTGGCAGTCACGGTCACCACTGCCGTCCCCGGCTCAGACCACAGAAAATCAACCGTATCACTCACCCCAGCCGTGTGGACTACCGTATCGTGCCCAGTGGCTTGCCATTTATACTGAACAGGCAGGGATGCATCCAACGGAGCAACAGCCGCCGTCAGGGTAGCCGTTACGCCAACCATCCCCAGTTCAGGGCCGCTCAGCACCGTCCCAGTCAGCGGCTGAATCACATCAACCGTAATAACCTCACTCAGAGAGCCGCCCGGGTTAGTTGCCGTCACCGTGATCACCTGCGTGCCGGGTTCTGCCCAAGTATATTGGACGCTGCGCGTGGTACCGCCGGTCTGCGTGATCGGTTCCTGGCCGCTGGCCTGCCAGGTGAAAGTGATCGGCTGCAAGACGCTCGCCGGCAAAGCCTTAGCGGTATACGTCAAAGCTTGCCCCACGCGACCGCTCTGCGGTCCGGTCAGGCTTAGATCACTGAGATAGTAGTTATTGGCCACCCTGACCACAAAACCGGTTGCTGTTACATCAAGCACTTCAACCGAGATATTGTTCGCCTCATCAACAAATTTCTCGCCCACGCGCCACATGGCGCCCTCATCACCAGTATTCCCATTGCCGTCAATATCCACCACGTGTGCAGGTTCTCCTAAATACACATTCACTTTATGGATCACCACAGCGGTACCGGGCAGCCAGTTATCATACCCTGTAGCCGCGCTATCCTGGCGCGCCTCGACAGTATAGAAATTACTGGTTGAACCTTTGATCGGGATGACCACTTCCAGGTAATTGGTGGTTTGCGGCCTTCCAAGACGCTCCAATGTCACCACGCGCATCGCCCCGGGGTTAACCGTCATCCGCGTGGCACTGTCAATCCACCCCAACATATCCTTATGATAGGCAATGGTATGCTGGCCAAGCGTGCCATAGATGGGGTGAGAACCGCCGCGGCTTTCATTACTCCACAAATCGCTCATTACATCCCACTGGTTGTCGTAGACTTGACCATAATCGCCCGAGGAATGCGGCAGGCCAAACCCATGCCCGGTCTCGTGGGCGATCACGCCGATGTTCTCATAACCCCATGGCGGCTCCCAGGTCATACGCCATTCCTGGCCTATACCATCCAGCTCCAGGTACATACTTCCACCCCAGGCACAGCAATCCAAGACGTCGTTGAACATCAGGTTGATGCCGCCATCACGATAATTCCGGAAGTTCACGTCGGCATCCGCCACCGCTGTGCAATCGCTGGCGGCCGCGCCCCAATCCAGGTTGCCGCCGGGCAAGTAATGGTCGCGCGGGAAGGGCAGGGTGTACCAGCCAACCGCACTGCTGCCGTTCAGGTTAACCAGGTTGAAGGATACCTCGCGCCAGAAATGATCAATACCCGGATAAGCACTAGAATACATTCCCGTGAAAAAGGCAAGATCCTTGGGCTCTGATGCCACATCGCTGAACTTGCACATAATCGAAATCCAGGGCTTAGAGCCAATGACCGACTCGGTGTGCGCATCTTGGTTCAACCCAATTTGATCGACATCGAAGCTGACCCCATCCAGCGAATTCACAGACCCCCACACCACCACGCTTTGCCGGTTCAAAGCCAGCGCTCCCCCTTCGGGCCATGCCGATGGGCTAATATTGAGGGGCAGCGTTTGCCCATCCGCAAGGGTTATGAAATAACGCTCCAGGCTGATACCCGTTCCAGGCTCTCCATCCCCCCAAATGATGCTAAAAATACCTTGCAGTGCTTCCCGCGAAGGTTGTTCTGCCTGCGCCGCCAATGCCCCGCCCTGAGCAGCAAAGGCCACAATAATCATGATCGTCAATAGCTTCCACAATTTGCGCAGCATATCAAAGTCTCCTCTTTGCTTCAAGATTTCCATCCAATCATCATCTCTAATTGGATACGGCTCATAAAGGTCAATGGCTGCCCGGCATGCTCAGCAGCGTCCAACGCCTGGTGAATGCGCTGGATACCCGCTGCGTAAGCAGCGTCGCTCAACAAGGCCAACTGCGAGGCAGCATGTTTTTGTAAAAAGGGATCATCCAGCACGGTGCGTCCTTCTTTGAGATCATAGATGGTTTCTACCGGGCGCAGTTGCACCTGCACAAAGCCCGCCTGTTCCATCCAGGCACCCACGGCCGACCAGGCCGGGAAACGCTGCAAGTCTGTTTCATACGTACCATCAAAGTAATCATAAATGTACCAATCCTCACATTTGCCGTGCGGATCCATCCCGATCACCGCCAACGCGCCACCCGGGCTCAGCATACGCCAGGCCTCATGAATAAAGGCAGCTTTATCGCCAAAATGATGAATGGCATTGACGCAGAACAAAAGCTCAAACAGCCCCCCAAATGGCAGCGCCTCTGCCTGGCCATGCACCAGGTGCATGATCTCAGGGCGTTGAGCCGCCTGGGCAAGCATTCCGCTCGAGCGGTCCAGCCCAAAACACACATAACCTGCCCGCGCCAGGCCTGCCAGCCAGTGGCCCGTCCCGCAGCCCACATCCAAGACGCTCCGGGCCTGGGTCTCTTCAGCCAATCCCCTTAACACAGCCCCGGTCTGCCGCTGCCCGTCTGAAACAAAGCGCCGATTATAAGTCGGCGCGATTGTATTGTAATTCAATGCTTTTGTCATGATATTGCTATTATATCGCACTGCCACGTTCTATTGTAACAGCCACGCGCAGCTCTCCATCACTTAATAAACACCGCTCCCATCAATTCTGTGACAGAGAATAAAAACGGGCGTGATGTACGGCTTTCCCGATGCATCACGCCCGTTCTATGTGACCATTCTTTGCCCCTACGAACATCTCTTTCGGAAGATCACCGCTCCTGCCAGCGGCAGCAGAGCCAGCAGCCCGGCACCGCAAGGCGCAGCCGGTTGAATGCTATCGGCACCCCCGCCGGCATCTGACGTGGGCGCTAAGGTTGGTTCTAAGTCTGGCCCAGCGACCGGCTCTAGCGTAGGCGTGGCAGCCGGCGGTTGTGGGCTGGGGATTACGATCGGAACGGTGGCCCCTCCCTCCGCTACCACTTCGTAAGCCTGGTTCTCCCACAACACGATCACCCGTTGGCCCAGGGCAAAAGCCCCTGCAATATCTGGGCTGGCTGCGGATAATGCGAAGTAATCATCAGACAAGAAGCTCACCTTGATCGTCTGCATGGTGTCGGGGTCAAAGGTCGTATCCATCCACACGCCATCAGAGAGCACGAAAGTGCGCGCCCCCACAATTTTGACCACCTCTGCCACCGTATCGATTAAGGGGGCAATATGCTCAGCCCCGGCCAGGGCGCCCTGATCAGCGGCTTTTCCCACCGCCCCAGCTCCCGAAACAGCCGTGGGAGGCATATTCATTTGCGCATCATATGCTTCTTGGGCAATGCGATCCTGCCCGCTGGAGCTGAGCGCTTCGCCGGCATCTTCAGTTACCAAGTAAGAAGTATACGGCGTCACGATTCCATAACGAATGCTCAGGCGCACGATCTGATCAATCGTCTCTTGGTTGGGGCCGTGCAAGCGGATCTGATTCAACAGGTGCCCGACCTTGCGGGTGGCCCACAGGCGCGGGATGGCAGACATCTGGTCGCTAAAGGCTGACTGCTCGGCAAGGAACTGCCCCGGGTAAGTGAAAGTGCGTACTTCGCCGTTGAATTCTCCGGTCAAGGTCACATCGGTCGAGCCGCCCTGGCGATAGCGCCCCACAGCAATGATCTGCGAGCCTGCGAACAGGTCAGGCAGGGGGTTCGGATACAGATCATAGGCTGAAATACCCTCGAAGTCCAATGCCAGGTTGGTCAAGACCGGCGTGCTGACCCTGGCGTAAAATCCCGAAACGATCTCATCCAACGGATCTCCCGGCAGCACATAAGAACTGGTGCCATGATGCCCCTGGGCCAACGAATCGAGCAAGTAGGTGTCCACGTCATACCCCACGCCAAATACGAACAAGCGCAGGTTCTCTGGGGCGTTGGCATCCAGGTTATTCAAGATTGCGGCGCTGTCTGTTTCTCCTTGGGTCGGCAGCCCATCCGTCAAGAAGATCACGTAGGTGGCACGTTCAGGATCCACAATGGCTGCCGCTTCTAGCAGGGCCCGGTTGATATCGGTACTGCCCTCGGCCCACAGGCTGTTCACCCAGGGCAGGGCCTCGTTGGCTTCTGAGGCTGGTCTCAAACCCTCGGCATACATCTCGATGCCGGTGCTGAAGGTGATAATGTTAAAACGGTCGTCGGAATTCAAATGCTGGAGGATATAACGCAGGGCTTCTTGAGCCTGGGTGAACTTCTCACCCTCCATGCTGCCTGAGCGGTCTAAGACCAGGATCACATCCTTGGGGATGATGGCCTCTGCAGCCTGGACACGCGGCGCCAACAAGACGAGAAAGAAGCCGTCTGGGTCTGTGGGGTCGGTGACATCGCGATAACTCAGAACATGAAAAGCTTCTGTCTCGCCGAGCGAATAGTAGAGCGAAAAGTCGCTCTCGGGCAGCACACGATTGGCCTCATACCCGGCGGTGACGTGCGTGTCACTCTCTCGACTGATCCCAATATCGTGGCTCGGCGAATAGACCGCCCGGATGGGTACATTCGACTGCACATCGACGCTGATGGTGACACTGTCCAGCGGCCGGGCAGAAAACTTTTCAGTGCTGAGCGGGTATACGTAGCGCACCAGGCCGTTTTCTGCCGCCAGGGCCTGGCTGTACTCCAGCTCTATGCGCCGTTCAGCCTGCGGGGCGATGGGAAAAACGCGCGCTTGCAGTGCACCCCGCCCGGCATACTCTAACAGGGCCGGATCGCGCATACTGCTGACGATCTGCTCATAAGTTTGACGGGCCTCCTCAGCACTTAGAACCTGCCCTTCCACTGGCTGACCATCTACCCACAGGGTAAAGCCCGAGACGGCCGCGTCGACCGGAATAGGGAAGATATAAGTCCCCTCGATCTGCCAGTCATTTGGGTTATAGAAAACCTGGTCTACGTGTGTGATCGCCACCTGGTCTACGATCGTGACCGTCACATGGTGGTAGCGCACCACCAACTGCTCCATGGGCAGGGGGATGGGTGGGCAGTGGCCGGGGTCACAAATGGGCGGGTCAGGGACAATAATGCCATCGGCAAAAACGGTCAGCGGAAAGGCAAAAGCTGCCACCAGGGCCAATCCAACTGCCAGGAACAAGTAAAGTTTCAGTTTCATTGCGCGCCTCCATGGGTTAAATCGGATCAATTGGTGTCGTTATCAAAAAGACGCCCTGTAAACGCTTAAAGTTCCAATTTCTGCCTCATGGTATAATCCCCCCCATGCTCGATAAATTACTTGCCATAGAACAACATTACGAAAAACTCAATCAGCAGCTCTTGGAAGTGGGTGATGACTACCAACACGCGGCTGAGTTGAATAAAGAACGCATTGATCTAGAACCCTTGATCGAGAAGGCGCGCCAATACCGCCAGGCCCTCGATCACATTGAAGAAGCGCGCGCCATCCTGGATAGCGATGATAACGATATGCGCATGCTGGCTGAGGCTGAGATCCTCGACCTGGAACCGCTGATCGAAAAACTGGAAGGCGAGATCAAGTCTTTGCTCTTGCCCAAAGACCCGCGCGATGACCGCAATGTGATCATGGAAATACGCGCTGGTGCCGGAGGCGATGAAGCTGCGATCTTTGCGGCTGACCTTTTCCGCGTCTATACCCATTATGCTGAAGCCCGCCGCTGGGCAATTGACGTGCTTTCTTCCAGCGACATCGGCATTGGTGGATACAAAGAGATCATCTTCATGGTCAAAGGACGCGGCGCCTATTCGCGGCTGAAATACGAATCGGGCGTCCATCGTGTCCAGCGCGTCCCAGTGACCGAATCATCGGGCCGCATCCACACCTCAACCGCCACCGTGGCTGTGTTGGCGGAGGTAGAGGATGTTGAGATCGACATTCCCGAAGCAGATATCCGCGTGGATGTCTTCCGCTCATCGGGGGCTGGCGGGCAGAATGTGCAGAAGAATGCCACAGCCGTCCGCATTACGCACTTGCCCACCGGCATGGTGGTTGCCTGCCAGGATGAACGCTCACAGCTCCAGAACCGCATGCGCGCCATGAGCATTTTACGGGCCCGCCTGTACGAGATCGAAGAAGAGAAACGCCGCTCTGAAATTGAAGAGAACCGCCGCTCTCAGGTGGGCAGCGGCGAGCGTTCTGAAAAGATCCGCACCTACAATTATCCCCAATCACGGGTCACTGACCACCGCATCAACCGCTCTACCTACAACCTGGCTGGTTTTATGAATGGCAGCCAGTTGGATGAGTTCATTGATGAACTGGGGACTCGCGATGAAGCAGACCGCTTATCGGCTGTAGTCGAATCTGGCGCTGACGAAGACGACGAAGAATAATCGTTGTTCGCGAAACAGCAAAATCAATGGAGCCCCCCTCTGGGGGCTTAAATCTTTATGCCTTCTCTATTCATGCTCTCGGATGCACTAGCCAGGCTGTCAACCAGCCTGCGGCCGCACACTGAAACGCCTGCCCTGGATGCCCAGGTGCTGCTGGCCCACCTGCTCGGGCGGACGCGCACCTGGATCATGGCCCACCCCGAAACAATTTTAACAGAAGAACAAACGGCCTGCCTGGCTACCCTGGCAACCCGCCTGCAATCTGGCGAGCCCCTGCCCTACGTGCTGGAGCATTGGGAATTTTACGGGCTGGATTTCAGCCTGACCCGCGATGTGCTCATACCCCGCCCCGAAACCGAGCTGCTGGTTGAGCGCGCCATTGCCTGGCTGCTCCGCCATCCAACCCGGCGCGCCGCCCTGGATGTGGGCACAGGCTCTGGCTGCATTGCCATCTCGCTGGCAGTGCAGATCGCAGATTTGCAGCTTGAGGCTACCGACCTCTCGCCTGCCGCGCTGGATGTGGCCCGCCGCAACGCGCAGAAACATGGGGTGGACGGGCGCATCACCTTCTGCCAGGCCGATCTATTCCCCTCTTCAACTCCGGCGCCAACCGGGCTGCCGGCCTTTGACTTGCTGTGTGCCAACCTGCCGTACATCCCCACGCAAGCACTGCACCATTTGCCCATTTATGGCCGTGAGCCCTCCCTGGCCCTGGACGGCGGCCCCGATGGGTTAACCCTGCTCCGCCGCCTGTTGGCTCAAGCGCCCCAGCATGTACGGCCTGAGGGCCTGCTGCTGCTTGAGATCGAAGCATCGCAAGGGGCGGCTGTGCACCAACTGGCCCAAGACGCATTTCCGAAGGCCAGAACACAAATCCTGCGCGACCTGGCAGGCAAAGACCGGGTCATCGAGGTTGATATGACAGAATCTTCTCCCATTGTCCATCTGTGTGAACGCAGTGCCTGGCAGGCGGCCCAACCCCAGGGCCAATACCGCCCGGCGGCCTTTGCCCAAGAGGGCTTCATCCACTGCTCGCTGCCCGAACAAGTGATCGCGGTAGCAAACCGCTACTACCACGGCATGCAAAACATGGTCTTATTGTGGATCGATCCCCAACGGCTGAAAGCTGCCCTGCGGTGGGAAGAATCGGGGCACGGTATATTCCCCCACATCTACGGCCCGCTGAATAACGATGCTGTAACGGCTGTGACCGATTTTCCCCCTGAAGCCGACGGCACATTCTGCACCTACAAGCTGCCCGGTTAATCCTCCCAAAGCAGCAGGCCTGCCCTGGCAGGCCAATTACAATCACCCGAAAGTCATTCCCCTCGCAGACGCCTTTGTTCGCAAGCCATGATACAATTAAATGAGAATTCGGGATTGTGAAAAAGCGGCTCTTTCTGACAGCCCTCATTCCGAGCTTGTGGAAAATTGTTCATGGAAGGTGAAAGCGCATGAGATTTGCCCATATATCCAATCGTTTGCTTGCCAAACTACTCCTTTTAACAGCCGGGCTGCTGATCCTGGCTGCCGCCGCCGCGTTGCCGGTACGCGCCGATGGTGGAGGCCCAATCTTTACAGCCACCATCACCCCAACCCTTACGCTTATTCCGCTGCCCACCAATACGCCCCAGCCCAATGCAGGGCAAGAACCTTACATCGGACCGGATACCGGCCAAACCATGCTGATCCCAACAGAAATTCCTTTACCCGATGCCGCCGCCAATGCCCAACCCGCCCAGGGGAAAACTTCCAGCCTGGCCCTGCTGGCCCTGGCGGCAGTGATCATTATCCCCATCCTCTTTGTGGCATACATCTTCTTGCGCCGCCGGCGCTAAAGCGCACTATGCTTGGACAAAAAAGACATGGATTTCGCCCGGACCATGCACTCCAATCGTGAGGGTCATTTCAATATCTGCTGTGCGCGAGGGCCTGCTGACCAAAGCCGCGGCCGATGATTGGCGCACGGCTGGCAAGTTCAAGATTTCTGCCAGTGTATCAAACAACACTGCTTCTGATACCACCACAATATGAATTTCTGGGAGCAAGGAAACAGCCAGCGGCCTACCCAGCCCTCCGGTGATCAACAATGAGCCGGTTTCGGGCAGGGCCGCCTGTGCCCCGCTCAGTCCCCTGAATTTTTCGATCCTATCTGTTTGCGCTTGCCGCGGCGCGCTGCCAGCCTAGGGCATAGCCGCAACCTGCGGCTGCAAAAGCCGCTTGCCCAACGACCCATTCTCGCGCTTTTGGGGCTCGGCGGCTGAGCGCTCAGCCATCCACTGGCGGAATTTCCTACCCGTTGGGGCGGGAAAATCTTTGCTCACCCCCCAGCCTGTCACTGCCGGCAGGTGCAACCAGGTGCGTTGATCAGGACCCACATGCCCCCAAAGCAGTTGACCCAGCCCGCCAAAAGTCCCAGCCAGGCCTTGAGCCAGGCGGAAACGCCCCGCTCCCGAGGCCATCCAGGAGAAGGCTTTCAACCCCACTGCCAGCACGCCCGGAGCGTTCGGCTTCACTGCGTCAGACTCAACCCCGCGCACATCCCCAGCCCGCACCCGAAGCAGCAGCTTTGGCAGGTCAATATCCACCGGACAAGCCTCTTTACATGCGCCACACAGGGTAGAGGCCCGCGCCAACTGCCCAAATGCTTCTTGCCCCAACAGAGCCGGAGAAAGCACACTGCCCATCGGACCTGGGTAAGCGCTGCCCCGACCTGCTTTGTTAACATATGCATGTCCCCCTATCTCGCGGAACACCGGGCAGGCATTCAGGCAGGCGCCGCAGCGGATGCAGTAAAGGATCTCTGCCAACCGCGAATGCTGGGACGACTACCCAACCAGCCACTTTTCTGATACATTTAACCTCAGGAGACCTTCTTATGTTTACCGATGATGAACTACACCCCAAATGCATGGATCCCGAGCTGGTGATGACGCGTACCGTCTGCGCCCGCCTGCCCACTGCTGAAGGCGAATTTACGCTCTGCCTCTACGAAAATAACAAAGATACCAAAGAGCACCTTGCCATCATCCTGGGCGATGTGTTCGACAAAGAGAATGTACTGGTGCGTGTCCATTCAGAATGTTTTACCGGTGATGTGTTGGGTTCACTGCGCTGCGACTGCGGCGAACAACTCCAGCGCGCCATGGCACTGATTGCACAAGAGGGCCAGGGCATGGTGCTGTACCTGCGCCAAGAAGGGCGCGGCATTGGCCTGGGCGAAAAACTCAAAGCCTACAACTTGCAGGATGATGGCCTGGATACCGTGGACGCCAACCTGGCTTTGGGGCACCAGGCCGACGAGCGCAACTACACCGCCGCCGTTTTGATGTTGGAGGATCTCGGCATCCGCTCAGTGCGCCTGATCACCAATAACCCTGCCAAGATCGAAAGTCTCACTTGCCTGGGGGTGAACGTGGTCGGGCGGGTGCCACTGGAGCCATCCATCAACCCAGACAACCTGAACTACATATCCACAAAAGTACGCCGGATGAGCCACCTATTGAGCATGGCGCCTGTTCCGCTCAACGATATGACGCACAGCAATGCCAAAGAAAATCCTGAACAGCAGCCCTAGCACCGACCGCATCGCGGCGTGGCTGGCAAGCCAGTTTGCCAGCCACGCCGGAGCTCCCCTCCCCTGGGTTACGCTGACCTATGCCCAAAGCCTGGATGGCAGCCTGGCGACCCCTGGTGGCACGCAAGTAATCCTCAGCGGGCCCCAGGCCATGCAGATCACCCATCGCCTGCGCACCCTGCATGCGGCGATCCTGGTGGGGATTGGCACAGTGATCGCCGACAACCCACGCCTGACAGCCCGCCTGGCAGAAGGCCCCAGCCCGCTGCCAGTGATCTTAGACAGCCATCTGCGCTGCCCCTTAGATGCCGCCCTATTCCAGCATCCATTGCAGCCCCACATCGCCTGCTTAGAGACCGCTGATCGCGCCCGGCAGGCGGCACTGGAATCTGCCGGTGCGCAGGTCTGGCGTCTGCCGGCCGCGGCCGATGGACGTGTGGACCTGGCAGCCTTATTAGGCCGCCTGCACCAGAAAGGGATCCCCAGCCTGATGGTAGAAGGGGGCGCCAGTGTGATGACGGCTTTTTTGCAAGCCGGCCTGGCAAATGGCGTTGTGATCACCATCTCACCGCGTTTCATCGGCGGCTTACCAGCGCTGAATACCGCCCTCAACCCAAAAGTAGAAGTTTACGAAGCAGCCTGGGGGCAAGCCGGGATGGATGGCCTGGTTTGGGGGCAATTAAGATCCAGATGAACATCTCAAAACCTACTCATAAGGTGTGGTAAGATTATGCCCGCAGCATGGCAAAGGATGCCAGTTGCTTTGAACAGGAGATAAATTTTTAATGATCACATTCCATACAGATTCCCCCACAATCCCGGCCCTGCCGCGGCGCATTTACCGCCTCTCGCAGTTGGCTTATAACTTATGGTGGACCTGGAATCCTGAAGCCCAGCGCGTCTTCTCGCGCATTGACTCTGTGCTTTGGGAAAAAACCTACCACAACCCCATCCGCTTGCTCCAGCAGGTCAGCCGCAACCGGCTTAAGGCCATGACCCAGGATCGTTACTACCTGGAATTCTACGACCGCATCATGCGCCAGTTCGACGAATATATGAAGCCAAAAGAGACCTGGTTCACCCGCACTTACCCTGAGCGGCGCGACCAGATCATTGCCTACTTCTCGACCGAGTTTGGTTTGCATGAGACCCTGCCCATCTATGCTGGCGGCCTGGGTGTCTTATCTGGCGACCATGTCAAAGGTGCCAGCGATATCGGCCTGCCTTTTGTTGCCGTCGGCTTTCTCTATACCACCGGCTATTTCTCTCAGCACATCTCTGAAGATGGCTGGCAAGAGGCGCGCTATGCACGCCTGAAATTTGAAGAGATGCCCGTCTTACCCATTAAAGACGAAGACGGCAATCCTCTCACCGTCTCAGTAGATCTGCCTGGGCGAACCGTGCTGGCACGCCTGTGGGAAATCCACGTGGGGCGCATCCCGCTCTTTTTGCTAGACAGCGATGTGGACGGCAATTCGCCTTCTGATCGTGAGCTGACCTCGCGCCTTTACATCAGTGACCTGGAGCTGCGTATTTCACAAGAGATCATCCTGGGCGTGGGCGGCGTGCGCGCCCTGCGCCTGCTTGGTTACCAGCCCGATGTCTGGCATATGAATGAGGGTCACTCTGCTTTTATGGGGCTTGAACGTATCCGCGAGATGGTGAAAGCAGGCCAAACCTTTGAGAAAGCCACCGAACTAGTGCGCAAATCTTCTGTCTTTACCACCCACACTCCCGTTCCGGCTGGCAGCGACGAATTCCCCCATTGGCTGATGGACAAATATTTCGGCCATTTTTGGCCCGAACTTGGCCTGGATCGGGAACAATTCATCAAACTGGCCTACAATGTCCAGCCCTGGGGCGGCGAAACCTTCAGCATGCCAATCCTGGCCCTACGCCTGGCCGAAAAGCGCAACGGCGTCTCAGAGCTGCATGGTGAGGTGGCCCGCAAGATGTGGAACTTCATCTGGCCCGATCTGCCAGCCGAGCAAGTGCCCATCAGCCACATCACCAACGGCGTACACTCTGGCACCTGGCTAGCCCGCCGCCTGCGCGTCTTATATGACCGCTACTATGGCCGCGAATGGCTGGAACATCTCGATGATCCAAATATCTGGGAACGCATCGAAGAAATACCCGACAATGAATTATGGGCTGTCCGCCGCCACCTGAAGCGCAAGCTGATGCACTACATGCGCGAACGCGCCCGTGAGCAGTGGCTAAGGACTGGCGTCCATCCTGTTCAAACGATTGCCTCTGGCGTACTGCTGGACCCCTACGCCCTGACCATTGGCTTTGCCCGCCGCTTTGCCACCTACAAGCGCGCCAGCCTGATCTTGTACGATGTGGAACGCCTGCTGGGCATCCTCAACCGTCCCAACATGCCCGTCCAGATCATCTTTGCCGGTAAGTCGCATCCTGCGGATGAGCCAGGCAAGCTTCTCATCCAAGAAGTGTACCGTGTGGTCAAAAAGGCCGAGAACGGCGGACGTATGGTCTTCCTTGAGGATTACGATATGTGCCTGGGCCGCTACCTGACCCAGGGTGTGGACGTGTGGCTCAACACCCCCCGCCGCCCCAACGAGGCATCGGGCACATCTGGCATGAAAGCCGCCATGAACGGCGTGCTCAACTTTTCGGTATTGGACGGCTGGTGGCGCGAGGGGTATAACGGCTTGAACGGCTGGTCAATTGGCAGTGAAGCTGAATATGCCACGCCCGAAGAGCAGGATGCAGCGGATGCAGCCGATCTCTACAGCACACTTGAGAACGAAATCATCCCGCTCTACTACCGCGAACGCTCGGCAGATGGCATGCCTGGCGATTGGATCGCCCGGATGAAGGAATCCATCCGCACGCTCTCGCCGCGCTTCAGCATGCAGCGCATGGTTAAAGAATACACCGAGTCCATGTACTTCGGTGAAAATCTCGACACACAGCCCCCAACCCCCACGCCTTCAGCCTGACCAGGGAAAAGGATAAGCACCTGTGATGGAATTCTTGCTATCTCCCCAGGCCTGGCTGAGCGCGCTGCTGATCTTTAGCCTGCGCGTGGTTGACATGACTTTTGACACGCTGCGCGTGTTGGTGGTGATGCGCGGCCAAAAGAAGATCGCCTGGGTCTTTGGCTTCATCCAATCGCTGGTCTTTGTGGTGGCAATTGGCTCAGTGCTCAGCCAGATGGACAACCCCCTCAACGTGGTGGGGTACGCGGCTGGCTTTGC
>CAZWFQ010000009.1:57278-67591 GCA_964633225.1 uncultured Anaerolineaceae bacterium
CGGTAGATCACTACCCCATCCACCCGGATCTCAGCGTTCGATTTCATATCGCAGATCATGTCCCAATGGATCATGCTGGTGTTCAAGCTGCCCGTTTCAGGATAGCCGGCGCCGAGCGCCATGTGGAAGGTGCCGCCTAATTTCTCGTCAAACAAGATATTGCGGGTGTAACGGTTGATCTCAACATTGGTGCCAATGGCAAACTCGCCCACATAGCGCGCCCCTACGTCCGAATCCAACATGGTCAGCAGGAAATCTTGCTCTTTCTCTGCCGAAGCTGAGGACACGCGCCCCTTCTCGAAGTTCAGTTCAACACCTTCTACCATGCGGCCCTGGAAGATGGCGGGATAAGTGAATTTGACCCAGCCGTTAACAGACGATTCCACCGGGCCGGTGTAGATCTCACCATCCGGCATATTGTGGTGACCGCAAGAATTGTTGAACTTGCGCCCCTTGATCGAAAGGCTCAGGTCGACGTTCGGCCCCATCACTTTCACTTTGTCGTGCCCCTCAATGCGTTCAATGATTGCCCGCTGCTGGCGCTCCACCTCTTCCCAGTAAGCCACCGGGTCGGGTGTATTATCATCAGCGTGGCAAGCCGCATACACAAAATCCTGGTATTCCTCAAAACTCATGCCCGCTTCTTTGGCATAGGCTTCGGTTGGGTACTGGGTCAGGGCCCAGCGCAGGCTTTTATCGCCGCCGCGCCGGATCATGCCTGTGCGGATAGGTGACATGGCTTTTTGGAAACGCCGCTGGCGCACCGGATCTACACCACTCAAGGCGCGCGTATTCACGTCTGCCCGGATGCGGATGTATACATCAAATTCATCTGTCACCAGCTTTTGGAAAGTGGGCGTAAAATCAAGCTGCGAGTCGCTGGCGTACTTATAAAAGATCTCTTCTTCATCTGGTAACTTAAAAAGCAAGTGTGGGTGAGCGCCGCGCTGCAGAGCCAGCTCGTATACTGCCCGCACCAATGGTTCAGCATTTGTGCTCGATTCAATTGCTACCCGGTCTCCGGGCCCAATATAAGTTGAATGGTCGACCAGGATGCTGGCCAATTTATTCAAGCGTGTATCTATCACAGTACCTCCCATCATTAAGAACAATAAATCGTTCGGCGCTTGTTTCCTGATTGATTAATTTCGAGTCGTAAATTATTATATCATGCACCATAAAACCGCGCTATAATGTCAACTTATGAAACAATTACTGCAAAACCTCAAAAACGGCCAGACTTCTATTGCAGAAGTCCCCATTCCTGCTCTGCGCCCAGGCATGGCGCTCGTACAGACGGCGTCTTCGTTGGTCTCAGCCGGTACAGAGCGCATGCTGGTTGAATTTGCTGAGAAATCTCTGCTTGGCAAAGCCCGCTCACGCCCCGACCTGGTCAGGCAGTTGATTGAGAAGGCGCGCCGGGAAGGCGTTGTCAGCACCATTGAGGCAGCTTTCAACCGGCTCGATTCGCCCATGCCGCTGGGATACTCTTCGGCAGGCACGATCATTGCCGTTGGCGAGGGGCTGCAAGGGCTGCGCGCCGGGCAGCGCGTGGCCTGTGCGGGCGGCGGGTATGCTGTTCATGCAGAGTACGCCGTTGTGCCGCGTAATCTGATGGCGCCCCTGCCCGAACAGGTGGATTTCGATTCTGCTGCCTTCAGCACCCTGGGAGCCATCGCCATGCACGGCTTCCGCCTGGCTGAGCCCCAGCTCGGCGAGCGGGTGGGTGTGATTGGCCTGGGCTTGTTGGGCTTATTGGCCGCTGGCATTGCACACGCCGCGGGCTGTCACGTGTTTGGCGTAGACCTTGACCCGCGCCGCGTAGCCCTGGCAAAGCAGTTTGGCGCCACGGCAGTCCTGCGCCCGCATGCTGAAGAGGCCGCGTCTGCCTTTACGCATGGGCGCGGCCTGGACGTGATCCTCATCTGCGCAGATACCTCCTCAGCCGATCCGGTGGAACTGGCGGGCGCCCTGGCCCGCGACCGGGCCCGCCTGGTGGCGGTTGGCGCAGTTGGATTGAACATCCCCCGCAAGGTTTATTACGAGAAGGAGCTTTCCTTTGTCAATTCTCGCTCCTATGGCCCAGGCCGGTACGACCCTGCTTATGAAGAAGCCGGACGCGATTACCCCATCGGCTACGTGCGCTGGACCGAAGGCCGCAACCTGGAAACCTTTGTAGACCTGCTAGCCTCTGGCCTCTTGGATGTCAAACCGCTCATTACCCACCGCTTCCCGATCGCCGAAGCGCCCTCCGCTTACACATTGATTACCGGCAAGGCCAAAGAACCCTTCCTGGGGGTCTTGCTGACTTATCCATCTGTGCCGCCACCGCTGTCGCTTATGCTCTCGCAATCCCCTTCTTTTCCCCTGGTGCCTTTAGCACCCAATGCCCCAGATGGGCAAGCAAGCCCACCCCGGCTTGGCGTACTGGGTGCGGGTAACTTTGCCAATGCCACGCTCTTCCCGGCCATCCGCAAGCTGGCAGAGATCGAACGCGTGGCCGTGGCTTCTGGCTCAGGGCTGCACGCCCAACACGCGGCGTCAAAATTCGCCTTCCAACGTGCTGCCCAGAGTGAAGAGGAGATCCTGGCAGATCCAAATATCAACACGGTTGCTATTCTTACCCGCCACGACCTGCACGCGGCCCAGGTCATCCGCGCTTTGCAGGCTGGGAAACATGTATTTGTTGAAAAGCCCCTGGCACTGGATGAGAAACAATTGAATGCCATCCAGGAACAACTACAAATCTCTGGCAGAAGCCTGCTCATGGTCGGCTTCAATCGCCGTTTTGCCCCCTTGGCGCAACAACTGCAAGCCTTCATCCAGCCGCGCCACGAGCCATTGGTGGCGCATTACCGTGTCAATGCTGGCTACCTGCCCCTCAACCACTGGCTGCATGATCCGGTGCAGGGCGGTGGGCGCATTATTGGAGAGGGATGCCATTTCATCGACTTTCTGGCTTTCTTGGTTGGCGCGCCACCCAGCGCAGTGACTGCCCACGGGCTGCCTGACAGCGGGCGTTACCGAGAAGATAATGTAGTGCTAACCTTCACCTTTCCCGATGGCTCTTTAGGCACGGTCAGCTACCTGGCCAATGGGGACAAGGCTTTTCCCAAAGAGCGCATTGAAGTATTTGCCGGAGGGCGTGTGGCTGTGTTGAATGACTACCGCACGCTTGAGATGGTGCAAGATGGAAAACGCCAGGTCGTTCGCTCGCCACTGCGCCAAGATAAAGGCCACCAGGGCGAGTGGAAGGCCTTTGCCGCCGCCATACAGGCCGGGGGCCCGCCGCCAATCCCTTACGAGCACCTTTTCGGTGTTACCCGTGCCAGCTTTGCCGCCGTAGATGCTTTACGCGGCAACCATAAAGAACTGTGATGGTGCATCCTATGCTTGAAAATCCCACTACCTTCCTTGAAATCGTTGGTCACCACGCTTACTTCATCCCTAACCGCTTCTACCGCCAACCCGATGAAACGAACCTGCTGGCTATCATTTTGCCCGGTTTGCGCTACACCTGCGACATGCCGCTGCTGTACTATGCCAGCCGGCTGTTGGGAGGGCACCGCGCCGATCTGCTGCACGTCCACACCGATTATACGTCCGAGTCTTACAGCACCCTGCTTCCCGAGCAGCGTGCCGAATGGCTGTGTGCAGATGCCCGGGGCATCGTCAAAGCCGGGCTGGCCCAGCGTAATTACAGCCACCTGGTATTGGTCGGCAAATCTATCGGCACCCTGGCGCTTGCTTGCCTGCTCCAGCAGAATGACATCCCCGCCAGCATTGCCGGGCATACCCTGACCATCTGGGTCACCCCCTTGCTCCACCAACCGCAGGTCATCACCACGCTGGCCAACTTGCGCCAGCCCGCCCTGATCATTGCCAGCCCCGCCGACCAGACCTATAACCCTGCCGGCCTGGCACGCATCCAACAATCTGCCGCCCCCGAAGTGCTGCTGGTTGAAAATGCCGATCATGCCCTGGAAATCCCCGGCGATGCAGCCGCATCCACGGCCATCCTGCAGCGCTACACCCAGGCCATTTCTACCTTTTTAGATCAGCACCTGCCCACCTGGCCCACCGACCAAGGCCAATGACCCTGCCCGTTCAGAAGACCATTCTCAAACGCCTGCTTTTGGCATTTAAGGCCCTACACCAGCTTGGTCCTTCTCAACTGGCATTATTTGGCCTTTACCAACTCGGCCTGCGTACGGGCCACTACCGCCGCCTGACGCCCGGCATATTCCAGCCAGCCTCTGCCACCCACAACACCTTCGCGCTTCACCCAGCGCTATCCAATGCGCACTGGCCTCTGAAGCCCGGAACCTCCACCGCCTGCATTGACGAGGCCGATGAGATCGTTAACGGGCAGGTGCGACTCTTTGGCAGCGCACCAGTCTCATTGGTCCTGGCCCCGCCCGCTCCCCTGCGGCACTGGACAGAGTACGAGAAAACACTGCCAGGCGAAGATATCAAGTTCACCTGGGAACCGGCCCGCTTTGGCTGGGCCTTCATCCTTGCCCGGGCTTATCACTTCACCCATAACGAACGCTATCCGGCTGCCTTTTGGCAGTTCACCGAAACCTTTCTGGACGCCAACCCGCCCAATCTTGGCCCGCACTGGAGTTCTGCACAAGAAGTGGCCCTCCGTTTGCTGGCCTTCACCTTTGCCGCCCAGGTGTTTGGCCCATCTGAGCATACCACCCCTGCCCGCCTGACCCGCCTGGGGCAGGCCATCGCCGCACATGCAAAGCGCATCCCACCTACCCTGGTCTATGCCCGCTCTCAGAACAACAACCACCTAATCAGCGAGGCACTGGGATTGTATACCGCCGCTGCCGCCCTGCCAGGCCATCCATCTGCCCATTACTGGCGCAAGTTGGGTTGGAAATGGCTCAACCATGCCCTGCAAACCCAGATCAGCTCCAACGGTACCTATGCGCAACACAGCGCTAACTACCACCGCCTGGTACTGCAAGCCGCCCTGTGGGCCGCCAGCGTACAGGCCGCCAACTTCTCCGACCAGCCCTTTCCAGAACTGACCCGCCAGCGCCTGGCAGCCGCCACTAACTGGCTTTTATCCCTGATCGACAAACCAAGCGGGCGCCTGCCCAACCTGGGTCCCAATGACGGGGCTTACATCTTGCCCCTGGCTTCTCTCCCCTTTGCAGATTACCGTCCCGTCCTGCAGGCTGCCGCCCTGGCTTTCCTCGGCCAACGCCCTTTTCCACCGGGCCCCTGGGATGAAATGGCCCAGTGGTTACCTGCCAATCCGCAGGGCACTCACGCTGACGGTGCCTCCGCCGCGGCCAATCTGCCTGGTGTTATCCGCACCCCCCACTCTTGGGCCTACTTGCGGGCAGAGCGTTTCACCTCCCGCCCCGGCCACGCTGACCAACTCAACGTGGATTTATGGTGGCGCGGCATCAATATTGCCCAGGATCCAGGCACGTATCGGTATAACGCCTCACCACCCTGGGATAACACCCTGGTACAGGCCTCTGTCCACAACACCCTCACCATCGATAACCTGGATCAAATGACCCGTTCAGGGCGCTTCCTCTATCTCGACTGGGCCCAGGCTGAGATCACGGGGCAAGAGTCGGATCCCGATGGCACCTGGCAGCGCATCACGGCCCGCCACAATGGCTACCGCCGCCTGGGTCTCACCCACCAACGCAGCCTGACTGCCCTCACCGGTGACGGCTGGCAAATCCTCGACCAGGTACTGCCAGCCTCGCCAGCAGAGGGCCAGGGGCAGCGCAGCCACACCCTCCGCCTGCACTGGCTGCTCCCTGATTGGCAGTGGGAGATCGAAGAGCAGCCTCAACACATCCGGCTCCGGATTTTGTCTCCTCACGGCTGGATCAACCTCACCATCGCAATCCCCAATCAAGCTGATCACAAGAACAGCCAGCACCCAGCGCTCTCAACCAGGCTGATCCGTTCTGGCGCCATCCTCCATGGCCCCGGCCCCGCCAACCCCATCCAAGGCTGGACATCCCCCACTTATGGCGATAGAATCCCAGCCCTTGCTCTCGTGATTGACCTTTCGACGTTTGCCCCTGCATCCATCCTGACCACCTTCAGCTTCCCCGCCGAAGCCTGATACCTGGAACTGACTGCCACCCACTTATGCATATCCTTCTCATCCACCAGGCCTTCGCCGCCATTGATGAACCCGGCGGCACCCGCCACCACGAGATGGCACGCCACCTGGCTGCCCGCGGTCACCGCGTCACCATCATTGCCAGCCCGGTCAGCTACCTCACCGGCTCTGCCCAGCGCGCCCATATCCCCTGGGTAGTGCGCCAGGCCGATGGCGAGCACATCACCATATTACGCTCGTACACATACGCCGCCCTGCACAAGAGCTTTGTTCACCGTGTCATCAGCTTCGTCAGCTTCATGGTCTCTTCTTTCATCGTAGGCCTGGGGGTAGACCATGTTGACCTGGTCTGGGGCACCTCACCACCCATCTTCCAGGGGGCAACTGCCTGGGCCCTGGCACGCTTAAAACGCGCTCCCTTCTTGTTTGAGGTGCGCGACCTGTGGCCTGCCTTTGCCATTGCCGTGGGGGTGCTGCGCAGCAAGCTGCTAATCCGTCTCTCTGAATGGCTGGAACGTTTCTTATATTGCCGAGCCGATGCCGTGATGGTCAACTCACCCGGATTCATCACCCATGTCCAGGGGCGGGGCGCACGCCGCGTAGAGCTGGTGCCCAACGGCGCCGATGCCGAAATGTTTGACCCCAACCTGGATGGGGCCGCATTCCGCCAACAGCACAACTTGCAGGGCAAGTTCATCGCCCTCTATGCAGGCGCTCACGGGCTTTCAAACGACCTGGGGGTGGTGCTTGAGGCGGCGGTACTACTGCGCAGTCATCCCAAGATCGCCATTGTCCTGCTGGGCGATGGGAAGGATAAACTCATCCTGCAAGCGCGCGCCGCCGAATTGAGTCTGCAGAACATTCATTTCCTGCCGCCTATCCCAAAAACTGAGATGCCTGCAGCCCTGGCAGCTGCCGATGCCTGCATTGCCATCCTCAAGCCCATCGCAATGTACCGCACCGTCTATCCGAACAAGGTGTTTGACTACATGGCTGCTGGCAAGGCAGTGGTGCTCGCCATCGGCGGCGTGATCCAACAGGTGATTGAAGAAGCCCAGGGCGGGCTGCCGGTGGAGCCTGGCAATCCCCAGGCCCTGGCAGATGCCATCCAGACCCTGGCAAACGACCCCGCCCTCGCCCGCCAGATGGGCCAAAATGCCCGCCTGCACTTAACCACGCATTTTTCTCGCGCTGCTCTTGCGGATCGCCTGGCTGTTCTCATCGAAGAGCTTGATTCAGCCAACAAATAGCCCAGATAAACCTCACCAATCTTCACCATCCATTCATTATGTCAGACCAAACCCCGCCCTCTCAAGACACCCCCTCGGCATCATCCTTCGAGATTGTACGCCGCAATAAACGCTATGTGCTGATTGACGCGGTCGGTGTGGGCATGGGCTCATCCTCCGGCCAATTCTTGCCTGTTTTCCTCACCCGTATGGGCGCCACCAGCACCCAGGTTGGCATGCTCACCACCATGCCCGGCATCACGGGCTTGTTTATTTCGCTCTTGATTGGCCGTTTCTTGCAAACTCGCCGCAACATTGTCCCCTGGTTCAGCATTTCGCGTCTCATGGTCATCTCGGCATATGCCCTCACCGGCGTGGTGCCTTTCGTAGTTCCCGACCAATACATTGTCCCGGCAGTCTTGGCGATTTGGGCCCTTGCCACCCTGCCGCAGATTATCGTCGCCGTCTGCTTCTCAGTTGTTATGAACGCTGTGGCAGGCCCCGAAGGCCGTTATGAGTTGATGAGCCGGCGATGGTCGATCTTGGGCATATCCACCGCCCTGGCAGTTGCCGCTGCCGGACAAGTTCTCGAGCGGTTCGAGCTGCCGCTCAATTACCAACTTGTCTTCTTTGGCCTCTCCCTCGGCGGATTGATCAGCTACTACTTCTCCAGCCGCATCAAACTGCCCGATGCAGAGTCCGTTCCCGAAGCAGGCAGCAAACCCTTCCGCCAGCAGATCCAAGAATACCTCAACCTGGTGCGCCACGAGCCGGCCTTTGTTTCATTCGCCTTCAAACGCTTCATCTACACATCTGCCATCACCCTGGCAACCCCGCTCTTTCCTCTCTACTACGTGCGCGAGCTGGGCGCCTCTGATGCCTGGGTCAGTTACATCGTCTCCGCCCAAACCATCGTCCTGATGGTGGGCTACACACTCTGGGCACGCCTGTCTCGCAAACGCGGCTCACGCCTGGTCTTGCTTGCATCCACCTTTGGCGTTGCGGTGTACCCGGCCCTGGTCGCCATCACCCACAACCTGCCCCTGGTGGTGTTTTACTCTGGTTTATTTGCCATCTTCATTGCGGGGCTCGACCTGGTATTCTTCGACGAGTTAATGAAGACCGTCCCAACGCAGTACGCCCCCACGTTCGTTTCCCTGGCCCAGAGCATCCAGTATTTTGCTGCCATCATCGCCCCGCTGATTGGTACCTTCCTCGCCGACCACATCGGCCTGAGCGGCGGGCTGCTCGTCAGCGCGGCTTTGCGCCTGGTTGGATTCTTCCTCTTCGCACGCCAGAAACCGCGCTGATCAGCCGATTGCTTGCGGCTGCGCCCGGCACATGCGCGCCGACGTCTGCCGGGCACCGGCCAGGGGGCATCATTTGCCCCCCTTATGCGCCATCCCTTCATTCCTCCTGGTGTATAATCTTCTCATGCCGCGCACCAAAGCCCCTGAGGATCTTTCTGTTGAAGAGCTGCGCCGCTTGCTGGTAGAAAAGCGCCGCAAGACTCGCCGGGAACATTTAGAGCGTTTCCGGCGCACTGGACGCGTCATCACCCTGGCATCAGATGCGGAACCAGATCCAGAGATGCACGGGATTCCTGCCACCAGCCTCATCGTAACCGACGACCTTGCTGCTGGCGAGGGGCCCAAACGGCGCGGGCGTGTTCTGGACCGCCTGCTCTTGGCAATTGAGATCCTGGCCGTCATTGGCCTGGTCTTCGTGTTATTTAACGGTCTGGAAATCTTGCGCAGCCTGAATGCCGAAGTGGCCGAGGCCCTTGAACAGCCCACGCTGACCCCCACACCACTCATCATGGCTGTGGTGCTGCCCTCTGGTCACACCCCCCCCAATGCGCCTGGCGGCGCCCGGTTCAACGACGCTGAAATCCCCGAGCACCTGCGCCCACTGGTCCAATCCCTGGCCGCAGTGCCCATCCCAACCGCCAGTCCCGAACAAGCCATCCGCATCCAGATCCCTGCCCTGGCTGTAGATGCTCCCATCGTCCAGGGTGACGGCTGGGAACAGCTTAAGAAGGGGGTGGGCCAGCATATTGGCTCTGCCAACCCAGGCCAGCCCGGCAACCTGATCCTGACGGCCCATAACGACGTTTTTGGCGAAATCTTTCGCTACCTAGACCGTCTCAAGCGCGGCGACCAGATCATCGTCTACACCAACCAGCGTTCTTATGTTTACACCGTCACAGACAGCCTGGTTGTTGAACCCACGCAAGTGGAAGTTTTAGCCAGCACAGATAAAGAAACGATCACCCTCATTTCGTGTTATCCATACTTAGTAGACACACAACGCATTGTGATCCAGGGTGTGTTACAAGAGAAATGAACGCGTTTCAGGCCGATACCGATGCAAAACGAACAATCTCCTGTTGATAATCGTCCTCGCTGGGCTTATCCGACCAAGGTGATTGTCAGCCTGTTGCTGCTAGCGTTGGCGGTTTATCTATTGGCACGCTTCAGCGTTGTCATTCCACCTTTTATCCTGGCTGTCATCCTGGCTTATATTCTCAACCCAATTGTCACCTTTTTCGAGAAGCGCCTGCATATCCACCGCATCCTGTCCATTCTGCTGAGCTATATTCTGCTGCTCATCATTATGGTAACTGTGCCGGCTGTTTTCATCCCAATCCTGGGCTCACAGTTCAGCGAATTCAACGTCGACTTTAACCTGATCATTGATAACCTGCGCAGCATGCTGGCGCGCGAATACATGATTGCCGGTTTTAAGATGGACACCACAGCCATCTTCGAGCAAGTCGTGAGTTCCTTGCAGGGCTTGATCGAACCTGTGGTCGGTCAAACTCTTGAGCTGGCTGTAGGCATCATTTCATCCATTGTCTGGATCATCTTCATTTTGGTGGTCGCCTTTTACTTGATCCGTGATGGCACCAAGCTGCGCCAATGGATCGAAGAACACATTCCCCCTTCTTACCTGCCAGATTTCATTTGCCTGCG
>CAZWFQ010000009.1:67691-70296 GCA_964633225.1 uncultured Anaerolineaceae bacterium
CCGCGCATCATTGGCCGCAGCGTGCACCTGCCGCCTCTGGTTGTGATCCTGGGCATCGTCACGGGGGCTGTTTTGGCCGGCGTGATGGGCATCCCCCTGGCTGCTCCCACCATTGCATCTGCGCGCGTCATCAGCCGCTACATTTTTGCCAACCTCTTTGATATGTCTCCCTTCCCTGAAAACGTGGCCCAACCCTTACCGCCGCCAAATGCACGTTGGTGGAAGCGATCTACAATCACCAAGGAGTAACCTGCACGATGAGCCAAACAAACTCACCCAACTGGAATTCCACCATTAAGCTTGTGATCGGGTTGACCATCGCCGGCATGTTTGCCGTTTTGTTCATCACCTTCCGCAATATCATTGGGCCTCTGCTGCTAGCCTTTATCGTGGCCTACCTGATTCACCCGGTTGCCTTGCGCTTAAGCGGTCTGCCGCACCTCTCCTGGCGTGCTTCTGTCAACATCATCTACATTATCTTGATCCTCTTGATCTTGGGTGCGTCTACCCTCACCGGCCTGGCGGTTGTCCAACAAACTCAAAGCCTTATCCGCGTCTTAGACCGCTTCCTGGCAGACTTACCCACCTTGCTCGATCAGCTTTCTACCCAATCCATCATTATCGGCCCCTTCCAGGTCAACTTAAGCCAATTCACCGATTTGGGCACCATCGGCGACGAACTGATCAGTAACCTTCAAGGCATGGTTGGACGCGCCGGCAGCCTGGTTGGCACCTTTGCATCCGGCGCGGCATCCACTGTTGGCTGGGGCTTCTTCATATTAATAGTTTCGTACTTCATCCTGGCTGATGCCGGGAAAGTCCCCGATGCGATCACCTTCATCGATCTGCCTGGTTATGCAGAAGATATCCGCCGCATGAGCCGCGAGTTAGGCCGCATCTGGAATGCCTACTTACGCGGCCAGATCATCGTAATCATTATTGTTATCGTCGCCTTTACCGTTCTGTTATCCATCCTGGGCGTACGCTTTGCTTTTGCCCTGGCTCTCCTGGCTGGCGCGGCTCGCCTTGTTCCTTACGTGGGCCCCTGGGTCAACTGGATCATCATGGCATTGGTAGCTTTCTTCCAGCCCAGCAATTATTTTGGCCTCGAACCCTGGGTGTACACGGTGCTTGTCCTGGCGCTTTCCATCATTCTCGATCAAATTTTTGACAATATCATTTCTCCCCGTATCCTGGGTTCATCGTTGGGCGTTCATCCTGCGGCGGTCTTGGTGGTGGCAATCATTTCGGCTAACCTCATCGGCCTGGTGGGGCTGGTGCTGGCCGCGCCTGTCCTTGCCAGCCTCAAATTGATCGGCCGCTATGTGATGCGCAAGATGTTTGATCTCAACCCCTGGCCCGATCCAGAAGGTGTGCTAAAGCCATTTGAAATCCCCTGGGTTGGGCGCATCTTCCGCAGGCTGCGTGCCTGGTGGCGCAGACGCCGCACGGCATAACCCCCATAAAAAAAAAATAGAGAGCGTGGACAGGGAAGGCCATCCGTCCACGCTCTCTTCATTACCCAGTCTCAAGAAGCTAAATCGCAAGATGAGACTGACCGTAAATCTGTTCACGGATCTCAATCACCTGCCTGCGCAGGCGATCATCCCGCTCCAACATATCGGCTACTTTTTGGCAGGCGTACATCACGGTTGTATGGTCGCGCCCGCCCAATGCATCACCAATTTGCGGCAGAGACACATTAGCCTCTTCGCGCAGCAAATACATGGCAATTTGGCGCGGCAGGGCTACTTCGCGCGAGCGGTCTCGACCTATCAGGCGATCCACCGTCAACCCGAAGGCAGTTGCCACCTGTGCCACCACATCACCCGTCTGCACTGTACTGCGCCGCGGCATCACATCTGCCAGGGCTGTATCCACCAACTGCTGGGTCAAGGGCTGTCCACTCAAATCGGCAAAAGCCATGATTCGCGTCAACCCCCCCTCCAGCTCGCGGATATTGGACTGCACCCGCCGGGCGATCACTTCGAACATTTCGGCTGGCACACGCCGCCCGGCACGTTCTGCCTTTGAACGCAAGATCGCCACGCGGGTCTCAAAATCAGGCGGCTGAATATCTGCCGTCAGCCCCCACTCAAAGCGCGAGCGCAGCCGCTCTTCGAGCGTCACCAATGCCTTGGGAGGCCGGTCTGATGAGATGACAATCTGCTTATCCTGCCCATGCAGGGTATTGAATGTGTGGAAAAATTCTTCTTGGGTAGACTCTTTCCCGGCAATAAATTGGATATCGTCAATTAACAGAACATCAATCCGCCGGTATTTATCACGAAAAGCCTGGGTCGTGTGCGTGCGAATGGATTGGATCAGGTCATTCGTGAATTCTTCTGAAGACACGTACAAAACCTGCTGGCCGCGCCGGGTGCACATATTGCCGATGGCATGCAGCAGGTGGGTTTTTCCCAACCCAACCCCACCGTAAAGGAAAAGCGGATTATAGGCCTGGGCAGGGCGCTCGGCTACTGCCATTGAAGCCGCATGCGCCAGACGGTTACTGGCCCCCACCACAAAGTTCTCAAAGGCATAACGGCTGGATAATGCCATGCCATTGCCATTGGATTTTGGGACTGCCGGGCTCGTGATCTGA
>CAZWFQ010000010.1:0-26378 GCA_964633225.1 uncultured Anaerolineaceae bacterium
CCGAACTTGCGATCCAGGGCCACGTTGCGGCCCTTGGGGCCGAGGGTGGTGACCACTGCGGTGGCCAGGATATCCATGCCCTTGCTCAGCTTGCGGCGGGCTTCTTCAGAAAATAGTAGTTGTTTGGCTGCCATAGGTGTTTACTCCAATTCAATATCAGGGATTATTTTTCGATGATGGCCAACAGATCGCTCTCGCGCAGGATGAGCAACTTCTTGCTATCCAGCTTGATCTCGGTGCCAGAGTACTTGGCGAAGAGGACAATATCGCCCGCTTTCACATCCATGGCGATACGCTTGCCATCTTCATCACGGTCGCCAGGACCGATTGCCAGAACAGTACCCTTCTGGGGTTTTTCTTTGGCGGTTTCGGGCAGGACGATGCCACCAGCGGTGATCTCTTCCTGTTCGATGGGTTCTATCACCACACGGCTGCCCAGGGGTTTTAGGTTAATAGACATAAGATGCGCCTCCATAAAAAAGTGATTGATTTTATGCAATACGTTGACACAGTTTGTGGTTTAGCACTCTAAAGTAGTGAGTGCTAAACCGACCCAAATGATAACTGGATTTTAGAGGAAAGTCAAGGGGGTATAGATGGTTTCTAACAAATTTCTGATAAAAAACATTCCCCCGAAAAGTGCACCAGGGCAGGGCAAAGCAGCGACCCACCCACTTTCAGAGGATCAGGGTATCGGCATGTCCATGAGAGACCAACAGGTGACCTCGTTGTCGTCAATGTTCTCCAAGAGGATAGGGTCATCCGGAAAGGTGCGGCGCAAGGTAGACATTAATTCCAGCGAGTGGTCGCAGTAGTGGTTTTCGGTGCTGTGAAGATAAGCCAGCACAGAGCCGTATCGCACGTAGTAGTAAGCCACATCCAGGTTGGTCAGTGCCAGAGGCTGGACATCAAAAGGGATGCCCTGCTCGTAAAACTGCAATGCCATGCTGTCTTCATAAGAGTACTTGTCCGCCAATTCGATCAAGGTCTGGTTTTCGGCGGCGGTGCAGCCATCTACGGCGCAGCGCAGGGCGGGCAGAGCTGACTCGTAGTTGCGGGCCTGCACATAGATCATGCCAAGCTGCCCATACACATTGGCGCCTGAGGGGTCAAAGAGCAGGGCCTTCTCGGCGTTGCGGGAGGCGATAAAGAACTCACCTTGCTGAGAATAGGTTTTGGCAATGGCAATATAGGGCAAGGGATCGCGAATGCCCAACTGCTCGTTGATGGTGACGGCACGAGCGAAGTATTCCAGGGCCATCTCATAGACCTTAAGATTGCGGTAACCCAGGCCGATGCGCAGGTAGAGGAAGGTCAGGTTGGGGGCCAGCTCGGCAGCAATGATATTTTCTTGGATCGAATCGCGGTAAGCGCCCAGGTATTCGAGCACCGTGGCATAAACGCGGTGGGTATCCACCGAATCGGGGGCGATCTCAACAGCTTTTCGGGCATACTGCAGGGCCTGGTCCCACTTCTGCTGGTCGAGCAGCACTTCGGCGTAGAAAGCCAGGGCCAGGGCATTCTCAGGATCGAGCAGGTAGGCGCGGGTTGAGGCAGCCTCGGCACGCACCAGGTAATCCTCTCGCTGGGCAAGGGTGATGAGGTTGCTAGAGGCGTTCCAGTCCAGCACCAGGGCATAAATGGCGAAAACCGTGCTGTCATCAGGGGCCAGGGCCACAGCCTGCTCGATGGAAACCAGGGCGTCTTGCAGGAGCTCCAGGCGCTGCTGATCGGTGCTGGTGAGGCTAGAAGAATAGGTCTGGATGCGGGCCAGCTCAGCCCAGGCCTGGGCATTGGTGGGGTCAATCGCCAGGGCACGCTGGTAGGCACCGATGGCGTCCAGGTCTGAGTTGGGGTCGTCCAGCTTACCGGCCTCAAAATAGGTCTGGGCTTCAAGGATATAGGACTGCGGCATGCGCGTGGGGGTGGGGGTAGGATCCAATGGCGAACGGATCTCACCGCGCTCAAGGCTCAAGAGCACCCAACCGACACCCAGGATAAGCAGAATCCAAAACAGGACGCGGTAAGGATTAGAACGCGGCCGGACCGGGCGAAAATTAAAGACCTTTTCAGCAGCAGGACTGTCCATAGCAGGGCTCAGGGGGCGGCATCTTCGAAGCTATCCTGGCAGAAGCTGATACCTTCGGTGGCGTTGTAATAAGCCAACTGGTCGTCCTGGATGTTCTGGATGATGAAGTAGAAGATTTCCACCGCCTCGTCGCAGCGACGCAAGCGCAACAACGACCAACCGTAGAAAGTGTAATATTCATCGGCCACGCGGCCAGGGGCCAGGGGCAGACCCTGGACGGCAACGCCATCAGCAGTGGTACCGCCGCGCACCGCCAGAACGAACTCGTCTACAGCGCGGTCGTATTCTTCGCCTTTATACAGCATCACGCCCAGGTTACCGTGCAGGCGAGGGTTCGAAGAATCGATGAGCAGGGCCTGCTCAGCATACTGAATGGCCTTATCGAACTGGCCGATGGTGGCATGGGTGCGCGAGATCTCGGTCAGGATATCGGGATTGGTGGGGTTCAGAGCCACAGCGGTCAGCATTTCTTGCACGGCCAGGTCATAATCCTCGGTCAGCTTGTAGGCAACACCGAGGGAATAGTGCATATCCCAGAGCTTATCGTTAATGGCAATGGCGGCCTTGTATTCTTCAATCGCTTCGGCATAATTGCCGGTGGCGTAGAGCACATAGCCGCGAGCGCGGTGGGTCTCAAGATTGTTGGGGGCCAGGTCTCGTGCCTTGTGCGACATGCTGATGGCAGTCTCAATATCCTCATAATTGCCCTGATCGATCAGAATCTCGGCATAAAAGGCATACGCCAGGGCGTTGGTAGGGTCCAGCTCAATGGCCTTCTTGACCGCAGCCAGGGCTTCGAGGTAATCGCCCAGGGAATCAAGGGCCCAGGCGCGCATGGCATAGGCATTGGCATTGTCGGGGTTGAGCAGGAGGGCATTCTCAGCATTGATCTTGGCCTCGTTGTACTGCCCGGCAAAGATCTGGACGCGCGCCAGGGCAATGAAATTGGCGGGGTTTTGCGGGTCCGCCAGGATGGCCTCTTTATAGGCATCAATGGCCTGGGTCATCTTGCCCTGGGTGAAATAGGCTTCTGCCTCGTTGATAAAGGATTCGGGACTGCGGGTGGGGGTAGGGGTAACCGCAAAAGGCGATGCGATGGTGGGGACGACAATATAGTTCAAGTAAACGATGCCGACAATGATGGCAACCAAAAACAGCAGCTTCCAGGGATTGGAACGCCGCGGGGTGCGCTTGGACATACTCCACTTGCTGCCGCGAAGGTACATGTTGTGATATTACCACTGGCTGAAAGAGGATGCAAGGCGGCGGGGAAGTAGATTAAGAAGGTTCTAACAAAGATAACGGGAGCAGGATGGGAACCAAGAAGTTGATTAGAGCGTCTGGAAGGGAAGGAGAAAAAATGAAGAAGATATTTTTGCTATGCGTTTTAGGAATATGGCTGCTATCGTTGGCTGCCTGCGGCGGATCATCTGCCATGCCAGAGGAAACCTGGAAGCTGGTGAGCCTGAATGGGAACCCGGTAATTGAAGGGACAGGGCTGACGATTGGGTTTGAAGAAGATCGTGTCTTTGGGAATGCAGGGTGCAATTCCTTTGGAGGCACCTATGAGCTGGATGGCAGCGGCTTGAAATTCGACGCACTGGTGACGACGCTGATGGCCTGCGCCGGCGAGGGGCTGATGGCGCAAGAGAGCGCCTACCTGGCAGCGCTGAGTGCCGTGGAAACGATGGAGAACGGGGAAGCTGGGCTGATCTTACGCGGGCCAGAGGTAGAATTGGTCTACAGCAAATAAAAAAAGGTATTGATTTTATAGAATAAGGTGGTAAAATAGTGCCCGCACTGCCCGCGTAGCTCAGTGGATTAGAGCATTTGCTTGCGGAGCAAAGGGTCGCGTGTTCGAGTCGCGCCGCGGGCGCTGTGAAAAAAGAAGTCGTGCTAATAGCACGACTTCTTTTTTTATTTAACCAACCGCACTTCGTCGATCAAGATCCAGCCTTCGCTGCGGTAAGCCAGGTTGATCGCAAGGGCTTCGCCGCTGAAAGGGCCCGGGAAGGCAATAAAGCCGCGCTGGCCATCGGGCAGCAAATCGGCCGGCAGATCGTAGGCCAGGCCGTTGATGACGACCTGAGCCGGCAGGTAAACGCCGAAGCGTTCAGCGTGGTTGAAGCTGATGTGCACGGCTGAAAGGTTGGCGTCCGGCGGCAGGGCAAAAGTAAGCTGGAGGGCGGGGGCCTGGCGCCAACCCACCCACTCGTAAGCCGAGCCGCGGCCCAGGTCGTCCAGCAGGCTGTCGCCGCCCAAAACCCCGTCGGCAAGCTGGACGGCAGTTTCATCCAGGTAAGCGTACATGCCCGTTTCGCCGGGCGGGGCAGTGTACGAGAGGGCCGCCAGCAGGTCAAGCGGATCGGGCTCGGTGGTTAGCAGCTCAGCAGGCTGGGGAGCAGGGGTAGCCAGGTTGATAAAACCACTGCTAGAGGGGGTTTGGGCAGCCAGGGCGGCATCCTGGCGCAGCTCGGTGACCGAATCGGGCAGGCGCTCAGCCACCACATCAGCCAGGTCATGGATCAGGCTGTAGGCCAGGGCATCGGGAAAGCCAAAGAGCGAGATGCGCACGTAAGCATGGCCTTTGTAAAATTCCAGCCACCAGGCCGGGGTTTGCAGGTCGCCAATGGTGGTACGCCAGAGCAGGGTCTTGTGGCCCACCTGGCGCAAGCTGCTCATGGTCTGCCAGCTCAGCCCGGTAATTGCACCCAGCTCGGTAGGCGGCTGAGGCAGGTCAGTCCGGCTGACATCTTCCTCGTAAATGATGATATCGTTGAGCACCGAGAAGGAAAAGCCCAGGTCTCCACCCAGGGAGGGAGGGCGGCTGGCCTGGTAAGCCACATACACCCACTTGCTGCGCGCTTGCTCGGTGTAATTATCATAACTGACCAGCCAATCGGCACCGGCCTCGGGAAGGTCAGCAGGGACCAGGGCATAGTAGCGAGGATCAGGCAGTTCAGCCAGGGGCACCAGGTCACCGCCCGCCGGGCCACAGGCCGCGGCCAGGCCAAGCAAGATGAAACTCAGAAAAAGGATCCATCTACGAGGGTTGGTTGGCATAATCTCCTCCCTGGGCATGCTGGATCTCCACAAGAAGCCGGGCAGACAGGTACTGTGTACACCCGTGGGTGCGGCTAAAGGCCGCCCCCAGCAGGGGGCTGGCGGCGGCATGCATCCAGTTGGTAGAGAGCAGCTTTTGGGCTTATAAACTGAATTCGATCAAGGCTCCCTGCTCATCTTCTTCCACACGGCGCAAGGTTCCGTTGTGCTGTTTCAGGAGGCTGGCAAGGATATAGCCGTACATCGTTAGATCACATTCAGGCGGGGGGACCAGCTTCTTGCCGGCACTGCGCACGGTGAAAATGGAGGCACCCCCATCTTGTACGACCTGGAGGCTGAGGGCCAGGGATTCTTGCACGAACTCTAACACATAAGAAATGCTGTTTGCCAGGCACTGGCGCACGAGCATCTCGTCGGCTTCCAGGGGGGCATTTTCAGGCGCCGAGATGGTCACCTCGGGAGCGCGGTCTTTGGCACCATTTTTCTTCCAATCCGCCAGTGCGCTGCGCAATAACCCATCCAGTGTGCAGGGCGTTGGAGACAGGGGACGCCCTCCCTCGCTCAGGCGGGCCATCTCCACCAGGCTGCTCATCAACACCATGGCATACAGGCTGTTCTGGTAAGCAGTGGTCAGGTCTTCACGGGCCTGGTCAGAGATCGGGCCATCCATGCCCTTCAGGATGAGTTTCATGAAACCTAAGACACGGTTAAAGGGGGATTTCAGATCATGCGCTTCTTTTGAGATGAAAGCTGTCAGATCGATTTCAGTGGGCAGGTATAGTTCTTTTGGCATAATTAAATTATACTCCCTTTGCAGCCCGGGCTCGCTCCAGCACACGCTGGGCTGCCTTAACCACCGGCGCATCTACCATTTTACCATCCAATTCAAAAGCTCCCCGGCCCAAGGCCTGGTGGGATTCAAAGGCCTCGACTACACGCTGGGCATGGGCGGCTGCTTCGGGCGAAGGCGTAAAAGCCTGCTGCACCGGCCCAACCTGGCTGGGGTGGATGACCTGTTTGCCGGTGAAACCCATCTGGGCGCCCTGCAAAGCATCGGCGCTCAGGCCCTCTGGATCGCGGAAATTGACATACACCATATCGATGGATTGCAGACCATAGGCTGCGGCATGCGCCACCACAGCGCTGCGGGCATAGAAGACCTCCCAACCAGCGGCGCTGCGCGTGGCACCAATATCGTTCACCAGGTCTTCCGCGCCAAAAATGACGACTTGCAAGCGGGGATCGGCCGAGCAAATCTCGCGTAAGTTGACCAGGCCGGCGGCGGTCTCGATCTGTACGATGAGGGCCATCTTACCAGGCTGCCAGCCAAAATGCGCCTCAGCAACCGCGAGCTGCGCACTGATCCAGCGCACCTGGTCGCCGGAGCCCACCTTGGGAACGACGATGCCATCTGGGCAGATGGCGGCATCCCTGCTAAACAGGGCGTTCAGGTCATCGGCCTCCAGGCCGCTGCCCAGGGCATTGAGGCGCACAAGGCGCTCAGAACGGCCAAAATCCAGCTCAGCCAGGGCCCGCAAGATGGTCTGGCGGGCTTCGAGCTTGCGGTTCAGGGCCACGCCATCCTCCATATCCATGCAAATGCAGTCAGCATCGAGGCTGGTGGCTTTTTGGATCTTATGCAGATCATCGCCGGGGGTGTATAGCAAAGCTCTACGGGCGCGCATGAAGTAACTCCTGGTGAAATGATTTGGATTAGCTGGTTGCAGGATCGAGACTGCCGCGCTCGATCACCTCTTGCAAAGCAGACCTGACCTGTTCGAATTCTGCGTCGATCTGCTCCAGGCGCTCGCCAGCATCAGAGAGATCGCCGGCTTTGCCCAAGTCTTCCAGGTCTTTGCACATTTGACGCATCACATCAGCGCCAAAGTTGGCTGCGTTAGACTTGAGGCTGTGGGCCGCGCGGCGCAGCGCATCTGCATCGCCAGCCTGCCAGGCCTGCTGGGCTTCTTGAAGCAGGTTGGCGGTATCATCATAGAAGGTTCCCGCCAGGTCAGCCATGAAGTCCCAATCGCCGCCGCAGCATTCCAACAACTCTTGCAACACAAGGGGATCAAGAATCTGCCTCTCGCTCATCTTGTTTCTCTCCATCGGGCCAACCGGTGCTCGCTTTTAAGGCTTGCACCAGGGCATTCACCCGGATCGGCTTGCTCAGGTAGGCATCCATGCCGGCTGCCAGGCAGGTTTCGCGATCTCCCTGCATGGCGTTGGCAGTCATGGCGATGATGAATGGGCGATCACTACGCTGCCAGCGAGCGCAGATCTGGCGCGCGGCTTCCAGGCCGTCCATCTCGGGCATTTGCACATCCATCAAGATCACGTCATAGGGCTGGCGCTCTAAGGCGCAGATCGTTTCGATGCCGTTGACCGCTACGTCGGCATGGTATCCCATCTGGCTCAGCATACGCAGGGCCAGCTTTTGGTTGACGGCGTTATCTTCAGCCAGTAAGATGCGCAGCGGCAGGCGTTCGGCCATATGCGGATCAAAGGGTTGTTCAATGGCACTGGAGCGGTTACCCGCCCGGCGCCCGGCGGCTGTGGGATGGGTGGCGGCAGAAGCTTCACTGGCGAACAAGGTGACCAGGGCATCATAGAGCTGAGACTGCTTGATGGGTTTATACATATGCATGGCGAAATCAGAAAATTGGCTGCCGGTTTCGCGGGGATTGACGGAAGACAGCATCACCAGGGGCAGGGCCTGGCGATCTGGCAGTTTGTGGATCTCCTGTGCCAGCGTTACCCCATCCATCTCGGGCAAATTCATATCCAAGATCGCCAGGTCAAAAGGATCGCCCCGGCGCAGCCATTCCAGCACTTCAAGCGGCGAGGCGCTTTCACGAGCCAGCATGCCCCATTCTTTGGTCTGCAAGACCAGGATGCGCCGGTTGGTGGGGTTATCATCCACCACCAACAGCCGCTTGCCCGCAAGATGGGGCTGCTCGCCGCGGAGGTCTTTGTGCGTCGAGAGCGAAGCAACCGCTTCGGCCCGGATGGCGAAGTGAAAGGTTGAGCCTTTGCCATGCTCACTTTCGACCCACATCTCACCACCCATCAATTCCACCAGGCGCTTGCTGATCACCAGACCCAGGCCAGTGCCCCCATACCGTCGAGTGGTAGAAGTATCCACCTGGCTGAAGGATTTGAACAAGCGGTCAAGGCGGTCAGGGGGGATGCCGATACCGGTATCGCGTACCGAAAAATGGATGCGATACGTTGCCAGGCTCCAGGCATCCGTTTCTGGGATGTTCGGAAGCGGCTGGGCCGAGACAGAAACCAGCACTTCACCCTGTTCGGTAAATTTGACGGCGTTATTCAGCAAATTGATCAGCACCTGCCGCAAGCGGGTGACATCGCCCAAGATGGCAGGCGGTACGTCTGGTGCAATCAGCAGGGCCAGGTTGAGCTTCTTCTCAGCGGCGCGCGTAGCCAACATATCCAGGCAGTTTTCGATACACTCGCGCAAATCAAAGGGGGCCAGCTCCAGGTCCATGCGGCCCGCCTCGATCTTGGAGAAGTCAAGGATATCGTTGATGATCGTCAAAAGGGCGTCACCGCTGCTGCGGATGACATCAGCATATTCGCGCTGCTCATCGTTGAGCGAGGTATTAAGCAGCAGACTGCCCATGCCAATGATAGCATTCATGGGCGTGCGGATCTCGTGGCTCATGGTAGCCAGGAAGATACTTTTGGCCTGGTTGGCAGCATCGGCAGCCTGGCGAGCATCTTGGGCAGCGCGGGTAACGCTTTCAAGCTCTGCCGTGCGCTGTTGGACACGCTGCTCCATATTCTGGTAAACCTGGGCACTGTCGATGGCGGTTGCAATCTGGCTGGCAACAGTAGCCATCAACTCAACGGCAGTCTCAGGGATGGGTCGTCCCGTCAGGCCGTTATCAACGGCCAATACACCCACCGAACGCCCCTTGGTAACGAGGGGCACAGCCAGGAAGCAGTTGGTGCCAAAGGCCGCCAGGTACTTCCGGACGCGCGGGGTGGCAAGCTGGCTGGCATTTCGGACGTATAAGGGCTGGCCAGAACGAACCGGCTGGGCAAGCGGCGAATCGTCTACATCCACCTTGATCACCAGCTGTTTGAAAAGCTCAACCATCTCAGGCGTGCCGCCAACAGCCCGTCCATCGGCCATGACCCGCAGACCGTCGCGTTCGCTGACCAACAGGATCAGAGCACGATCAAAATTCAAATAGATGGTGACCAACTTGAGGCTTTTTTCAAGCAGTTCATCCAGGTCCAGGGTGGCACTGAGGGTGGTACCAACCTGGTGCAGGGCGGTCAATTCAGAGAGCTTGTGCTGGAGGGTGATATTAGAAACCTGCAAGTCAGCATTAGCGCGCTGCAAGCTGTCGTACTGCTGCTCGGCCGATTCGCGCTGTTCCAGCAAGAGCTGCTCCTGGCGATCGCGGTCGATATCCAGATCGCGCAAGCGCTTCAAGACCCAGGCGCCTGCGATGGGCAAAATGACCACCAGCCAGCTCAGCCACTGCCAACCCGGCAAGCGCAATAAGAGGTAGACGATGAGCAGCAAAGAAAGCAGGGCCGCCAACACAATGCCCGCGCCCCATTTTCGGGCAGGGCGCTCCCAGAAAAATTCCCATTCGCAGTATGCGTCGCCGCGCATCACGCAGCGGATCTCTTCTACATGTGCAACCGGAAGGTGCGAGTGGACAAAGGGCACGACCGCATAGACGCCCTGGTATGCCGGGCAAGCCATGTGAATGTAACGCGTGTGGAGTTGAGATGGAATTTGATCCAGTTGGTGCTGAGGCCGCCACTGGAGAATCGCTGAGTGCGAGGTGGTACCCACCACGCGCATATCGGCATCGGCCACCTTGGCCGTGATGCGCGGCACCAGGTTAAAAACCTGGCGCAGGGTAAAAGGACGGCCAAGGTGAATTATGGAAGAGCGTATGCTGCGCAGACCGCGATGAAAATAGAAATCAGGATCGCCAGAAAGCTCGCTGCACAGCTCGTTGATATACAAGTTGAACTCGTGCGAGTAATAAACGTTCTCGTTCAGCAGATCGCTGCTGGTCAAATGATACTGCGAAGAGAACATGGCCTCATTCAAGCGGCGGGACAGCTCTTCGAGGGCTGAGGTTTTGGCTTGCTCCACAAGCAGTTGGCGTTCTTCACGGCTGATATCCAACGGCAGGGTCTTCTCTGCCCGCCGCCCGACCATATATTTCATTTGGTGAATAGCCGCCAAGACAATACTGCCAGAAGCCTGCCTGATCTGCTTCCCATCCGGCCCGATACCGAAAGGAGGCCCCTGCATGCGACTGGGCAAGAGGGGCAAAGTTTGCGGGGGAGGGCGGTTCGGTGCAGGCAAGCTAAAGATATCCTCGCCGGCTGCAGCAGGGTAATAAGCGCCGGCCGCATCCGCTTGCCTGGCAGAACGCCCTTGCGCGGGCACTTTGGCCACCGCATTTTGAGTCCAGGCGAATTCCCATTCGCAGCATTCATCACCGCGCAGTTGGCAGCGCAGCTCGCGCACGGCAGCCATAGGCTGGTTGAAGACCACCTTAGGGATGCTGGAAAGAGCACCTTGAATATAATCGCAGTACATGCGAATGAACAATTGGTGCAAGGCTGGAGGCAGGCTGGCCAACTCGCGAGCACAGCGCCATTGGATCACAGCCGAAGTAGCCGTGACCGAGGCAGGCTGGATATCGGTAGAAGCAAACTTGGCCGTAAAGCGCGGCAGTAAATTGTAGATTTGGCTCAGCGAGAAGGGGCGCACCAGGTAAGCAATGGCCTGGGGGATGCTGCGGGCCCCGGTATTGAAGCGAAAATTGGGGTCGCCCGAAAGCTCCCAGCAAATCCGGCTGTAAAACGTGTCAAACTCGAAAGAATAGCTATTGCCTTCGTTCAAGAGATAGCTGGCGTTGATGAGAAAGCGTGGCTCAGGGATGGCGGCATTCAAACGCGCAACCAGCTCATCCATAGCCGCCTTGCGGGCCTGGTCCAGCAATCTCTCGCGCACATCATTCGGCGTGCCAGGGGGTAGACCATCCAGAACTGTGCGCCCCACGCAGTCCAGCATGGTATTGAGCGTGGCAACAATCCCTACACCCTTGACCTGATCCAGGGTATGCCCATGCTCATCAAGGCCATACGGCCGGCCGATCATATAAGGCGGAAGAGGCGGTAGGCTGATCAGCCGGCTGCCAGGGGATTTCGTCTCCAGCTGAACGGCAGCACTCATCGTTAATTAGTATTCTACCACTGCGGCACAGGGGTAGAAACAGCCAACAGATCCTGCAAAATCCAGCCTTCCAGGCCAGTATCGACGACAATAACATGGGCCCAGGTGTAACCATCTAAGATGATCGAATCGGGCAAGATCTCGACCAGGGTGTTGTTCAGCAGAGATGTGATGGAAATATCTGAACCAGGCTCTGGACGCAAATTGGCTCCGCCGCTCTCTTTGCTGGCAGCAATGCGGGCATAGACCGGCAGCGGGGTGGGCGAAACGGTAGCCGTGATGCTGGGGGTAAGCGTGGGCGTAAGCGTGGGTGTGGAAGTGGCAGTGGGCGGCACCGGGGTGAGGGTGAGGGTGGCGGTAGGCGGGATGGGGGTGGCAGTGAGGGTGAGGGTGGGGGTGTAGGTGGGGCGCGCCACCGGGGCGCCAAACACGCCCAGGGTGGCGCTAAAGGCGCCAAAAGCCACCAACAAGATCACACCCGCCAGGGTCACCGCACCGCTGAGGGTATAACCAAAGATGGTCAGGGGACGAAAACCGCGCAGGGCCAGGGTCAACGCACCAAAGAGGACGGCCCAGGCCAGGTGGATGGCAAACAGCACCAGGCCATCAGGCCAGAGGTGGGGCATGCCGCTGCTCAGGCCCAGGCCAGCCGCGGCCAGGGGCAGGTAAAGGGTGTAAGCCAACGCCACACTTGGCGCGCCAGCAGAACGGCCGGGATGTGTCATGAGGGCGGCGGTAAATACAGCCCCAGCAGCCATCAAGATGAACATAGGCCAGCTTAGCTGGGTGTGGCGGATGGCCTGTTCCAGGTACAGGCCTTCAACGAGGTGTACCGGCAGGCCGACCAACAGACCCATCAAGAACACCAGCAGGCTACCCACCAGCAAACCCACCAGGCTGCTGGCAAAAAGGCGGTAAGAGCCGGTCACCGTGCCCAACGATACACCCACAGCGGGCGCCAAAAGCGGAGCAAAGACGGCAGCCAGAACCAACAAGGGCGGCGAATCGGCCAAAATGCCCAGGCTGAACAACAAGCCCGCCAGAACCGAGAAGAGAAAAAAGTCGAAGGTGGGGGAGGTGCGGCGCACCATGTGATCCAGCGTGGCGGCGCGTTCATCTGCTGCCAGAGGCGCCAAGAGGCGGCGGGCGCGGCGGCGGCGGGCAGGCGGCAGCAGGTCGGGGTCTTCGGGGAAGTATTCGTTCGTAGGTAAGCTCATTTTCGTAAACTGGCGACAATCCGGAGTGGTTTTTTGAGTAGGTCGAGCGCATCGAATATATTGGCAGTGACCAGGTCGGCAGCCAAAAGGGCTTCAACAGCAGTGCCCTCGGCCGAGAGGACACAAATGCCCAGGCCGGCGGCTTGCAGCATGCCGGCGTCATTGGCACCCTGGCCGATGGCTACCACGTTGGAGGCGCCCAGGCGCTGGACGTATTCGGCCTTCTGCTGGGCTTCCTGGCCGGGCTGTATGCGCACCGCCACCAGGTTGAGCTGCTGGTCAATCAGGTGTTGGCGGCCGTGGGTATCGGCGGTCAGCAGATGGATGGTAAGGTGATCGCGCAAAACAGCAAAGACGCTCACCAGGCCGCCGGGCAGTTGGCCATCCACAGCCAGGGTACCATTGACATCACACACCAGATGGTGCAGCTGTATCAGCGCTCGTCCAGGGATGTTCAATTCAATCATGGTATTATTATATACCACCTTGACTACCGGAGAGGCTTTATTTGAACACTTACCGCATTCCTCATATTGTTTTGCTCCTGTTGTTGTGCAGCAGCCTGCTGCTGGCATCCTGCGAAGCTGTTATGCCAACCCCCGTGAGCACACCTACCTCTGCTTATACTGCCACGCCGGCAGATACAGCCACGCCAGAACCAACCCCCACCCCCACCCAGCCGCCTCCGTTGGGCGTGCTGCTGGCTGGGCCCGAAACCGACCCAGCCCAGGTAAGCCTGTACCAGACGGCCCTGAGCGAGATCGTCACCTCGGCTGGGCTGCGCTGGCAGGTGCGCCAACGCCTGGATCCCGCCGACTTGGGGCCAGAGCTGAAGCTGGTGGTGGCCCTGCCGCCCGACCCGGGCCTGGCGGCGCTGGCCGCGGCCGCTCCGCAAACCCAATTCTTGGCTGTGGGCATCACTGGCCTGGAGGCAGGCGGCAACCTGAGCGTGGCGGGCGCACAAGGCCCGCGTGCCGACCAGCAGGGCTTCATTGCCGGTGTGATTGCAGCGATGATGGCGCCAGATTGGCGCGTGGGCGTGATCAGCATCAGCGACACGGTAGAAGGCAAGGCAGCGCGCAACGGCTTCATTAATGGGGTGACTTACTTTTGTGGCCTGTGCCGCCAGCTTTACCCTCCTTACGTGTATGATTACCCGCTGTATGTTGAGCTGCCCGCAGGGGCCAGCTCAGCCGAATGGCAGGTCCTGGCTGATTATATGATCGATCACCTGGCCCATACCGTGTACGTTTACCCTGGCGTCAACGATCCGGCGATGTTGGAACTGCTGGCGGCGTCTAACGTCACCGTGTTGGGCAGCGGAGTGCCGTCTGACTCGGTGCGCCCGCATTGGGCCGTTTCGCTGGCCTCAGACCCGATGGGGCAAGTACAAGAGGCGCTGCCGCAGATCATTGCAGGGCAAGGCGGGCTGAACCTGCCCCTGCCGCTGGGTTTTGCCGAAGTTAATGCCGAGTTGTTCAGCCCAGGCAAACAGCGCCTGGCTGAACAAACCTTATCTGACCTGCTGGCTGGCTACATTGATACTGGGGTAGACCTGGCAACAGGAGAAAACAAATAACCCCAAAAGGCTCTTATCCCGAACTCGCGTTCAATAAATTGTCTGACGACTTTTAAGAAAATTCAGTGGAGACATTGCCAATCCGCCTGCTTCTTGCTATACTTAAGAGTATGCTTGGGGATGTTCCCCGACCAACCACCTATTCTCTTGGAGGAGAAAATCGTATGAAGAAAATGAGTTTGTTACTGGCTATCGTCATGATCGCCTCCCTCGTGCTTGCTGCATGCACCCCGAAGGAAGCGACCGAAGCCGACTGCGCCAAGGCCGATGTGTTGTGCGTGGGCCTGGTGACCGATGTAGGCGAGATTGACGACAAGTCCTTCAACCAGTCAGCTTATGAGGGCTTGAAGCTCGCCGAAACTGAACTGGGCGCCCTGATCAACTATGTTGAGACCAAAGACGCAAAAGACTACGGCTCCAACATTGCCCTGTTCGCCGATAAGAAGTACGATGTCATCGTGACCGTGGGCTTCGCCCTGGGCACCGCCACCGCCGAAGCCGCCGTGGCTTACCCCGACATCAATTTCATTGGCGTGGACCAGTTCCAGGCCGAGACGCTGCCCAACATGGTCGGCCTGGTCTTTAATGAAGACAAGGCTGGCTTTATGGCTGGTGCACTGGCTGCCATGCTGACCAAGACCGGCACCGTGGCCGCTGTGCTTGGCACCGACCTGGTTCCCCCCGTGGTGGCCTTCAAAGAAGGTTACGAAGCGGGCGCCCGCTACATCAACCCCGACATCAACCTGATCTCCACCTTCCACCCCGGTGGCCTTGATGTGGCCTTCACGGACCCCGAATGGGGTGCGACGACCTCCCGCCAGGCGATTGATAATGGTGCAGACGTGATCTTCGGCGCTGGCGGCAAGACCGGCAACGGCGCCCTGATCGAAGTGGCTGGCACGGCTGGCCTGTTCTGCATCGGCGTTGACTCTGACCAGTGGGAGACCGTTCCCGAAGCGCACGCTTGCCTGGTTTCTAGCGCCATGAAGGAAATCACCCCCGGCGTCTTGGAACTGATCAAGATGGCCAAAGACGGCAATTTCCCTGGCGGCAACTACTTCGGCACCGTTGGCCTGGCTCCTTTCCATGATTTCGACGCCACAATTTCGGCTGAGATCAAGGACAAGCTGGCGACGATCAAGGCTGGCTTGATCGACGGCACCATCTCCACCGGCTACGGCCAGTAAACTGCCCTGAGTAACTAAAAAAATGAAGGTGCAGCGATGCAAATGCATTGCTGCACCTTCATTTTTGTCAGGCATTTGTCTTTACGTGCGGGCAAATGGCGTGTAGAATTAACCATCTTAATCCGGGTACCATTCTTACCGCGGGGCAGATTATGTCTGACAAAAAACAAATTAAAGAAACCTCTCGACCTCCCTTATTGCGAGCAGTACTAGACATTGTGCTAAATGAAAATATCTGGCGAGCCATAGCCATGCAGGTGGTGGCAGTGCTGCTGGCAGTGCTGATTGGCGTAGTGATCTTGCTGGTCTCAGGAACCGACCCACTGGTGGCCTATGGGGCCCTGCTGAAAGGCTCTTTTGGCAGCATGACAGCCCTGGGGCGCACGCTGGAGAAAGCCACCCCGCTGATGTTTTCAGGCCTGGCAGTGGCATTTGCCTTTAAAGCGGGTTTGTTCAACATCGGTGCGCAAGGGCAGCTGCTGTTTGGCGCCATTGTGTCCGCGGCAGTAGGCTTCGGGGTGCAAGGGCTGCCCGCCATTATTCACGCCCCCCTGGCGCTGCTGTGTGGTGCGGCTGCCGGCGGCCTGTACGCCGCCATCCCCGGCGTACTCAAAACGTATCGCGGGGCGCACGAAGTGATCACTACGATCATGCTCAACTACATCGCCATCAACATCACCGACTACCTGGCTGACGGCCCCTGGAAAGATATGTCACCGGGAAATATCGTGGCTCGCACACCGAAAATATTGGACACCGCCGTTATTCCCAGCCTTGGCGAAATCCCCTTGGGCTTTTTCATCGCCATCCTGGCGGCTGTGGCCGTGTGGTGGCTGTTGTGGAAAACAACCATTGGCTTTGAGATCCGCACAGTAGGGCTGAACCCACACGGGGCGCGCTATTCTGGCGTCAAGGTGGCGCGCACGGTCATCCTGACCATCGTGATCAGCGGGCTGCTGGCGGGCATCGGCGGGGCAATTGAGACACAAGGCGTGGTGGGGCGATACCAACCCGGCTTCAATGCCGGCCTGGGCTTTGACGGCATCACGATTGCCATGCTCGGTAAAACCCACCCCTTCGGCACCATCCCGGCAGCCCTCTTGGTAGGGGCCATGAAAGCCGGCGCCAGCGAGATGCAGTTTGCATCAGGCGCGGCCAAAGAGATCACCGATGTGATCCAGGCCCTGATCTTGTTCTTTGTGGCCGCCGATGTGATCGTACGCTCCTTGCTGCACATCCGCGTTAAAAGTGAAGATGTCAACTTGAGCAGCGGCTGGGGCAAACAGTGAGGCAACTATGAGCGCCAATACAAACACATTGACTTATCTTCCTCCCTGGAAACGCTTTCTGAGCCACTATGGTAAAACGTTAGCAATCGGTGGTGCGTTCCTGGTGCTGGTGACCATCAGCTACATGCTCAACGCCACCGTCACCACCGCCATGATGGCCTCGACCCTGCGCCAGGCCATCCCGCTGGTGCTGGGGGCCATCTGCGGCCTGATCGGCGAGCGCACCGGCGTGATCAACATCGGCATTGAAGGCCAGATGCTGCTGGCGGCCTTTATCGGTTTCCTGGCCAACGTCTACACCGGCAACCTGTTTGTGGCAGTGCTGGCTGGGATAGCTGCCGGAGCGCTGATGGGCTTGCTTTTGGCCTTCATGTCTGTGACACTGAAGATCGACCAGATCATCGGCGGCACAGTGATCAACATCTTGGCCCTTGGCCTGACCGGATACTTTTATACCGCCGGGCTGACCACACGCGGCAAACTGCTGCCTATTCCCCTCGGCCCGCTGGCCGATATCCCGCTGATTGGCCCGGTGCTGTTCAGCAACCCACCCATCACCTACGCCACCATCATCCTGGTCTTTGTGGTGCATTACGTGCTCTTCCATACCCGCTGGGGTCTGCGAAGCCGGGCTGTAGGCGAGCACCCACGGGCTGCCGACACGGTGGGCGTGAACGTGTACATGATGCGCTATGTCAACACCATGATTGCGGGCGGCTTTGCCGGGCTGGCGGGCGCCTTCCTTACCCTGGAGGCAGTTGGCTCCTTCGAGCGCGCCATGACCAACGGGCGCGGCTTCGTAGCCCTGGCCTGCATGATCTTTGGACGCTGGACCCCGCTGGGGGCCTTTGGGGCGGCGCTGCTGTTCGGTTTCTTCTCGGCTTTGCAGACCCAATTCCAGTTCATGGGCGTGGACCTGCCGCACCAATTCATTGGCTCGCTGCCCTACCTGGCCACCATCGTCGTCTTGGCCGGCTTTGCTGGCCGGGCCCGCCCACCAGCCGCTGAAGGCGTGCCCTACGAGAAGGAGTAAGCCACCATGAGTGAAGTGATTGCCCTCCAAGCTCGTGATATTACCAAGCGCTTCCCAGGCGTGCTGGCCAACGACAAGGTCAACTTTGACCTGCGTAAAGGCGAGATCCATGCCCTGCTGGGAGAAAACGGCGCCGGCAAGAGTACATTGATGAACATCGTCTATGGGCTGTATTCTCAAGATGATGGTCAAATTCTGATGGACCAGGATAACGGCCTGCAGCCGGTTGAGATCCGCAACCCGCACGATGCCATCCGCGTGGGGATTGGCATGGTGCACCAGCACTTCATGTTGGTGCCGGTCTTCAGCGTGGCTGAGAACATTATCTTAGGCTCTGAGCTGACGCGCGGTACCTCGCTCGACATGCGCAAAGCGCACAAGCAGATCCGCGACCTGGCCCAGGAATACGGCCTGGATGTTGACCCAGATGCGATTGTCGAAGACCTGCCGGTGGGTGTGCAGCAGCGCGTGGAGATCATCAAGGCCCTCTACCGCCATGCGCGCATCCTGGTTTTAGATGAGCCCACAGCCGTGCTGATCCCGCAGGAAGTAGATGATCTCATCCGCATCATGCACCGGCTCACCGAGCGCGGTGTTTCGATCATCTTTATCACCCACAAGCTAAAAGAGGTGCTGGCAGTAGCCGACCGCATCACGGTGATGCGGCGCGGCCAGGTGGTGGGCACCACCACCCCGGCCGAAACCGATGAGCAGAAACTGGCAGCCATGATGGTTGGGCGGACTGTTTTGCTACAGGTGGATAAGACGCCTTCCCAGCCCAAGGACGTCGTTCTGGACGTCCAAAACCTGTACGTGCGCGACGAGCGCGGCGTGGATGTGGTGCGTGAAATCTCCTTTGAAGTCAAGGCCGGCGAGATTTTGGGCATTGCCGGGGTGCAGGGCAACGGGCAGACCGAATTGGTGGAGGCGCTGACCGGGCTGCGAGCCTACAACAGCGGCAAGCTGTCTTTGAACGGCAAGCTGATCCCACCGCAGAACCCGCGCGCGGGGGTAGAAGCCGGGCTGGGGCACATCCCCGAAGACCGCCACAAGCATGGTTTGATCTTGCCCTATTCGATTGCCGATAATGCCGTCTTGTGCACCTATTACAAAGAGCCGTTTGCCCACGGCGTCCAGCGGGACGAGAAAGCCGTCGAAGCCAACGCCAGGCAGTTGATCGAGCGTTTTGACATACGCGCCCCGGGCCCCCTCGAACCGGCAAGCAACCTTTCGGGCGGCAACCAGCAGAAGGTGATCGTGGCGCGCGAGATGAGCCGCCCCATTCACTTGTTGATTGCCAACCAGCCCACGCGCGGCCTGGATGTGGGCTCAATCGAGTATATCCACAGCCAGATCGTGGCCATGCGCGACCAGGGCGCCGGGGTGCTGCTGGTCTCAGCCGAGCTGGATGAGATCCTCTCGCTGGCAGACCGCATTGTGGTGATGTACCACGGGCAGATCGTGGCCACGCTGCAAGCGGGGCAGGCCACCAAAGAAGAACTCGGCCTCTTAATGGCCGGATCTAAAGTCTAAGAATAAAAAGAGAAAACGGCACCTTGGGGTGCCGTTTTCTCTTTTTATTCAGGAACTCATTTCCCCAGATCGGATGGGCCGAAAGAGCCTGGGAGAAGATCATTGATGGTGGTCTCTTGCACCAAACGGCCTTCAGCATCAGCAATCAGGACAATGGTTTGCAGGCCAAACTCGGCAATGACCTGGCGGCAAGAGCCGCAGGGGGCGCCGCCGTTGGCAGTGACGACTGCAATGGCGGCGAACTTACGCTGGCCATCAAAAACAGCCTGAAAGATGGCAACCCGTTCAGCGCAGATGCAGGTGGGATAAGCGGCGTTCTCAATATTTGCACCCTGGTAATACTTGCCCGATTCGGTCAGCAAGGCAGCCCCCACCGGGTAGTTTGAATATGGTGCGTAGGCGTGCTGGCGAGCGGCTTGAGCCTGGCGGATCAATTCTGACTGTTGTTCTTGTGTAAGCTTCATCATAAGGCTCCTGTACATCATCCTGGCTCAACGCCAGCCTCATTCGCAACGTCTGTCTTATCCATTTCACCGGGCTCATCAGCAGCAGCCTGTGTGCCCTCCGGGAACTCTAGCTCTTGGGGGCGCAGGCAGCGAGCGCGCACCTTGCGAATGCGCCGCCCAGAAACCTGTTCCACGGTCAAGAGCAGGTTATCAATGCGCACCTGCTCTCCGGTGGCAGGCACGCGCCCCACCCGGCTGTAGATCACGCCGCCCAAGGTGTCTGATTCTTCGGCTGAGAGGCAGCTCCCCAACAGCTCGTTGAAGTCATCCAGGCCAATGCGACCCTGGAAAATAAATTCGCCTTCCCCAATTTTTTGATAGGGAAGCTCTTCACTCTGGTCAAACTCGTCCCGGATATCGCCAAAGATCTCTTCGATAATATCTTCCATGGTCAGCAGACCTGCCACACCACCGTATTCATCGACCACCACCGCCATATGGACGCGGCGCGCCTGCATCTCAGCGAATAACTCGTCCACCTTTTTAGCCTCTGGCACAAAATAAGCCGGACGCAGCAGCGAACGCAAAGACTCATCCTGATTGCCATCACTCCACACACGCAGCAAATCTTTGGCGTACAAAAGGCCCAGGATGCTGTCGATGGTCTCTTCGTACACTGGTACGCGCGATTGACCAGAGCGCAGCAACAAACCCACCGCCTCAGACAGGGGCGTGGTCACATCAATGGCATTAATGTAAATACGCGGCACCATGATCTCGCGCACCAGGGTGTCGCCCAGCTCAAAGATCGAGTAGATCATCTGGCGCTCGTCTTGCTCCAGCACCCCTCCCTGGTGGCCAGCATCGACCATGCTTTTGAGCTCTGCTTCCGTCACAGTGCTGCTCATTTCAGGAGAGCCGCGGCGAGCATTGATAGCCAGGGGCAGCACCAACAGCGGTGAGAGCACAGCCATCAGCAGGCGCGCCCCAGGCGCCAGGCGGATAGCCCAGGCTTCGGCGCGGCGCGAGATAACCACGTCAATGGCCAATTCCAGCCAGAAGACCACCAGAGCAGCCAGCAGCAGCAGGCCATCGGCCAATAAGATCGCACCCGGCGTCCACTCCTGCGCGTTGAAAAGCGCCAAAACAAACCCGGCAATCAGAAAGCGGGTGAGAAGCTGGGCCAGGTTCAACCCGGCCTGCAAATTACGCGGCGTATTGATCAGGTCGAGCACACGCTCAACTTTCACACCCTGCTCTTCACGCGCCGCCAACAGGCGCGCCAGGCTGGCTGTGAGCAGGGCCGAACGCACAGCCACGGTAAAGAGATCCAACAGGATCAAGAGCACAAGAGCAATGAGCATCCCAACTTGAGAATCAGACACGGTTTTCCTTACTTTGCTTCGTCCAGTTTCCGGATGGGGCGCGCTGGCACCCCAACGACCAGGGTATGGGGGGGAATATCCTTAGTAACCACCGCTCCGGCCCCGGTTCTGGCGCCGGCCCCAATCTTGAGGGGGGCAACCAGCATGGTATCACTACCAATAAAGACGTGGTCGCCAATCTCGGTAGGATTCTTATGCTGGCCATCGTAATTACAGGTGATGGTGCCGGCGCCGATATTGACATCCACACCAATCGTGGCATCTCCAATGTAAGAGAAGTGTCCCATCTTGGACCCTGGCCCCAAGTACGAATTCTTAACCTCGCCAAAGTTGCCCATATGGACGCCCTCGGCCAGGTGAGCGCCCTTGCGCAGATGACCAAAGGGGCCAATCTCAACCCCGTCTTCGACCACAGCCTTTTCGAGCAAGGCCGCCAGGATCTCGCAGCGGCTGCCAACACGGGTATCGCGAATGATCGTATCGGGCCCAAGGGTGCATGCCTCGCCGATCTGGGTATTCCCTTGCAGGTAAGTATTGGGCCAGAGCACGGTGTCGCAGCCAATGGTTACACCGGCCTCGATGTAGGTGCTGGCGGGGTCAATCATGGTCACCCCGTCCAACATCCAGCGCTGGTTAATCCGCTGGCGCATGCTGGCTGTGGCCTCAGCCAGGTGGACCCGGGTATTGACACCCAGCATCTCAGCGGCATCATCAACCAGGATAGCCTGCACCGGCAGGTGCTCGGCCACGGCCAGGCCCACCAGGTCGGTGAGGTAATACTCACCCTTGGGAGACAGGGGAATGCGGGGCAGGGCCTGCCACAGCCAATCGGCCTGGAAGCAGTAAACGCCAGGATTCAGCTCACGGATGGCAAGCTGCTCCAGGGTGGCCTGGGCTTCCTCAACAATGGCCTGCACGCCGCCGGCAGCGTTGCGCACGATGCGGCCAAAGCCGCGCGGGTCATCGGCCATCACGGTCAGCATGGTAAGCGGGCCCGGTTGGGCCGCATGGGCCTGCAAGAGGCGGTGCAGGGTGGTCGCAGTGACAAGGGGCATGTCGGCATAGGTGACCAGGATGGTATCAGCCTGGCCGCGCAGCAGGCTCTCGGCCTGCATGACGGCGTGACCGGTGCCAAGCTGGGTCTCTTGAACAACGTAGTGCACTGCATCGCCAAAGGCCTGCCGCACAGCTTCAGCACCGTGACCAACAACCAGCACCGGCTGCGACTGGGCAGCCTGGCGAGCAGAATCAATGGCATACCAGGCCATCGGGTGCCCCAAGATCGGATGGAGCACCTTGGGCAGGGATGAACGCATGCGGGTGCCTTGACCAGCGGCGAGGATAATGGAAGCGACTTTCATAAAAAATGCTCCTCAATTGGACGAGATACAAACAAATAAAACCACAAAGACACAGAACACACGGAGTTGATCGAACCTTCTCTGTGTCTTCTGTGTCTCGGTGGTTCTTCTTTGGCTTTGACCACAGAACTTGTTTCTTGCCAGGGCAAATAAGTCAGCCATTATATTGCGTAAACTGGGGCATCTGGGCTCGAACCAGAATAGACAGATCCAAAGTCTGTTGTGCTGCCATTGCACTATGCCCCAATCAAGATACCCGTTAAGCGGGCGGGAAGTATTGTATCACAAAATTGATAAGATATACTCCAAAAAATACAGGGCTGTCTCAAAAACACATTTTGGGACAGCCCTGTATTTTTTAGGTCCGCTTTATTCTTCTTCACCTGGTGCAAGGCCCAATTGGCGAGCCTGCTCGTAGGTAAGCACATCCGATTGGACGCCCAGGTCACTTTCTTCAGCCGCAGTATCCCAGAAGGCATCGGCGTCTTTGGGCTTGGCAACCGCTGCCTTGCCGAAGAGGGCATCGACGCCTGCCAAAACTTCGTCATCCAGGGGGATATCTTCCAAGGCAGGCACCGGCTCGGTCTGCTGGGCAAGCTGGTCCATCCCCAGCCGGTCCATGATCTGCGCCAGCTCTTGAAGCATCCCCGGCATGGCCTGGCGTAGAGCAGATAGATTGTGGGGAGAAAGCAGGTCAGCCGAAGCCAAGAGCAGCGCATGGCTTGCGCCCACGTGCATCAAGCAAAGGTGGTGTTTTGGGCCTGCAAAAGCCAACAGGTTATCGGGTTTTTCAGAGGCAAGAACGTGCGATACCTTTATCCCGGCGCTAAACATAGCCATGAGGGCCGAGGTGAAGTTCTGATCGCGAGAAATTTCTGGCATATCACCGGCTTCAGCCACCACAACACCGCTGTCATCCAACAGCCAGGCAGCCTGGGCCTGAAACTGTTGACGCAGGGCAGCCAGGCGCTCTGGCAGGCTGACGGGGCGCGCCTCTGCTTCGCGGCGCGCCTGCTCCACCAATTCGGCCGCCCAGGCAGGCGGCTTGGGCTTGGGTTCAGGAGGGGGCAGCCGTTTGCCAGAGGCGGTACGGCGCTCTTCGACCAGCGGCTCGGGGGCAGGCGGCGGGGCAGGCTCGGCGGCGGGGGCAGCAGGGGCAGTTCCGTCTGCGGGCGGCGCGCTGCACAGGCGTTGGACGGCAACCAAGAAATCTTCGATCAGGATAGGTTTAAAGAAGGAAGCTGAAGCGCTGGATTCAGAGACCAGGCGGCGGGTTCTGGAATCCTCTGCTCCAGTGATCAGAATGGTACAAAGATCGGGGCGGCGTTTTTGCAGGCGAGCCACCAGGTCCAGGCCCGAAATCCCCGGCAGGCGCACATCAGTAACCACCAGGTCAAGGGGCAGGCCAGCGCTGACCAACATGGCTTCCTCGGCCGATGGCACTTCCAGCACATCGTACTGGTCACCCAGGGTCTTCACCCCAGTAGCCAGCATCCGCCGCACCTCATGCTGGTCATCTACGATCAAGACACGAAATACTTTCTTCATCGGTGATTCATTCTATCACAAAATCTATCCCGAAAACAAGATGGACACAGACCACAATAACTGCGCTCTTTGACTGGGGAATAAATATTTACTCAATGCGCCAGCAGGCGACGTAATGTTCTTTACTGACCTCGCGGAAGGCCGGCTCTTCTTGGTTGCAGATATCTAGGGCCACCGGGCAGCGAGGGTGAAAGCGGCATCCACCGGGGGGATTCAGGGGGCTGGGCACATCACCTTCCAGCAAGATGCGCTCGCGCTTGAGGGTGGGGTCGGGGACGGGGATGGCTGACATAAGAGCCTGGGTGTAGGGATGCAGGGGGTTGCGGAAGAGCTCATCGCGGGCTGCCATCTCCACCATCTTGCCCAGGTACATCACCGCCACGCGGTCAGAGATGTGCTCAACCACGCTCAGGTTATGCGCAATGAAGAGGTAGGTCAGGCCAAACTCGCGCTGCAGTTCCTTGAGGATATTGAGCACCTGCGACTGAATGGAAACATCCAGGGCCGAAACAGGCTCATCGGCGACAATGAACTTGGGTTGCAGGGCCAGGGCGCGGGCAATTCCGATGCGCTGGCGCTGGCCGCCCGAAAACTCGTGCGGGTAACGGCGGGCATGGTAATCTTCCAGGCCAACCTTGCGCAGCATCTCAATGGTGGTCTCAAAACGCTCGCGGGAGGTGCCGATTTTGTGGATCTTAAGGCCTTCAGCAATCGATTCGCCAATCGGCATGCGCGGGTCGAGCGAAGCATATGGATCCTGGAAGATGATCTGCATGTGGCGGCGGATCTCTTTCAAATCGGGCCCTTTCAGGCCAAAGACATCGGTGCCATTAAAGGTGACCGCCCCGCTGGTCGGCTCGATCAGGCGCAGCATGGTGCGGCCAACCGTGGTTTTGCCGCAGCCCGACTCACCCACCAGGCCAACCGTCTCGCCCTGGCGAATGAAAAAGCTGACGTTATCTACGGCCTGGACCCAGGCAACCACGCGCTGCAGCAAGCCGCCGCGTACAGGGAAATACTTGACCAGCTCTTTGACCTCGATGAGGGGCTTCTTTCCATTCGTATTCGCAGTTTGATCAGTCATCATCACAAGCCTCTTCTCGTCAAATCATCTGGATCAAGAAATCTTCACAGGGGCCGTGTGCCCATCATGGTTGTGGTACAGCCAGCAGCGAGCAATATGCGCTGGGCCAACCGGCTGGAGTTCCGGCTCCACCTGGGTGCAAATCTTGAGGTTGTACTGCATACGGGCACGGCAGCGGGGTGCAAACTGGCAGCCGGGGGGCAGGTTCACCAGGTTGGGTACCGAGCCAGGGATCACATCCAATGTTTCTTTCACCTGGCCCAAGACAGGGATAGAGGCCATCAGACCCTGGGTGTAGGGGTGCATAGGCTTCTCAAAGATGGTACGCACATCCGTCTGTTCAACGATGCGCCCGGCATACATCACCGCCACACGGTCGGCCATCTCAGAGATGACCCCCAGGTCATGGGTGATCAGGATGACAGCCGTATCCATGCGCTCGCGCAGGTCGCGCATCAGGTCTAAGATCTGGGCCTGGATGGTCACATCCAGGGCCGTGGTGGGCTCATCGGCAATCAGCAGTTGGGGATTGAGGGCCAGGGCCATGGCGATCATGACGCGTTGAGCCTGCCCGCCCGACATTTCGTGCGGAAAGGCATGGGCCTTGGATTCGGGGTCAGGGATGCCAACCAGGTGCAGCAGTTCAACGGCGCGGTTCCAAGACTCTTCCTTGCCCATGTTCTGGTGGATCTGCAAGACTTCAGCCACCTGGTCGGCCACTTTGAAGACCGGATTCAGAGAGGACTGGGGCTGCTGGAAGATCATAGAAACACGGTTGCCGCGCATATGGACCATCTCAGCTTCAGAGAGCTTGAGCAGGTCGCGGCCTTCGAACATGATCTCACCTTCCACCACCTTGCCCGGAATGCCAATCAGGCGCATGATGGAGAGAGAAGTGACGCTCTTGCCGCAGCCCGACTCGCCTACCAGCCCAAGCACCTCGCCCCGACCGACAGTAAAATCTACGCCATCGACGGCTTTGACCACACCATCTTCGGTATAGAAATAGGTCTTAAGGTTGTTGACCTCAAGCAGGGTTTCTTTTTGACTTGTCATGGGCAGCCTCTTTATTATTATATCCGATGTTACCAAATAAGAATGCTTCTGGGTTAGGCCATCAGGGCTTCTGGCAAACACCCTGGGCAGGCCAGCATTCTCACATCAAAAGGTTTTTGGCCTTTGCTGTTCTGATGGCGGTAGAGGAAAGATAGGGCAATGTCAATTGCAGTTTACGCCGTAGTCAAATTCTTCGATATTCCACATTTCGCTGGCAGCGGTGGGGTCCATGAAAAAATTGCACATATCCGGGCGGGTGGCAGCCAGCTT
>CAZWFQ010000010.1:26478-69023 GCA_964633225.1 uncultured Anaerolineaceae bacterium
GCTGACTGGCCAGGCGACCTGGCCAAGATCGGTCTTATGGCCCATCAAGATGCCCTCTGGACCATCAGCAAGCCATTCAGAAGAAGGGTAGGAATCCAGGTTGACCTTCATGCCACACTGGGCCATGCTATCAGCCAGGATTTGGACAGTCTGGAGGCGCAGGCCGATGTTGGCCGTTTCAAGCTTGAACTCCAACAGGGTACCATCCGGCACGCCGGTCACGCCATAGGCAAGGCGCGGGGTGGCAGGGTTACCATCTTCATCAATCCAGCCGATCTCGTCCAGCAGGGCGGCGGCAGCAGCCACATCAAACGGCCAGGCAGCCACATCGGGGTTGTAGAGGGGGTGTTCGGGGGGCAGGTAGGTGTTCAGCACAATGGATTTGCCAAACAGGACGGTATCCACCACAGCCTGGCGGTCCATGCACATGGCCACAGCCCGCCGCAAGCGGACATCGGCAAAGGGGCCAAAACCGTTGTCATCTTCATCCCAGCCGGCAAAGCCAGAGCCCTCAAAGGGCAGGATGTTGAAGGCAATGTGTTCCCAAGAATCGTCGGTGATAAAGATCGCATCGAGCAATCCGGCAGCATCGAGCTTGAGCAGCAGATCAGATTGATCATCCAGGGAGGAGGTCTGATCAACAATATCGCAGTCGCCAGCCAGGATGGCAGTGATGTTGGCATTGGATGTGGCGCCCAGGAAGCGGAAGGTCACCGATTCGAAATTGGGCAGGCCTTCAGCAGCGCGGAAGTAGTTGGGGTTCTTGACGGCGGTAATGTGATCGCCGCGCACCCACTCGGTGATGATGTAAGGGCCCCAGCCTGTGTAGAGCATCTGGCTATCAACCTGGGTGATCAGTTCAGCCACGGTGTAATGACCCCAGATATGCCGCGGGCGGGGGGTGAAATAGTTGATGAAATAGGTCGAGTCCAGGTAGCCAGGCAGGCCAGTCCAGATCGTGGTTACATCATCAGTGGCCAGGTAAGATTGCGTGCGCTCAACCAGGTCTTTAGAAAGCGGGCTATCGGGGCTGCCCTCAAGCTCGAAGCCGTAAACCGAGTCGGCGGCGGTGAGGGGAGTTCCATCAGACCAGAGCAGGCCAGGGAGCATCTTGAAAGTGGCAGAAAGTTGATCCATCTGAATGGTGCCCTCGGTGTATACGATGGCACAGTCAGAGGAGATACAGCCGGCAGGGCGAATCTTCTGTCCGGCGGCCAGAACAACCGGGTCGCCATCATCGTTGACCACGGCAGTGCCGGCAGCCACATCCACAATCTGGATTTCAGCGTCGCCATCAGCGAGGCTGGGCAGCTTCTCAAGGATAATCGGCTGGTAATCAAATGAGCGGTTGTCTACCGGGCCATCATAGATGGCCTCTAAGACCTGAGAGGCAGCCAGCATGCTGGTGTTCAGGTACAACAAGGTATTGGGCTCTTGCCCAAGGCAGACAACCAGAGAGCGCTCTTCGAGAGCAGGGGATGCAGCCAGATCGGGCGTTGCAGTAACGATAATGGTCTCGCCCTCCACAATCTGGGTCGTTATGACCTCGACGGTCTTAATCACTTCAACAGTCCGCGGTTCGCAAGCAACCAGGGCCAGGCTGGCGAAAATCAACAAAGCCAGAGCCAAAAGGATTGACTTACGGGACATTCTCTCCTCCAAAAAGAAAGTGGTGGGCGGGGACGGATTGGCAGCAATTACCGGCAGCCGTCTCCATAATCCAGCAGCTCCAAATCCGCCAGAAGGCCGCTGCCCAGGCCGCAGGCATCGGGGCGCAGCAAAAAGACACGGTAACGCCAGTAGAGCGGCAGGGATGGCAGATCTTCAGCGAAAAGCGCCTGGGCCTGGGCATGCTGCTCAACATATTGGGCCGAGTCGGGCAGAGCCAGGCGAGCAGACTGGCAGGCCAGGTCAAAGGCCGGGCTGCTGTAACCGCTGGCATTCATGCCGCCCCAACCCAGGGGAGACTGCGGATAAGGGCCAGGGATCTCACTGCTCAAGTACAGGCCACAGGGAGGCTCAAGGGTGTCGGCCCAGGCCAGTTGGGCCAGGTCAAAATTACGCCCAAAGACAGGCCCAGCAGGGCCGGCTGCCAGGTATTCTTGGGCTGGGCGTGCTTCAACGTTCACCTGGACGCCGCACTGCGCCAACATACCCCGGACGGCCTGGGCTACTCCCTGCCGCTCTGAGTCTTCTGAAACCAGGTAGTTGATGGCCAAAGGCGTACCATCAACAAAACCCAGCACGCCAGAGGCCGTGCGCGGGGTGGCAGGGTCGCCGTCCTGATCCAGCCAACCAGCCTGATCCAAGAGGGCCATGCCAGCCTGTACATCATAAGCATAATTAGCAGCAGGGGCCTGGTAAAGAGGGTGAGCGGGAGAAAGATAGGCGTCTGCGCTCTGCCACATTCCCTCTCCTAAGGTATCCAGCACAGCCTGCCGGTCAATACAGCGGGCCACAGCCTGGCGTACCAAAGGATTGGCAAAGAAGGCCGGACGCTGTGCGTCGTAGGGGCGGATGCCAAAAACCAGCAGGTCCCAAGCCACACCACCCTGGTAGAGCACCTGGCCCTGCCCAGCGCTGGCAAAACCATTCAGGGCATCGCTGTGCAGGTTGTTCAGGGCCGTCGAATCAACCAGGTCACATTCACCGGCTTGCAAGGCTTCAACAGCCTCAGCATCGGTGAAGGTGAAGCGAAAAACCAGGTTGTCAAAGTACGGCAGGCCTTCGCCAGCCCGAAAATAATTTGGATTGCGGTGCAAGGTAATATGATCCCCCGCCACCCATTCGTCGATCACGTAAGGTCCCCAGCCAAGAGGGGTGCGGGCTGCCAATTCCAGTGTGGGCAGGTCTTGAGCGCCGTAGAGGCTCCAGACATGGCGCGGCAGGGGCGAGAAGAATTTATCCTGGTAGGCGCCGCCCAGATCGCCAGGCAGGCCGCTCCATTGAATTGTGGTCTCATCCAGCACCTGGTAGGCCTGGGTGCGATCAACCCGCTCTGGCTGGGCAGCCGGGTACAGGCTGAGAGCCAGTTCATACGAGAAAAGCGAGTCGTCGGCCGTCAAGCTGGCGCCATCTGACCACAGCAGGCCGGGGATGAGTTCAAAGCGCACCAAGAGTTGGTCCATCTCGACGGGTTGGCTGCCCGTGTACTGGCGCACGCAAGAGGCATCCATGCAGCCGCTGGGGCGGTAGAGCACGCCCTCAGCCAGGGCCGCCGGCTGCCCATCCGCGTTGACAATGGCGGCGCCGGGTTGAACGGTGACCGACTGGATAGCAGCGCCGCCGTTCTCCAGCGAAGGCATGCGTTGTAAGATGACCGGGCGGGGGGTGTAGTCAACCACGTCAATTGGGCCATCATAGACGGCTTGCAAAACACTGTGGGCTGAGAGCGAGAGGGCATCATACAAGAACAAAGAGTTCGGCTCGTTCCCCAGGCAAACGGTCACCAGGCTGGGCGGGGGCGGCAGGGGCGTGGGGGTGTCTGTGGGCAATGGCGCGGTGACACTGGGCAGCGGAACAGGTTCGGTTTGCAGCGGGGTTAACGGCGTGGGGCTGGGCTGCTGAGAAGGGGCAGGGGATGAACAGGCGGCTGAGAATACAGCAAACGCCAACACAACAAGCAGGTTTTTAAGGCGCATATACAGTCAATCCAGCGGGCGTCTGGCTCTGCACCGCTGCCTTTCTCATCGCCTTGGTATCGATCACTTTTACGATCCAATCCATATACACCACCATCTAAGTAAATTCATACAGTATGTCGGGCAGCATTCCGCCTTCGAGGAAGCCCAGGTGCTTCTTTAAAGCCTGGCGGCCGTAATGCAAACGCGACTTAACCGTACCAACCGGCACATCCATGATCTCGGCAATCTCTTGGACAGACAGGTCGTTAACGTAATAAAGTGCCACCACGCCGCGATGAGCAAAAGGCAGCGAGGAAACCGCTTCTTGCAGCAGCCGCACAGTCTCACCTTCTTCGATGCGAGAGGCAGGCGAGTCTTTCCAGCCGCTCATCAACCATTCGGCCATGTCTTCCAGCGGACGCAGCCAACGCTGGCGGCGCCGGATCCAGGTGTAAGCCAGGTTGGTGGTCATGCGGTATAACCACGATTCCAGGGGACGGCTCGGATCAATATGGTGGGCAAAGCGGTGCAGGCGCAGAAACACATCTTGAAGCAGATCGGCAGCCGCATCCGCATCGCCAGTGATTGCCAGGGCAGTCCGGTAGACCAGGTTACGATGCCGGTCATACAGCACCCCCAGCGCATCCAGGCTGTTAGCCTGCAACTTCACAACTAATTCCGAGTCAGGAATTGCTTCCACGTTCCCTTCGCCTATCAGCATAAGCTATAGATGCAAAGAGGCTCAAAAAAGTTCCTTGCGCCCAAATTATACCTTATTCTACTTTAAGGCCTTATTCGGCTTCGCCAGTACGCAGATGGACGTATGAACTATAGCGGGCGGGGTGGATCTCGCCGCGTTGGAGCGCTGCCAGCACAGCACAGCCGGGCTCTCGCAAATGGGTGCAGTCGCTAAACTGGCATTCAGCCACCCGGCAGCGCAACTCGGGGAAGTAGCCGTCTAGCTCTTCGGGCTGGATATCCCACAAGGCCAGGGCCTTCAGCCCAGGGGTATCAGCGACGTATCCCCCGCCCTCCAACGAGAAGAGCTGGCGCACAGCAGTGGTATGACGGCCCTTCTCGGTAGTACGGCTGACCTCGCGGGCCGCCAGGCCCAGCCCGGGTTGGATGGCATTCAAGAGGCTGGATTTGCCCACCCCGGAGGGCCCTGCCAACACGGTCAGCTTGCCCTGCAGGCGGGTGCGCAGCACATCCACGCCCTGGCCGCTGCGGGTAGAGGTATAGATAACCGGGTAACCAAGCGGCTCATAGTGACCGAAAATGGCCTCCGCGTCGGCAGGCAAAAGCAGGTCGGCTTTGTTGGCCACGATCAGGGCTGGCAGGCCTTGTTTTTCAGCGATGACCAAGAAACGATCAAGCATGCCCAGATGCGGGGCAGGGTGAGAACAGGCAAAGACGAAGATCATTTGGTCGGGGTTGGCCAGGATGATCTGTTGGTATTCGCCGCGCGGGGTGGGGTCCATCCGAGAAAGCATGTGCCGGCGCGGCTCGATCTCTTCGATCATGCCTTTCCCCTGCGGCAGAAGAGAGATTTCGACCCAATCGCCAACGGCGAGGATATCGCCCAGGCGCGGGCCCTGCTTCAAGCGGCCGCGTAAATGGCAGGTAACGAGACCGGCCTCAGTTTCGACGGTATAAAAGCCCGATTGAGAGCGGATAATCAGACCGCGCATAGGCTAATCGCAGTAAAGACTTCAGTCGTTACGTCCTTATCAATCATCCCACTCATCTCCCAAACCGCCTGGCGGGTATGTTTTCCACACATCCCGCAGCCATTCTTTGCTGTGCTGATCCAAAATACATACCCAGGCTAGACCAAGGCCAATTATAGGCATCTGCAGCATAAGCATGCTTGACAGGGTTGTAATGGATGTAATTCAACGTTTTGTAGTAGCGACTTTAGTTGCTATGGTTCAGGGGTCTCAGACACTTCTTCGCCTTCCGGCGTGGCAGTGACTTCGGGGGTATCGGTGGGGAGCACACCCACGCTGGCCTCCCAGGGATACGAGGAGAGCGAGGTGAACCCATAATACACTTCCAGCACGCGGCGGAAGATGGGCGCCGCTATCTGAGAGCCTTCGCCGCCGTTTTCGACGATGACGGCCACAGCAATATCCGGACGATTCCGGCCGGTGTCATAGGTGTAGCCAGCGAACCAGGCGTGGGGCTTGCCAGAGCCAGATTCGGCTGTGCCGGTCTTGGCAGCCACGCCGATACCCGAGCCGCTGACAAAGCTGGTGAGGCGCGCCCCCCAACCACTAACATCATAAGCCGTGCCGCGCGGGTTCCTGATCACGGTGACCATGGCAGATTGGAGGATGAGCAGGTTCTCTTCAGAGACGGGCAAGGTACCGCGCACCACCGGCTCAAACTGGTAAACGAGCGTGCCATCCACCGATTCGACATGATCAATAATGCGCGCCCCATACAGGGTGCCGCCGTTGCCGATGGCGGCGATGAAACTGGCTACCTGCACCGGGGTGACCAGGGTGCCGCCCTGGCCGATGGACAGGTTGATGGCATCCACTTCACTCATTGGGTCGGGGATAGCCCCAACCTGCTCGCCGATCTCGATGCCGGTGGGGCTGGCCAGGCCGAAGGCGCGCGCCAGATCAGAAACCTGGGTATACATGCCGCGCTGGTAGAAACCCAGCCCAATGTGCATGAACCAGGGGTTACAAGAGCGCATCAGCCCTTCAGGCAGGGTCAAAATGCCGCTGGCCTGGGTCTCGCCATCATCCAAAAAGTGTTGGTAAGTCCAGTCTTGCGGCTGGATGCCAGGCAGTTCTTTAAAGAAATACTCGCAGTTATATTCGGTTTCGGGCGGGTAAAGGCCGCTCTCCAGGCCGGCAGACATGGTGATCACCTTGAAAACCGAGCCGAGCGGGTAAACGCCCTGGGTGGCGCGGTTGAGCAGGGGGGTGTCGGCACCGTACAGGTCATTGATCAAGAAAGAGTAGTTGTAATTCTGCGGCTCGAAGAGATTGGGGTTGAAACCGGGGCCAGAGAGCATAGCCAGCACGCGGCCGGTCTCGCGCTCCATGACCACCACGGCGCCTTTCATGCCATCACTCAAAGCATTGGACTGCTGCAAGCGGAGTTGAAGGTCATAGTCAATGGTGGTGTAGATGGCAGCGGCGGGCTGCGGGTCGGTGGCGGCAATTTGGGTGATGATGGAGCCATCTGGCCCCACCAGGTAGAGGGCGCCGCCGCGCTGCCCAGCCAGGTATTCCTCGCCCCAATACTCCAACCCGGCACGGCCCACGCGCTCGTCAACGCGATAGCCCAGGCGCTTATAAGTGTCCACCTCGTCCGGCTGGATCAGGCTCATGTAGCCCACCACGTGTGCGGCAATGCCCTCGTAAAAATAATAGCGCGTGCGGAAGGGGGAGAGGATCACGCCGGAATAGCTCGCCAGGCTGGATTCGCGCTCCGCAATGGCATCGGCCGAAACATCTGCCACGGGCAGGTAATAGCCGTAAGGGCGCCAGGCGTCGATCTGGTCTGCCAGCCAGTAGGGGCGGTAGCCCAAAACATCTCGCAGGGTGTTGATCAGGCTGTTCTGACTATCGGGGCTGACCTGGCCTGTATCCAGGCCGATCGCCACCGCGTCAGATTGGGCCACCAGGGCCCGGCCGTCGTTGGAATAGATATTAGCCCGCGAGGGAATACGGTAATCCATGCTCAGGTGGTTGCCGCCGCCCAGCTCGCGCATCACCAGGGCGTCATCCCACTGCACGCGCCATGTGCCGTTTTCCAGGCTGAGGTTCATCATGGTATCGCTGGTGAAGCTGCCCACCAGCACACTGTGAAAGATGACGCGGTAGCCCACCTGGGCGGTGCGCGGGTTGATCAGCGAGGAGAGGATCTCATATTCCCAGCCGCTCAGGGCCGCCTCGGTCGCCACACTCTGATAGAGAGCCGTGAAGTCTTCTTCTGTCACGGCATCCTGGCTGATGGGGGTCAGCATGGCGTACATGGTGGGGTAATCTTCCAGCAGCCAGGCATCCAGGTAGGAGCGCGCCGCCACCTGGGCATCGGGGACACTGGTGGTCATGACCTGCACTTCAGCCAGGGTGGGGGTGGGCGGCAGGGTGGGGGTGAGGGTGGGCTCGGGGGTGGCGGTATTGCAGGCCGCCAACAAGAGCGAAAACAGTAAGGTGATTATCAGGCGGGTTTTCATAATCTCTAGCAATCTTTTCCCACCGCAGAGACGCAGCGTACACAAAGAAAAACCTCTAAAACTCAGCGCTCTTCGCGTCTCTGCGGTGAAATGGCTTTGTGCTGGTGGTCAGTTAATTTCTCTCAATACCTGCTCGTACACCGGGCAGGTGTAGCCAAGGGCCGCCTGGCAGGCAGCAGGCAGGTCGGGTGGGGTGGGCAAGCCCAGCTTGCGCAAGGTGCGCGCCAGGTGACAGAGTGGCAAGCCCATCACGTTGGCATAGCAGCCAGCCAGGCCTTCAACCGGGTGAAAGCCCACATGCTGGATGGCATAGGCGCCAGCCTTGTCGAGCGGATCACCGCTGGCAATATAGGCTTCCATCTCAACATCCGTATAATCGCGCATGGGCACGTCGGTGGCGCAGCGGTCGGTGAGCAGCAGGCCATCTGTGCTGCGCAGCACGGCCAGGGCGGTGTAAACCTGGTGAGTGCGCCCGCGCAGGCGGGTCAGCATGCGGCGCGCATCGGCGGCATCGGCGGGCTTGCCCAATATGGCATCTTCATCTGCCACCGTGGTATCGGCTGCAAGAAACAGACCATCCAGGCCAGATTCGGCGGCGGCGGCCCGGGCTTTATCTTGCGCCAGGCGCAGCACATAGCCAGCAGACGGCTCGCCGGGCAGAGGGCTCTCATCCACTTCGGCTGGAGAATGGGTAAAAGACCAGCCTAATGCCAAGAGCTGCTTGCGGCGTGGGGAATTGGAGGCAAGGAAAAGGGAAATCGATACCGGTGCATGCGCGCCGGTATCGCGCTTATCAGGGGTTATCATCAGCGGCTTGATCGTCGCGGCCAAAACCAGGCTGCTGAGCGGCCTGTTCGTCGCCCAGGCGCACCCATAACAGCAAGAGCTGTCCCTCTTCCAACTCAACATGCCGGGCCGCCAGGATGGGTGAAAGCTGGGCCAGGCCATCGGGAGCGCGGTATTCCAACTCCATCAGGCCCTGGGCTCGCCAGGTGCGGTTACAGCGTTCAACCAATGCGGCACCGTTGAAGGTGCGCAAGCGGGTGACACCGATGATGGCGCTGCCCAGGCTGTCGTGCAGGCCCAACGCCCAACCATCGCGCACTTCTTCAAAGGTGGGGGGAGGGCCTTCAATGATCGTGATCTTATCGTCCATAAAACCTCATACGATGCGAATCATACCATGAATAAGGATATAATGGGATGCATGTACAAACTGGTCATCCTCATCAAATCAGTAGGGCCAGGCTTCAACGAAAACTGGCCGCAGTTCTTGCACCTGGCCGAGGCCATGCCCGGCTTGCAGCGCGAGGCCACCAGCACCGTGCAAAACACCTTGTACGGCGAGGGCGGGTACAGCCTGATCCACGAGTTGTTCTTCGACAGTTACACAGCCCTGGAACTCGGCCTGGGCTCGCCAGTGGGGCAAGAGGCCGGGCGGCTGCTGCAAACCATGACCGGTGGACGCATGACCCTGCTGGTGGCTGATCACCATGAAGACGATCTACGCAACTTTCACCCCTCCGGCACGGAAGAACCCCATGACAACACCCCTGACCCCATCTGATCTACAGGCTTACATGCAAGCCCAGGGCATCCCTGGCCACATCTTGCTCTTGGGCACGCCCACGCCCACGGTTGAAATTGCGGCCCAGGTAGTAGGCGCAGCCCCCGAGCAGATCATCAAGTCCATCCTCTTCACCATAGACGAACAGCCGGTGCTGGCGATTGCCTGCGGCAGCGCGTATATTGATCGCGCCGCCATTGCCCGGCTGTACAACGTGGGCAAGAAGCATGTGAAGCTGGCTGCGCCCGAAACCGTGCTGGCTGTGAGCGGCTATGCCGTGGGCGCCATGCCGCCTTTTGGGCACTGCCAGCCCCTGACCACGCTGATCGACCGGCGCGTGCTGGAGCTTTCGACCGCTTATGCCGGCGGCGGCGGAGAAAACGCCCTGCTGCGCCTCAATCCACAAGATATCCTGCAGCACACCCAAGGGAAGGTCATGGATTTGAGCCGCCCACCTACAGAAATGGAATAAACCGACCATGCGCAACCGCCGCCCCCATCCTTTGTTGATCGCTTTTCTCGTGATCAGTGTGGCCATCATCCTGGCCGCGCTGTACTTCATTTACCCCTGGCTGCGCACTCGCGGCGCCCGGCTGGTGATCTGGCGCGATTGGTTTGCCAACACCCAGGCCCATCCCGAGTGGAATATCCAGGCCGGAACACGCTGCGGAGATGCACCTTTTGTGATGCCCACCGATGGCTTTGTGGGCTTCCTATGGGGCGATTCGTTCCGCGTGGGCCACACTCACTCGGGCATTGATATCTTCGGCGGGCAGGCCCCTGGCGAGACTCCCATTGTAGCCGCTTATAGCGGCTACCTGACGCGCCTGCCAGATTGGAAATCCACCGTCATCATCCGCATTCCATCTGACCCGCTGCACCCAGGCCGCCAGATCTGGACTTATTACACGCACATGGCAGATGTGGAAGGCAACTCTTTCATCGTAGATGATTTCCCTGCCGGTACAAGTGAGGTTTATGTAGAAGCTGGTACGCTGTTGGGCTACCAGGGCAATTTTGCCGGCAACGCGCTTACCCCCACCGGCATCCACCTGCACTTATCGATCGTGCTGGACGATGGGGAGGGACACTTCCGCAACGAAACCAAGATCGCTAACACGCTCGACCCCTCGCCCTACCTGGGCCTGCGCCTGAACGCGGCCGAGAACCCAGATGAAGTGGTAGTATGCCCTTAGATAGATTTGTTTACCGCAGAGAGGCGGAGTGCACAGAGATGAATGATTTCAAAGACAAGGTCGTGCTCATCACCGGCGCTGGGCGAGGAATTGGGCGAGCGATTGCCCAGGCCTTTGCAGCCCGGGGGGCAGTTGTGGCCGCCAACGATATCAACCCCACCAACCTGGATGAGACTGTAACGAGCATCCAATCCTCGGGCGGGCGAGCCAGGGCCTATGTCTTCGACGTGGCCAAGCGCATGCCGGTGGCAGGGCTGGTCAGCCAGGTGCTGGAAGACTGGGCGCGGGTGGATATCCTGGTCAACCATGCCGCGGTCAGGCCGCAGGCAAGCATCCTGGAGATGGACGAATGGGATTTCCACCGAACACTGGATGTGAACCTGGGCGGGGCCTTCTTTGCCATGCAGCTATGTGGGCGGGCCATGCGCAAGCAAGGCGGCGGGGTGATGCTCAATATTGGCGCCCGCGGTGGCGAGGGCCAGGGCTCAGAAAAGCAAGCGGCCTTCATCGCCAGCAAGGCAGGGTTGATGGCACTGACACAAGCCGCTGGACATGAACTGGCGGCAGATCATATCCGCGTCAACGCGGTCTACCCAGGGGCAGATATGGGATCTTTGGGAAACGATGCCCCCCGCTTTTGGGTCAGTCCCGAGAACGCTGGCCTCCAAAAACGGCTGGCAGGGGCCCTGCCGGCAGGCCTGGGCCAGGCAGAAATGGTGACGGCAGCCGCGCTCTACTTGTGTTCCGAGGCAGCGGCTGATATCAGCGGGCAGATCATTGCGGTAGCTTCAGCCGCCAGGTCGACAGCAGACAGCAGTAGTTCTCATCTGCCATCATGATCAGAAAGGGGACTGAGTATGGAAGAACTCTACACCTATCGCCAGCGCTTGCTCAAACGCTTCGGAAGCGTGGTAGATGACCTGAGCGCGGCGGCAGAGGCAATCCCAGCAGAAAGCTGGCACAACGCCCTGGATGACTCAGGGCAGACGGTGCATCGCACCCTGGCCCACCTGCGCGATATTGAAGCAGGCGCATTTTCGGCCCGCCTGCGACGCATTTTAGATGAAGAACAGCCCTGTTTGGAGTTGTTTGACGATGACGGCTGGATGGCCTCGCATTACAACCCCGCTGAGCCGCCCCAGGCCATCCTGGACGATTATGCCCGCTTGCGCCAAGAAGAGCTGGGTTGGCTGGTGGATCTGCCACCGCAGGCCTGGAATCGGACCGGGAGGCACCCCTGGTGGGGGCTGCGCGCCCTGCAGTGGTGGGTAGAGCAGACCCTGGTGTATGCCAACCAACACCTGGCAAAGCTGTTGGATGCTGGAGACCAGGCATGATAACCTTTCGAGATGTTAGCGAAGCCCTGAAAAAGCTGAATGTTGAGCGCAGCCAGCCGGTGATTGCCCACGCCTCACTCTCGGCCTTTGGCGAGGTGCGCGGCGGTGCCGATACGATGCTGGCGGCCCTGTTGGCCAACTTCGATCACGTGATGATGCCGGTCTTCACCTACAAGACCATGGTCACGCCCGAGATTGGCCCGCCAGATAACGCCATCACCTACGGCAGCGGGGGCAGCACCAACCGCATGGCGGAGATCTATTCCCCCGATATGCCGGCTGACCGCTTGATGGGCGCCATCCCCGAAGCCCTGCGCCGCCACCCCAAAGCGCAACGTTCCAATCACCCCATCTTATCTTTTGCAGGAATTAATGTGGAGGCCGCCCTGGGCACGCAGGAGATTCATCAGCCGCTCAACCCCATCCGGGCGCTCAAAGAACAAGGCGGCTGGGTTTTGCTGCTGGGTGTAGATCACACCGTCAACACCAGCATCCATTTAGCCGAAGCAGAGGCCGGGCGCAAACAGTTTGTGCGTTGGGCGCTCACCCCCCAGGGGGTGGTGGCCTGCAGCGGCTTCCCGGGCTGCTCAGACGGCTTTCAGGCCCTAGGCCCGCGCCTGCGGCAAGCCACGCGCCGCGTCCAGCTTGGCGCCAGCCAGGTCAGCGCTGTGCCGCTGCAAGCATTGACCGAGGCAGTCAGGGCGATGCTGGCAGAGGACCCGCTGGCACTGCTGTGCGCCCGTCTCGATTGCGAGCGGTGCCAACAAACCCGCAATAATCATCAGGGCGGCCACTAGGGCCGCCCTGATGATTATTGCGGATCATTCCTCGCGGTTGCGAAGATGGGGGAAGAGGATCACTTCGCGAATGCTGCCGCTATCTGTCATCAACATCGCCAGGCGGTCCACGCCCATGCCAAAGCCGCCCATGGGGGGCATGCCGTAGCGCATGGCTTGCAGATAGTCTTCGTCCATAGGGTGGCGCTCATCGTCGTCAGCCCCATATTCACGGCCCATTTCCAGGAAACGTTGTTCCTGATCGAGGGGGTCATTCAACTCAGTAAAGGCATTGCACAATTCCATGCCGCCCAAGAAGCCCTCAAAACGCTCAACGGTCAGCGGATTGCCGGGTTTGCTCTTGGCCAGGGGCGAAAGATCGCGCGGATAATCGTACAAGAAGGTCGGTTGGATCAGATTGGGCTCAAGATATTCGCTCAACAAGTAATCAATCAGCTTGCCGCGCGCCGCACCAGGTTTGACCGGGATGTTCTTCTGGCGCATGGCATCCGCCAGGCTTTCAGCAGTCAGGCAGGCATCGATATCCACACCGGTAGCATCCAACAGCCCATCGCGCATCGTCAGGCGCTTCCAGGGCGGGGTGAGGTCAATTTCGTGACCGCGGAACTGGATGCGGCGGGTGCCCAACACCTGGTCAGCCACATAGTTGATCATCTGCTCGGTCATGTCCATCACCTGCAGGTAATCGGCATAGGCCCAGTAGAACTCAAGCTGGGTAAATTCAGGGTTGTGTTTGAAGGAGACACCCTCATTGCGAAAATCACGCCCGATCTCATAGACGCGCTCAAACATGCCCACCGTCAGGCGTTTCAGGTACAGCTCAAAAGAGATGCGCAGGTAAAGGTCTTGTTTAAGTTGGTTATGGTGGGTGGTGAAGGGACGCGCCGCCGCACCGCCGTAAATGGGCTGCAAGATGGGCGTTTCTACCTCGATGAAACTGCGCCGGTCCAAGAAGGTGCGCAAGGCACGGATGGTGGCCGCGCGGCGCTGGAAGATGAGGCGCACGTGGGGATTTACAGCCAGGTCGGCATAGCGCTGGCGATAGCGCGTCTCAGGATCAGCCAGGGTGGCATGGCGCACCACCTGCCCGTCCACCAGCTCATCCTTGGCCGCCGGCAAGGGTGTGATGGCCTTGGCAAGCAGGCGCAAAGAGGTCACCTTCAGCGTGGGCTCTCCGGTGCGGGTGCGGAACATCTCACCGCTGGCCTGGATGAAATCGCCCAGGTCAAACTCGCGGTTAAAAAGGTCGAACTGTTCCTGACCCAGGTCGTTGGCACGCAAGAAGAGCTGCACGCGGCCGTCGACATCTTCAATGTGCGCAAAGGTGATCTTGCCCATGGCGCGCAGGCTGCGTAAGCGGCCCGCCAGGGTGGCAGACAAAGCAACAGGGGAGACCTCCTCGCCAGCCGGCTTTGCAGCCGCCTCGGCAGCTTCGAACTGCCGGATGGCCTCTTGGCTGGTGTGGGTGCGTTCGGCCCGCGTGGGGTAAGGCTCAACGCCCCCGGCGCGCAGGCGTTCCAGTTTTTCCAGGCGGTTCTGTTCAAGGGTGGTGTACTCGTTTGCCATTTTATCAACTCCTCAGCTTAAGCAAAAGCCCCGCGCAAGTTCTTTTGCGCGGGGCATGGACAGGTAGCCCCTGTGCTAATTCACCTTGATCACGCGGACGGAGAAGGCCCCGTCTGGCGCATCTACTTTTACCGTATCACCAGCGCGGCGTTCCATCAATGCACGACCAAGCGGCGACTCGTTGGAGATCCGGCCATCCCGCGGCGAGGCTTCAGCCGGGCCGACAATGGTGTAGATTTCTTCGGGGTTATCGCCTTCGCGGATGTAAACGGTCGAGCCGACGTTCACCACGTCAGATTTTTCGTTCTCCTCGATGACGCGCGCATTGGCGAGCAATATTTCCAGCTCTTGAATGCGCCCCTCAACAAAGGCCTGCTCATTTTTGGCAGCTTCGTATTCCGCATCTTCGATCAGTTCACCGCCTTCCATGGCCTCATGCAGGCGCTGGGCAACCTCGGCGCGTTTCGTCGAGCGCAGGTAGTCCAGCTCTTCCTGTAGTTTGTCAAAGCCCTGGCGGGTCAAAAAAGTAGGTGGCATTTCAATATAATCCTATTTTTGATTATTCGTTCCTTTTTAGGGAGCGAAAAGGGGGGCCTCACAGCCTCCCAGATAAAACGAGTGCGGTTGCCAGGAACAGAAGAACATCCCGACTACCGCGTCGGCAAGATTTTAGCACAGATTACATGGATGCGCAAGATATGAGGGGCGAATCAAGGGCTTTACGGGGCGATTTTGGCCTTTTTCCAGAGCTTTAAACCCCCATTTTGGGCACAATATTGGGCGATGGCAGCCTGCATGGTTTCTAAATCGGGCCAAAAACTGCTGATCTGTGAAGCATGAGCGGCGATGGCAGCCTGCCAGGCTGACAACCCGGCGGCTGAAATGGGCATCACGCACCCCAGCCACCCTGATTGCGCCATTTGTTCCAGGCATTCGGCGTGCTTGAGCACATAGGGGTAATCGGCGTAATACCACAGGCGGCGATTGAGGCGCTCGGCGGCGGCACGGGCCAACTGGTGGTCCACATGGCTGCCCACAGCCAGCGGGCAGACCAGCCGGGCCCGCCTGGGCAGGTGGGCAGCCAGCTGGCGGGCTAACTGCTTGATCAACTGCGCCTCACCCAAATGCAGCTCACCGTTTAAAGCTGCTTCAGAAGCATATAAGAACTCGCCATCTGAGCCCCGCCTGTAGATGCAATCGGGCACGTCAAAGTGCTGCCATCCGGCCCCCATCTGCTGGCAAGAGGCCCTGTCCTCAGCAGCGCGTTGGGCCGGTGCGGCAGCCTCCGTCCCCCAGCGAGCGTGCAAAGACTGGGCAAAATCTGAGAGCGGCCCTTCTGGCTGCGCCCCGGCGCACAACGTCAAAATGGTAACCCGCTGCCCGGCCTGCACCTGCTGCCAAACAAGCCCGCCGCAAGACAGGGCCACATCATCAAAGTGAGGGGAGAGATAGATCCATTCCATGGGCTAATTATAGCCCTGAAAGGTCTCCATCTGTTAAGAAACCTCAGCGTTGACTTGCATCTCACATGATGTTATCATCTATAGCGCGCGAGAGACAATAATGTCTGACAATACTGCCGGTAAAAGCCGCCTGCGCTATACTTTGATGATGATCATTCTGGCCACCCTGCCGTGTTACTGCGTCGGGGTGATTGCGGCGTTGCTGTCGCCTGGCCCCGAGGGCCCCCCAACTGCCACCTTTACAATCACCCCGGCCCCAACCAGCACCCAGACACAAGTCTTCCTGCCGACCTATACATCCTTGCCGACTTACACGCCCTATCCGACCCTGCCGCCTACCGGCACATTTAGCCCTACAGCCACACCGACCACCACGCCAACCCCCACGCCGACGGCAACTTTTACATTGACCCCCACCCCAACCCACACCAGCTCGCCGACCCCTGTGACACCCTCGGCGACCTTCACGCCCATCCCACCCACCCAGACCTTTACCCCTATTCCTCCGACCACTGAGCCGGCCCCGCCCGCACAAACACCCACCTCCACACAACCGAACCAACCGCCGGTCTCAACCCCGCCCAATTCCCCTCCTTAGAAGCGAACCGCCTTATGACTGATATTCCCGCCTTTCTCAAGCGTATGCTCTCTGCCCCTGGCCTTTCAGGCTACGAGACGCCCATCCGCACCCTGATCGAAGAAACCTGGCAGCCCCTGGTGCACGAGTTGAACGTCAGCCGCCTGGGCAGCCTGCACGGCTTGCGCTGTGGCAGCGGCCCCGCGCCGCGCCCCAGCATCCTGATAGCCACGCACATGGACGCCATCGGCCTGATGGTCAGCGGCAACATGGATGGCTTCTTACGCGTCACCAGCATCGGCGGGCTTGACCCGCGCGTCTTGCCCCACCAGCCGGTCACCGTTCACGGGCGGAGCGATCTGCCAGGCGTGCTCGTCTCGCCGCCAGAGCGCTTACTGCCGTCCAATGTCACCGAGGGTGCAGTACCCATTGAATACCTGCTGGTGGACACCGGCCTGACCCCGGAGGAAGTACGGCGCCTGGTGCGGGTTGGCGACCTGGTTTCTTATGCACAGCCGCCTTTTGAGACAGCCGCCGACACCTTGGTGGGCCACTCATTAGATAACCGTGCTTCCATTGCCGCATTGACGGTCTGCCTGGACGAATTGCAAAAGCGTCCCCAAACCTGGGACGTGTGGGCCGTAGCTTCGGCACAAGAAGAAGTTTCGCTCGGCGGGGCCACCACTTCGGCCTTCAGCCTGCGCCCCAGCCTGGCGGTGGCGGTAGATGTGACCTTTGCCAGCAGCCCCGGCTGCCCCAGCCATAAAACCTTCCCCCTGGGCAAAGGCCCCACCATCACCTGGGGTCCCAATATCCACCCGGCCCTGTTTGACGCCTTCCGCGACCTGGCAGAGCGCAAAGAGATCCCCTTCAATGTTGAGGTGACCCCGCGCCATTCAGGCACCGATGCATACGCCATGCAAGTGGTGGCAGAAGGCATCCCCAGCATTGTGGTCGGCATTCCCCTGCGTTATATGCATACGCCGGTGGAGATGGTGGCACTCAAGGATATTACGCGCGCCGGGCGTTTGTTGGCTGAGTTCATCACCGCCCTGGACGAAAAGTTCATGGATACGATGGTTTGGAAGGATTGAATGAAAAAGACCAAAGAATTTAGCCTGCCGCGTATCGGAGCCACGCAAATCAAGCTCCTGGAAAAGCTCTCAAACGCCTGCGCCGTTGCTGGCGATGAGGGCGAGGTGCGCAAGATCGTACTCGAGCAGATCGGCCCGCACGCTGACGAAGTTAAGGTGGATGCCCTGGGCAACGTATTGGCCTACCACCGCGGTACGGGTGAACAGCGCTTACGGGTGATGATAGCCGCCCACATGGATGAAGTCGGCTTCATGATCACCGCTGACGAGGGTGATGGCTTCTATCGCTTTGATGTGGTCGGCGGCCTGGATGCCTACAAGCTGGTGGGCAAGGCGGTCTTGATTGGCAAAGAGCATGTTCCCGGCGTGATCGGCATTAAGCCCGTCCATTTAACCAATGCAGAAGAGCGCAAGCGCCCGATTGAGCTGGATGCGCTGCGCATCGATACCGGCCCGACAGCGGGCAAGATCAAGATTGGCGACCGGGCTACTTTTGCCACCCAATTTGCCACCCTGGGCCCCAGCCTGTGCGGGAAAGCCCTGGACGACCGCCTGGGTGTTGCAACCCTGATCGAGCTGTTGAAAAACGCCCCGCCCAATATTGACCTACTGGCAGCCTTCACCGTCCAAGAGGAAAACGGCTTGCGCGGGGCACGCGTGGCATCCTTTGCCCTTGCCCCTGACCTGGCCTTTGTATTAGACGCCACCCCCGCACACGATCTACCAACCTGGGATGGCACAGAGAACACGCGCTATAACACTCGCCTGGGTCTTGGCCCGGCTATTTATGTGGCCGACAGCAGCACCCTGCACGACCCGCGCCTGGTGCGCCACCTGATGGTCACAGCCGATGCCTTTGGCATCCCTTACCAGGTCCGCCAGCCGGGCGGCGGCGGCACAGACGCCGGCGCAATCCATAAGCAGCGTGCCGGTATCCCCAGTGTTTCCGTCTCAGTTCCAACGCGCTACCTTCACAGCCCGGCAAGCATTGCCCGCCTGGCCGATTGGCAGAATGACCTAGCCCTGGTACAGGCTGCCTTGTTGCGCCTGACGCCAGAATTACTAAAAGAAACGCGCTAAGCCTGCTTCTTGCCGGGCGCCTTGTCACTGCCCGGCAAGCACTTACTCGTGATACAATCGTACCCGCATTCAGGAGTTGTTATGAAAGCTCTCACCAAAAAACTAGTTGAAACCTTCGGCCCATCTGGCTACGAATCTCAGATCCGCGCCGTGGTGCGCACAGAAATTGAGTCTTATGCAGACGAGATCCAGGTCGATGCACTGGGCAACCTGATCGCCCGCAAAGGCAAGCTCAAGCCGGGCGGCAGCAGGATCATGTTGTCTGCACATATCGACGAGATCGGCGTGATCGCCACCCACATTGACGAGAACGGCTTTGTGCGCTTCACCACCCTCGGTGGAGTGCGCCCGCACACTTGCATGGGTGGGCGGGTGCGCTTTGCAAACGGCCTCCAGGGCGTGATTGGCGCCGAGCGCCTCGATGACCCACATAAAGTTCCCACCTTTGAGCAGCTCTACATTGACGTGGGCCGCGACTCGCGCGAAGGGCACCCTGTGCGGGTGGGCGATGTGGCTGGCTTTGAGCGCCCCTTTATTGACCTGGGCAAACGCATGGTGGCAAAATCGATGGATGACCGCATCGGGGCAGTGGTATTGATCGAAGCCATGCGCCAGATCAAAGATACACCCCACGAGCTCTTTTTCGTCTTCAGCGTCCAAGAAGAAGTGGGCGTCCGCGGCGCCACCACAGCCGCCTTTGGCGTAGATCCCGACCTGGGGCTGGCAGTAGATGTGACTGGCACAGGCGATACACCCAAAGCCCGCAAGATGGAAGTCAGCCTGGGCAACGGCGCGGCCATTAAAGTGCGCGACGGCGGCATGCTGGCCGACCCGCGCGTGGTTGATTGGATGGTGCGCACGGCCGAAAAGCAGCACCTGCCGTACCAGCTCGAGATCCTTGAAGGCGGCTCAACCGATGCACGCGCCATCCAACTGACGCGTGCCGGGGTACCGGCGGGTTGTCTTTCGATCCCCTGCCGCTACATCCACTCGCCGTCCGAGATGGTGGATACACAAGACGTTGAGAACTCGATCCGCCTGATGGTAGCTCTGCTCAGCCAACCCGTCGAATTGAAATAGTGGATTTTTGGGAGTGGGAGCAGAATTTAACTGCTCCCACTCTAATTTTAACCATGCGTTTACAACGTTTCTTCCTGATCTGCCTTCTGGTAGCCACAATGCTGGTTAGCTGCGGGCCAAGCGAGCCAACCCCCGCGCTGACCGCAACGCCGGCTGCCATCCAAACCAGCCCAACCCCCACCAGCAATGCTGCCACCCAAGAACCCAGCACAGGAGCAGCCAGCCCACTGACGCTGCGCCTGTGGCTGCCGCCGGACTTTGACCCTGATGGCGGCACCCAGGCCAGCGAGCTGCTGCTTGCCCACCTGGATACGTTTGCAGCCTCTCACCCTGACGTGCGCCTGGAAGTACGTGTCAAAGCGCTGGAGGGACCCGGAGGCCTGCTCGATTCGCTCTACACAGCCAGCAGTGCCGCCCCCCTGGCCCTGCCAGACCTGATCGCCCTGCCGCGCCCCCTGCTCGAATCAGCCGCCCTCAAGGGTTTGCTCTATTCATACGATGGCTTGACCACAATCATGGATCAAGAAGGCTGGTACGAGTACGCCCAACAACTGGCCCACTTACAAAGCAGCATTTTTGGCCTGCCCTTTGCCGGAGATGCCCTGGTGTTGGTGTACCGCCCGGCCACGCTTGAAAACCCGCCCAGCAATTGGGCGGAGGTGACGGCCCTGGGCAGCCCGCTGCTTTTCCCCGCCAGCGATCCCGAGGCGCTTTTCACCCTGGCACTGTACCAATCCACCGGCGGACTGACGCAAGACGAACAGGGGCGGCCAACCCTGGACCAAGAGGCACTAGCACAGGTTTTTTCCTTTTATAAGCAGTCTGCCCAGTCAGGCGTCATGCCCTATTGGATGACCCAATACGAAACCGAAGAACAAGTTTGGGCCGCCTTTGCCGACGGACAGGCGTCGTTGGCAGTGGCCTGGCTGGAGTATTACTTGAACCATTCTGGCACGCTGCCGGTGATCGCCTCCGCTGCGCCAATCCCTACCGCCGATGGCACACCTTACACGCTGGCAACCGGCTGGGTATGGGCCTTAGCCAACCCAGACCCTTTGCACCGTCAGGTGGGCGCCGAACTGGCTGAGCACCTGGTTGACCCGGCCTTCCTGGCAAAATGGACCCCCGCGGCCGGCTACCTGCCAGTGCATCAAACGACGCCGGACGGCTGGGCAGATGCTTCGCTGCGCAGCCTGACCGAGCGGGTGGCACTTTCGGCGCGCCTGACCCCATCGATGGACCTGCTCTCTGGTCTGGGGTCAGCCCTGCAAGGTGCAGTGGTGCAAGTGCTCAAACAACAGAGTGATGCCAACGTGGCCGCAGAAGCAGCCGCAACGCAGTTAAATCAGCCTTAATACTTACAAAACCCTAATCTGAAGCCGAGCTCAAAAAACTTGACGGATTTGGTCATCAAATGTTATTATGAATAGACGGAGGCATTAGCTCTCGGAGCTATAACCATGTCATCAGATAAATATCTCGACGAATTTCCCGATGCCGAGGGAGATACCTTCCAACGTGAATCAACGGGGAAGGAAGAACAAGAAAATCGGCTGGTTGTGCTATGGGAAAGTTTATCGCGCGCCGGATTAAGTGAGACCATTGTTCGCGCCGGTACCAACTTGCTGCTGATCGTGATTGTGATTCTGGTGGTGGTTGCGACGCGCGCCTTCTCTCAGCACGCTCAAGATATCAGCAGCGATGGAATCGCGCTGCAGGCAGCAGCCCTGGCTGCGGGCCCACCCACGGCCACCCCACCGCCTGCCCTGCCAGTTCTGCCGCCTTTTCCACAAGCAAAAACTACGTACGCCTTTGGCATTCCTCGCCTGGCACTGCTGCACACCACCATCCCCACCCGCCCGCGCACTGAAGTGACCACCTACACGGTTGAAGAAGGCGACACCATCTTTGGCATCGCCGAGAAGTTTGGACTTAATCCAGAGACGGTCTTGTGGGGCAACTATTACATTCTGGCTGATAACCCCCACAGCTTGCGGCCCGGGCAAGAGTTGAACATTCTGCCCCTTAACGGTACCTACCACCGCTGGTCTGAGGGTGAGGGATTGAACGGGGTGGCGCGGGGTTATAATGTGACCCCCGAAGAGATCATCAATTGGCCGGCCAATCACCTGGATCCTGAGACAATTGGCGACTGGTCGCACCCCAATATCGAGCCCGGCACCATGCTGGTAGTCCCCAGCGGCTCGCGCGAATTCATCACCTGGAGCGCCTCGCGCATCACGCGCGACAATCCCGGTGTGGCCCGCGTCTATGGACCTGGCTTTTGCGGCGCGATCACAGATGGCGCAGTGGGCACAGGCTGGTTTGTTTGGCCAGCTAATAACCACTTCCTCTCAGGCTATGATTATTCACCCAGCACCAATCACCGTGCCATTGATATTGACGGCGACTTGGGCGATCCCATCTATGCCGCCGATAACGGTGTGATAGTTTATTCTGGCTGGAACGATCACGGCTACGGTTACATGGTGGTCATCGATCACGGCAACGGCTGGCAGACTCTCTACTCCCACATGAGCGTCATCACCGCTGGCTGCGGCGCCAGCGTTTACCAGGGCGGCGTGATTGGCTCCTTTGGCTCCACCGGCAATTCAACCGGCCCGCACCTGCACTTCGAAATGATGCACGACACCTACGGCAAGGTCAATCCCTGGGATTTCTTGCCACCACCGTAACCCAAAATGTTCTCAAAACAAGGGTGAAGCGGCACAGGCCTGCTTCACCCTTGTTTTTAAGCACCTTTCTGTTCACGCGAGGAGGTACGCCATGGAATTCTTCGACTTGCTCAATCAGCGCTATGCAATGCGCGGTTACACCACCCAAGCCATTGAAGCAGAGAAACTGCAGCGCATTTTAGATGCCGCCAGCCTGGCGCCCTCAGCAGGCAATCTACAGTCTTACGAGATCTATGTCGTCACCGACGCCAAAAAGCGCGATGGGCTCTCGTGTGCCTCGTTGGCCCAAGATTACATCTTGCAAACCCCTGTGGTGCTGGTTTTCTGCACCCACCCGGCGCGCGTGGAGAAGTATTTTTCGGCCCGGGGCACCTCGCTCTACACACTGCAAGACGCCACCATCGCCTGCACCTTCGCCATGCTGGCAGCCGTCAACCAGGGCCTGGGCACAGTATGGGTGGGCACCTTTGATGAAAAAGCCGTGCGCATCATCATCGGCGCCCCAGCCGACCAAACCCCCGTGGCAATCTTGCCCATTGGCTACCCCGATTACCAGCCCGACGAACGCATCCGCCGCCCCCTGGAAGAGATGGTGCATTGGGTGCCCGGTAAGCAAAGTTAACCCCGCAGAGAAAATCTATTTCATGGTATAGGCTTCAGGCATTTCAATCATTGCTACCTCACAATGCTTTGGGGGTTGCGGGTCATTTGGCCGTGACGCTCAGCTTGCCAACCTGCACGTAGGGCAATAACCCCGTCACCCAGGCCCAAGGGCCGCTGACCCATTCGCGCTCTTTGCTGATGGCAACAATATCCTTAAGCGCTTCAAAAGCATTGCCAGCCAACATCACATCCTTCACCCGCCCCACCAGCTTGCCGTTCTCGATCTTATAGCCCAAGAAAACATTGACCGAGAACTCGCCGTTAATTGGATTGCCCTGGCCCAACCCCAAGAAATCGTGCACCAGCAGCCCCTGCTTGATGCCGCCGATCATTGCCTCATAGGGTGTGCTGCCGGCATCGATCACCAGGTTGGTCAGGCGGCGGGCCGAGCCGTGCCCGCTGGGGGCCACCCCAGCCCGCCCGGCTGTATCGCGGTCGTAAAGGAAGCTGCGCAGCACGCCCTTCTCAACCAGCGGCGTGACCTTACGCGGCGTGCCTTCATCGTCAAAGGCACTGGTGCGCGGGCCAAACTCGACGAAGGGATCATCCACAATGGTCAGGCTGGGGCTGGCGATCTGCTGGCCCAGCTTGTCGCGCAGGGGCGAGGCGCCCAGGTGCACGTTTTTGCCGTCCACAGCCAGGCCCAGCGAGAGCAGCAGGGCGATCAGGCCGCTGGGGGTAAAGATGACCGGCATCTCACCCGATTCAAGCGGGGCAATCTGCTCAGCCAGGCGGAAATATTCGATCGCCTGGGCGGCGATTTCTTCGGTATCTACGGCGCGCTTCTTTTGCCCAATGCCTTGCCCGGCAAAAAGGATATCGGTGCCGCGTACCAACTGCCCGGCTGCACCCACCTCGAACTGGGTGTGGTCGGCGGCATAATTGGCGCCGCGCGAGTTGGCATATTCCACCTTGTACAAAGTCTTATTGACCGCCGCGCCTGCCAGGATCTCGGGATTGTAAGATTTGATCATGTCCATCATCTGCTGGCCCATGCGGATCATCTCGGGCTTTTCCAACGGCAGCAGAGCAGGGTCAAAGATCTTCACCGGTTCCAGCGCCTGGGCATCGGGCAGCTCAAAGTGTGCCGGGCTGCCAAATTCGGCCGCTTCCAGGGCACGGCTGACCACGCCTTCAATGTCATTCGGGTCTGTGGTGCTCGAAACGCCCACTTTGCCATCTACGATGACCTTGACATCGATCTGGGTGCGCTGGGATGACTGAGCCGACTTGAGCCGGTCATTTTCAAAATCCACAGCGCTAGTCTCCTGCGTCAGCATCACCGCCTGGACGGCCTGCGCCTTTTGTAAAGCTTTTTGGACGATTTGTTGGACGATCATTGTTGGCCTCCGACCACGCAGTTTTGAATTCGAATATGCGGCCCGCCCAACCCCACCCGCAGGGGGTGCTGGTCACCCTTGCCACAGCCTCCAGGGCCATTGGGCTCCCAACCCAGGTCATTCCCAATCTGGTCAATGTTCATCAAGGTGTCAAAGACATTGCCGGTCAGCACCACATCGCGCACCAGCTCAGCCACCTGGCCCTTGCGGATCATATAACCATAGGATGCGCTGAAAGTGAACATCTCCATGGCGGTTTGCCCGCCGATGGAACGGACAGCGTATACCCCCAGGTCAATGTCTTTGATCATATCTTCAAAGGCCACCGTGCCCGGCTCGATATAGGTATTGGTCATGCGCACGATGGGCGGGTGCTGGAAATGAACAGCGCGGGCGTTACCCGAAAGGGGCTCGCCCATCTTGGCAGCAGTCTCGCGCGAGTGCAGCCGCCCAACCAGGATACCATCTTTGATGAGGTAATTCTTGCGGGTGGGCGTGCCCTCATAATCATAGCGGTGGGTGCCCAGGCCGCCGGGCAGCGAACCATCATCGACAATATTCAGCCCGTCCACGCCAAAGCGCTTGCCCAACTGCATGATCTCTTGCATCGATGGGTTCTCGTAAACGAAATCCGACTCGCTCAGGTGCCCAAAGGCCTCGTGGGTGAAGACCCCGGTCAGGATCTGGTCAGTAACCACGGTATACTTGCCGCCCGTCACCGGGGGGGCCGCCAACAGCTCGACCGCATTTTGAGCAGCGTTTTTTGCCTGTTCGTGGAAATTCTCCACGCTCTGAAAGCCGTCAATGCCGCCGCCCCAATCAAAACCGGTTTGCACCACATCTCCATCCCGGGCAACCGCCACCAGCATCACATTGGTATCTGGAATTTCTTCTTCGATGTAAGTACCATCCGAATTGGCATACCAAACCTGCTTGAAGCTGTCGGCATAGCGCACATTGCTGGTCTGGATGCTCTTGTGATGCCCCAGGATGATGCGGTTATAGTCCTCCATCAGGGCCTTCTTCTCTGCCAGCGGCACCTGGCGAAAATCTTTGATCATCCTGGCAGTGCTGATATCCACCACCGGTTCCAGCGGGGCAAAGTACGTGGTGCCTGTGCCCACCAGGCGGGCGGTTTCGCAGGCATCCTGCACCCGTTTGGGCAGGTCATTCAAATCGTTAAAGGTAGCGTAACCCCAGCCGCCCTTGTACAGGGCACGCACAATCCCCCCCAGCGTGCGCGCCGAGCCAATGGTATCCAGGTCTGGGCCGCGGAAATTGACCCAGGTATTGGTCTTATCCTCAATGCGAATATCAACATATTCGACATTGTGGACCTTAAGTGCTTCTGTTAAGCGATCACGCATATCAACCTCCGATGAATTAGGTTCGGGAATTGGGCCAATGATTCACCACATAGTTTACCGCAAAGTAGGCCGGTGGTTCATATCAAACAACCATTGAAAAATATAACAGGTACATTTATTTACGCAAGATATTGTGCAAAAACTTTCCTGTGTCGCTATTTTTTATACCTGCCACTTGCTCTGGGGTACCCTCGGCTACAATATAACCGCCCTGCTCGCCCCCCTCGGGGCCCAGGTCAATGATCCAGTCGGCGGTCTTGATCACATCCAGGTTGTGCTCAATGACGATAACGGTGTTGCCGGCATCCACCAGGCGGTGGAGCACATCCAACAGGCGTTGGATGTCGGCAAAGTGCAGGCCGGTGGTGGGCTCGTCCAGGATGTAAACGGTACGCCCGGTTGCCATGCGGCTGAGCTCTTTGGCTAATTTGACGCGTTGGGCCTCGCCGCCGCTCAGGGTCAGGGCGCTTTGGCCCAGCTTGACGTAATCCAGCCCCACGTCGTGCAAGGTTTGCAAGATGCGGGCGATGGATGGATGGTAGGCGAAGAACTCCAACGCCTGCTGGACATCCATATCCAAGACATCGGCAATGTTCTTATCTTTGTAGGTGATGGAGAGAGTCTGGCTGTTGAAACGCTTGCCGCCGCACTCTTTGCAGGTTACCCACACGTCTGGCAAGAAGTGCATTTCCACCCGTTTGAAGCCGTAACCGGCGCAGGCCTCGCAGCGCCCGCCCTTGACGTTGAAGCTGAAGCGCCCGGGGCCGTAGCCCAGGGTGCGCGCCTCGGGGGTGTTGGTGAAAACCTTGCGGATCTCATCCATCACGCCCACGTAAGTGCCAGGGTTCGAACGCGGGTTGCGCCCGATGGGTTCTTGGGTGATATTGATGACCTTATCCACCAGCTCTAACCCATCCAGCCCATCGTGCGGGCCCGGCACGCGCTGGGCGTGATGCATGATTCTTTCCAGGGCCGGGAAGAGGGTGTGCGAGATCAGGCTGCTCTTGCCCGACCCGCTAACCCCAGTGATGCAGGTCATCAAGCCAAGCGGAAAGCGCACCGTGAGGTGTTTGAGGTTGTGCAAACGCGCCCCGCGCAGCACCAGGTGACCCGAGGCCTGGCGGCGGTGCTTACCGTTGGGCGCGGTGACAGCTACCTCGCCAGACAGGTAGCGCCCGGTCAGCGAGGCAGGGTTCGCCATGATCTCTTGGAGCGAACCAGCCGCCACCAGTTTGCCGCCCAACACGCCCGGCCCCGGACCCAGGTCAATGATCCAGTCGGCGCAGCGCATGGTCTCGGCATCGTGTTCCACCACCACCACGGTATTGCCCAGGTTGCGCAGGTGCAGCAGGGTATCCAACAGGGCGTGGTGGTCGCGCGGGTGCAGGCCGATGGAAGGCTCATCCAGGATATAGAGCACGCCCACCAGCCCGCTGCCAATCTGAGACGCCAGGCGGATGCGCTGGCCCTCGCCGCCAGACAGGCTGGGGGCGGGGCGGTCGAGCGTGAGGTAGTGCAGGCCCACGTTGCGAATGAAAAGCAGGCGTTGGCGGATTTCGGCGATCAGCTCATCGCCGATCTGGTGCTGTTCGGGGTCCAATTGGGCGGGCAGGGCATTGATCCAGGCATGCAAGCCGCCGATGCTGTGCGAGGTCAGCTCGGGCAGGCGCTTGCCGCCCACGGTGACAAAGCGCGCCTCAGGGCACAGCCGCTCGCCCTGGCACTTGGGGCAGGGCTGCTGGCTCATGAACTGCATGTAAAAGCGGCGCGAGCCTTCAGAACGCGTCTGCCTGAACAGGCGGTTGACATGGTAAACAACGCCCCTGGCTTCGCGCTCTACCTCGCTGTGCCAAGAAACGTCTGAATGATCGCCATCGTACACAAAGCGAAAACGCCGGTCACCGGCGCCATAAAGCAGCACATGGCGAAATTCATCCGACAGCTCATTCCAGGGTGTCTCAAGGTTGGCGTTGTAGGCCTCGGCAATCACTTCCAAATTTTTGATCTGCCAGCGGTTGGTGCCCTTCTTGCGCAGGTTCCCGTACCAGGGCGAGGCCCCATCCATCAGGGAGATCTGCGGTTGGGTAATGATCAGGGCCGGGTCCACCTGCAGCTTCACGCCCAGGCCGTTACACTCGGGGCACATGCCCATGGGCGAGTTGAAGCTAAAAATAGCAGGCTGCATCTCGGGGAAAGAGATCTCGCAGTTGGGGCAGGCATTGTGCTCGCTAAAGAGCAGCTTCGTAAATTCTGGGCCTGCCCCTGCCAGAGCCATCAGCACGCCATCCCCTGCCTTGAGAGCCGTCTCAACCGAATCCATCAGCCGGGTGCGGAAATCAGCCAGGTCTGGCCCAGGCTGGGGCACCACCAGGCGGTCCACCACCAGCTCAACATCATGCTTCTTGTTCTTGTCCAGCTCCAGCTCTGCCAGGCCCTCAGCCAGGTCGATGACCTGGCCATCGACCCGCGCCCGGGCATAGCCCTGGCGCAAGGCTTCGCGCAGGGCTTGCATGTGGGTGCCTTTGCGGGCACGGGCAACAGGAGCCAGCAGTTGGAAATGTGTACCGGGCGGCAGGGAGGCCAACTGTCCGCTGATCTGCTGGGCCGATTGAGGCTGGACAGCCTGCCCGCACTGCGGACAATGCGGCAGGCCCAGGCGGGCGAAGAGCACGCGCAGGTAATCGAGTACCTCGGTGACCGTGCCCACGGTTGATCTTGGATTACGCGAGAGGGTCTTCTGCTCGATGGCAATGGCTGGGCTGAGGCCGGTGATCTGGTCTACCTGCGGCTTCTCCATCTGCTCCATGAACTGGCGAGCATAAGAAGAAAGGCTTTCGACGTAACGGCGCTGTCCCTCGGCGTAGAGCGTGTCAAACGCCAGCGAAGATTTGCCCGAGCCAGAGACGCCGGTGATGACAACAAAACGGTTGCGCGGGATGCGCACATCAATATGCTGAAGGTTGTGCTGGCGGGCGCCGCGAATGTGGATGTCATCCATCTGATCAAAGCGGTGCAACGCCTGGCGTGGAGAACGAGAGCGCCGCCGCAGTGAACGGCGCCGGCGGGCCGGTGAAGGGCCTGCTGCCTCGTCAAACCAGGCACCCGGCACAGACCGCAAGCCATCCACCAGCTCGGCCCCAGAGGGCTGCAACTGCAGCAGCCCGGCGGACTCATTATGCAGGGCCGGTTGGCTGCCCAAAACGCCCAGTGTATGCAGCCGCGCCACCAGCTTAGCGATGCGCGGCAGGCCCTCAAACAGGCTGCGCAGCGCAGCAAAGTGGGCCTCCGGCTCACAGGTCAGGCTGGCGATCCGGTCGAGGGCGGCCCTGCCTTCGCCCGTCTCGGCGCTCAGCTCCTCGCCATCGTAAATGTCCCAGGGCTGGATGGGGGTCAGTTCGAGCTTGTTCAACGCCTGGAAGTCATGCAGCAGGTTGCCACGGATGCAGGGATAGCCTTTCCATTTTCCGCTGAAGCGAAACAGGGTGGATTTGGTTTTGCCGGCCCGGCAAAGCTGCCAGGCTTTGCCCGCGCTGTAGAAGTCAATGTCAAGGCGCAGGTCGAGGGGGTCGGTTTGCATCTGGAACGCCTTGCGCTGCGGCTCGTCAATCTGCGCATCTGCCAGCACCCAACGCGCCCCGTCCCAATACTCAGCCACCCAATGGTCGGCCTTGTACGGCTGATTGGGGAAGAGATACTCGGCAAAGCCCACCCGCATGCGGGCTGGAATGCCCTGGTGACGCAGCAAAGAGACGAACAGGAGGGCAAAATCGCGGCACACCGCCACCTGGCGCTCGGCAGGCGGGCGGGCAGTGACCAGGGGCAGCGCATCCAGCTCTGCCAGGCGCTGCAAGCGCTGCTCGATGCTGATCAGGTTCACCTCAGCGCGCTGTACAGCGCTCAATTGGATGGCGTACAGGTCAATCGTCAGCTTGTGGATCAGCACCCCCTGGACGACCCTTGCCAGGGCCGGCGGGTCAGCCGGCAGACCCTCATACAGCCATGCGTAAGCCCCCGGATCGCTCAGGGGGCTTTGAGATGTGTAATAGGAAAGAGAGGATTGCATACGGTGGCCTTTTCCAAACATTTGTTCTGATTATACCACCAAGAGAAAACCGCAGAGACACAGCGGCTGCACTTCAGCCGAGAGTACGCCGAGAAAACCTTAAAACCATTTCACCTGACCAAGAAAAAACTCCATGTTCTCTGTATCGCGATGGTTAATCCCCGCCTATTTACATCTTACTCCGTCTCATCGAACCCGGTCCGATACAGCTCATAATACACCCCGCCCAGGGCCAGCAGCTCGGCATGCGTGCCCTGCTCGACCACCCGCCCGCCCTGGATGACCAGGATGCGGTCGGCATTGACCACGGTAGAGAGGCGATGGGCAATGACAAAGGAGGTGCGCCCCTTGAGCAGGTGCGCCAGGGCCTGCTGGATGATGCGCTCAGTCTGGGTATCGACGCTGGAAGTGGCCTCGTCGAGGATCAGGATGCGCGGGTCAGCCAGCAGGGCGCGGGCGAAGGAGATGAGCTGGCGTTGGCCAACCGAGAGCAGCAAGCCGCCTTCTTCGACCGAAGTGGCATACCCGTGGCGCAGGCGAACGATAAAATCGTGGGCGCCCACGGCCCGCGCCGCAGCCTCTACTTCAGCGTCGCTGGCCTCCAGGCGGCCAAAGCGGATGTTCTCAGCCACCGTGCCGTTGAACAAGAAGGGGTCTTGCAGCACAATGCCCATCTGGCGGCGGAGGGAATTTTGCGTCACGCTGCGCAGGTCTTGCCCGTCGATCAAGATGTGTCCGTCAGTGGGGTCGTGGAAGCGGCTGACCAGCTTGACAAAGGTGGATTTGCCGGCGCCGGTCTCGCCCACCAGAGCCACAGTCTGCCCAGGCTTTACTTGCAGGTGAATATCTGAAAGCACCAGGGCCGGGTCATCTGAATAGTGGAAGGAAACATGCTCAAAAGCCACCTCGCCACGGATGGCGGGCAGGTCGGGGGCGCCGGGGGCATCCTGCACTTCGACCGGGGTATCCAACAGGCTGAAGATGCGCTCGCCGCCAGCCATGGTGGATTGGAACGAGTCGTAGCGGCGGCTTAGATCTCGGATGGGCTCAAAGAAACGCTCAATGTAAAGCACAAAGGCCACCAGGATGCCGGGGGTGATCTGCTCGCCCAACACAGCCGCCCCGCCCAACCAGACCACCAGAGCAGTGGCCAGGGTGCCCAAGAATTCGATGACAGAGGGATACAGAGCGGCAATGCGGGCGGCGCGCAGGTTGACATCCAGGTTGTTGCGGTTGACCTCGTCGCGGTAGTGGATGTAGTTGTGTTCCTGGCGCGAGAAAGCCTGCACCACGCGCACGCCATTGATATTTTCAGCCAGCACCGAGTTGACCCAACTGATAGCCGAGCGCACGGCACGATAATTATGGCGCGCTTGGCGCTTAAAGAGGATCGTCACCCCAAGCATGATCGGCAAGACGGCAAAGGTGAGCAAAGACAGGCGCACATTGATGGCCAACATGGCTGCCAGGATGCCCACCAGGGTGAACAGGTCACGGGCGATAGCCAGGATGGCCCAGACAATGAACTCGCGCAGCACGCCCACGTCGTTGATCACGCGCGTGATGAGCCGCCCCACGCTGTAGCGGCTGAAGAAGCTCAAGGAGAGCTTTTGGATATGCTCGAAGAGGCGGGCGCGCAGGTCAAAAATGATCGATTGTCCGACGCGGGCCATGATGCGCACGCGCAAAAAAATCGCCAGGGCCTGGATGGCGGTTGCGACCGCATACAACAGCACTGCCTGGCGCAAAACAGGCAGAGAACCGGCTTCCAGGCCGGCATCCAGGGCCATCTTGATCAGGTACGGGCCGAGGACAGTCACCGCCGAGCCAGCCAGCATGAGCAGCAGGGCCAGCAGCAGATGCCCCGCATAAGGGCGAGCAAAACCAGCCAGCCGCCGGGCAACCGCCGGGTCATAGCCCTTCATCATGGCTTCTTCAGTAGTAGGTGGATTGATGACCGCCATGCTTTACTCCATTCCGCCCTGGTGGCGCACCTGCAAGGGCTGGCGGGCATGGAGGGCATCCATCTCTTCGTGGAAGCTCTCTTGATCGCGCAATTGCAGCTCGTAGATCTCGCGATACAAGCCATTTTGCGCCAGCAAAGAGTGGTGGGTACCACGCTCTACAACACGGCCCTGGTCCAACACCAAGATCAGGTCGGCGCGGCGCACAGTGGAGAGGCGGTGGGCGATGACAAAAGTGGTGCGGCCTTCCATCAAGTGATCCAGGGCACGCTGGATCAGGCGCTCGGTCTGGGTATCAACACTGGAAGTCGAATCATCCAGGATCAGGATGCGCGGGTTCATCAGCAGGGCGCGCGCAATCGCCACGCGCTGTCGCTGCCCACCCGAAAGGGTGATGCCGCGCTCGCCAACCACGGTCTCGTACCCCTGGGGCAGCTCAAGGATGAACTCATGTGCCTGGGCGGCCCTGGCTGCCGCAACCACCTCTTCCAGGCTGGCTTCTGGGCGGCCATAGGCAATATTCTCGCGCACGCTGGCAGAGAAAAGCAGAGAGGTCTGCAAGACAATGCCAACCTGGCGGCGCAAACTGACCAGGTCAACCGTGCGCACATCATAGCCGTCCACGCGCAAGACGCCGCTGCTGGCGTCGTAGAAACGCGGGATGAGGTTGATCAGGCTGGTCTTGCCCGAGCCGGTCGGGCCGATAAGCGCCACAACCTGGTTTGGCTCGACGTGCAGATCAATATCTTGCAAAGCACTGGCCTTTTCGCCGCGGTACTGAAAACAGACCTGCTCAAAATCCACCCGCCCCGAAAGCAGGGGGAGCTGTACGGCCTGGGGAGGCGATTGGATATCAGGCGGCGTATCGAGAACTTCAAAAGCACGCTGAGCACCTGCCACTGCCTCGCCAGCGGCATTCACCAGCCAGGTCAGCTCTTGGGCTGGGGCGCCCAACATGACCACGTAACTGTTGAAGGCCACCAGTGCGCCGATGGTCAGCGTGCCTTCCAACACCATCTGCCCGCCGAACCACAAGATGAGAATGGTGCCGGCAGTGATGAGCACCTGGGTAGAGGGCATGATCTTGGCCCATTCGCCCAATACCTTCAGCCGGCCCTGATACAAGAGGCGGTTCGATTGGGCAAAGCGCTCGATCTCGTAGGGCTCGCGGGCAAAGGCGCGCACCACCTGCACCCCGCTGACGTTTTCTTGCAAGCGGACAGATAAGTCGCCCAGGGCACGGTCAATGTTCAGGAAGTAGCCCCCGATGCGCCGCCCATAGTCTGCGGCAATGATGATCAATGGGATGGTGGGCAGCAGGGCAATCGAGGCCAGGCGCGGGTTGGCATTAAAAAGCAGGGCGGTGATACCCGCCAGGAGCAGGATGATGCGCACCAGGTCAATCAGCCCGGTACCGGCAAAACGCTCGATGGCACGCACGTCTTCAATACAGCGGCTGATCAATTGACCGGTCTGCGAGTGATCGTGGTAGGTAAAAGAAAGCTGCTGGATATGGTTGTAGAGACGGTTGCGCAGGTCATAGCCCACGCGCTGGGCCACCCACTCGGTGGCATACCGCTGGAGGTAAGTCAGGGCGGCCCGTAGCAGACCAATCCCCAAGATGAGCAGGGCAGCCCGCAGCATGAAGCTCACCTCACCCTGCAGTAGACCCACATCAATGACCTGCTGAATGATGCCCGGAACGACCAGGCTGAGGCCGGTCATCGCCAGCAGCAAGCAGAGGGCAAGAAGCAGTTGCAGAAGATAGGGCTGCAAAAAGATGCGTAAACGGAGGAGATGGCGCATTGTGTTTGACGGTTATCAAAAAGGGCTAACAGCACCAAGCACATCAGGCCTGGATGGCAAATGCAGCAGTAATACGATCAACGATCTGCGGGGCGGGGCGCTCAGCGCCGGGTGGGGCATCGGCCGGCAGAAGGGCAGGGTAATAAAGCACGGCCTCGGCGCGATAAGCCCCCTTAAGCGAGGTGCGCAGATGCATATTGAATTCCAGCTTGCGGGTGACGGCCTCGACGATGGTGATCTGGGCGGCTTCGCTGCCGGCGGGATCAATGATGGTTACCTCGGCACTGGGAGGTTTTTGGAAGGGACTGGTTTCGAGATAGATTTTGATGCGTTTGCCATCGGCCCAGGGCTCGGCGCGCAGCGCTCGCAGGCGCACCTCATCCGGCGGCAGGGGGATCTCATCAGGGTCTTGGAAGAAAATATCCATCTGGGCTCTCAATACACATTAGATAATTATCTAATGTGTATTATACCTTAAATCCCTTAAAAGCAAATGATGAAGCTGCATGTTGCGGTGCAGCTTCATCATTTGCTTATCAGAAACAGACAAGATCAAACGATCTTGCGGCACTCCATATAGAAGCGCTTTTCGTGGGCCTCACCCATCGAGAAAGTTTTGCGCGGCAAAGCGCCATCCAGGATCACGGTCTTGAACAGGTCGCTTTTGTGCATACCGGGCAGGTAAAAGCCGATGTTGTCCGCCTGGGCGCCCAGGCTGCAGAGCACATCTTCGCCGTGGACATAATCAATTTTCTCAGCGCCACCGGCCTTCATGAAGCCATCCAAGAAGGCCTGCAGGGTGCCAACCGGCAGGTTGAACGAGGGCATGGCAACGCGCGCCACGCCAAAGCCCTGTGGGGTGACCACGCCAATGACCTGCGAGCTGCCAAAGCTGTTATTGACCGTAGCAAGCATGGCTGCCCGGTCTTTGCTGGGGGTAAAGGTGAAGTGAGCATCGCTGTAGTAAGATTTCATCTCAGCAAAGATGTCTTTCTTCAGCCCAAATAAGACACGGTGGATGGGTTCGAACTCCAGGCCGGTGTCGTGCACATTCTCAACCTCTACCAGGGCATAGCGAGCAGGGTGGTTCATGCCCACCTGCGGCTTGATCTTTTCCCAGATGGCCTTGGCAGTGGCGAGGGAATGGTTGCCATCGCCCATGGCAAAGAGCAGCACGCTGTGTTTATCATCCACGCCGTATTTGCTGGCAAAGGTGCGCGGCTGTGCCAGCGCTTCGAGCGCCTGGATCACGCCATCTTCCAGGGCGGGATCATCCACCAGGCAGCCGGTCAAATGGCCCGAACCAGCCATCAGGTCAAAGTCATACAGCGGTTTGAGTTTCGCCTTGTTTTGCTTCAGCGGCTCGATGACAGTGTGCTTGGGGTCGTCAATCAACACCAGGATATGCGGCAGCTCCAACGGCGCGCCCTGGCGGATGCGCATGCGCGGGGGCAGACGTTCAACAATCGTACCCTCGGTGGCGCGGATCAATGACTGCGAGCCCTTGCTGTAGTCATAGCACTCCAGGTCCAGTGCCAACACCAGGCCCTTGCGCTGCTTGCCATCCACTGTCCGTTCGACGTACACCATGCCCTCATGCGGAACCAGCAAGCCCTCATCCAGGTATTTGCGCATCGAAGCCTGGATGGACTGGATGCGCACATCTGCCCCTGGCTCTTCCAGGTACACCTCAGGGAAGATCAGGTTGAGGGTGGATGGGGCATCACCGACCAACTGTGCGGTCTGCTCCCAATATTCGGGCTGAGAGGTGAACTGGTCGCAGGCGATGACCGCCCACTTCCCCAGGTCGCTGCCAGCACGAGGTAAATACACCTGTGGGATCTGTACGCCGATGGAATGAACTATTTTCATACGCCTCCTTGTAATTGACACGTACTCTGGATCAATAACCCAATTATAAGTTCTTTTTGAGCGCCCATCAATCCAGCATGCGCTCTGCCAGCCAACGCGAGAGCTTGCGCAGCCAGGTAATGCGGCCGCGCAATTGGTAACGCAGGTAGCCATGCGGCAGGCAGCGGCGAAACAACCACAGGTAAAGCGCCGTGCCCAGCCAATAACCCAGCAAGGCCAGGGCGGCGCCTGCCACCACCAGCACTGCCGCCAGCAGCATCTGCTTTTCCCAATAACCGACCGATAAAGCCAGTCCTCCATATAACACCAGGGCCGGCAGCAAGATGCGCAAGGCAACCCCAACCCCAGCCTGGAGGCTGCGCCGAGAGACGGGAATGGTGCAGTCTTTGCTATTGACCCACAAGGTCCGGGCGTGGTGAAAATCCTGCAGGTAATACTCAAATTCGCGCTGCCGCCCCAGGAAGAGCGCTTCGTAATCCTGGATCTCAGCCCGGATATCCAGCATGTTCCAGGGCCAGTTTGCGCCGCCCAAGAAATGCCCCGGGAAGGCCTGCTGGCGCAGATCTTCCATAATAGCTGCCAAAATCTGGTAATCGAAGACAGGGCCCCTGGCATGCGGGTCAAAGAGCGAAGTAAAGGCCGCCTTCTGGCGGAAAGCGGGCCAATCCTTGCCCATCTCGTTCTTCAGGCGGGCCTCATGCTTGCCAAAAGAAAGCACGCGCAAAAGCTCTGGGTCATAAGCCAGGCGGTTGTCATGCTGGATCTGTTCTGCCCCCTGGAGGCCATAGGAGACTGTTTGCGGGGTGATGTGGAGAAGAACGGTAGGCGGCATGAGGGTATTATACTGGCATCAAGACTTCTTGAGTTTCAATGATCTCTGCCTGCAGGGCGCCATTGCTCAACTCCAACAAGGCCTGCTGGAAAGGCGCCAGGTGCTCGACGGCGAAGCGGGCGGTAAGGGTGACATCAGCGGCAAAGGTTTCGTCTAAAATCTCGCCGTGGTGGGCAGCCGCCAGCCGGCGGATGCGCTCGACCAGGTTATAGGGGAAGGCCAGCATCACCGTATGCGTGAGCACCTTTTCGGCGCGCGGGGCGGCTTCAACCACCAGGCGCACAGCATCCGAATAGGCCCGCACCAGCCCGCCGGTGCCCAGCTTGGTGCCGCCGAAGTAGCGCGTCACCACCACAGCGGCATCGCCCAGGCCGCTGCCGCGCAGCACCGCCAGGGCGGGCCGGCCCGCCGTGCCAGAGGGCTCACCGGCATCGGTGCAGTGGGCCGTGACCGAGTCGCCGTATCCCACCAGGTAAGCGGGCACATTGTGGCTGGCATCGGCAAACTCGGCTTTGATGCGGGCAACGAAGGCCCTGGCATCTTCCACGCTGAAGACGGGGGCCAGGGTGGCAATGAAGCGCGAGTTCGACACCATCAACTCGCGCCGGATTTCTTGGGCGGGGACAGGGTAACGTGCCATAGCAAATGTATTGTACTTGAGATTGAGAGGAATCAGAGAGGTATAATGGGCGCATTGATACAGGAGGGCTAAACCATGTCTCAATCCACAACACCCACTCCCCATTCATCCCGGCGTGGAGAGATCGTACTGCTCATCCTTGGCTTACTGGGCTTCCTGCTCTTTTTTACCCAGTACGACCGGGCTTTCCCACAGGGTGCGCTGGACCTGAAGCTCTCGCGTGCCCAGGTGGCGGCCTTAGCGGAAGAAACCCTGGCTGCCTACGGCGTGGATTCCCAGGCTTACCAGTCGGTGCTGACGTTTGGGCAAAATTCCAGTGCCTCAACCTACCTGCAAAACACACTGGGCATTCCCGAGACGAACCGCCGTATCCTGGCTGAAAATCTGCCGATCTGGAACTGGCGTATGCGCTGGTTCAAGCCGCTGGAAAAGGAAGAATACAGCCTATACCTCTCACCGGCTGGGGAGGTGGTTGGCTTCCAGCATTCCATTCTAGAGTCAGATCCTGGGGCAGCGTTGGATCCGGAACAGGCCCGCCAGGCGGCTGAAGCCTACCTGGTCAGCTTGGGCTGGGAGTTGGATGATTGGGAGGAGGTGACCGCATCCTCCAACGAGCAGCCCGGTGGGCGCGTCGACCATACTTTTCAATGGAAGAAACTCGATTTCAAAGCTGGCGAGGCCGAGCTGCGCTTGAGCGTCAAAGTTCAAGGGGATGAAGTAGGCGACTACAGCTACTGGATCAAAACCCCCGAAAGCTTCTGGCGTAATTTTTATGAGAAGCAAAACGTGGCCAGTTTCATCGCCAGCACCTGCTTGATCATCGGCTGGGGAGGCATCCCAATTGCGGCGGGGCTGGTGTGGGCAGTCTTTTGGATGCGCGGATTGCGTACAGCCCGGAGAGCCGTGTGGCCGGCGTTCATCGCGGCGGTGATCACGCTGCTTTCAGGCTTGAACTACCTGGTGCTGAGCAAATCCTATTACGCCACCACACAAACCTACCCCTTGTTTTGGATCGAGGAGATTACTTCGGTTTTGATCAATACCCTGGCAAATTTTGTGATCGTGGGCGTATTTTACATGCTGGGCGTAACCGTCAATAAGCTGGTCTGGCCCGAGCGAGATATGGTGCTGCCACGCGGTGACCGCCTGACCAACCTGGCGCGTTCAGTGTGGCGCGGGTTGATGGCGGGAGGCGTGGCTTGCGGGTACATCATCATCTTCTATTACATTGCCACGCAGGTACTGGGCGGCTGGGTGCCGATGCAAACCGTATATTCGAACCTATTCGCCACCCCGATGCCGGCCGCGGCGGCCCTGGAAGCTGGCTTCGGCGCTGCCATGACCGAGGAACTGCCGTTCCGCTTGATCGGCATCGGCTTACTGTTGTGGCTGCTGCGCGGGCGCCAGCGCTGGTTGGTACTGCTCATCCCAGCGCTGGTATGGGCCTTTGCTCATTCCACCTACACCCGCGATCCAATCTACATGCGCGGGGTAGAGATCACCTTTGTGGGCTTGTTCTACGGCTACCTGATGCTGAAATATGATCTCACCACCACCATCACCGCCCACGCTTTCTACAACGCCCTGCTGACCATTCTCCCCATGCTGCGCTCCGGCGAACCATATTTCGTTTCAAACGGGCTGTTGGTATTGGCGATCTTCCTGGCGCCAGTCATTTTGGGATTGGTGCATTGGATGCGTCACAAACAGGCCGCCGCAGAGCCGCGGGTTGAGCCGGTGACCCCGGCTGACCTGCCGGCCCTGCAAGCCTTGCCCCTGGAAGGGATCGATTGGCAAGCCAGGTTAGCAGAACCCGGCGCAGCAGCCTGCTGCCTGAAGGCGAACGAGGGCTTGTTGGGGGCGGCTTTGGGGCAAGCCGTAGAAGGCAGCGCGGGACAGGTACTGGCGGTATACGTGGCGCCAGAAAAGCGGCGCCAGTATTGGGGCACGCGCCTGGTGCAAGCGCTGCAGGCGCAGATGACTGCGCAAGGCGCAGCCAGGCTGACGGCCAGCGCGGCAGTAAGCGAGCAAGAAATGGGGTCTTTCTGGGCCTCCCAAGGCTGGCTGCCAGACCGCATTACCTATGCGCAGTCGCCCTTGCCCACTATTGGCCAAGTTTGGAAGAAGATCCAAAGCAGGCTCAAGCGGCAAAGATAAGAAAAAGAATCCCCCCGGGGTGCAAAAGGCCCTGGGGGGGATTTTTTCTTATTGGGCCAGGCTACAACTTCTCCAGGCCGTGGGCTTCTAATAATGCCGCATCTTCCATCAGCTCTTTGGTCGGGCCATCGGCCACAATGCGGCCTTCATCCATGATGACCATGCGCGGGAAGACCTCGCGCACCATCAGCATATCATGGGTTGAGACCAGCATGGTGATGGGCAGCTCGGCCAGCAGGTGGATGAGGGCGCGGCGAGCACGCGGGTCCAGGCCGGCGGTGGGTTCATCGAGCACCAGCACCTCGGGGCGCATGGAAAGCACGGTGGCAATGGCAATGCGTTTCTTCTCGCCCACGCTCAAATGGTGCGAGACGCGCCCGGCATATTCCGCCATGCACACGGCTGCCAGGGCTTCGTCCACCCGCCGGCGCACCTCATCCGGCGGCAGGCCCTGATAGAGCGGGCCAAAAGCCACGTCGTCAAAAACAGTCGGCGAGAAAAGCTGGTCCTCGGGCGATTGGAAGACCAGGCCCACCCGGGCACGCACCTGGCCCAGGGTGTCTTTGCCCACCTTAAGCCCGGCCACCTTAACATCCCCCTGCCCGGTCAGGATGCCGTTGAGATGCAGAATAAGGGTCGATTTGCCCGCCCCATTGGGCCCTACCAAAGCGGCCTTTTCGCAGGGCGCCAGGTTCAACGTCACATTGCGCAAGGCCGTGTGCCCATCAGGATAGGCGTAAGACAGGTCGTTGATCTCGATCGAATGATGGGTCATTCCATTAACCCCTGAAGAGATTGGCAAGCAGCAGGATGAAGGCCAGCAAGGTTATTCCAAAGCCAACCACCAGCCAGTGGGTGCGGTGCAAAGCAGGCATAGGCATCGAACGCACTTCGCCATCGTAGCCGCGGGAGAGCATGGCCATGTAGATGCGGTCGGCGCGCTCAATGGCGCGTAAGAAAAGGTTACCCGCCATGCCCCCGGTGACCGAGGCGCGCCAGGCCAGGCTGCCGCCGGTACGCCGCCCGGGCTGGTCATAGCCGCTGCGGGCGGCGCGGGCGCGCATCAGGCGCAGGGCTTCGTCCACCAGCACAAACAGGTAGCGCCACATCAACCCAAAGACCGCCACCAGCAGGCGCGGCAGGCCAATGGCACGCATGGCAGCCAGCAAGCCAGGGAAGGGCGTGCTGGAGGCCAGCACGATGGCCGCCTGCACCGAGAGCCAGGATTTGAGCACGATACTGGCGAAGCGCTCCAGGCCGGGCTGGCTGGCCTGCAAGGCCCAACTGCCAACGGAGAAGCGGAATAACGGCTCGCCGGGTAAGGTAAATATCACCGGCAGGGCCGCCAGCACAAAAGGCAAAACCAAAGCCGAGCGCTTGAGCACCCAACCCACGCCCAGCTCTGAGAACATCTCTACCACCAGGATCAAGACCCAAAGCAGGATGTAAGCCGGCCAAGCGCCCGCTGGCGCCAGGGCGCAGGTGAGGATAAAGGCCAGCGCCAACACCAACTTAATGCGCGCATCTGCGGCATGGATGGGGCTGCGGCGTTCCTGGTAAGGGTCAAGGAAGTGCAGGTGCATCGGTCAGGCGGCAGTGCGCTTGCGGCGGGTGTATGCCAACGCCAGGGCAGCGCCAAAGACGATCAGCACACCCACAATACCGGCAATGATCGTGGCCGCGCCCTCATTCGAAACGCCCGGGAAGACGTAATCTGGGATGATGTGATACAGCGGGCCCTGTGCGGCATCTAAGAAACCCTTTTGCTCAGCCACCCATTCCAGGCCATCGGGATGGGCCGAGGCCCAAGGCGAAGCCACCGCCAGCGCCAGGGCGATCAACAGCCCGGCTGCCCACACCAGCCAGCCGCCTTGCGGTGCGCTTGAACCGGCTTCCAACAGGTCGCGGCGGCTGGCATACAAAAAGGCCAGCGCGCCCACCGTGATCAGGGCTTCGCCCAGGCCAATGAGGGCATGAATGCCCGCCATCGCCGGGATGGCCAGGTTGGCTGGGGAAGTGCCCGAGAGCGCCAACTGCAATCCCACCCCCAGGGCCGCTATCTCAATCGAGAACCAGGCCGCCAGGGCCCCGCCCACAAAAAGCCCCCACTTGCGCCCGCCGGTCAGCTTTTTAACGGTCTGGTAGACTGCATAAGAGACCGCCACGCCCACGAGACCCATGTTGAAGATGTTGGCCCCCAGGGCCAGCAGCCCGCCATCTTGAAAGATGAGGGCCTGGACGCCGACCACGCAGGTCATCACCAGGATGGCTGCCCAGGGCCCCAGCAGGATGGTGGCAATGGCGGCGCCCATCAGGTGGCCCGAAGTGCCCCCCGCCACGGTGAAGTTGAGCATCTGCCCGGCAAAGATCGCCGCCGCCAGCACGCCCATCAACGGCACCTGGCGCTCGCCCAGCTCGGCGCTGACGCGCTTGAGGGCGTAGGCCACCACGGCAATGGTGACCACCCATAAGATAATCGAAACCACAACGGATAAGAAGCCGTCGGGAATGTGCATCAAAACAGGTTTAAGCAGCATTTTTTATCTCCCAAGGGGGTTTAACCGGCCTCAGACTGGCAGGCGGCGCAAACCCCCAGCATCGAAATGTGCTGTAGATCGGGGGTAAAGCGGTAATGGGCCTGGATCTCTTGGCTGAGGGGAAGCAACAGATGGTGGTCGGCATCGGTCACATGGCCGCACAGGCGGCAGACCAGGTGAATATGCGGGCCATGGCGCAGGGTGGCATACACTATTCCCCCACCCAGGTCAGTGCGAGAGGCCAGGCCGCGTTCCACCAATAAGTCGAGGGTGCGATAGACGGTAGCAACGTTAACCAATGGCACGTGCGCCTGGGTCAGCCCAAAAACCTCTTCGGCAGATAGGTGGCGCTCGGCATGAGCAATCACTTCAATGATCGCCGCTCGCTGGGGGGTGATTCGATATCCCTGAATGCGCAGGGCCTGGAGCAGGGTGTGACAGTGGGTCATTCTTATTGCAACCTTTCGCAACAAGAATTATACCATCTATATACTTCCGCCGAATTTTGCCACCAGGCGATCCTTGGGCTGGTAGCCGCTGACCCGCTGCACCGGGTTTCCGTTAACGAAGAGCATCAGGGTAGGCACGCTCATCACGCCATACTGCATCGCCAGGTTGGAACATTGATCCACATCCAGCTTGACCACTTTGACCTTGCCCTGCCATTCGCCGGCAAGCTGTTCTACCACCGGTTCCAACATCTTACATGGCCCGCACCAGGTGGCTGTAAAATCCACCAGCACGGGGAGAGCAGATTGCAGCACTTCGCTTTCAAAGCTGGCTTCGGTAAGACCAGAAATATTTGCCATGCTTATTTCCTCCCTCGAGATGGTAACAATTCGCAGGGCAAAAGTCAAGGGTGGGAAGTTCGTAAAGCCACCAGGAGAAAAAATCGAAATTCAGAAGTTGACGCTAACCGTTGATGGTGATAGAATGCATTTCGCGAGACGGGCGTGTAGCTCAATGGCAGAGCAGTGGCCTTTTAAGTCATTGGTTGAAGGTTCGAGCCCTTCCACGCTCATTTTTC
>CAZWFQ010000011.1:0-35559 GCA_964633225.1 uncultured Anaerolineaceae bacterium
TCAACCTGCAGATCGAAGAGGCCGCCTTGACGGGCGAATCGGTGCCGGTAGAAAAACATACCCAGGCGCTAGAGAAGGGCGATCTCCCGGTGGGTGACCGCAAGAACCTGGTCTATGCAGGCACTGCGGTGACGTATGGGCGAGGCAAGGCCCTGGTGACGGCAACCGGCATGAACACTGAGTTTGGCAAGATCGCCAAAATGCTGCAAGATGTAGAAAGCGGCAAGACCCCACTCCAGCAAAACCTGGATAAGGTGGGAACGGTGTTGGCGCGGGCAGCTTTGGTTGTGGTTGCCATCATTGTCGCTTTGGGTTTGATGCGCGGCCAGCCCTTCGTTGAAATGCTGATCTTCGGTATCGCCCTGGCTGTGGCAGTTGTCCCCGAAGCGCTGCCTGCTGTGGTGACGATTTCGTTGGCAATTGGCGTGCAAAAGATGGTCAAGCGCAACGCACTGATCCGCCGTTTGCCTGCTGTGGAGACACTCGGCAGCACCTCGGTAATTTGCTCTGATAAGACCGGCACGCTCACCAAAGACGAGATGACGCTTCGCCGCTTGTACTGCTCTGGGCAGATGATCGGCATCTCGGGGGCGGGCTATGCCCCTGAAGGCACCTTCTCTGTCAATGGCAGCAGCCTGAGCGAGCCATTGCCTGCTCTGCGCCAGATGCTTACTGCCGCCGTTTTGGCCTCAGACACATACCTGGTGCAAACCGAAAGCGGCAGTTGGGATATCAAGGGTGACCCCACTGAAGGGGCATTGGTGGTGGCCGCGGCCAAGGCCGGGCTGCAAAAAGATGCGCTCGATGCCGCCCATCCGCGCCTGCAAGAGATCCCCTTTTCGTCAGAAACTAAACGCATGACCACCCTGCACGAGGCTGGCGGCAGCATGACCGCCTATGCCAAGGGTGCGCCCGAAGTGATCCTGGCGGGCTGTGATTTTGTGCTGACCGAGACTGGCGTGGCTCCGCTGGACGATGCTGCCCGCCAAAACATCCTGGCCCAGGCGCAGGCCATGGCGGGTGAAGCCCTGCGCGTACTGGGAATTGCCTCCAAGCCCAACGTGACCCTCGAGACCGCTGAGCGCGGTATGACCTTCTTGGGCCTGGCTGGCATGATTGACCCGCCGCGCCCCGAAGCGAAGGCTGCCATTGCGCTGTGCACCGAGGCCGGCATCCGCCCGGTAATGATCACCGGCGACCACCCGGTTACGGCGCAGGCGGTGGCGCGTGAATTGGGTCTGCTGCACAACGGCGGGCGAGTGGTGACCGGAGCCGAACTGGATGAGATGAGCGACGAACAATTGCAAAGCGACGTGGAAGATATCAGCGTTTACGCCCGTGTCTCTCCCTCGCACAAGCTGCGTGTCGTCACAGCCTGGCAGTCACGCGGCCACATTGCCGCCATGACCGGTGACGGCGTCAATGATGCACCGGCGCTTAAGAAGGCCGATATCGGCATTGCAATGGGCATTACCGGCACCGATGTGACCAAAGAGGCCGCCGCCATGACCCTCACCGACGATAATTTTGCCTCGATCGTGGCGGCTGTTGAAGAAGGCCGCGGTGTGTTCGGTAACATCAAGAAGTACTTGATGTACCTGCTCTCATCCAATATCGGTGAGATCGGCCTGATGGCAGGCTCGGCGCTGTTGGGGCTTCCGCTGCCCCTGACCGCGGTGCAAATCCTCTACGTTAACCTGGCTACCGACGGTTTACCCGCCCTGGCGTTGTCAGTGGATCCGCCAGAAAAAGACCTGATGAAACGCAGGCCGCGTGACCCGCGCATGGGTATCTTCACCCGCCCGGTGATCACGCTGATGGTGTTGGGCGGCTTGTGGTCTATGCTGATCAACTTGGGCCTGTTCACCTGGGCGCTCAATGCCGGTAAGAGCCTGGAAGAAGCGATGACCATGACCTTTGTCTCGCTGGTGCTGATCCAGTTCTTCAAGGCCTATAACTTCCGTTCTGACCGGCATTCGATCTTAGATAAGCCGTTTGCGAACAAATGGCTCAACCTTGCCATCGTGTGGGAAGTTGTTTTGCTCTTTGTGATCCTCTATGTGCCTTTCTTGCATGATGCCTTTGGCACGTACTATCTGCCCTTGATCGACTGGCTGATTGTAGGCGGGCTAGCGCTGACCATCATTCCGGTGTTAGAGATTGCCAAGTGGATCGAAAGAAAAGGATGGCTCGGGAAGACAGAGTAGCCCAGTAGCAATTTACATCACTGGCGCGAATGAACACGACAAATGGTCGACGGATGACTTGATCATCTATACCGTTGTAAAACGTCCGAACGCCGAACAGCACTTTTGTGGGGATAGAGGCTATAACTACGAAGATGTTCATCAGTTTGTCGGCTTGCACAATTACATTGAGCATATGAAACATCGCCGAAGGCGCAATGAGCCGAAGGATGAGTGTGCCATACCTGGCGAAAAAAGCTTTCCTGCCCGGCGGTGGGTCGTCTTTTGGCGATCAGGACTGCCAAACCGCAGGCGGTGCCTGCCGTGGCGGCAGCCCCGGAATAAAGCTTGACGGGCAGGCATTTTGTGATTACAATATGACCGTCTGGTCACATGACCGGGCGGTCATATTACTTAAAGGAGCAAAACAAAATGGATATTCTTACCATCCTCGCCATCTTTCTGGTGCTCTATGGGCTGGCCTGCCTGTATGTGGGGCTGGCAAAGCCCAAGGCCATCTGGAGTTTGGACAAGCTGCAAGGGTTTGTGCAATTGTTGGGCGAAAAAGGCACCGTGATCATGCTGGCGATCTTGGGATTGGCCACGCTGGCAGGCGGAATTTTCTTGTTCACTCGTTAGCTTATGCCCACCGAAACCTATTTCAACCTGCCAGAAGAAAAGCGCGCTCACCTGCTCGATGTTCTGCTGGATGAGTTTTCGGCGAACGATTATAAAAACGTCTCGATTGGCCGGGTTGTTGAGCGCGCCGGGATTGCCAAGGGCAGTTTTTACCAGTATTTTGCCGACAAGAAGGATTGTTACCTGTACCTGATCCAGCTTGGCATGGATGAGAAGACGGCCTTTTTGCGCCAGGCGCCGCCAGCCGAACATTCCGGTGATCTGTTTTTTCAACTGCGCTGGCTGTTAGAAGCCGGGATGCAGTACCAGTTCAGCAATCCCCGGCTGGCCCAGATCAGCTACAAGGCGCTTTTTGATGATGTGCCTCTGCCCGATGAAACCCTACAGGTTATCCGCCACGGCAGCTATGCTTACTTCCGGCAGATGGTGCAGGCGGGCATCGCCGGCGGCACGCTGGACCCGCAGGTGGATGCCGATACGGCAGCCTTTCTGCTCAATGTCACCTTCACCCAACTCGGTCAGTACCTGATGGAACGATTTCAGATCAGCCCCGAAAGCTTACTTACCGGAGGGGCGGCCTCATTCCAGCGGGACGAAATCCGCCGCACTATCAACCAGGTCATCACGGTGCTAGAACAAGGATTGCGGAAGAAATGAATATGATTGCTGTTGAAAACCTCAATTTTACTTATGCGGGTGCAAACACGCCCGCTGTCAGGGGTTTGAATTTTGAGATCCAGGTGGGTGAGATTTTTGGCTTCTTGGGGCCCAGCGGTGCAGGCAAATCCACCACCCAAAAGATCCTCATCAAGCTGCTGCGTGATTTTTCGGGGGCTATTCGCATCCTTGACCGTGACCTGCGCACCTGGGATAACACCTATTACGAGCAGGTTGGGGTCAGCTTTGAGCTGCCCAACCACTACGGCAAACTGACCGCCCTCGAAAACCTGCGTTACTTTAGTCGCCTTTATCAGAATGAAACCGTCGCGCCTGAAACGCTGCTGGAGATGGTTGGCCTGGCTGAAGATGGCAACTTGCTGGCCTCACAATACTCCAAAGGCATGAAGATCCGCCTGAACCTGGCCCGGGCCCTGATCCATAACCCGAAACTGCTCTTCCTTGATGAGCCAACTGCCGGTCTGGACCCTGTCAACGCGCGCCGGATTAAAGATTTGATCAAATCCCAAAAAGATGCCGGGCGAACGATCTTTTTGACCACACATGATATGACAATTGCGGACGATCTGTGCGACCGGGTCGCTTTTATTGTCGATGGGCAGATCAACCTGATCGACGCGCCGCGCGCCCTCAAGCTTCAGTATGGGCGCAGGGATGTGCGGGTGGAATACCAGGCTAATGGGAGCACTGAAACACAGGAATTCCCGCTCCAGGGGCTGGCAGACAACCCGGCCTTTCTGCAAAGCCTGCGCCAGCCGGTGCAAACCATCCACACCCAAGAAGCCACCCTGGAGGATATCTTCATCAAGGCCACCGGGCGGAGCCTGGCATGAAGCGCTTTCTCAACACTTTACAGTGGGATATCATCCGCCAATACCGCAACGGGTTTTACTTTGTCTCGGCTTTTGTGGCTGTGACGATGGCGATTTTGTTCCGCCAGCTTGGAGATGTCAATTGGGCGGTCTGGTGGCCCCCCATCCTGCTTGAAAATCTGGTGATGAACGCCTTTTACTTTTTGGCTGGTATGGTCTTGCTCGAAAAGGGGGAAGGAACGCTTGAAGTTCAGGTTGTGACGCCCCTGCGCGATTGGGAATACTTGCTCTCGAAAGTTGTCAGCCTGTTTGTGCTATCTGCCGTCGAATCTCTGGTGGTGATCGTTCTGGTCAGTGGGGCTGGCTTCAACTGGCTTTGGATGTTGTTGGGGATTGCTTTCTTCGTTGCCATATATGCGCTGTACGGCTTTTTTGTGGTTTCGCGCTACGATGCGATTGCCGACTTCATCCTGCCCTCAGTGCTGTGGACGGTGGGCTTTTCTTTGCCGCTGCTGCATTACTTTGATTTGTGGCAGCACTGGAGCCTATACCTGCATCCCATGCAAGCCCCCCTCATTTTGATCCGGGCTGCTTACCAGCCTCTCCCGGCCTGGCAGATCGCTTATGGCATTCTTTACGCCAGCCTGTGGGTGGCAGTTGGTTACCTGGTCAGTCAGCGGGCGTTTTACCGCTTTGTGGTGACCAAGGAAGGAGTTCGCAAACGATGAATATGATCCAAGCGCTGCGCGCCCTGGGGCCGATTGACGTTCGCAGTGTGCGCCGCGATAACACGCTCTCGTGGATGGTTTTCATCCCCATTGCCAGTACGGTCGCTTTGCGTTTTGGCATGCCACCGCTCACGGCGCGCATCCTTGAACGTTATGATTTCAACCTGGAACCTTACTATCCCGTTCTATTGGCTTATCTCTTTGTTATCATGGCGCCGATGGTGTTTTCTGTGTTGATCAGTTTCTTGCTGTTGGATGAAAAAGACGACAAAACTCTGACCGCCCTGCAAGTGACGCCGCTCTCTCTGAATGCTTATCTTGCCTACCGCATCACGGTCCCGGTGCTGCTGACGCTTGTGATCATGTTTGTGATTTTCCCTATTTCTGGGATGGATGACCTGGGCTTAGGTGATATTTCTCTGATCGCGATTGCCGCTGCCCCGCTCTCGCCGATGTTTGCCCTGTTTTTGGCGTCTTTTGCCGAAAATAAAGTGCAAGGCTTTGCCCTGATGAAGATGGTTGGCTTTATCCTGTTTATCCCGGTTTTTGCTTATTTCACACACTCTGGTTGGGAGCTGGCTTTTGGGTTGATCCCAACTTACTGGCCGATGAAAGTTTATTGGTTGTTGTCCAGCGGTCAAACGGAGGGCGTTTGGGTATATCTACTGGTGGCAGTGCTTTACCAATCTGCCCTCACGGCCCTCTTTGCCAGGCGCTTCAACCAGTCTATGGTGCGCTAAAACCGTCAGGTGGTTCCCGGAAATTGATCTGGAAAACAACACCCCTGTGCCTGGAAAGGTGCGGGGGTGTTGTTTTAAACGATCGATTTTGCCTTACATCAACATCACGGCGTAACGCCCCGGCTGTACAACAGCCACAAGCCAGAAAAGTATAAAAGGATCAATGCCAGGGCGTCGATCTCGATGATCCATATCCGCCGTTCCAGGCGCGCCAGGTTACCAATCAACGCCAGGCCAGTCATCAGCAGGCCGAGCACACCCACCAGCAAGAAGGCCGGGTCAATTACGCTCAAGAAGCGCCCCTGAAAATAGAAGATATCCGTCAGGCCGAGGGCAAACATATTGAACAGGTTGCTGCCGAACAGGTTGCCGATGGCCATGTCGTCGGCGCCCAGTTTGACTGCGGAAATGGTGGTGATCAATTCGGGCAAAGAGGTGACCACGGCAACCAGGGTCGTGCCCACAAAAGTCGTTCCCAGCCCGGTGATCTCTGCAATTTCTGTGCTGGAACGCACCATCCAGGGGGTCACCAGCACCAACATCAAGGCTGCCAGCCCAAAGCCAACCAATCCTTGCCATAGAAGCGGCGTCCCTTCAGGGATTTTCATTTGTGCATCGGGTTTGATGATCTTGTGCACCTGATTCCTTTGGATCAAACGCAGGCCGATCATATAAACCAGGATGATTGCGATGCTATCCAGGCCAACCCAGCCGATCTGGACTTCAATGTCGGCCAGGATGAAGAATACTGCCAGGCCAATCAAGAACACCGTCAGGCTGCCGGTCAGGGCGTGCTTGAGCGCTGCTTTGCGTAAGATGCGGTCTTTGCGGTGCATCAAATCGAGAATTGCCAACAAGAACATGTTGAAGAGATTGCTGCCAAACAAGTTGCCAGCCGCCAGGTTGGGAACGCCTTGCGAGAGCGAGCTGATCGTGGTCAACACCTCGGGTAGGGATGTGGCCCCGGCTAACAAGATCACGCCGATGAACATGCCGCCCAGGCCGGTGCGTACTGCAATCACGTCCCCATATTTGGCCAATTGCATTGCAGCAAAGACGATCAAAGCTGCGCTGAAGAGAAATATGATCCAGATCATGCTAGCCTTCCGGATTATCGAGGGGAACGCCGCGCACAAAAGCTAACGGCCAGGCCGCAAATACGCCTGTATTTGGTCCGTTGAGGTCTGTGACCACATTCTCGGTGGCGTGCAAGCAGTCTTGTACCCTTTGTTCGTTTTGCACAATCACAAAGAGGGTCAGGTGGCCTTCTTCTACCAGAGCTGATGTATGAAAAAGATACCGCATGGGCACGCTTTTTTGCCGCAGGCGTTGGATGCCGGTGCTTTCAACAATGGTGGCGCCGCGGATGCCAACACTATTCCAGGCTTCCAGAACTTCATCCAACTGGTCAGGGTTATCCAATACAAGCATGATCATGTACATAGCTACCTCCATTCTATTTGATTATGATGACCTTTGCGTTTTTCATTAACGGGTAAACAATGGGTATAGCAAAAGATATAAGATGCTGGCGGCTGTGCAGGTAACCATCATCACCGGTAGACCGCGTTTGTTCCATAACTTGGCAGTGATTGGGGAGCGCGTGCGCTCAGAAATGCTGGCTACCACGATATTGGCAGTGGAGCCGATGATCGTCCCATTGCCGCCAAAGCCTGCACCAAAGGCCAATGCCCACCACAAAGGCAGTACATTAACTCCATGCGCTTCTAACCCCTGGAGCACCGGAATGAGGGCGATGGTGATTGGTACATTATCCACAAAAGCAGAAAGCACCGCTGAGAACCAGAGTAATACCAACCCAAAGAGCACCGGGGGAATGGCATATATTTTTTCTAACAAGGTGACAATGCCTCCCAATACACCAGAAGCCTCCAGCCCACCAACCATCACGAACAGCGCACCAAAGAATACCAGCACACTCCATTCAACTCGCCGTAGAACGGCGTTGACCTCTGGGCGTACCCAAACCAGTGCAATGGCTGCCGCGCTCAAGGCCACAAAAGCAGGGCTCAGGTGGAGTGTTTCCTCAAAGAAAAACATCAAGATCGCCAGGCCAAGTACAACCAGCACCCGCCGGGCAGTCTTGGGATCATCCAACGATTCACGAGGGTTAAGCTTCAGCACCGCGGCTGCATTTTTGGGGTTGGCAGCTAACTCGCGGCGGAACAAGTAACGTAAGACCCACAGGGCCAGCAGCCAGGCCACGAGTACAACCGGTAAAGAATGCGTAAGGAAGTCACCAAATGAAAAGCCTGCCGCTGATGCAATGAGCACGTTTGGGGGATCGCCTACCATGGTAGACACCCCCCCGGTGTTAGAGAGCAAGGCTTCGGCTATCAAGTAAGGAGTAGGGTTGGTGCCCAAAATTTCGCAGATCAAGATCGTCACCGGCGCAATCAACACCACCGTGGTTACGTTATCCAGGAACATTGAGACCACAGTGGTCACTGTGCCAAGCAAGATGAGCAGACGGACCGGATGCCCACGCGATACATGCCCCGCCCAAACAGCCAGGAATTGGAAGAAGCCGGTTGGCTCCAGTAGTGACACCAGGATCATCATTCCCGAGAGCAAGCCCAGTGTATTGAAGTCTATGGATGCAATGGCCTGGCTTTCGCTGTAAAAATCTAACAGCTTACCCAGTCCCACCATCAGAACGGCTCCCAGCAAGCCAACAATGGTGCGATTAAGCTTTTCTGAAAAAATCAGCCATAGGCTGGCAAGAAAGATCAGGGAAGCAAGGATTTGTGCGATCATGTTTTGAAGGGCTCAACAGCCGCCCATGCTGTAAGGATTGCAACGCCGATATCGACGCGCGAGGCTAAGCCTACTAAAACACCATCTTCAGCAACCACCGGTAGATCATAGAGGTTATGCTTCATCATCAAAGCATAGGCGCGCAGCAATCCGCAGCTCTCCTCCACGATTGTGATTGGCTGCATGCGCGTGGCAACCGGGTGATCAAGCTCTTCTGCAGAAGGACGGGTCGTTTCGGCAGCGCCGAAATCGTGGACGAAATCCAGGTCTGGCAGCAGGTTGAAAAAGTCTGGCAGTTCTAGCTCGAGGAGATCGCTGAGGCTGATCACACCGCCTGGCTTGCCCTGACGATCTACGACTGGCAGTAAGCCAATGCGCTGTTCAACCATCAGCGCCGCAGCCTGCCGGATGGTGGCACTGGCAGAGATCGAGAAAACTTTGCGTTTCATGCAGTCGCGAATTTCCATAGCCGTCTCCTATTTCGACTTTCTGCCCCAGAACCTTCTCTTCTGCTGATTGGGCTGGGCGGGGAAGATGCCCTCTTGAGTAGAGCGCACGTCTTCAATGGAAAGAAAGGCATGCGGGTGGGTTTGATGGATGATCCCCAGCACCAGGTGAACATCTTTGCGCTTTGCCACGGTGTAGATGAGCTTGACCGGGCCGTTAGCCCCCTGACCATCTACCTGGGTAATGCCGTAGCCTGCATTGTAGAGGTTTTTAGTCAATGTTTCGGCGCCGCTGGGGACGATGATCCGCATAACCTGTGTGCCGATTGCCAGGCGGTCTTCGATGAACATGCCCACAAAGTTGCCTGCTGCAAAACCTGCCGCGTAAGCCAGGTAAGTGATCAGATCGTTCACCCCACGTACGATCTGTGCCACCACTGCGATCCAGATAAACACTTCCACAAATCCTAACAGCGGCGCCAGGTATTTTTTACCTCGTGAGATGAAAATGATCCGCAGTGTGCCCAAAGTTACATCGATTACCCGGGCAAAGAATACCATCAGCGGCAGCCCAATCCACATGTATAATGGCGATTCCCATAAACCCATGGCCAACAACCTCCTGTGCACGAAGAACCTGCCCGAAAATTCGGAACACCACGCCCAAATAATTTTTGGATAGGTATTAATTCATCGGCGAACCTTTTGTCCTGCCCATCCAATTTATATCATCAAATGTGCCAAAATGCTCGCGAAAGATGCGATAGTAAAGCAATTCCTCCTTTGTATTTAGTACCCACCCATTCGACAAATATCGCTCTTGGGCAAAATCTGCATCGCTGACTTTTTCTTCAGCGTACTGTGCCAGCAGGTCTTCAACCCCGGCCCCTTCCCAGAACTTGGCCTTGGGGCGGTTTACAATGGAAGCCGGCAGGGTGTCGGCTACAGCCTGGCGCAAGATCCATTTTTCCACCCCAGTGTGCAGTTTGTATTCCGGTGGAATGCGCAGCGCATAATCCAGAACATCAGGATCGAGAAAGGCCAGGTGAGCCGTGGTGCCATGCGCTGAAGCGCAGCGATCCACCCGCTGTAGTGCCGTGTTGTGCATCCGGCAGGTGATGTCAATCAGTTCTCCAGATAAGGCATCAGGGTCAAGTGTTTTGATGTATTCATACCCAGCAAATAGCTCGTCGCCGCCTTCGCCAGAAAAAACAGTCGGGACATAGTCGGCGGCAAGCTGGGCCACCAGGTAGTTCATCACGCTGGAACGTACTAGCCAGGCGTCGAAAGATTCCAGGTGGTAGATTACTTTGGGCAGCACTGCCAGCAAATCCTCTACGTGTACTGTGCGCACATGGTGCTGCGAGCTGATGAACTCAGCCACTTCTTGAGCATGAATGACATCTGATGCGCCGGGCAGCCCGGCAGTGAAAGTGTGAAAAATGCGGACGTGGGGGCGCGCCAGGGCTGCCAGCGCACTAGAATCCAACCCGCCTGAAAGCCAGGCCCCTACATCCCCTTCTTGCGCAGTACGTTGCTCTACGGATGTTTCTAACCGCCGGCGCAGCTCATCGGTGATCTCTTGAGGAGATTCTTCCAGCAGCGGCAGTTCGCTAATTGTTGCATAAGATTCTTGCTTGTGTCCATCAAAAGTATTTCCGGGCAGCAGTTCGTGTACCTGGCTGGTGACTTCTACCAATCCTTTCACTTCAGAAGCAAAGCAGGTCTCGCCCTTTGGCGCCCAGCCATAGTAGAGCGGAGCCACGCCTACGAGATCGCGCTTGAGCAGCAGGGAGTCTCCCTGCGCCGAAGCAAAATGCCCTGGGCCGGCGGCATCTACGGCAAGATGGGCTTGCTTTAGTTTTTTGGCGGCTTGCGCTTGGTGCGGTGGATAAACCATGCCTAAAGTCACCGCTTTCGTTTCAATGATCTCAATCTCTTGCCCGCGATGGGCCATTTTTCTAAGCATGCGCCGGACTGTGGCTTTTCTGCCGGCTTGTGCTATTCCTGCAATTCCAGGCATATCAATTTTCTCCTGTACTTGATTTTTTTGTGTTTGACGAACAGAATTTCGCGTGGCGTTGAGCCGCCAGGTTGACGATCATGCTGCCAAGCATGCCATAAGTCATCCCGATCAATTCGGCCCCCAACGCAAAGCTGGTGTCGGCACAGATATCGGGGTTGGGGTTGACGTCTAGCATATAAAAGATGCCGTCTTGCAGGCGGACATCCATGCGGGCATAATCCCGGCAGCCGACAGTTCTGTAAGCAGCGATCACAACTTGTTCTAATTGTTTGAGCAGCTTTTGTGGCAGTTCCACCTGCATTCTGGGGGCTGTCACCTGGTATGCCAACGAGGTTGGGTCATTGTTGGACTCGTATGTGCATAGGTGGTCGTGAATATCCGGGAAGGCGGAGTAATCAATCTCTCCTGGTGGAAGCACGTGCAGATGGGCATTCCCAATTACGCCCACGTGAAATTCGCGATTGTCAATAAACTCTTCGACCAGGGCCGGCTGATGCAGTGTGTCCAGCACATATTGAATACGCCGGGTTAACTCTATGGGAGATAGAACAACCGATTCACGAGTGATTCCATAACTACAGTGTGCAAAAGCTGCTTTCACAATTGCTGGGAAGCGATCCCAGCTTATGTTGCGGGCCGTGTTGAATACCTGCCAGGCCGGGGTTGGGACGCCCTGTGCCCGCAAGAGTTGCTTTACCTGGCCTTTATTTTCGCTGAGTGAAATGGTACGCCAATCTGCGCCCGTGAAGGTAAATCCCATCTGTTCCAATGCCAGGGCGACATGAGATTCGCTGAGCGGCATGCCTGGAAATTCTTCGCACCAATTCAGAACCAGGCAGTTGTCTGGCTGAACATGCTGCATAGCCGTTTGTAAATCGGCAGATTGAATGCGTAATTTTTCAACCGGATGCCCTAGATTAGCTAATGCTTCAGCCAATTGGAGCGTAGAATTTTCCTTATCAAGGATATCCTCCAGCGACCAGGAAGGATCTACGTCATAGATCAGGATAACTGGCAGATCGGTGCGACAATCTTGAATGCGCATTAGTCCCGCACACCTTCGTTTACATAGCGCGTCAGTTCACTTACGCTCAACTCGCTAATCCCCAGCTTATCCACGGTGCGGCCACGCCGCCAGTAATCGGTGCGGTGCACGATGCAGGCCAGGCGAATGATGCTATCCATACCGCGCACTGAGACGCCAAAACGCTGGCCCAGCGAAGCGATTGGCACCAGGCTCATCGGCACATCTTCAAAGATATAGCGGTGGCTGAGTGTGCTGGGGGCTTTGATGCCATAATAGCCCGGCTGGTTATGAATGGCCTCCTGCAGGTCTGAGCCGGTGGAGCTGTAGGCCATCTCTAACCATTCGATGGCGGTGCGGGCGCGCAAGCCCAGGGAAGATGCCACCGTGACACGCTCGCGATCGAGCACTTCTAGCACGCGTGCCACCGAGGGGGTGACACCATCGATGTAGAACTGATAGTCACCGTGGGTGGCCTCAATCCAACCCGCGTTGAGCAAGGTCAGGGCGGGATGAAAGATGGCGCCCATGTTGTTCAAACCGGTATTGAGCACATTGCCACCATCGATGAATTGTGGGTAGGCCTGGTTGAGCTTTTGCAGCACATAACCCGTACGTACGGCTGGCAAGGCCGCCAACGGCACAGCCTCTTTGATGCGAAAGATGCGCGCCTGGGCTGGGCCATCAGTGCGCGAGGCATAGATGAATGTCTCCGCTTCGGCCAGCGTAACATCCGCTGTGCACCCATTATCGCGGATCACTTTATCAAATTCCAACGTTCCACAGGTGCGTCCAGGGTGCAGAATGAGGGTCTGACCCGTGCGAAGGTAAGGGGCAACTGCTTTAGCCACATCCGCATGTGCTGAAGACGGTAGGACGACCATGATCATCTCGGCATCCTTGAGCGCTTCTTCCATATTTGATGTAACGCTGGACATTTTGGCAAAACCATGCGGCCCGCCTTCGGCACTTTCGATTTCAATTCCGCCGCGCTTCTGGATCACCTCAATATGCGAGAAGGTGCGATTCCACAGTGTGACATCGAACCCCATCAAAGACAGGTGAGCAGCCATGGCCTTGCCCCCGTGACCGGCGCCTAATACGGTATATTTTTCACATGTAGACATTTAAGCCTCCGCTTAAGTTAACATTTCTTGCAATCCCAATCGCATAAAGCCGCACCAAAGCAGCCTTAGCGGTGTTGTTTTGGCGCAATATGTATCGTGTGCAGCCAGGCTTTAAGCGTTGCCCTATACAGTGCCCGCTCAAAATAATCCCCATCCATGGATAGATTGTCGTAGCCCTTCGCCAACAGCACATTGATTAACGGCTGCATCTGTAGCGCATAATGGTGCATGCAAGCCTCTGGATGAATGCCAGGCCAGGAATAACAGGTTGTGACTGCCCGCCGGTTTTGCGAGGGAGTTCCTTCTGGAATAGTTTTGTCCCAGTTGGGATCATCTGGCATAAAAATGTACTGATTCAGGCTGCCCTGAGGAATACCTTCAACCCCTCGCACTACGGGTGGGTTCGCATCTGGCGTATAAGGATCTACGGCCAGGTCGGTGATCACAGCGTGTTCGGGCAGCCAGCCTAACCATTCATTGGGAACGATTGGCCGGGTAGGGTCACGGCGTTGGCTGGCATCCACCAGGATGTCGCTTTGGCGGAACAGCTTTTCCATTTGTGCCGGGTTATGGGTGATATTGCGCCCCACCGTAACCGCCAGCACCCCAGGCCCGCCGTTTTGAAGATGCTGATTATTGCGCTCGATATTGCCCAATTTGGTGGCAGCATCTACGGCATGTTTGCCTACCATACCAGTTCCGATGATGAGCACGCGAATAGGTTCTTTGTCTGGGCGCTCAAGGCCGGGCCAACGTTTCTCGAGCACGTCAAAAGCGGCTTCCAACCCATTCCAGGCCACTGCCTTCATGTTCTCTACCTGGCGGATGTTTTGGTCGTTTACAATGCTGTCGAGGGATATGGCTTTAATCCCCAGGTCTTTTAAGATTTGCACCCGTACCGGGCGTGTTGGGTAGTGCAGCATCGATACCAGGGTGGCCCCACGCTGTAGCATCGAGAATTCGTCGCGCAATGGTGAGCGAAGAATAATTACCAAATCTTGTTGGAACGCCTCGCTGCGTGGGCACATGTGAATCTCGCTGTTTCCCTGGCAGTAATCGTCGAATGTGAAGCCTGAACGCGATCCATATCCTTCCTCCAGGCATATGGAAACATTGTGGGTGGCCAGGTATTGGATAAATTCTGGCAAGAAGACTCGTTTTTCAGCGGGTTCTTTTTGCATCCGCGGGAATCCAATAGTTTTTATCGCTGTCATTATTTTCTCCTTGATATCAAGATAAGCTAATTTTAGTTATTGGCCAGGCGCGCCCTGGCAATCGCTCGTTCGAAATATCTCCCATGTGAGCGGATGTTTTGTATTCCGCCGCGCTCCAGGATGGTGCGCAAGATGGGAGCTAATTGCTTGCCATACATTTCCATACATGCGTTTGGATAAATACCCGGCCAGGAATAACAAGAAACACTGTGTCGCCGGTGCGTGGTGGCAAAGCATGCGGGGATGGATTGGAAAATGGTATCATCTGGGGCAAATACGTATTGGTCCAGGTTGCCCTGCGGAATGCCTTCAATCCCTTTTACAAAGGGAGGCGTTACGGTGCAATCGTAAGGGTCTACTGAAAGATCCAGCAGTACAGCGTGATCAGGCAGCCAGGCAACCCATGCATTGGGGATGACAGGTACAGCAGGGTTTGGGCGCTGGGTGGCATCAACCAGGATGTCGGTTGTTTCTAAAATGGGTCGCATAACATGTTCGCTGCGGGTGGAATCGTATTCCAACGTGGTTACTTGCACACCGGCCACGCCTTTATCAGCCAGCCGGCGGTGCCATGCTGTATTACCGTAGCGTGCCGCAGCCTGCACAACCTGAATGCCCACGGCCCCAGCCCCAAGCAAGGTAACGTGGATGGGCGGGCGCTCTGGAGATTCAAAGCCAGGTGTGGGATATATCTTTGCCAGTACACTGAAGGCGGTTTCAATGCCATTCCAGGCTACCGAACGCAGATTTTCCACCAGCCGCCGCCCAGTATCATCTTTCAGCGAGTCTAAGGAAACCGCATCCAATTGCAACTGGTTGAGCAGCTTTACACGTAACGGGCGAGTGGGGTAATGCAGCATAGAAATCAGGCAGGCGCCGGGTCTCATTGTGCGAATCTGTGTTTCTGTGGGACAGCGCAGCACCAGCACATAGTCTTGTTGAAAGACTTCTTCGGCAGAGCCAAATCGAACTTGGTGGCTGGCCGCAAGATAATCTTGCTGAGAATATCCCATGCCGCTGCCATAGCCATCTTCGAGCATGATTTCAGCGCCATTTTGCTGCAAGTGGGCTATAAAATCAGGCAAGAAGTCGCGTCGTTCGCCGGCCTCGTAGTGCATGCGGGCCAACCCAAATTTAAGATGTAATGATGTATGCTGTTCACTCAAACTCATAATTCTCACCTTTTCAGTGCAAAAATTTATCTGGCCAGGCGCTCTTTCTCGGTCAGCAGCGTGCCATCAGGTTCCACTGCCTGGCAAGCGCCTCGGATGATGCGAGTGGACACCTGCCCAAGCCCAAAGGGATTGTTGCGCAGTTGCGGTGCATCCAACACCCCGCTGGTGACGGCGCGCGCCAGGGTGGCAGGGTCAGTAAAGGGGTCTGCTACGCCTGGGCCAGCCAGGGCCGCGATTGCTTTCAGCGTGACCTGGGCTTCTGCGGCCAGTTCTTGGCGGCGGGCCAGCACGGTGGGGTCAGAGGTCATATCCGGCTGCCCGGCCAGGGCGTTTTCAATGGCACGGCGGGCCAGCTTGCAAGATGCAATCACATCTTCGGCAGTGGCGGCGTGGTCTGCTTCGGTATACCCGACCACGTGGACGATGTGCGGCTTGAGCGCCATTTGCAGGTACACGCTGGCTGCCAGGTGGGCGCGGGCCGCGTCGGGGTCGAGCGGATAGCTGAGCAAGCCGGTGCGCGTCTGCCGCCAGATGCGAAAGCCCGGCCCAGATAACGGCTCCACTAGATCCAGGATAGACAGCATCTTGGCCAGGTCCATTGCATCGGATAACCCGGGCGGGCTATTGAACATGAATTGGGCGATGTAATCTTTTACGCCGAAGGCGCGGGCGTTGTGGGCAGCAAGGTAGGCCGAGACCACAAAGACCACATCCGGAGCATCGCGCATGCCCCAGTGGTGGGGTTCGTTCAGTTCCACTGGGATACTTTGGCCTCCATAGAATGCCATCACCTGCTGGTGCGCCCGGATCGAGCCTTCCAGATCCCACGGCCCGCGCCCGTCCATCTGGTTAAACCAGAAAAGCGGGATGGCGCACCAGGCAATATTGATCGTTTCCACGTACATCTTTGCCAGGCGGATGAAGTCATCGGTGCCGGAGTAGGTGCGCAGGAGAGGATAATTGCCGCGCCGGCTGGCGGCATACAGGCTGCGGTAATCTTCAGGGGTGCGCACCGGCACTCCGCCGGCGCCGGTGCGGCGTGGGTCTTGCCGTTCGGGATGGTAAAAGTTCTCCTGCGCCTCCTGGTCAATGCCCAGTGAGATGACATCCAGCACGCCTGCTTCGGCGATCTGTTCGATACCGCACCGGGTGGCTTCTATGGTGGGCAGGCCAAAGTGGTGGCGCAGCAGTGGAAAGGGTGCTTTCCAGGCGATGCGCTCTGTGGTGGTGTGAGGAAAATCGGTTTCGGTGGGGGTGGCGGTTGTCTGCCCCTTCAAATAAGCCAACACGGCCTCCGGCGGCTGGCTGCCATCGAAAATGCGTTCGAAGAAGCCGATGGCGCCTGCTCGCTCAGCCACGGGCGGCGTGCCGCCAAAGGCAAAGCGAACCCCAGCTTCGTGCAGTTCGCTGGCTGCCTCGGCAAATTGGCCCAACAGGCGCTCGCCCGTTTCGGGGGTCAGGCGATAAGATACGCCTACCAGGTCAGCCTGCTCGCGCCGGGCAGCTTCAAGAACTTTCTCGATGGGCACTGCCGGGCCGAGGAATACTGCGCGCCAACCGGCGGCCTCGGCCAGGCGCAGGAAGTTGCTGATGCCTGCCACGTGGACGCATTCGCCCAGAGCGGCGGCAATCACAGTTTTCTTAAGCGCTGTCATTCTTTCCTCCATTCACCATACTCGTCCCAAAACGTTTTGGAAGAGGGCGAAGATAAATGGCCTTGGTTGAGCCAATAAATGGTTTATTTACCGATAGTGGATTGGCGAACTTCGAGCACAGGCTCGATCTGCACGTGTTTTTCTGATAGTTCTTGACCAGCTATTTGAGCAGCCAGCATTTGCACCAGCTTGCGCGCAATCTGGTATACCGGCTGGTTGATCGTGGTCAGCGGGGGCTGGGTGTGCTCAAAGCCTGCAATGCCGTCGAAACCAGCCACCAATAGATCCTGGCCCACCACGCGGCCGTGCTCGCGCGCCGCGTGCAGCACGCCCAGGGCGGTCATATCGTCCACACAGGCAATGGCCGTGGGAGGTTGTGGCAAGGCCAGCAGGTGTTCTGCGGCACGAAAGCCGCCGTCGCTGGTCAGGTCGCCTTGGATTGCTAATGCAGCATCGTAAGGCAAGACATGACTCTGTAAGCTGTCTTGGTAACCAGCTAACCGGTCTGCCTGGAGTTTCAACTCGGCGCTCGCCCCAATAAAGGCAATTCGCCGGTGGCCCATATCGACCAGGTGATCTACCAGCAGTTTGAACCAACGCCGTCCATTGACTTCAACCGATGGGTACTCGCAAGAGTCTTGCGAGCGTTCTAGCGTTACGAACGGAAAATTGGCTTTGGCCAGGTACTGCACGCGCCAATCTTGCAAGTGGAGACGGTTCAAGACCATGCCATCCACTTTGCGACTTTGTACCCAGTGTTCATAAGCCCGCTGCTCAGCCTGGCTGTTGGGCGGCGCCGAAGAAACCAAGAGATCTAAGCCATGTGTGGCGGCCTCATCGCCCAGCCCGGCGACGAACTCAGCAAAGAACGGGTCTGAGAAGCGCGGCCGATCAGCAGGGAGGATGTACCCGATGCTGTCAGTGCGCTTGCGCCGGAGCTGGCGTGCTGCCTGGTTAGGGGTGTAGCCCATCTCGCGCGCAGCCTGCACTACCCGCTGGCGGGTTTCCTCTGATACATCATCGTAGCCGTCTAATGCGCGCGAAACGGTGGTGATAGAAAGGTTGAGTTTTTTGGCGACATCCCGGATCGTGATACTCATCAGATAGTTGTTCTCCAAAACGTTTTGGTTGAGAAAATAATACCCCAAAACGTTTTGGATGTCAATAAATTCGGCAGGAATCTATCCCGGTCAATCGTGCAGCAGCCGTTTCTTAGCTTATGGCCGAATGATCAAATATTCTGCCATCACCCACCCGGTTTGATTTAGAACGTTTCGTATTTCAATCCAGTCTCGGTCATTGACCGTTTCGCGCCCTGCCAGGATCAACACGGGTGCATTTTCGGGCAGCCAGACAATGATCTGCTCTCCTGGTGCCTGACGTAGATAGGTCCCTGAACCACCTGGCGTTTGAATGTATGCCAATACTGGCGTAGGTGTAAAGGTTGGAGAAGGCGTGAAGGTTGGAGAAGGCGTGAAGGTTGGTGTTACAGTAGGCGTTGGCGTTGTGGTGGCCGTGGAGGTAGGTACTAATGTTGGTGTGGGTGTGATTGTAGGGGATGGGCTTGGCCCGGGTGTAAAGGTGAGGGTTGGTGTGGTGGTGGGTGTCAGGGTAGGCGGCACCAGGGGGTCCAGCTTGGTGGTGGGAATGACGATCACTTGAATAGCGAGCGTACGTTGCAAACGCGCGGCGACGGCCTCTTGCAGTGCGACGACTTCTTTATAGCTTGGCTGGCGCGAGGTGCGCACGGTGATGCTCAGGTGCAGGGTCGAGTTACTGGTATCAATTCCCACATCGACCAACTGCGCATCTGGCAGGGCTGAAAATTCTGCCACCACAGCCGACCGCACTTCTTGCAGGATGGCTGTTTGGTTGACAACTCGTAGAGTCAACAATACCAGGGGCACCGCCGTAACCAACATCAACGCGGCTGACACCAGCAGGCTGCGGGGAACACGATGCCAGGTGTTTTCTAGATGTGATGGACGAAAGCCGAGTGCCACAAAGACGAGAATGCCGGCAAAAGAAATCGAGGCCAGGTTAGTGAGAAAGAGCAGTCCGGCACCCCAGGCGATGCTCCACTCGCCAAGCGATAGCCCTAGCCCCACGGTGCACACTGGTGGCATTAGGGCAGTGGCAATCGCTACGCCCGGTAGGGCAGCTGAAAGCCGCGGTTGGGCCAGGGCATAAGCTGCCGCCGCGCCGCCGGCCAGCGCAATGCCCAGGTCGAAAGGTGTGGGATGTGTCCGGGCTAAAATTTCGCCGGGCAATTCGTTCAACATGCCAAACGGCAGGACGCGCGCCATCCATCCCAAGAATACTGAAAGGACAGCCGCCAATAAAACACCTTCAAATAAGGCCACCACGGCGCGCTTGAACATGCGCTGCTGGCCTGCAACTGAGGCAAGAGATAGACCCAGGATCGGCGACATCAAGGGGGCTACCAACATGGCCCCGATGATGACTGCCGCCGAGTCGGTGATCAGGCCAAAGGTGGCAATGCTGCAAGAGAGGATGACCAGCAAGAAATAATCAAAGCCAGGCGATGAGGCCTGTTCCAATTCCAGCAAGACATCTTTCCTGCGCCCTGCCGGAAGGATGCTAAGCCATGGGTGTATTTTTGTTAGAATCTGTGTAATTACAGAAGGTTTGTTCATGATGCCTTTATACCTGTAAGTTTGCGCACGGTATCTAGCGCTGGATCCCCGGCAACCACCACCAACACATCCCCAGCTTCTAAAATTGTATCACCGTGAGGAATCAATACCTGGCGTCCACGCTGCAAGCTGGCTACCAGGCTGTCTTTTGGCCAGGGGATATCCTTCATTTGCTTTCCGGCGCAGAATGAGCCTGGCCGGATCAATATTTCAGACGTTTTGATCGTTTCAGAGGTCAAGGCATCGAGGCGTACCTGTTGGACGCGATGGCGTAACGCTGCGCGGCGTGAGAGGGCCACATCATACGCCCTGACAATATCACTGCGCCGCACCATGCCCAACAAGCGGAGCGGATCATCACGCGCCACCACCGGCAGCCGCGAGAGGTCGCGCGGCGACATGCGCTGGAGGGCCGCCCCGACCGTTTCATCCGGAAAGGCAGTGACCAGCTCACGCGTGGCAATTGCGTTGACCGTAAGTTGTTCGAGCGGTCCGCACTCGCCGGTGAGGGCGCGGCGATAATCTTCTACCGAAACGATGCCATACAGGCTGCCGTCAGCATTGGTCACTGCGAAGCCATGCCGCCCGGTTTGCAAAAATTGTTCAGCCAATGCGGCGACAGGGAAGTCTAAGGGCAGGGCAAAGGTTTCATCCAGCATCACATCACCGACCTGGACGGATTCCATGACGTCTACATCGCGCCCGCGTTCCAGGCGAATGCCTTTGCGGGCCAGCCCAAGCGTATATACTGAGTCGCGTTGCAAGCGTTGCGAAAGCAGCAGGCTGATCACCACAGCAAACATGAGTGGCAAGATGATACGGTAATCGCGGGTCATTTCAAAAAGCAAGAGGATGGCCGTAAGTGGCGCATGGACGGCCCCAGCCAGCAAGGCAGCCATGCCTACCATGGCAAAAGCCGCCGGGACGAGGCTCAACTGCGGGAAAAGCTGGCTGGCTGCCTGGCCAAAGGCCCCGCCCAGGGCGGCGCCAATGAACAGGGATGGCGCAAACACTCCGCCTGGAAAGCCGCCGGCGATGCTGACCGGCGTTAAAACGAGCTTGGCTGCCATCACGCCAAGCAAAAGGGCGATCCCCAGGCTTTCTCCGTTCAAGATTTTTCCAATCGTTTCGTAACCGACCCCAAACACCTGTGGGAGAAAGATGCCTACCACCCCAACCGCCAGGCCGGCAAGGGCCGGCTTTAGCCAACGCGGTAATTTATGCCATTGCTGAAACACGTCTTGGGCGAGATACAAAAGACGCACATACAGCGCAGCCAGCGGGCCGGCCAATAACCCCAGCCCCAGATAGAGCGGGAGTTCCCAAACCGAGTTAAAGGCATACGCCGGTACGTGGAAGGCAGGTTCTGGTCCTGCCACAGCCTGTGTGAAAACGGATGAGGTCACTGCCGAAAGCACCACCACGCCTAAGGCACTGCCGCTGATCTCTCCCAGGATGATTTCCAGGGCAAAGAAAACACCCGCAATGGGTGCATTAAAAGCGGCTGCTACGCCGCTGGCGGCGCCTGCCGCTACCAATGCCCGCATCCGTTCATCTGACAAGTGCAGCCATTGGCCAAACATCGACCCCAGGTTAGAGCCAATCTGCACGGATGGATCTTCTGGCCCCACAGACGCGCCGCTGCCAATTGAAATTGCCGCTGCTAACGCTTTGGCTGGCACCCGTTTGAAGCGCAGTCGTCCACCGGCCATGGCTACCGATTCCATGATCCCCGCCACACCGTGATGGCGCTCTTGGCCAATGAAGAAATGCAGCAGCAGCCCCACGACCAGTCCGCCCAGAACAGGCAAGAACAACACCGTCCAGCCACCCAGCGATTGGAGAGCCTGACCGAGGTGTTCAAAAGCCAGTTGCTGAACCAGGTCAATCAGCCATTTGAACAGCCATACGCCTGCAGCGCTGGTCAGGCCAACCACCAATGCCAGGGTGCCTAAGACCACAGATTCAGAAGGTTGAAGACGGCGCAGTTGAAATTTTTTCTTCATCACAACGACATTTGATCCAGGGCGCTTTGAGCCTCAGATGGGGCAAGCAGGCTCAAGAGAATGATCATATCCCCAGGCTGCCAGGGTTGTTCTGCGTGTACAATCTCGGCGCTGCCGTTGCGAACGCGCAGGATAGGGATGATATCAGCCGGCAGCGAGATATCTCGTGCATTGGTGGCTGTACGGTCTAATGGGAATTGCCAGCTTAACTCATGGATTTCTGTTGCATCTCTTTCCCAATTTGCTACCGTAATAAAACGCCCAAACGCCAGCTTGCCACCGGTTTGTTTCAGAAGCGCCGGGTTGGCGCCTTTGGCAGGGTTGCTTAACGCTGGGAAGGCCCGGTCAATGCCGAAACTGTCGTGTATAAGCTGGCAGGCCAGGACATTGACTTCCGAGTTGGATGTGACTGCCAGAAAAGTTGCATACTCCTCAGCGTGCAGCTCCTCTAGCGTTTGTTCTTCAAGGGCATTACCCGGCGCAGCGTGCGTTCCCTTTTGCCGGGCTTGTTCTACTGAAGTGAGATTGGTATCAATCAGGAACGTCGGGCGCTCATGCTTATTTAGGAGCCTGGCGATGGCGCACCCCAAACCATTGGCGCCCACAACCAATGCTTTTTGCTTGCCCATGTCGCGCAAGCCGAGTGCACTTGCCACCCAGCCGGCTGTCAGGCCCTGGATGCTCACCGTCATCAAGATGGCCAAGAATGTTAGCGCCAGCAGGCGTCTGCCGCCTTCCAACCCAGATTCTGTCAATGCAAGCATAAAAATGGATGCCACCGATGCTGCAATGATCCCGCGCGGCCCCACCCAAGCGATAAAGACTTTTTGACGCCAGTTCAGGTTGGTGCTCCAAGTGGAAAGAAAGACTGCCAGCGGGCGCGCAACGAACATGATCAAAAAAACTGCCAGAATTCCCGAAACACCTTCCTCCCAGAGAGCGGATAGCTCCAGGTCAGCGGCCAGTAAAATAAATAGCACACTGATCCCTAGCGTGGTTAGCGTTTCTTTGAAGTGGCGTAACTGCCTGGCTCCTGGGATTGCAGCGTTTTGGGTTACCAGCCCCATGATCACGGCAGCCATGATCCCGGCCTCGCTTTGCAGCCACTCGGCCAGGCCGAAGGTGCCCCAAACACAAGCCAAGGCGACCAGATTGCCTAATTCAGAGGGCACAAGGTTTTTTGCTTTTATCAACAGAGCCAGTCCATACGCGCCTAAGACCCCAACTGTGCCACCAATCAGCAATCGTCCGAAATACACCCAGAGCATACCGGGCAAGCCAATCGAACCGCTCGTTGTTGTTGCCAGCAGCACATCCAGTACTGCAATTGCCAGAATGGCGCCGATCGGGTCCACCAGGATGGCTTCAGCCTCCAGTACAGTTTTTACGGAACGCGTGACTGAAATACGGCGCATCAGCGGCTGGATCACTGTAGGGCCGGTAACAGTCATTAGCGCGCCAAACAAAATGGCGAGATGCCATTCGAACCCGGCTATAAAATGGGCAATTAACGTGGTGACAACCCATGAAATCAGCACACCAACGGTGACCAGGTTGCGCACTTCGACAGCGTTTTGGCGCAATGATTTGAGATTCAGGCTGAGAGCGCCCTCGAATAGGATAATTGCCACGGCCAGTTTGATCAATATGCCCAGGCCGCCGCCTAACTCGTCTGGGCGCACCAGTCCCAAGACTTCTTCGCCAAGTCCGATGCCAAAGACCAAGAGCAAAACAATGGCAGGAATGTGCCACCGGTGCGCCAATATCTGCGCTAGCAATCCAAAAAAGACTGCTGCAACAATTGTAATGAGTAAAGCGGTGCCGTGCTCCATTTTTCTCCTTGCTGTCCCAATATTGGGTTCATGGCTTGTTTGGGCAGTTTATTTTACCCCGGATTCTCTTATTGCCGCCCACCTGTGCCCAGGAAGAAAAGTCTTTTGCGTGGATGGTCAGTCAATCCCGTTGGTTAGATGCTGTACTTCGCGAATGGCTGCATCATCTGCAACCATCATTAAGATATCTTCGGCCAGCAGCAGTGTATCGCCGCGGGCAATCAGCACCTGGTCGTTTCGCCGCAGGCTGGCAATGACCGAGTTCTGCGGCCATTCCACCTCGCGTACGAGTTTCCCTTCACATAAGGAGCCTGGTTCGATCGTAATTTCTTGTACATCCACGCGCTCGCGCCGGGTCTTCAGGCGTTGTGGTAATGAATCTCCGGGAACAAACCAAAAAGCATTCCCGCCATTCGTGATCGTGGCATCAATTTCGGCAGAAAGGTTTTCGTATACTTCGTTCGATATCACGCCGTCTCGTAGCAACCCCATAAACGCGCTGCGCTGCGCCCGCAGGATTTCGCGCCGGGCAATATCCATCTCTTCAGCCTCCAGCGTTGGTGCTGAACGCAGCGATTCACGCACGGTTTCTGCCAACAGGGCGAGCTGCTCTTGCAGCTTGGGGCGGATGGTTTCCCAGGTGTGGGTAGAAAGCAGTCCTTCGCGGTAGCGCCGTTCCAGGTGGCTTTCTGCTGAACGCAGTGCCGTCAGGCGGGCGTGGCGTTTTTCATATTCCACATGTTCTGGATTGCGCAAGATGATCCCCAAGCGGCGAACGAGAGGCCGCATGGTTGTTGCCTGAACCAGCAAGTTAAATAAAACCACTCCAAAAGCCATCGTGCGCAGGGCTCCCCGTTCTGGTCCAAAAGAGGCCGGCAGGCTGAGGGCCAGGGCCAGGCTCAGTGCGCCGCGCAGGCCGCCCCAGGCCAACACGTGCTGCCAACGCGGCGATACTGGCTCTGCCAGGCGGTGCGCCAGTAAGCTCATCCCATAGACGACGATGACGCGCGCCAGCATAACTGCGCCAATGGCCCATAGGATTGGCTGCCAGGCATCCAGCAGCGCTGGGATGTCCACTTCTAATCCGATCAAGAGGAATACCAGGCTGTTTGCCAAAAAGGCAACATATTCCCAAAAATTGAACAAAACGATGCGTGTGGTCGGGCTCATCCCCTGCGGCCCCAGGTTGCCGTTGATCAGGCCCGCGGCTACCACAGCCAGCACGCCGCTGAAGTGCAGTTGTTCGGCAATCAGGTATGAGCCAAAGGCCAGCACGGTGGTCAGGGTGGTTTCAATCAGGTAATCATCAATCCGGGCGATCAGGCGTGAGATGGCCCATCCCAAGACCAACCCCACCACAATCCCTCCTACCGAAATGCGCACGAAATCGAGAGCGCTCGCGGCCAGGTTGAATTGCCCGGTTGCTATAATCATCAGCATGATGTTGAAAAGCACCAGCGCTGTGCCATCGTTCAACAGGCTTTCCCCTTCCACCAGCACGGCCAGCCGCTTTGGCACACCCAGCATGCGAAAAAGTGAAACCACTGCCACGGGGTCGGTAGCTGCAATCAGCGCTCCAAACGTCAGCGCAACAGGTAAAGCCAGTCCTGTGCCTGCCGAAACGATGCCTCCAACAATCAGCATCGTCAGGATCACACCTGGCACGGCCAAGAGCAAGATGACGCCCATATTCCGCCGCAGTTCGTTAAAGTTCAAGTGGAAAGCGGCCTCGAACACCAGGGGTGGAACGAACAATGCCAGGATCAATTCGGGGGTCAATTCGAAGTTGAGCTGTGATTGTGTTGTGAACAGCAGGCCAACGATCACCAGTGCCACGGTATACGGTATTTGCAGGCGGCGCACGGCAATGGCAACCAGCGAGACGATCAGTAGCAACTCAATGATCAGCGTTTCGGTACTTAGAAATTGTTCCATTCTGCGCTCAATTCTAATTCTGGATAGGGAGACCGTCAATGCAAACCCGAGCTTCAGTGCACCCCACGTCCACATCTTCGCCTATCGCGGCATGCACCTGCCGCTCTAACGCATGAACAGGCTGGCGGTTAACAAAACCTGATATTGGAGCCCAGATTATTGACAATCCAATTGGTTCACACTACAATGCGGATATCCTGATTCAAGCGGCGAAATAGATGACGAATCCCCCAAAAACAGTCCTTGATGAACACACAGCGGCCCATGTGGCTGAGCTTTTCCGCGCTTTTAGCGATACCAGCCGCGTACGGCTTCTCTCAGCCCTGGTCAGCCAGGAATTGAACGTGGGTACCCTGGCCACTCTGGTGGGAATAACTGAATCGGCTATCTCTCATCACCTGCGCAGCCTGCGCCAGATGCACCTGGTTCAGGCGCGCCGGGATGGAAAAGAAGTGTATTACCGCATTGATGATGAGCACATCATTGCTTTGTTCCAGCAGGGGATTAAGCACATTCAAGACGGCTAATTATTCTCTGGTACGCAGGCATTTAGATATGTGCTGACTTTTGGGCTGTGCGGTATGGCTGCGCAGGTGGTGATGGGGGGATTTGTGGCTGCAGCAAGGAGTGCCGCGTTTTTGGCCGAATTTCGTAGTATAATAAAGGTTGACGAATTCCAGTTTTGCGCTCGAGTTTTAGCCGCCATTCTGCATCGAATGGCGGCTTTTTTTCTCACTGCCGACCCTGGAAAACCATTTACCGACTGTTGCGCAGCTGAAAAGCAGCCAATGGCCGTACAAAAAAAGGAAATCAAATGGATACGAAGTTATATGTAGGAAACCTGTCTTATAACACTACCGAAGAAGGCCTGCGCGCGGCCTTTGCCCAGGCGGGCACGGTGGTTGCAGTGGATATGATCAAGGATCGTGACAGCGGGATGATGAAGGGTTTTGCCTTTGTGACCATGAGCACTCAAGAAGAGGCCGAGAATGCGATCAAAGCCTTGAACGAGAAAACGCTGGATGATCGCTCCATCAAAGTGAACATTGCCCGGCCGCGTGAAGAACGCCCGCGCAACAGTGGCTATGGCGGCGGACGCCGCTATTAAACCAGTTTTGTAATCAATTGGGGGTGGTCTAAAAAGTAGGATTTGGGAGAGCGACTCCCTCCAGGTATGGGGGGCGTCGCTCTCAAAAATCTTGGGTTTTCTAGTCTGGCAAAAAGGAGGAAGATGAGTTTTCAGATAGGTGACAAGGTTATTCACTGCACCTTTGGCCTGGGTGAAATTGTGAACATCGAAGAAAAGATCATCCATGGCCAACTGGCGAACTGCTATGTGGTGCTCATCAAAGATTTGACAACCTGGATCCCGATCAATGATCAGCAGCGGCAGACACTGCGCCTGCCTACCCCGCCAGAAGAATTTGAGCGCCTCTCTGCTATTCTATCCAGCCCGGGTGAGGCTTTGCTGGATGACCGGGTGCAGCGTAAAGATCAGCTGCTGGCGCAGATAAAAGATGGGCAATTGGCGTCCATCTGCCGGGTTGTGCGTGACATGACCCATTATAAGCGCACCAAGAAACTAAATGAACAAGAGAACTCGCTCCTTGAGCGGGCGATTAATTCACTGCTCACCGAATGGACTTATTCAAAGGGCATATCTTTGGCCCAGGCACGAGATGCATTAACGAACCTGCTCGGTACGTGACCGAGCAGGTTCTGCCTGGCGCTTATTTTCTCGCTGCCAAATTAGCGCCGGTTGATGATGATCTTGTATACTTCAATACCGAAGTAGACCAGCACTGCACAGCCCAGGCTGATTGCCAGGTCGCCGATCGAGAGCGGCATGGTGCTGAAGATGTCTTGGAAGAAGGGCACGTACACCACCATCATCTGTAAGGCAAATGTCAGCAGCACTGCACCCAAGACCAGGCGGTTTGAAAATACCCCGATCTGCCATAAGCTGTAGCGCTCTGAGCGCACGGCCAGGGCGTTGCCCATCTGGGCCATGGTGAGCGTGGTAAAGGCCATGGTTTGCCAGGCAGGGTCACCTCGCAGCCAGGCAAAGAAGCCTACCCCTAAAGAAATCAGACCCATCAGCAAACCGATCACCAAGATATCGCGCCCCATGCCGCGCCCAAAGATATTCTCTTTGGGTGAGTGTGGCGGGCGCTGCATGGTGTCGCGCTCGGCTGGCTCAACCGTCAGGGCCAGGCCAGGCAGGCCATCGGTGACCAGGTTGACCCACAAGATCTGCAGCGGCAGTAGGGCCAGGGGCATGCCCAAGAAGGGGGCCAGGAGCATCACCCAGATCTCGCCCGCGTTCGAGGTCATGGTGTAGCGGATGAACTTGCGAATATTGTCGTAGATGCGGCGGCCTTCTTCAACTGCCGCTACAATGGTGGCGTAGTTGTCATCCAGCAAGACCATGTCGGCGGCCTCTTTTGAAACGTCGGTGCCGGTGATGCCCATGGCCACGCCGATGTCGGCACGCTTGAGGGCCGGGGCGTCATTGACGCCATCACCGGTCATTGCTACGATATGTCCCTTCTCTTGCAGGGCTTGCACAATCTTGAGCTTGTGTTCTGGCGAGACACGCGCATAAACCGAAAGGTCTTCAACAACTGCCTCCAGCTCATCGACGCTCATTTTGGCCAGTTCTTGGCCAGTGAGCACCCGATCATTGGTGGCGATGCCCAGTTCCTGGGCAATGTGCAGTGCGGTGAGGGGGTGGTCACCTGTGATCATCACCGGGCGCACACCTGCTGAACGCGTAACGGCAACGGCATCTTTCACTTCGGGGCGCGCCGGGTCAATCATGCCAGACATCCCCACAAACACCAGGCCGTACTCAACGCTCTGCTCGGTTGGATTCTCGGGGGATTTATCGAGCCAGCGTAGGGCCACGCCCAAAACACGCATGCCTTTTTGGGCCATGGCGTTGTTGGCATCTTGGATGCGCTCTGCCCATTCCCTGGTCAGCGGCTCAACGTGATCTTCTACCCATACCTGGTCCGAAATCTGCAGCAAACCGTCCACAGCCCCCTTGGTGAAGGCAATATACTCGCCGGGGCCTTGTTTCAGCAGGTTTAATAGATTGTGGGGCAGCACCTGGTCTTCGGTGGGTAGGCGGTGGATGGTGGTCATGCGTTTGCGATCCGAATCGAAGGGCAGTTCGCCGGTGCGGGGGAAGATTTCATCCAATTCGTCTTTCCACAGGTTGGCATGAGCAGCGGCAATGACCAGTGCCCCTTCGGTTGGGTCGCCGACTGCGGTATAGACCTTCTTATCCTCGCTGCATTCCAAGATGGCATCGTTGCACAGCGTGCCGCTCAACAAGAGCAGCGGCACAGATGGATAGTGCGAAAACTCCAGGTCAGGTTCCTCTTTGGGGCATACTTGCGGGCTGTACTCGCGCACCTGCTCAAAGAAGTTCAGGCGATTGCCAGCCACATCCAGTAACGTCACGGTCATGCGGTTCTCGGTGAGGGTGCCGGTCTTGTCAGAGCAGATGGTGGTGACAGAGCCGAGTGTCTCTACGGCGGGCAGCTTGCGGATGAGGGCCTGGCGTTTGAGCATGCGTTGGGCGCCCAGGGCCAGTGCAATGGTGACCACGGCGGGCAGCCCCTCAGGGACGGCGGCTACGGCCATGCTGATGGAGGTCATGATCAGCAGGCGAACATCCTCGCCGCGCAGCAGGCCCAGTACAAAAACCAGGGCCACAATGCCCAGGGCGGCTACAGCCAGGCCTTTGCCAAGCTGCTCTAGGCGGCGCTGCAAGGGGGTTGGTTCAGAGCCTGTGCTTTGGATCATATCGGCAATGTGACCAAGCTCGGTTTGCATCCCCGTGGCAGCCACCACGGCACTGCCGCGTCCATAAGTGGCAACTGTGCCCATGTAGAGCATGTTGCGGCGGTCAGCAACTGCCAGGTCGGGCTTTTCAAGGGTGCGGGCAAACTTTTCTACCGGCTCTGATTCGCCTGTCAGCACAGATTCTTGCACGCGCAAGTTGGCCCCATCTACAAGCCGGCAATCTGCTGGAATGGCGTTGCCGGCTTCCAGGATGATCACATCGCCAGGCACTAACTCTTGGGCCGTTACCTCCAAGACATGCCCGCCGCGGCGTACCCTTACGCGCGGCGTGGCCATCTTCTTGAGGGCTGCCATGGCTTGCTCTGCGCGATACTCTTGGGTGAAGCCTAGCAGTGCATTGAGCACCACGATGATCAGGATGGTGATGGCGTCGGTATATTCGTGCAGCAAGAGGGAAATGATTGCCGAGACGATCAGGATGACGACCATGATCCCGGTAAGCTGTTCCCACAGGATTTTCCAAGGGCTCTTGGCGCCGCGTTCGATCAGCTCGTTGGGGCCGTATTGTTCCAGGCGGCGGGCCACCTCTTCTGTCGAAAGGCCAGTCTCCAGGTTAACATCTAGTTCCCGGGTTAAATCTTCAACCTTCATTGTATGCCAGTTTTTCATAAGTTATCTCTGCCTCTACACAACCAGGGATTGGGATCTATCGTTTCTCGTAAGCATCTTTTTTGCTTTTCTCAGATGCATACTAATTATACCTATGCTTTTAAAAAAGTTGCCCGGAAAAAGTAGATCAGATTTCATTACAAACGTCGCGGATAGGCACTATTTCTTACACGTGCCTGGAAATTTAGAGCATGATAAAATCACCTCCAATCTACCAAACCAGGGTTCCCGCCATCCGGGTGGATCGGTGGTCCGAAGGGTTAATTCAATTAGGAGACTTTCATATGATGAAGCCAATTCGTGTCCTTCAGTGGGGTCTCGGAGCTATGGGCGGTGGTATGGCCCGCTTAATGCTCGAGAAACCCGGAATTCAGATCGTAGCCGCCGTGGATGGCCGCCCAGATTATGTGGGCAAAGACCTGGGGGCTGTGCTGGGCGTGGGCAAACAGCTTGGTGTCACCGTGACAGATAAGCCCGAGGATGTTCTCAAGAAGGAAAACGTGGATATTGTGATCCTCGCCACCACTTCTTGGACAAAGGAACAAATGCCGACCTTGCGCCAGGTGATCACGGCGGGCATTAACTGCATTTCGATTGCCGAAGAAATGTCGGATCCTGCCGCCCAGAACCCCGAACTGGCCAAAGAACTTGATGACCTGGCCAAAAAGAACTGTGTTTCGGTGCTTGGCACGGGCGTTAATCCCGGCTTCGTGCTGGACCTGTTGGTGGTCACCCTTACGGGTGGCTGCCATTCGGTAGAGCGCATCGAGGCCTCGCGGGTCAATGACTTGAGCCCCTATGGGCCGACCGTGATGAAGACCCAGGGCGTGGGTACCACCCCCGAGGCCTTCAAGGCTGGTGTGGCTGATGGCTCCATCGTGGGGCATGTCGGTTTCCCCGAATCGATCTATATGATCAGCGAGGCCCTGGGGTTAGGTGTTGATCGCATTGAGCAAAGCCGCGAACCCATTATCAGCAAAGTCCACCGCGAGACGCCCCATGTGGTGGTGGAGCCTGGCATGGTGGCTGGTTGTGCCCATATTGGGATCGGTTACCGGGGTGATAAAGAAGTCATCAAGCTCGTCCACCCCCAGCAGATCCATCCGCATCTGGAAAACCAGGATACCGGCGATTACATCAACATTTATGGCAAGCCTGAAATTCACATGGCTATCAAGCCTGAGATCGCCGGTGGAATCGCCACCATGGGGATTGCGGTGAACATGATCCCGCATGTGGTGGCTGCCAGTGCCGGTCTGAAGCGCATGATCGATCTGCCGACCCCCGCCGCTTTGATGGGCGAGTCTGCTTACCGCCGTAACGTATAACCTCGAAGATTGCAACGATTTCCATCCATCAGGCCGGAGACGGGTTACATGCCCGTTTTCGGCCTATGGGTAGTTATCATGCTTTGATGGAGAGATGTTTAAATGAAGAATGTATACGAAGAAAGCTCTGTGATCCAAACAGGAACATGGGTTGAAATTGAACAGGTGGTTCTCAAGCCTGAGCAGCGTGCCCAAACCCTGCCCGATGATACCAAGTTGGTGCCCTACATGCTGCGCGTATCGGGCTTTTTGTTGGAAGATGCCCGCCTGGGTCAAGAGGTGCGCATCCGCACCATCATCGGGCGTGAGTTGCAAGGCACCCTGCGCGCGGTCAATCCCAGCTACAGCCACAGTTTTGGGACTACCGTCTCTGAGTTGTTGACGATTGGCACGGAGGTGGAGCAATGAGCCGGCGCGATATGTCTTATGCGGCTGTGATGGCGCGCAAAAATGAAATCATGAAGGCCTCGTTGGGGATTGACTATGATGATTTCATCCAAAGCCCAATCGCTTTTGATTATGAACGCATGATGCGTGAGACAGGCTACAGCCTGGAAGATATGGTGCGCATTCAGAGCGAGACCAAAGTTGGCAATACGCCGCTGTTTGAGCTGCGCAACCTGACCGAAGCCGTGCGCAAGATATCAGAGCCTGGCAAGGGTGCGCTCATCCTCGTCAAGGACGAAGCCGCCAATGCCTCGGGCAGCTTCAAGGCCCGGCGCGCCTCCATCAGCGCTTACGAGGCCTTCAAAAAGGGCTATAAAGGCATGATCGCAGCCACCAGCGGAAATTATGGCGCAGCCGTGGCCTCGCAGGCAGCGCAGCGCGGCCTGAAGTGCATCATCGTCCAAGAAGTGTTTGACAGCCGTGGGGTGGGCCAGCCAGAGATCGTGGAGAAGGGCCGGGCTTGCGAAGCCTATGGCGCGGAGGTGCTTAAGCTTTCGGTCGGGCCAGAGCTGTTCTACATGCTGCTGCGCACGCTGGAAGAGACAGGTTTCTTCAACTCCAGCCTTTACACGCCCTTTGGCATTCGCGGTATTGAGACCCTGGGTACAGAGATTGCCGCTCAGGTGCGGGCCCGCTATGGCAAAGATCCAGATGCCGTAGCCATCACGCACGCCGGCGGGGGCAATCTCACCGGCACGGCACGCGGCCTGCTGGCGGCTGGCTGCGATCAGACGCGCATTGTGGCCTGCTCGGTGGATTTGAGTGGTCTGCACATGGCTTCGGATCACGATTTCAACCGCAAATCCTTCACCACCGGGCATACCGGTTTCGGCGTGCCTTTTGCCACCTGGCCCGACCGGACGGATGTGCCGCGCAATGCAGCCCGTTCTTTGCGTTACATGGATGAGTACCAGTTGGTCACCCAGGGTGAGGTGTTTTACGTGACTGAACTGCTCACCAAGCTGGAGGGCCTGGAACGCGGCCCGGCTGGTAACACCAGCCTGACGGCAGCGGTCACCCTGGCGCGCCAGATGGACCGCGACCAGATTGTGGTGGTGCAAGAAACGGAATATACTGGCGCTGGAAAGCACCATAACAGCCAGCTTTCCTTCGCCCGCGAGAATGGCATTGAGGTGCGCCGCGGCGATCCCAAGGATAATGTGCCCGGTAAAGCCATTGTCATCCCCCAGCGCCTAGACCAGGTGTGGGGCAAGGTGCAAGATATGGATAAGTTGTGCCTGTCATACCTGAAGAATGCCGCCAAGGCCTATCCGGTGGCACAGTGGAATGAAAACGATTATGCCTTCCTGGCGGCTGACCTGAAGAAGGATGTCGCCTGGGTCAAACAGCACGCCCCCGATCTAACAAACTAACCCCAGTCTGGCTTGAATGGAGAGAATTATGACTGCTGAACGCATTGCCCGGTTCGAAGAGCGCCGGGAAGAATTGAAAAAAATGAGTGACGAAGCGCTAAAAGCCCGTTTTTGGCAGCTTTGCGACCAGGTTGTCGAGCCGATCGTGGGACTTGCGCAAACGCATACCTCCCCGTCCATCGAGCGTTCTGTTTTGCTGCGCATGGGCATCGACAGCATCAGCTCGCACGGTGTGGTAGACCGCATCCACGAAGCAGGCCTGTTGGGTAAGGGCGCCGGCCATGTGGTGTTGAAGCTGGCCCAGAAAACCGGCGTGAACGTGCGCCAGGCCGCCGCAGCCATCCTGGAGGACAAAGATGTCCTCACTGGTTTGTTCTAGGCCTGGTTTTGGAGAGAGAGTACAATGAATAACCAACAACTTGACCCTCGCAAAAAGCTTGATATCGACGAACTCATGCAGGACCTGGAGTCTTACCATCCCAAGCGCAAAGGCTGGGTGTGGCGAAAAAAACCGGCCGAAGGCGTGAATATGGGGCCTTTCCATTACCGGGATATGGCTGAGCCTTTGAAGAACAGCATTGGCCTGCCAGCTTCTAAGTATTTCGACTTTATCGATCCGCAGCCGAGCTGCGTGGTCACTACTGAGATCGCCTCGGGGCGTTTTGAGGACGATATCCGCCGTATGCGCATGGCTGCCTGGCATGGTGCCGATCACTTGATGGTCATCCGCACCACCGGGCAAAGCCACATTGATGGTTTGATGGAAGGCACCCCTGAAGGTACCGGCGGGGTGCCCATCACCCGCAAGCAGATCCGTGCCAGCCGCAAAGCCTGTGATTTGATTGAGGAAGAAGTTGGCCGCCCGATCAATTTCCACAGCTACGTTTCTGGCGTGGCAGGTCCCGAAGTGGCCGTGCTGTTTGCCGAAGAAGGCATCAACGGTGCCCACCAAGATCCGCAGTACAATGTGCTTTACCGCAATGTGAACATGTACCGTTCGTTTGTGGATGCGGCAGAGGCCAAGCGGGTGATGGCTGGGGCAGATATCTTCCAGATCGATGGCGCTCACAACGCCAATGCCACAGCCAAAGCCGGTTGGTTGGTGATGCCTGAGTTGATGGTGCAGCATGGCATTAACTGCGCTTTCTCGGTGGCGGTGGGCATGGAGAAGGAACTGATCGGCCTTTCTACCGTCCCGCCAGATGCCCCGCCTGCCCCCAAGCTGTGGTACGACCTGCCTTATGCGGTAGCGCTGCGCGACTTCTTCTCTGAATACAAGATGCGCGCCCAGCAGAATACGCGCTACATCGAGGCCGATATCGAAGAGGCCGTGCGCACGCACACCATCGATACGCTGATCTCGATGCTGACCAGCGCCGATATCCAGAGCACCATCACTCCTGACGAGGGGCGCAATGTGCCCTGGCACTATAACAATATCCGCGGCGTGCAAACCGTCAAGCAGACCTGGGCGGCCCTGGATGGGATCAAAGAGCTGCTGACCATTAACCACGATGGCCCGCTGGGCGAGATGGTGCGAGACCTGAAAGAGCGCGCCGTGGCTTTCTTGGAAGAGGTGGTTGAGACCGGCGGTTATTTTGCCGCGGTGGAGCAGGGCTTTTTCGTTGACTCTGCCAAGTATCCTGAGCGCAACGGCGATGGGATTGCCCGCGATGGCAAGGGCGGCGTGGCTGCTGGCTCGCTTATCCAGCGCGACCCCGATTACCTGGCGCCGGTGTGCAGCCACTTTGGGCACAACCACCTGCCGGCAGGCACGCACAAAGCCTGCGATCTGATCGATGGCTGCACGCTATGCAAGCCCGAGAAGATCGTCTACATTGATGAGCTCGATCCTGAAGATAACGTCTCCAAGCGCCTGGAAAAGACCCTGCCCTATCGCAAGGGCGGTTTGATCCGCCCGGAGGCTGAGTGGGCTGGCGATGGCACCGTTCTGCTGCAATTTGCCATTCCCGAATCTGAAGATGTGGCCCGCGAAGCCGGGTTGGAGATGGCGCGCAAGATGGGATTGCAGGATCCCCAGGTGATCAACCTGAGCTTGCTGCACCCGTCTGAAGGCTGTTTTGTTGAGGTGAAGGGCAAAGTGGCTTTTGATATCAAGAAGGCCGATCTGAAGATCCCGCCTAAGGAAGAGATTCTGCCCGAAGACGAGATCCGCGCGGCTATCAAGCAGGTGGGGCTCAAAGTGGTGGCTGCCACGGTGGGCGAAGATGAGCACAGCGTGGGTCTGCGCGAGATCCTGGATATCAAGCA
>CAZWFQ010000011.1:35659-65976 GCA_964633225.1 uncultured Anaerolineaceae bacterium
CTGGACGCCACTTTTGGCCGCGGCACCAAGGGTATTGACGTGGTGAATGCGATCGTTAAAACCCTGAAAGGGCGCGGCGTAGTCTAGGCCGTCCTGCTAAAGGATACAAGGTGCACACCATGCGCGGCATTGAGATCTTGACCATCGAGGTGGGCTCAACCATCACGAAAGTCAATGGATTTAACTTACAGCCGGAAGCAGGCTTTGAGCACGTGGCCCAGGGCTTTGCGCCGACCAGCGTGGCCCAAGGCGACGTTGGTGTGGGGGTGGAGCAGGCCATTTCAGATCTGGAAGCCCGGTTTGGCAGCTCAATTGGCAAACCAGAGACTTTTGTCAACAGCTCTGCCGCGGGTGGGCTGCGCATGGTGGTGCACGGTTTAACCTACAGTATGACCGCCCGGGCGGCGCGTGAAGCCGCCCTGGGGGCGGGCGGCATCGTCAAGATGATCACTGCCGGTCCGTTGAGCGACTTTGACCTGCAAGAGATCCGTTCTATCTATCCCAACATCATTCTGCTGGCTGGCGGCGTGGATTTTGGCGAAAAACACATCGTCTTGAGCAATGCAGAGAAGATCGCTTCGCTCAGGCTGCCGGTTCCGGTGTTGTACGCCGGGAATGCCGCCATCCGTAAGCAGGTCAAGCAGATTTTTGAGGATGCTGGCATTGAAACTTTGCTGGCTGCCAACGTCTTCCCAGATGTGGACGTGTTGAACATTGAGCCGCTGCGCCGCCTGATCCACGAGGTCTTCAGCCGCCACATCATCCATGCCCCTGGCATGTCTCGTTTTGGCGACCTGACCCGCTGGGGCATTTTGCCCACGCCGGGGGCTGTGCTGTGCGGGGCAGAGCTTTTTGCTGCCGAGCTGGGCGACTGCCTGATCTTTGACGTTGGCGGCGCCACCACCGATATCCACAGTGTCACCGAGGGCAGCCTGGAATGGTCGCCCCGGCTGACCGAGCCCGAGCCCAAAGCTAAGCGCACTGTGGAGGGGGATCTTGGTGTCTATGTCAACGCCCGCAACATTGTAGAACTGGCAGGCGAGCCAGAGTGGGAAGCGCGCCTGGTGGACTTGCAAGCCATGCCCCGCACCGAGCAGCAGAAGGAAGTTACCCGTTGGCTGTGCACCAAAGCCGTAGAGACCGGCATCCGGCGCCATGCGGGCGTGGTCACTGACCTGTATACGCCCACCGGCAAAAAACTGATCGTGAAAGGTAAGGACCTGAGCGCGGTGAAGTGGGTGGTGGGCACTGGCGGCGCGCTGACGCGCGTGGAAGGCGGCGAGGCCATCCTGCGCAGGGTGTGCACTGGCCCCGGAAAGTATCTACTTCCTGCTCCGGATGCAACCATTTTGATGGATCGAGACTATCGTTTTTCAGCCCTCGGCACGCTGGCCCAGGCTTATCCAGATGCTGTCAGGGCAACTTTCAGACATTGGGTGGAACAAGAACTCTCTGCCCAAAACTAAATTCAGACTACTTTTGAGGGTGCTATGTATATTCGTACTCCCCGATTAGAAATATTTCCCCAACGGATTGAGGCCAATGCCCGGTCTGTGGTCGACCTGTGCCACAAACACGGCGCACAGGTGGCTTGTGTCACCAAGGTGATGAGCGCCCATCCATCCGTGGTGCATGCCCTGGAGGCAGGCGGCGCCGATATGATCGCCGATTCACGCATTCTCAACTTGCAATCAATCTCGAACATTGGCATGAGCCTGCCCCTGATGCTGCTGCGCATCCCTGCTCCTAGCGCGGCATACGATATCGTGCGTTGTTCAGATTACTCTCTCAATTCTTCCGTCGAAACGCTGGAGCTGCTTTCTGAGGCCGCCGAATTCGCCGGTGTGATCCACCGCGCCATCATCATGGTGGATGTGGGTGACTTGCGTGAGGGCGTGTGGCCTGATAAGGTTGTGGACGTGGTGCGCGGCGCCTCAAAGCTGCCGCATTTGGAGATTGTGGGCCTGGGCAGCAACCTGGCCTGTTACGGCGGTGTGATCCCCACCACCGAGAATATGCAGATGCTGGTTGATATCCGCGATACCTGCCGCAAGGCCACCGGCCTGCCCCTGGATATCCTCTCGGGCGGCAATAGTGCCAACCTGCCGCTGCTTGCTGCGGGTGGCATGCCCAAAGAGATCAATCACTTCCGCATTGGCGAAGCCATTACCCTGGGGCGCAACGTGTTGGACCGCAGCCCTTGGCCTGGCACCCGCCAGGATACTTTCCGTATTGTGGCTGAGATTGTAGAAATTGAGTGTAAGCCCTCTGTCCCCATTGGTAACCGCGGCCAGGACGCGTTTGGCGGTTATACTGACTTTGTGGACCGCGGTATTCGCAAGCGCGCCATCTGCAACATTGGGCGCCAGGATGTGGTGGTGGATGGTATCACCCCTGAAGACCCCGGTATCATTGTTTTGGGTGGCAGCAGTGACCACCTGGTGCTGGATGTTGAAGAGGCCCATACGGGGGTGGAATTGGGCAGCCAGGTGGTCTTTTACCCCAGCTACGGGGCCCTGTTGGCCGCTACCACCTCGCCGTACATGCAAAAAGTTGTTGTTAAAGGATAGTTTATGCTTTACCAGACCCATGCTCGCATCCACCTGGACCATATCCGTTTCAACCTGGACGGTATTCGCCGCGCCGTTGGCCCACAGCGCAAGATCCTGATTGCAGTGAAAGCCAACGCCTACGGTCATGGCGCAGTAGAAGTTTCGCGCCTGGCTGAACGGATTGGGGTGGATTGGTTGGGGGTGGCTACTGTGCCTGAAGGCATCCAGTTGCGAGAAGCCAGCATTGGGCTGCCTATCTTGAAGTTCTCGCCGGCCTTCGAAGAGGAAATGGACGCCGCCCTGCGCAACGGCATTACGCTGGCGGTTTGCGAGGGCGCCAACGTAGACGCGCTGGAGCAGGCTGCCCGGTCAGCCGGTTTGCAAGGGCGGGTGCATCTCAAGGTGGATACGGGCATGGGGCGGATTGGCGTACCAGTTGATGAGGCCCCGACCCTGGCGGCGCACATTGAACAGCGCTGCCCCAGCCTGCGCCTGGAAGGCATCTTCACCCATCTGCCGGTCAGCGATGCTGCCGACCCCGCCTACACCCGCCAGCAGATCGAGCGCTTCAAGGGCATGGTGGAAGTTATCCAATCGGCCATCGGGCGCAAGGTGGACCTGGTGCACTGCGCCAACTCAGGGGCGGTGTTGGGCCACGAGCTGGGCTGGCTGGATATGGTGCGCCCGGGCATTATGATCTACGGCTTTTATCCTGACCCCGGCACACCGCGCAGCATCCCGCTCAAGCCGGGGCTCAGCTTCTTCACCCGCATTTCATTTCTCAAGAAGGTCACGGCGGGCACCAGCATTGGTTATGGGCGCACCTGGTTTGCCCCCGAGGATACCTGGATCGCCACCATCCCCGCCGGTTATGCCGATGGCTTCAACCGCCTGTTCTCCAACTGTGGGCGGGCCCTGGTCAACGGGCGTTCTTACCCGGTAGTGGGGCGGGTGTGCATGGATCAGAGCATGCTCAACCTGGGGCCAGAGACAGATGCCCAGGTGGGCGACGAGGTGGTACTGATCGGCAGGAGCGGCGGTGAGGAAATCACCTGTGATGAATGGGCCGAGAAGCTGCACACCATTACTTACGAGGTCACGTGCCAGATCAATGGGCGCGTGGCACGCGTATACGACCATTAATCGTCACAAATGTAGCCAAGATGCCTTGACATACCTAGTAGTTCTAGGTAAAATTGTCTTATACCTAGCAGCCCTAGGTATAAGACAAAGGAGGTGTTTATGCTAAATAAAGACCTGGTCGCCGCATCTTCTACCCCAATCATCCTTTCTGTTTTGTCAAAAGAAGAGAGTTACGGTTACGAAATTATTCAACGTATCCGTGAATTGTCTGACAATCAGTTGCTCTGGTCAGAAGGAATGCTCTATCCTTTGCTCCATCGTTTGGAAAAAGAAGGTTTGATCACCTCGGAATGGAAAACGACGGAAGCGGGGCGGAAGCGCAAATATTATTGGATTAATAGCCAGGGTAAGGCCGCCTTGCAACAAGAAAAACTTCAATGGAAAATCGTTCAAAATACGCTAGCCAAGTTATGGGAGGTTTCCTATGTTTAACATTGAACAGCAGATTTCGGGGTGGCGGAATCAATTAGCCAATAACGAAGGTCTTCTACCAGAGAATATTAACGAACTTGAAGACCACTTACGAGAATCTATCGCGCTTCTAGTTGAGCAAACGTTATCTGATGAAGAAGCATTCCTGGTTTCCATCAGGCGCATCGGTACAAACGCTGAGTTGAGCCAGGAATTTCGAAAGGTAAATGGCGATTTAATATGGCTTCAGCGATCAAAATGGATGATCTACGGCTTCTTGTTTTTCCAGATTGTTTTTGGTTTTTGGTCCCTGTTTGCTGAAACACTCGGCAGATATACCATGCTTTTTTCAAGCTCCGCCTTGGTAGGGATTATTCTGAATGGTATGGTGTTTGCCTTGTTGCCGCTTGGAATATGGTTTGGAACACAAAATGTTGGCCAGGAACATGTCAATTGGCAGGGCCGGTTCGCGACATTTTTCAGAGCAATAACCAGACGGCAAAAAACTTTCTTGGGGCTTGTCATTGCCGCATTGATGATACAACCTTGTGTTCAAATCGCCATGCAAATCGTTACCGCAAGAGTAATCCCTATCAACAAAATAGGCGAGTACCAGGCTGGCCTGGCCGTTTATTCCGTGGCTGCTGCGTTCATTCTCCCGATTTTTTGGTTATGTATGCTGGTTTGGCTAAACCGGCAAAAGCGAATCTTACTGGTAGGAAATTTACCGGTCTAAAGATAGATTTTTCAAATTCACCCATACGCTCAGGCGTGTGTCGGGGTGATAAACGCCGTCCATACCTAAAACCGCGGCATTGTAAGCCTCGATCTCGGCCTGCTCGCTTTCCGTGTCCAGGCGGATTTGGAAATCTGCGCTTCCGTCGCCGTCATAGTCTATATCTTCTTCTATCACCGCCGGCAAAAGGCCGCGATGGGTCCAATCGACTTGAAAGAAGCCTTCGCGGCGCTCGCCGATCAGGGCATCGGAAACCGTCTCGCGGATCAGGGTTTTGTAACCATTGTGCTGCACGGTATCCACCACTTCACCGCCGTCTTTCCAGGGTGAGATGCGCAAGCCGGTAGCTGAAACCAGCCCCTGTGCCGGTTATGCCGATGGCTTCAACCGCCTGTTCTCAAACTGCGGGCGAGCCCTGGTCAACGGGCGTTCTTACCCGGTGGTGGGGCGGGTGTGCATGGATCAGAGTATGCTCAACCTGGGGCTTGAGACAGACGTAAAGGTGGGCGATACGGTGGTGCTGATTGGCAAGAGCGGCGATGAGGAAATCACCTGCGATGAGTGGGCCGAGAAGCTGCACACCATTACTTACGAGGTCACGTGCCAGATCAATGGGCGCGTGGCACGCGTATACGATCCTTATACCGGCAGCTGATCGTTCGGCACCCCGTTTTTCCCATTGGCAAACAACTCTGCCAGCTTGCTTTGCAGTATCCGCTGAGCAGGGTGCGGGGTAGCGCCCACGCTTTCTAAGAAGGGCACCAGCCATTCCATCATCTGGTGGGCAGCCTGGCCCAACTGGCCGGAGTAGACGACTGGCTCCAGGCGGCGGCGTGTAGCCTCCCAATCACGGCCCGGCTCGAGCATATCGGCAAAACGCAGGCACCAGCAGAAGACGGGTGATCGCACCGGACCTTGGCCCAGGTAACAATGCCGGAAGATGGCCTCCAGCGCCAGGGGGTCTTCAATGCCCATCTCGTGCTGGGCCACGTAAGCGCTGCAGGGGCCGTGCAGGTACAGCGGATCCCGGTCGCAGGGGGTCGTCAGTGGGAAGTTGACCGCTTGGGCGATCTCGAGCATACGCTCGAGGGTCAATTCTTTGCCGGCGTCGTGCGCCAGCCCCGCTAGATGGGCGGCGGCGGGGTCCAGCCCGTAGATGGGGGCCAGGGCATCCATCACGTCCATCACCCTCAGGGAATGCTGAAGGCGGGCAGGGGTCAGGTGTTGGGACAGGTAAGCCAGATAGGGGGCATCATTCATAGATGGCATTATACTCGCGATGTTGGGGATGATAAAATAGGCATGCAGATTGGAGATCCCATGCCCTCTACATTATTCGAAAGCGCCCGCGTTTACATCCCAGCCGAATACCGCCTGGCATTGAGCTTGCAGGTCAGCCTGCCAGAGCTGCCCCACGGCGCGGCTTTGTTCGCCGATATCTCGGGCTTTACCCCGTTGACTGAAGCGCTGACGCGCGCCCTGGGGCTGCGGCGCGGGGCTGAAGAGCTGCCCCTCTATCTCAACAAAGTGTATGACGGCCTCATCAGCCAGGTAGATCGTTTCGGCGGCAGCGTGATCGGCTTTGCCGGCGATGCCATCACCTGCTGGTTCGATGATGCCCCGGTAGGCTTTGATGGACCTGTGCCTTCAGGGGCTGAGCGGGCGGCTTACTGTGCCCTGGCTTTGCAAGCCGCCATCCAGGCTTTTGCCGCCATTCCCGTGCCTGGGCAGAGCCCGGTGTCCCTGGCGCTCAAGGTTTCGGTGGCAGCAGGGCCGGTGCGGCGCTTCTTGGTGGGCGACCCGGTTACGCAGACCATCGAGTTGATTGCGGGCGGCACGGTGATGCGCATGGCGGCTGGTGAGCACATCGCCGCCAAGGGCGAGACGATTTTCGACCAGGCCACTGCCCAGGCTTTGGGAAAACGCTTGTTGGCAAAGGAACAGCGCCGCGAACCGAGCGAGCCAGAGCCCTTTACCGTGGTCGCTGGCCTGGAGGGCCAGCCGGCTACCTTGCCCTGGCCCGAGCCGGACGAGGCGCGGCTTCCGGCTGAAAGCTTGCGGACCTGGGTTCACCCGCCCATTTTTGAGAGCATTGCCGAAGGCCAGGGCGATTTTTTGACCGAGCTGCGCCCGGCTACTGCTCTCTTCATGCGCTTTGGCGGGATCGATTTTGATGAGGATCCCGAATCCGGCGATAAGATGGATCGCCTGACCCGCTGGGCACAGGGGGTGCTCAATCCATACGAAGCCATCATCACCCACCCCACCATTGGCGATAAGGGCAGCTTCTTGTGCATTTCATTTGGCGCCCCCACCGCCCACGATGACGACCCCCAGCGCGCCGCCGCCGCGGCCCTGGAGCTGATCTGCCCTCCGGCCGAACTGGCCTTCTTGACCCCCCCGCAGATCGGCATCAGCCAGGGCACGGCCCGTACCGGGGCCTATGGCGGGCAGACGCGCCGCACCTACGACATCCTGGGCGACCAGGTGAACCTGGCGGCGCGCCTGATGATGGCCGCCAAACCGGGCGAGATCCTGGTCAGCCAGTGCATCCAAGAGCAGGTGCAGGGCGATTTTGAGCTGACCAGCCTGGCGCCCATTGCCGTCAAAGGCAAGAGCCAGCCGGTCGCCATCGCCCGCCTGGAGGCCCGCAAACTGGGCGGCGGCCTGCAAGCCATGGCGGCCCAGGCCCTGCCGCTGGTAGGGCGAGAGACGGACCTGGAGCGGTTGGATGCGGTGCTCAAGAAGGCCCTGCGCGGGCAGGGGCAGATCGTACATATCACCGGCCCGGCTGGCATTGGCAAGAGCCGCCTGACCGCCGATTTCGCTGCACTGGCAGTCAAAGGCGGTCTGCGCCTGTTAGCCAGTGCCTGCCAATCCACCTCGCAAGATGTGGCTTACCGTGCCTGGCAGCCCATCTTCCGCAGCTTGCTCAATTTGCAGCCCGACCAGCCCAATCCGGCGGCTTTCTTAGAGACGACCCTGCAAGATCGCAACCGGCAGTGGGGTGAACGCACCCCGCTCTTGGGAGCGCTTTTGGGCCTGGCCCTGCCCGATAACCCCACCACAGCAGCCCTGGATGCCCGCCTGCGCTATGAAGCCACGCAGACCCTGGCGGTGGATCTCTTGCAATCCTGCGCACTGGAACAGCCCCTGCTGTTGGTGTTGGATGATATTCACTGGATGGATGAGGCGGGCAAGGATTTAATGTTGGCGGTGGGGCGTATCACGGCTGGCATGACCTGTACCCTGTGCTTGCTGGAACGTTCCAGCGGCGAGGCCAGCCCCGAGCTGCCGCGCCTGCCGGCTTATACCCGCCTGGAACTGGCGCCGCTGACCCCAGAAGCGGCGTCTGAGATCGTGGCGAACTGCCTGGGCGGGCCGGCGGCCCCGCTGATCCCGGCGGTGGTCTATTCTCAGGCCCAGGGCAACCCGCATTTCGCCGAACAGCTTTCGCGCGTGATGCAAGAGACTGGCAGCCTGGTGCAGGAGCAGGGGCGTTGGGCCTTCAACGAAACGGTCATCAATGCCTTGCGCGACGCCAACTGCATTCAGAAGGACCTGGAGACGGATGATTGGGTGGTAATGCCCGGCGCAGCCATCCCCAGCAGTGCGGTGGGGATTCCCGACTCGGTGCAGGGGGTGATGCTGGCGCGCGTCGACCGCCTGCCGGATGCGCACAAACTGACCCTGCGCACAGCCAGTGTCATCGGGCGCGAGTTTGACCTGCGCCTGCTGGGGCTGGCGCATCCCGCCCAGCCTGGCGAACAGGCCCTGGCCGGGCAAATGGATCTGCTGGTGAAGGGCGAGTTCTTTGCCCCTGGCGGCGGCGAGGGGCGCTATGCCTTTACGCACAACGCCTTGCAAGAAGTGCTCTACAATGCCCAGCCCACCACCTCGCAGGAAGACCTGCACCGGCGGGCCGGCGCGGCGTTGGAAAGCCTGGAGCCTGAGGGCGTGGCGCAGTTGGCCTATCACTATGCCCGCGCCGGGGCCGAGGCCCGCCCCAAGAGCCTGCATTACCTGGACCTGGCAGCCGGGCAGGCCAAGGCCGGTTACGCCAACCAGACGGCGCTCAACTATTACCGCCAGGCCCTGGCCCTGGAAGAGCGCTGGCAGTGGCGCAAAGGCCAGGCCGAGGTGCTGCACCTGCTGGGCCTGCGAGAGGAAGAAAAGCAAGCCATCGCCGCCCTGGAGCAGGCCCCCGGAGCGTCGCAAGTTGAAGCGGCAAGGCTGTATTTTGAGCTGCATATCGACACGGCCGAATATGCCGCCGCAGCCGCCGATGCCGGGCGCTTGCGCAGCCTGGCCCACGCGGCTGGCGACTGGGTTGAAGAGGCCAACAGCCTGCGCCAATTGGGGCTGGTACAGCGCAAGCAGGGCGAAAACCAGGCCGCATTGGAGTGTTACCAGCAGGCCCAGGCTTTATTTGATGGCCGAAAGGAATTGACCAAAGCCGAGCAAATCGCTAAAACGCATTTGTTTTACAATTTGGGTTGGCTGCTGTGTCGAATGACCGATTATGAACAGGCCGATGTTGTCCTCCAAGATGCCTTGGCTGCTGCTCGTCAAGAGCAGATGGTACACATTGAAATTGACAGCTTGAGTGCTTTGGGGGCGAACCAACTACCGCAGGGAAACCTGGCGCAGGCCGGACTCTACTGTGAAGCTGCTCGTGCGCGTGCGATGGCTGTTGGCGACCGCGCAAACCAGGCCCGGGCCTTGAATAACCTGGCCATCATTGAGCAGCGCGCCAATAATTTCTCTGCTGCCCAGGCTTTCCTGGTGGCAGCCCTGCATTTGCTCCAGGCAGTGGGTGACCGCTGGAATGAAGTCAACACCTGGAACGGCCTGGGAGTTTTATATCAAGATACCGGCCAATTTTCTCGGGCCGAACAGGCTTATCAAAGCGCATTGGACTTAAGCCGGGAAATTGGCGATGAGGAAGGGGTGATGTACATCTTGATCAACCAGGGCCTGGTCCAGCGCGACCTGGGTCATTTGGATGGCTCTATGATTTCTCTAGCCGAAGGGAAAGCGCTGGCTGAAAAGCAAGCCAATGCTTTTATGGCCGCCGCATTCAACAGCCAGGAAGCAATTTTAGATTTACTCAAGGGTAATTGTGAAGATGCGGTTCGTTTGGCAGCCCAGGCGCTGGAGGCCCGCACAGAACTGGGGGTAGAAGCCACCGCTAGCGATAACCTGGCGGTGCTGGCGCTGGCGAATGCCCGGCTGGGACAGCTTGTACAGGCCGGCCAATGGGCCGGCCAGGCGCTGCAAATTCTGGATGCCACGGGCGGCGAAGGTTTGGAAAACCCTATCCAGGATTACTGGTTTTGTTACCAGGCCCTGGCCGGGTTGGGGCAGGATGAAAAGAGCCGCCAGGTGCTGGGCAACGCCCTGGGCCTGGTGCAGCGCAATGCAGAACGCATGCTTGAGCCGCAGATGCGCCAATCCTATTTGGAGAACGTGCCGGCCTGCCGGGAAATCCTGGGCCAGGCCCGCTGCCTGGGGATGATTTCTTAAATGGCAGGGCTGGCGATGCGCTTCATCGCCAGCCCTGCATTATTAAGCACAGCCTAGCGGTTGGTAACGGGCAGGAAGATCTGCCAGTCGCCGCCATATAGGTCCAGGCGTTGGCTGGCGCTGTTATCCCACAGCGCAGCCTGGCGCATGGCCTGGCCATTCACGGTGAAGGTCATCTCAGCCCCTGCCAGTGCACAATCATTGTTATTCCAGGCGATCACGCTGTAGACCACCTGGCCCTGGTAGGCTTCTGCCACGTCCTGCCCGCAGGGCAGCCCGTTGGCATAGGCCTGCACCAGCATGCCGGCCTGGGGGGTAAAGCCGGGCTTTGGCAGCAGCACACCGTAGAACAGGGCCGGCGGGGCCGGGATATCCGGCGCCAGGGGGGTGTCTTGAGCCTGGGGAGATAAGAAGAGAGTCAGCGACTCGGAGGCGTTGATCCAGTAGCCCTTGCCGAACTCCAGGCTCAGCAGGGTGTTAAAGATCGGCGCATGGGATGTATCATACACCAACCACTGCTTATCCACCGGCAGGGTGGGGTCGAAGCCGTAGAGCGTGGTGTAAGCCCCCTCGATTGAAGCCAGGGCGGTGGTCAGCGGCTGGGCCTCGCGCAGCGGGAAGGCGAACATGTTCCAGCCCGGCCCGTAGAGCGGGATGCGCACCGAGGCCAGCAGGGCGTAGATGCCCGTCCCCTGGGAGGGGGCCGAGACCATGTTGTAGTAAGTATCCAGGATGGTCGCCAGCTCCAGCCAGTTGGTGCCGTCGTAATAGTACAGGCGCAGGTCGCTCTCATCTGCCCCAGCCACGGTGACATCGTTGCCCAGGTACTGCACTGAAATGGAGCCCACAGGCAGCGTCGCGTCGGGCGAAGCGATGATCTGGTACGCCTGCCCGATCATCTGCCGCCCGGCGGGCAGCGCCGGCACGCCTGCCATCGACTGGATGGTGAAGAGGGTGCCGGTGGTGAAGACCGTGGCGGCATCGGTGAAGAAGATCAGTGAGCCGTCCGGCGACATCAGTGGGGCATTGCCGGCGCGCTGGAAGCCGCCGCCTGCTCCACCACTGCGCAGATAACCACCTCCGGCTCCGCCACTGCGTAGGTAACCGCCACCGGCTCCACCGCTGCGCAAATACCCCGGGTTACCGCCCACCGAGAAGGGCAGGATGGTCTCACGGCGCGGGTCTTCTTCGCTGGCGGCTTCATTGACCCAGACCTGGATCATGCCTTCCAGGGTGGCTTCTGCAAGGTTGAAGGTGCCGGCATAAGCCGTGCCGTTCCAGGCCAGGGTGATGGGCGGCAGGCCGTCTTGATACTTGGGGAAGATGCGGGCCTGCACGGTTGTCGGGCTCAGGTAGGGCACATTGCTCAAGGTGATATCTAGGGTGAGGGTGTTGACCGGCGTCAGGCTGACGATGGGGTTCCAGGCGGTGTCTTGCTGCAGGGTCAGGCGGTTATCGCCCAGCTCGATCACCTCGCAGCCGAACTGCAAGCGGGTCGGGTCGAAGACGCACAGCCGGTCGCCCACCTGGGCGCCGCGCGCCGTCAGGCTGTTCTGCCCGCCGGTGGGGGCTCCCAGGTTGCGCAGGAAGAGCCCGTTGCGTTCCAGGTAAGCGCGGGCCGAGGTGGATGCGCTGCTGCCGCCGGCGTAATCGACATAGTACACCGGGTCGATCAGCACATTGGTGGGCGTCAGCGGGGCATTGACCGCCACGTTGGTGAAGTCAAAGGGCATGCTGCTGGGGCCGGTGTTGATGGCGGTGGGGATGACCACAGCCGGGTACCAGGCATCGATGGTGGCCCATTCTGGCCGCTGGAGCAGGTTGTTAGCCAATGTATCGGCGCAGTTGGCATCCCATTCAGCTTCGTTATAGATGAACTCGGTATTGGCCGGGTCGGAGTAGACGTCGCCCATGGCGGAGCCGGTGCAGGTCATGATAGGAATGATCTGCCCATCGGCGTTCAACCCCATGTATACATCATCCTGGAAGAGCAGGTAGTGGCTCAGCTCGTGCGCCAGGATGATCGGCCAGTCATCGCCCATCGATTGGCCAGGCGTGCCGTAACGGTTCCAAACCGAGCCGATCGAGAGCTGTCCTGTGAAGTATGCCAGGTCGGGCAAGAGCGGGTCCATTGTGGTGGTCAGCACCACGCCGCCTTCGATGGCCCAGGGGCGCATGCGGTTGTTGGCGTAGACGGCGATGTGGCTGTTCAGCCACGAGTCGGCATTTTGGTAAACATCCACCTGGCCCAGGGCGATCTGTCCGTTGGTGAAGTCGTACAGGTATTCAGAAGCGCGCTGCAAGTTGGCCTGGAGCTGTTCCAGGTAAGCCGGGTCCTGGCTGGCATCCCATTCTAGCGAAACGCTTAGATCGAACAGGATCAGCGGGCTGGCGGAAGAGACCACCAGGGTCTGTACGCCGGTCGGCGCCACCACGGTGCCGTTGACGCCCAAGGGGTGGACGAAACCATTGGTGAAGTAGGTGGTATAGGTGGTGGAGATGAACTGCGGCGCCAGGGCCAAGAGTTGGTCACCGGCTTTGATCTCGGCGCGGCCCATCAGGTAACCCTGGCTGTCGGTGCGGAAGGGGACAAGGGCCAGGTCGGCAATCGGGGCGCCATCGCGTGCGCTGCCCTGCGGCAGGTTGTATACCAGGGCGTTGGCGGCTGGCGCGCTGCCGTTCATCACCCGGATCTGCGTGCCGCGCACCCTGAAGGGCAGGGAGGTGGCGGTCAGCATGGGCTGGCGGCCATCCGTTTGCGGCAGGTTATCGATCAACTGGGTGGTATCCAGCACCGCCTCAATGCGGAAGACCACGTTATCTGCCCGCCCGAACAGGCCCGAAGCCGCCACATCCCAGTTGAAGGTGTAGGGCGAGGCACTGCCCGTGACCGTTCCCACCGCCGGCAGCCAGCGGCCACCGCCATCGGTGGAATAGAAGGCGCGGATCTTGGTTATCAGTCCTTCGGGGTCATCAACCCGGTAACGGATGGGGACCACTCCCTGGCGGATGGCGGGCGCAACTGAATTGTCAGTCGGCGCCAGGGCCGGGCTGGATTTGCCGCCGAAGGTGTTGGCGGGGGTGGTGTGCAGGTCGATGTTCAGATCAGGCACTGGTACAGCATTGGTAGGATGCCCGGGGGCATTGCGCAGGTAAATCCCCAATGCTGGGCTTTGCAGGTCCTGAACGTAGGCCAGGTCCAGGCGGCCATCGGCGTTGACGTCCACCCAGTTGGCGGCGTCAACATACGGGATGTCGGTATCTTTCCAACTGCTGACCCGCGATAAGAAACCGTCTTCGTTAAGATAAATGTGCAGGCCCAGACCGTAAAGCAGCACATCAATATCGCCATCGCCATCTGCATCTGCCAGGGCGCCGCCAAAGCTCTCAGTTTCCTGTGATTCCCAGGTGGCTGTGCTGGCGATCACGCCGTTGTCGTTCAGGAAAATGCGGCTCTGAGCGCCCAGGTTGAACACGGCCAGGTCCAGGTCTCCGTCGTTATCCACGTCGCCCCAGGCCACACCCTCGCTGGGTTCGGTATCGCTGGCTTGCCAGTACGGCTCTGCTGCTAACACACCGCCCGCATTTTGGTAGATGCAGGTTTCATCATAATAATTTTGAGCAATGGCCAGGTCGGGGTCGCCATCGCGGTCAAAGTCACCCCAGGCCACATCCACGGGACCCTCGGTTGGGGCTGACCAGATCGAAGTGGTGCCCAGGATGCCGTTGTTATTGCGATACAGGCGCGTGCTTGCGTTTTCCATCTCGCTGTAACTGGCCACTGCCAGGTCCAGGTCGCCATCGCCATCGGCGTCGGCATATGCCAGAGCGCCCGAAGCGAGCATGTCGGTGGCCGACCAGGCCGGGGTGGTGTTGAGAGAGCCGCTGCCGTTATTCAAAAACAAGCGTGGGCCAGAGAATTGGCTGGCAATGCTCAGGTCCAGCCAGCCATCACCATCGACATCCGCCCAGGCCAGGTCAATGGCGATTTCAATATCCCCTTCGGCCAAGTTTGTACTGTAAACGGTGACCAGGGGGGTGCTGGCAATCACGCCGCTGTTGTTGCGATATACTGCTACGTTCAATGCCAAGGGTACGTCATTTTCGTCAAATGAAACGTTCACCACTGCCAGGTCCATCCAGCCATCGCGGTTGATATCTCCCCAGGCCTGGTGGATCACGCCGACAAGTTCGGCGGGATCCCATTCAACCGAAGCCAAAAATTCCAGGGTGCTCATCTCGTTGACCACTACCCGCGATTGTGAGCCATTCATACCCGCCGCCAGGTCCAGGTCGCCATCGGCGTCCATATCTCCCCAGGCCACCGACCTGACGATGTTGCGGAAATCTGAGGCCCAATCAGGCTCTTCGGGCAGGCTGCCTTCTGTGTTCCAATACAACACGGTGGAGGTGAGCTCATTGCCCAAGATCAAATCCGGGTAGCCGTCGGCATCCAGGTCACCCCAGGCCAGGCTGGTGGTGGTTGTGTAGGCATCTGAGCTTTCCCAGAAATCGGTTTCATCCAAGATGCCGCCCGTGTTGCTGTAAACCTGGCTGACATCTTCCCAGTTGGCAACTCCCAGCTCGGGGAAGCCATCCAGGTTGATATCGGCCCAGGCTAATTGCGAGACGGTGGTTTGGCTGATGGATTCCCAGGCGGGCAGATCCTCAAGGTAGCCCGCTCCGTCATTTTGGTAAACTCGCACGGTGTCGGCTGCGTATCCCACTGCCAGGTCTATCCAGCCATCGGCATCCATATCACCCCAGGCCAGGCTGGTGGCAGGCATAAGACCGTCATCGTACCAGAAAGGCGCCTCTTCCAGTGTGCCGGCGTCATTCCAGAACACCTGGGCGCGGCAGTCCAGCATTTCATCGCAGATGACTGCTGCCAGGTCCAGGTAATCGTCGCCTTCGATATTGTCGTCTTCGATATCAGCCCATCCCACGCTGGTCACCTGGTAACCATCGTAACTCCAGGCGGGCAGGGTGCTCACCAGGCCATTGACGGAGGTGTAAACAGCGACCATTTCGGTCATGCCCACCGCCACGTCCAGCCAGCCATCGGCATCCATGTCGCCCCAGGCCATCGAAAGGGCGTCAGAAGGCAGGGTGATGGTTTGCTGGGGCGTGTAGCGTATCCCGTCGTTGGTGTTCTCGTAGATCAGCAGGTAGTTTGGGTCGCCCGGGAACTCACCGCCGTTTGCCAGGGCCAGGTCCAGGTCGCCATCCTGATCGATATCGACCCAGGCAACTGCATTGGTGGCCCAATCTTTGTTGGCGAACCACCCCGCTGCTGAGCTGAAGATCTCGTCTGCATCTTCAGGCTGGGGCTGGGCGGCAGCAGGGGCCGCTGAGATTCCTGCCGTTGTGCCCTCTCCATCTGGTGCGGCGGCCTGGGCGGCAGCCGGCGGCATTAACCCTAAGAATAGGCTTAATGTAAACACGATCCCCAGCAGTATGGGGATGGCTAATAGCGATCTGCGATTTTTCATGGTATTCTCTCCTGTGGGTGTCTGTTGCCCATGTGCCCCGAATTTTTAGGGCAAGTCCTGATTTCATTATAACCGATGCTATGGGCCTGCGTGTGAAAAACTACTTAGAGCGTTTTCATGGGGCGGGAATATCTTGTATAATGGCAGGATAACAGGGCTTTTTATCTTGCAAAATGTGTTGAGGTTGACGATACCATGCCCATCCCTGAAAGCTGGCTGCCCGTTTTGGGCGCTGAACAAGATAAACCATATTATCAAGCGCTGTACCGTTTTGTCGGCGAAGAGCGGCGCAAATATACCATCTACCCTCCTGGACCAGATGTCTTCAACGCCTTGCGGTATACGCCCTATGACGATGTGCGGGTGATGATCATTGGCCAGGACCCGTATCACGAACCGGGGCAGGCGCATGGATTGGCCTTTTCGGTGCAGCCTGGTGTACCGCCGCCGCCTTCGTTGGTCAATATCTATAAAGAGCTGCATGCTGACGTGGGCTTTCGTATTCCCCGGCATGGCTGCCTGATCCCTTGGGCTGAACAGGGTGTGCTGCTGCTCAATGCCGTTCTGACGGTGCCGGCGCACCAGGCCAACGCCCACCAGGGCAAAGGCTGGGAGACCTTCACCGATACCGTGCTGCAGGCAGTCAATCAAAAGAAAACCCGGGTCGTCTTCTTGCTGTGGGGCGCCTATGCCCAACGTAAGGCCGAGTTGATTGATATCACCCGTCACACGGTATTAAAGGCTCCCCATCCTTCGCCGCTCTCTGCAAGCCGCGGCTTCTTTGGCTGCCGGCATTTCTCCAAGACCAACCTGGCCTTGCAGTCTGCTGGCCTGCAGCCGGTAGATTGGCAGCTGCCTGATCAGTGGGCAGGGTGATAGCTGAGAAAAGGCTTATTATTATGAAGCTAGACAAATCAAAACCTGCGCGGTATAATCTTTGCGCTATTCACGGGTCTGCGGTTGCTGTTTTGGTTTTGGACGGTATCCATGTGAACCTTTAGGTTATCACCTGTCCCAAAAGGAAAACACCTGAGCCTTTGCTCTGCGGCTCGGCTGTGCCCGTGAATGCCAGCCGGGCTATTTTTTTAATAGTGGACCCTTCGCCACCCCGGTCATAGTTTGCAAAAAGAAGGAGGTGATTGGTTTGACTACGGTAAATTTACGCCCGAATGAGTCGCAGGATCAGCTGCTCAAACGCTTCCGCAAAAAGGTTGCCAAGAGTGGTGTTTTGTCCACCGTGCGCCGGAAGCGCTGGTTTGTCTCTAAGAGTGAGCTACGCCGCATCCAGAAGAAAAAAGCAATTCGCCGCATTAAGCGCAAAACGCGCCCTGATATGGAGTAATCTCCTTTTGGGGACTGCGGTTTGTTAGTTCGGAGGTTGGTATGCCGAAAGATGATGATAAGATCGTTGTAGAGGGCGTGGTCGTTGAGGCTTTGCCCGGGACCCAATTTAGAGTGCGGTTAGAGACCGGACATGAGGTATTAGCTTACCTATCAGGCAAGATGCGCAAGTACTACATCCGCATCCTGTTGGGTGATAACGTGCGTGTTGAGATGTCACCCTATGACCTGACCCGCGGCCGGATCGTCTACCGTCACAAAAAGGCCCACGGCGATTTTCCCGAAGAAAATTTCAGCTAAACGATCAATCCGAGCTAACTGAAATATTCATCCCACATGCGCACGGGCTTCTGCTTGTGCGCATGTTCTTTTAAGGGTACAATCGGTTGCGCCTCAAGCTAAATCTTCCCGTCGCGGAAACAATGCTTTATGGATTCTCGTACCAGGCCTTATGGCTTGATCAATCGCAATTTATTTTTCTTTATGCTGGCAATGATGTTGGCAAACGTTGGCAGCAGTATGTACGCTCCCTTGTTACCGTTATATCTAAAAGATATGGGCGCCAACGTGGCTCAGATTGGCTTGTATTTCACCCTGGCACAGTTTGTCCCCTTGCTGTTGCAGGTGATGGGCGGCTGGGTCTCTGATTCCATTGGGCGACTGCGCGGTGTGGTCTTGGGCAGCGTAGCCGGCAACCTGGGGTTCATTGGTTTTTTGTTGGCGCCTACCTGGCAGTGGATGCTGATCGGTGAGTTTTTTCATGCCCTGAATTATTCGTTGGTCGGACCCAGTTATGCCGCCTACGTGGCCGATCAATCGTCTGATCGCCAGCGAGGGCGCACATTTGGCTTTACTGAGATGTTGGTGGTGTTGGTTGGTGTGATTGGGCCGCCTCTTGGCGGTTGGCTGGCGCAGCGCTTTGGTTTTCGCCTGATGCTCCTTGTGGCATGGACTTTCTATTTCCTGGCGACGATCATCCGCATGGTTATGTCGCACCGGGCATGGACGAGCGGTAAGCTGCCTGCAAAGCCGCTGCACCTGGCGGATCTGTGGGCCAACGTGAAGACCCTGAACAGGGTGATGTTAGCCGGAGGGCTGATCATCTGGCTGATCGGTGTTTACAGCTTGTTTGAGATTTCTAATTCCATGTCCACCAGCCTGATGCCGCTTTTTACCGAGGAGATCGGCGGAATGAATTTCCAACAGATCGGTTTGTTGGGGGCTATTTTTGGGCTGAGTACCATGGTGGGCAATTTGCCTGGCGGTTGGTTGGCTGATAAGCGCGGTGAGCGGATTGGGATTGCATTGGGCTTGCTGCTGCAAGCCGCTGGCCTGGTCGGTTTTGTGCAAGCCGGGAGCTTTGGGGGCTATGCCTTGGGTTGGGTCTTGTTTGGTATGGGAGGGGGGATGATGTCTCCGGCTTTTGACACCTTGATCAGCCGGGCGGTGCCTGCAGGGCTGCGTGGTACAGCTTATGGCATGTTCAATGCCACGGTTGGGATGGCGGCTATGCCAGCCCCGGCGATCAACGCCCAACTCTGGCAGCGCATCAACCCACGCCTCCCGTTCACAATGGGCGTCTTGGCCTCGCTGCTTGGCATTATCCCCGCCTTGGCCAAGCTTAAACGGCCCAGTCCCCTGCCAACAGAACCGGACCAGTCTGTTCCTCACAATGAACCATAAGCCAAGTCCCATCATCCGAGCCATCATCTTTGACCTGGGTGGGGTTCTGCTGCGCACACCCGATTTCAGCCCCCGCGAACGCCTGGCTGCCAGCCTGGGGTATACGCGCCTGGAACTGGAAACGCTGTTTTTTGGAGGGCAGTCGGGCACGGCGGCCCAGCTTGGCGAGATCAGCACCCAACAACACTGGGAATTTATCCGCCAGACCCTGGGCCTCACTCAGTCAGGCTTTGAGCTTTTCCTGGAGCAGTTTTGGGGCCAGGATGAGATGGATTATGCCCTGGTAGACGTCATCCGCAGCCTGCGCCCGCGCTGCCGCACCGCCCTGTTGAGCAACAACTTCTCGGATCTGCGCTGCTGGTTGGTGGAGAAATGGGCTGTCGCCGATGCTTTTGACGAGCTGATCATTTCTTCTGAGGTGGGCATCCTGAAGCCCGATCTGCTCATCTACCAGTTAACATTGTCGCGCCTGGGTGTCCAGGCCTGTGAAGCGGTATTCGTGGATGACTTTTTGCATAATGTTGAGGCGGCGCAGGCCTTGGGTATGCACGCTGTACACTTCCGGAATTCAGACCAGGCGCTCACTGAGTTGGGTGCATTGTTGGGAGGACTTGCATGAATGGATCGATCCGAACCCTTATCTTTGATGCGGGCGGTGTGCTGTTCGGCATGGGTGATCTCTCCATCCGCCAACGGCTTGCAGAGCGCATTGGTGTGCCATTAGCGCGAATTGATGACCTGGTCTTTGCCAGCCCCTCGGCCCGGCGGGCCACGGTCGGCGAGCTGACCGTTGACCAACATTGGCAGCAGGTGATGGCGGCCCTGGGTCTGCCGCTTGAAATGCTGCCGGATTTCTTGGCGCAGTTCTGGTCGGCCGATGTGTTGAATATCCAGTTAGTAGACTTGATCCGCTCTCTGCGGGAGCGTTACAAGATCGGCCTGCTCAGCAATGCCTGGAGCAATATGCGCCAGGTCTTGGATGAGCGTTTCCACGTGGTTGATCTGTTTGACGAGTTGATTATTTCTGCCGAGGTGGAGTTGGCTAAGCCCGACCCGCGCATCTATCGCCTGGCTGTGCAGCGCTTGAATGTCCAGCCTTCTGAAGCGGTCTTCATTGACGATGTGTTGAAAAATGTCGAGGCCGCCCGTCAAGAAGGGCTGCATGCCATCCAGTACCTCGACTTCGAACAAATGTTGGCTGAGTTGAATCCTTTGCTGGGAACACCATGATCCCGCTTGTGCTTTCACATTACCAGGCCTCAGCGCTGATTCAGGCCCGCCGGCAGGGGCTGGCCCAGGGGCAGGTCTCGCTCGATCTGGAGTTGAGTCTCAGCACGGTGCTGCTGGATGACAGCGGCATTTTGCTACCAGACGGCCAACGCCTGGATTGGGAGTCTGTGCAGGCGATCCAAGACACTGAGAGCAGCGTTTTTGTTATCCAGGCCAACCAGGCGCAGGCAGTGCACTTTTTCTCGGAAGATACCGGGCGCGCCTACAGTTTGTATCCCACCCGCAGCGCTCCTACTATGCTCATCTCTGGCCTGCCCATGCACCGCATCAAAGACACCAATCCGCATTTGGATACGCTGGAGAAGGTGCGCTCGGTCAAGCCGCTGGTGGGACAGGTGTTGGATACCGCCACCGGCCTGGGCTATACAGCCATCGAAGCCGCCAAAACCGCTGCCCACGTCACCACCATCGAGCTGGACCCTACTGCATTAGAAGTGGCGCGCCGGAATCCCTGGTCGCAGGCGCTGTTTGACAACCCCAAGATCACCCAGCGTATCGGCGACAGCTTCGATGTGGCTGAGACCTTGCCCGATGCCGCCTTCACGCGCATCCTCCATGATCCACCCGTGATGAGCCTGGCGGGGCATCTATATTCAGGCGAATTCTACCGTGAACTGTACCGCTTGCTGCGCAATAATGGCAAGCTGTTTCATTATATTGGCGACCCGGATAGCAAATCGGGACGCAGTGTCACGGCGGGCGTGCTGCGCCGCCTGGAGCAGGCTGGTTTCCGCCAGGTGCAGCGCGCCCCGCGCGCCTTTGGCGTGGTGGCGGTCAAATGAATCTCATTGATTTGACCATCACTGAGGCTGCCGTTTTACTTACCCGGGGTGAGATTTCTCCATTGGAATTGACCCGCGCTCACCTGGAGCGCATCCAGCAGGTGGATGGGCGGCTCAACAGCTTCATCACTCTCACGCCTGAGCTGGCCCTCCAGCAGGCGCGCCAGGCAGAGGCCGAGATGCTGGCTGGTACGCGCAAGGGGCCTCTGCACGGCATCCCGCTGGCGCTAAAAGACCTCTTTGAGACGGCTGGCGTGCGCACCACGGCTGGTTCAAGCTTCTGGGCCGAATACGTGACCGAGACGGATGCGGCGGCCGTGCAGAAGCTGCGCGCAGCGGGGGCCGTGCTGTTGGGCAAGCTGAACATGCACGAGATTGCCCTGGGCGTTACCAATGAGAACCCGCATTTTGGCGACACTTGTAACCCTCATAATTTGCAGTGTATTTCGGGTGGCTCTTCAGGCGGGGCGGGGGCGGCCCTGGCGGCTGGCCTGTGCCTGGGGGCTTTGGGCTCTGATACTGGCGGTTCCATCCGTATTCCGGCCTCGTTGTGCGGTGTGGTGGGTCTGAAGCCCACGCGTGGGCGGGTGAGCTTGCGCGGTGTCATCCCCCTGAGCTGGAATCTGGATCATGCTGGTCCGATGGCGCGCTGTGTCCGTGATGTGGCCTTGCTCTTGCAAGCCATTGCCGGTTACGACCCGGAAGATCCCTGGTCAGAAGATGTGCCTGTGGATGATTACCTGGCCCGGCTGGATGACGGTGTGCAGGGCTGGCGGGTGGCCCTGGCTGGCGATGAATACTTCACCACGTCAGAAATTGTCGATCCAGAGGTGGCGGCGGCTGTGCAGCAAGCGGGGCAGGTTTTTGAGGGGCTTGGCGCTCAGGTGGAGGTGGTGCATTTTTTGAATGCGCGTGATGCCGCGGCAGCCAACGGCCTGATGACCATGGCCGATGCCGCCGCTTTTCACCGAGAGCGCATGGCCGAGTCTCCGCAGCAGTTTGGCCCGGATGTGCTTGGGCGCTTGCGGCGCGGGGCATCTTTCACCTCCAGCGAGTACAGCCTGGCGCGCCGCACCCAGGCTGTGTTGAAACACCAGTTTGTGCAGTTTTTGGACGGACAGGCCGGGGACCGGCCTTATGATCTTCTGCTTACCCCTGCCACCCCCATCACGGCGCCGGGCCGCGGCTCAGCCGATGCCGCTGAGCGCGCTAACCTGCTCACCCGCTTCACGTCTCCTTTCAACCTCACTGGCCTCCCAGCTCTGGCCATGCCCTGCGGATTAAGCCGGTCTGGCTTGCCGCTGGGTTTGCAGATCGTCGCCCGCCCTTGGGCCGAGGCCAGGCTGCTGCGCGCCGCCCAGGCCTATGAAAAAGCCAGCCGGGGCCTGCATGACATGACGGAATTCACGCTTTAATGTGGAGTTTCTTCGGTTACTTACCCAAATGGAAGCGTGTATAATGTTTTATGTATGATGGAGTATTCCAATTGACACAGAGGTGGGGCGTTATGAATGGCTTAACGCATTCGTAATGCCCCGCATTTCATCTATTTGTTTATAAGGATGGTGAGCGATGACAAAAGAGCAAGTGGCTGTAGAGAAGGTGGATGTGCCTGCAGCTGCCCCCCAGGCTAAGAAAGGCCCGCGCGGCCAGGTGACCATCTTTGCTAACTGGTGCAAGGGCTGCGGCATTTGCGTGGCTTTTTGCCCCACCGGTGTGTTTACCCTGGATGAAAATGACCACCCGATGGTTACTTACCCTGAAAAGTGCACGGCCTGTCATTGGTGCGATACACACTGCCCTGATTTTGCCATTGTTGTCAAAAAAATAGAGCCTTGATCTTAAAGCTGTCGTATGTTTGCTCCCATTTCGTCCAAATAAGGAGGTTACTTTGACTGTCAAACTGATGCAAGGCAATGATGCTGTCGGCTGGGGTGCCCTCGCCGCCGGTTGCCGTTTCTATGCAGGTTACCCCATCACGCCGTCTACTGAAGTGGCAGAGATGCTTTCGCGTGAGTTGCCCAAGTTGGGGGGAAAGTTTATTCAGATGGAAGATGAGATTGCCAGCCTGGCAGCCTGTATCGGTGCATCGGTTGGCGGGCTGAAATCGATGACTGCCACCAGCGGACCTGGTTTCTCGCTGATGCAAGAACATATTGGTTATGCTGCCATGACCGAAATCCCTTGTGTGGTCGTGAATGTACAGCGCCTGGGGCCCAGCACGGGCCAGCCTACCAGTGCTTCTCAGGGCGACGTGATGCAAACCCGCTGGGGTACGCATGGCGACCATCCCATCATCGTCCTCTGCCCCACCTCGGTCAGCCAGTCTTTTGACCTGGCCGTCAAAGCGTTCAATTTTTCCGAGAAATACCGCACCCCGGTCATCTTACTGCTGGACGAGGTGATTGGGCATATGCGTGAGAAGTTCGACATGCCCGATTTTGATTCGATTGAGCGCGTGGACCGGATTGCCACGGATGTGCCGCCAGAATGGTATAAGCCCTACGGCGATTCCCTCAGCGACGTGCCGCCGATGGCCAATTTCGGCGATGGCTATCGCTATCACATCACTGGCCTCTTCCATGATCCGCATGGGTACCCCACCCAACGCCTGGATGAGATCGACCCCTGGATCAAGCGCGTTCACCGTAAGATCGAACGCAACCTGCACGATATTGTTTTGTATGAAGAAGATTGGGACCAAACGAATAAGACGGTTGTGGTCTCTTACGGCGCTTCGGCGCGCAGTGCTCGCCATGCGGTCAAGCTGGCGCGCCAGCACCATCTGAAGGTTGGCGAGATCACCCTGCTCACCATCTGGCCCTTTGCTGAAGAATTGATTGCCCGCATGGCCCGTACTGCCCGGCGTATCATTGTGCCCGAGATGAACCTGGGGCAATTGGCACTGGAAGTGGAACGCGTGGCGGGGCGCAGCAAAGTGGTGCGCGTAAACCGCGCCAATGGTGAAATGGTTACCCCACAAGAGATCCTGGAAGCGATCGAGGGCAGGTAATATGGCACAACACGAAGAACATTCTGCATACGAATATTTACGACCATCTAAGAGATTCCCCAATGTGTGGTGCAGCGGCTGCGGTATTGGCGTGGTCATGAGCGCCCTGATCCGGGCCATTGATAACATCGGTCTTGAGAAAGATAATGTGGCCCTGGTTTCAGGGATTGGCTGTACCGGGCGCATGCCCGTTTACATGGATTTCAATACTATGCACACCACGCATGGGCGAGCGCTGGCTTTTGCCACCGGGCTCAAAATCGCCCGGCCGGAGTTGAAGGTCATCACCATCATGGGGGATGGCGATGCGCTGGCAATTGGCGGCAACCATTTCATTCACTCGGCCCGTCGCAATATCGGCATCACTGCCATCGTGGTCAATAACAATATCTACGGTATGACCGGCGGTCAATACAGCCCCACCACGCCAATTGGCGGGCGCGCCACCACGGCGCCTTACGGCAATATCGAGCCGCCCATGCCTGTCTGCGAGCTGGCCCAGGCGGCTGGCGCCAGCTACGTGGCCCGCACCACCGTGTACCACGCGGTGGAAATGGAGCGTTACATTGAGCAGGCCATCCGCAAGGATGGTTTTAGCCTGGTGGAGGCGGTCAGCTACTGCCATACCGGTTATGGGCGCTTGAATAAGCTCGGCACAGCGGTGGATATGATGCGAGCCCTTAAAGAGACCAGCATGGCCCAGTCTGCTGCCCAAAAGTTATCTCCTGAAGAACGCGAGCAGAAGATTGTGCGCGGCGTGCTGCATGATGTTGAGCGGGTTGAGTATACGGCGCGCTATCAGCAGCTCATCGACCAGGTCCAACAGTCGGTTGGCGGGCGGTAAAGGAGACGATCATGATGACCAAGAGTATCCAAAACGACCGCATTGAGGTCCGCCTGGCAGGCGAGGGCGGGCAGGGCATGATCCTGGCTGCCATCATCCTGGCTGAGGCGGCTGCCATCTACGATGGCAAAAATGTGACCCAGACCCAGGTTTACGGCCCCGAGGCCCGCGGCGGCGCCAGCAAGGCTGAAGTGGTGATTGCAGATGGCCAAATTGATCATCCCGAGGTGATCAAGGCGGACGTGCTGGTGGCGATGAGCCAGGAAGCTTGCGACAAATATGCGGGCAACCTGAAGAAAGGCGGCCTGCTGATCGTGGATGAGGAAAAGGTTGGCCGCATCCCCTCCAACCAAGCAATCAAGATCCCCATCACCCGCCTGGCTGAAGAGCGCAGCGGGCGGATCATTACAGCCAACGTGGTGGCTTTGGGAGTGTTGGTGGGGCTAACGGATGTTGTTTCTCGGAAGTCGATCGAGAAAGCGGTTTTGGCGCGTGCCCCGAAGGGTACTGAAGATATGAACCGCACTGCTCTGCTGGCAGGCTTTGAGGCCGCCGACAAAGTTAAGAAATAATGGCTTCAAGGGGTAGTCCCAAACAGTGCTTTTGGGACTACCCCAGCCCCTTGACGGGTTTTGCCGGACGGCATACAATAACCTCTCAATGTGATCCTTGTGGTCACTACATAACCTCCAACCCAGGTGTTCTGCCCCCGGATGGGCAGGCGATTTCTGAAAAGTTCAGAAATCCGGCGAAGCCGGTGTAAGTCCGGCGCTGTTGCGCAACTGTGATTGGTCGAACCTGCATGGTCCGGCCAACAGCCAGGTCGCCCGACTGGGATGGGTTCACCGAGCCTCGCAGAAAGGAGTTGGGAACGTATCATATGGGCATATTTACCTGATCCCCCCTGTCTTTCGCGACAGGGGTTTTTGGTTAATGATCGTAGACGATCGTACAATTTAAGTTGGATTATCTTAAGATTGGAATAGACAATGAATTCTAGAAAATACACCATTCCCATGATCCTGTTCCTTGGTCTGCTGCTAGCCTTGGCCTGGTTGGCAGTGCCGCCATTGGCGGCTCAAGCCTCCGTGGATCCACAGCAGGCGCCTGAAGCCGCCCTGGCCTATCTGCAAACCCAGCAGCAGCCGGATGGCGGTATCTTGGGCTTCAGCGGCGTGTCAGACCCTGATACCAGCGCTCGCACCGCCCTGGCTTTGGCCCTGCACGGCCTGCCTGCCGAGATGCTGACTTCGGCTGAAGGTAGTACGGTATCCACCTACCTGGCTGGTCAGGCCCCGGCTTACGTGCATGATGCCAACGGCCTGCTCTTCCCGGGGCGCGCCGGCCTGCTGTTGAGTGCTGCATCTATCGCCAACCCTGAGACCACCGTGCTGGGTGGGGTGGACTTGGCGGCCGAATTGGAAGCCAGCTTCCAGCCTGCCAGTGGTGCCTACAGCACCACGGCCAGCCAGGATTGGTCCAGTGGGGCGGCTTCAGACCTGGGCCAGGCCTGGGCCATCCTGGGCCTTAGCCTGGCCGGGCGTCCGGTTCCCCTCCAGGCCACCACCTATCTCAGCGTCACCCAATCTGCCGACGGCAGTTGGGGCAGCGGCGACCCCGATACCACTGCCCTGGTGGTGGTGGCTTTGCTCTCCAGCCGCAACCTGGGCCCGGCCGACAGCCGCATCCAGGATGCGCTGAATTTCTTCAAGACTACCCAGCTTCCCAACGGCGGCTGGCGCCCGGCCTGGGATACCGACCCTTTGAACGCCGATACCACCGGCTGGGTTTTGCAGGCCATCCGGGCCGCCGGGCATGATCCGGCTGCTTGGAGCGCCGCTGGAGGCGATCCGCTCAGCGCTTTGCTGGGCATGCAAAAAGAAGACGGCAGCATTGGCGGTACCTATGTCAACGCCTATTCCACCGCCGATGCCCTGATCGGCCTGGGTGAGCCGCTGACCGCTTTCTTGCCGCAGGTGCCTGGCGCACACGCTGCCTTGTTGGTGCAGTATGGCGATGGCGAGCGTTTTACTGCTTGTGTTCCCTTTAGCACCGATGCCCTGACCGGCCTGGAGCTGCTCGAACTGGCGGGCTTGCCACTGGAGACGGTCACTGACCCGTCCCTGGGCACGGCTGCTTGTGGTATAGGCGGGGTGGGCTGCCCGGCTTCGGATTGTTTCTGCGGCATGCCGGATTATTGGTCTTACTGGCAGCCCAGCGCAGAGGGTTGGGCTTACGCAGTGGCCGGTATGGATCAGAACATGGCCCAAGATGGCAGCCTGCAGGCCTGGGCCTGGGGGCCTGGTGATCCGCCGCCTGACCTGGGGGCAGACGCCTTCGGGCAGGTCTGCCCTTACCTGGGCCGCAGTGACATAGCTGGCGAAGATGCCGCCGGCGCCGCCGCCACCCCTTACCCCGAGCCGTCGGGCGTGATGCCAGTGGTTACTGAGGTTGCCTATCCAGAGCCTGTCACAGGTGAGCCCACGGCCACTTTTACACCCATGCCGGCCCACGTCTCGCCTGCCCCGCTTCCTACAGATGTGCCCACGCTTGAGGCCCTGCCGCCGGCAACAGAAGGCCAGCCGGTAGCGGCTTACCTGGCCTTTGCGGGCCTGGCTGGTATATTGGGGGCGGGACTCTTGATCATGCGCCGTAAAGGGAAAAGTTAGACCCTGATGCGCACCCGCCTGTTTGACATCGCCATCCTCCTGGTCAGCACCCTGTCTGGCCTGTTGGCCCTGCTCTACCCGTTCTTTTTGCCGGCGTTGGCAGGGCAGGCAGCCCCAGGGCGCATGCGCCTGGGCGAGATGCCCGGCTTGATGACGGTCCTGGTGGGCTTGTGCCTGTTGGTGCTATTGGCCGAGGCCCAGGGGCAGGGCATGCAAACCAAGCTGGTGGCCCTGCTGGGCGTGTTGGTGGCGATCAATTCGGTGCTGCGCTTTGTAGAGACGGCGATCCCGGGCCCGGGCGGGTTTACGCCGGTCTTCTTCCTGATCATCCTCACGGGCTATGTCTTTGGCGGGCGGGTGGGCTTTTTGATGGGCGCTCTGACCATGCTGGTTTCGGCCCTGGTGACGGGTGGGGTTGGTCCCTGGCTGCCTGCCCAGATGTTCACCGCCGGATGGGTCGGCCTGAGCACCCCCCTGGCGCGCCAGCTAGCCAAAGTGGTTCCTCCGGCCCTGAGCCGCCATGCTGAGATTGCCATCCTGGCTGTTTTTAGTGTGGGCTGGGGTTTCTTGTACGGTGCGCTGATGAACCTGTGGGAATGGCCTTTTATCGTTGGTCCTGAGGCCCAATCCTGGTCTGCGGGGTTGGGCTTCTTGCCAACCTTGCAGCGCTATGCTGTGTTTTACCTGGCCACTTCTTTTGCCTGGGACCTGGCGGCGGCCCTGGGCAATCTGCTGTTGGTGTTAGCCTTTGGGGTGCCGGTGCTGCGGGCACTGCGCCGTTTTCGCCAGCGCTTCACCTTTGTGTACCAGGTGGCGGTGAGTTGATGCATCCCTGGGCCTGGGGTGCCTGGTTGGCGGCGGCGTTGGTGGCGCTTTCGGTCACTCGCAACCCCTTGTATTTGCTCCTGATCTGGCTTTGCCTGGCCTTTGTGGCCCAGGCCTGGCGCAGCATGGGGACTGGAGATGCCTCTGCACTGGCGGGCAGGCTGCGTCGCATCTCACCGGTCAAATTTGCCCTCTTGGTCATCGGCCTGGCAGCGCTCTTTAACGCGCTCACCTCGCACGTGGGCCAGACGCGCCTGTTTACCATTCCAGGGCGCCTGCCGCTCTTCAGTGGCCCGGTGACCCTGGAGGGGGTGGTGTATGGGGCCATCAACGGCCTGGCCCTGGCGGGCATGTTTGCCGCCTTTGCACTGTTGAACCAGGTGCTGCCGGTGCAGGCCCTGGTGCGTATGATCCCGCGCACGTATTACCCGCTGGCAGTGATTGCTTCGATTGCTGTGACTTATGTGCCCACCACCTTGCGCCAGTTCCAGCAGGTGCGCGAGGCGCAGGCCGTGCGTGGTCACCGCTTGCGTGGTCTGCGCGACTGGCTGCCCCTCTTTGTCCCGCTTCTGGTCAGTGGGCTGGAGCACGCCCTACAGCTCGCCGAAGCCATGACGGCGCGCGGCTTTGCCAGCCAGCCCGCACAGCCTGGCCCTGCCCGCCGCGCCTGGCTCTCGCCGCGCCTGGCGGTCTTGCCGGGTATGTTGCTGATTGTGGGCGGCTGGCTGCTGGACCTGACCGGGTACGCCAGCACAGTGGGGGGTGTTCTGGCTGCCAGCGGTGCGGCCCTGGTGTTGGGCGGTTTGTGGGCCATGGGCCGCAGCGTGCCCCGCACCAGCTACCGGCGCTGGCACTGGTCGGCCTGGGATACCCTGGCCTGCCTGGGTGCGCTGCTGGTGCTGGGGGCATACTTGCTGCCCGCCGCACAAGATGGCTTGTGGTACAGCCCTTATCCTACCCTGGCCCTGCCTCCCTTTAACCCCTGGCTGGGCATAGCCACCCTGGGCCTGCTGGCCCCGGCCATGGTTTTTGGACGCCAGCAAGAGCCGGGAGACCCGTTATGAGCCGCAATTATGATGTCGTTGGCCTGGGCGTCTCTACGATCGATATCCTGGCCCTGGTGGATCATTTTCCTTCGGGTGATGATGCCCAGCCGGCCCTGGCGATGGGTGTGCAGGGCGGCGGTCCGGTAGCCAGCGCATTGGCGGCCCTGGCGCGCCTGGGTGTCCGTACGGCGATGTTGGATGCCCTGGGCGATGATTGGCGCGCCGGGCAGATCCTGGACGAGTTTGCTGCCCTGGGGGTAGAGACGCGCTTCATCGTGCGCCGCCCTGACCAATCCTCGGGCCTGGCCTCCATCCTGGTGCAGGCGGGCAGCGGCCAACGGGCGATTGTTTATTCGCCCAAGAATGCCGATGATCTGCTGCCAGAAGAAGTGCCCGCGGATCTGGTGCAGGGGGCGCACTTTGTGCATCTGAATGGCCGGCATTGGGCGGCCTGCCTGCACGCGGCTGCGCTGGCGCGCCAGGCTGGGGTGCAGGTTTCGTTCGATGGCGGGGCCGGGCGCTATCGCCCTGTACTGCGCCAACTGCTGCCCCTGGTGGATATCTGCATCGTGGCGCGCAGCTTTGCGGCTGAATATGCTGCCTGCGATGCGCTCCAGCCCGCCGCCCAGGCCTTGCTGGCCGAAGGCCCTTCTCTGGTGGTGATCACGGATGGCATCAATGGCAGTTGGGTCTTCCCCAAAATGGCGGCCTCTTTTCACCAACCGGCCTTTCGCATGCCCCAGGTGGTGGATACAACCGGCTGCGGCGATGCCTACCACGGGGCTTTTTTGTTCGGCCTGCTGCGCGGCCTGCCCCTGCTGCAAACGGCAGCCCTGGCTAGCGCCGTGGCGGCGCTCAACAGCCAGGCGTTGGGTGGGCGGACAGCTTTGCCTTCTTTACCGCAAGTTGAGGCTTTTCTCAGGGCGCAAGTAGGGTAGAATTAACGGGCGTCAATTCGTTCGAA
>CAZWFQ010000012.1:0-64965 GCA_964633225.1 uncultured Anaerolineaceae bacterium
CCGACTGGGGCCAGGTGCTCAGCTTTGCCCGCAACTGGATCACCAGCCTGCAGAACTATTGGTACATTGTGGTCTGGCCCGGCCTGGTACTGGTCTTCTTCGTCATGGGCTGGAACCTGGTAGGCGATGCCATGCGCGATGTGCTCGACCCACGCATGCGCGGGAAAACCTAACCCTGCTACTGCGAAATATTACCCTGGTGAAGTTGAAGCTGTGCCCTGGCACAGCTTCCTTCATTAAAAGTAAACCTTCATCCCTGGTGATCTATGCAACCAATCAACGAAAATTCTTCCCCTCGCCCTGGTATCAAGCAGCTGCCCCGGAATATCTGGGCAGTTGGATTGACTAGTTTTTTCATGGATGTCTCGAGCGAGATGGTGATCAACATCTTGCCCCTCTTCCTGGCAAACGTGCTGGGGGTCAAAACCAATATCATCGGCCTGATCGAGGGCCTGGCAGAGGCCACTGCCAGCATCTTGAAATTGTTCTCGGGCTGGCTCTCAGATAAGGTGGGCGGGCGAAAATGGCTGGCTGTCACCGGTTATGGGCTTTCGGCCGTATTGAAGCCCCTCTTTTACTTTGCCAACACCTGGGGGCTGGTGGCGGGCGTGCGCTGGGGAGACCGGGTTGGCAAAGGCATCCGCACAGCGCCGCGCGATGCCCTGGTAGCCGATTCGGTGACCAAAGAGATGCGCGGCCTGGCTTTTGGCTTTCACCGCGCCATGGATACCGCTGGCGCCATGCTTGGCATTCTGATTGCCCTGCTGGTGGTCTGGCTGGCCCAAAAGAACACCCTCCAGCTATCGAAGCCCACCTTCCAAACCGTGGTGCTGATCAGCCTGCTGCCAGCGTTCCTGGCAGTCCTGTCACTGATCTTGGGCGCCAAAGACGTGCCGGCCAAAGGCCAGCGCGCCGCCCCCAAGTTTTCTTTGCGCGGCATGGGCAAGCCTTTCAGCGTCTTCCTGGTGATCGTCAGCATCTTCACCCTGGGCAACTCGGCCGATGCCTTCTTGGTGCTGCGTGCGCAGAACCTGGGCATTTCTGTCACCGGCATTCTCATCATGCTGGCCATGTTCAACCTGATCTATTCGCTCATCTCCACCCCGGCTGGTATACTTTCGGACCGCATTGGCCGCCGGCGATTGATCATCGGGGGGTGGCTGGTATACGCCGCCATCTACCTGGGCTTTGCTTTTGCTCAGCAAGCCTGGCAGATATGGCTTTTGTATGTGGCTTATGGGCTGTACTACGGCATGGCATACGGCTCTGCCAATGCACTGGTCGCAGACCTGGTGCCCGATAGTTTACGCGGCACAGCCTACGGCACCTATCACGCGGTGATTGGGATGCTGGCTTTCCCAGCCTCTTTCATCGCCGGTCTGCTGTGGGAAGGCGCAGGCTCCTGGAGTGGGCTGGGGCCCTCAGCACCTTTCTTGTTCGGTGGAAGCCTGGCCCTGCTGGCTGCTCTCTTGATGGCCTTCTGGATGCCCAGATCGCCTGCTCAAACTTAACTGCTCATTGAGAGATGGATCCTAACCGTACCCTGGTAATCTCCTGCGCCACCGTCATTGAAGAGCTGCTGCCGCTGCTCCCGCAGGGCATGGGCTATCAAACCTTTGATTTTGGCCTGCATGTCAACCCCGGCCAACTGCGTGCTGCCCTGCAAGCTGCCATCGATGCTGCCAGCGGGCAGTATGATACCATCATCTTAGGATACGGGCTGTGCGCCCAGGCCATTGTTGGCTTGTGCGCCAATGGATGCCGCCTGGTGGTTCCACGCGTAGATGATTGTATCGCCCTTTTCTTGGGTTCGCGGGCGGCATACCAGTTGCAGTGCCGGGCCGAGCCCGGCACCTATTACCTGACCAAAGGCTGGATCGAGGTGGGCGATACGCCCTTCGCCGAATACGAACGCACCGTAACACGCCACGGAGAGGTGCGCGCCCGGCGCGTCTTCGGGCAGATGATGGGCCGCTATACCCGCCTGGCATTGATCAACACCGGCTCGCAGGGGCTGGAAAAATACCGCCAGTACGCCCAACAAACAGCCGAAAAGTTTGGCCTGCGGTTTGAAGAAATTGAAGGCTCCGACACATTGATCCAGAAAATGCTCACCGGCCCCTGGGATGAAGACTTCGTGGTCATCCAGGCCGGAGAGACGTATCAACTAGAGCAGTTCTTGCCGCCGGCAGGCAGCCCATGAACCATACCCTGGTGATCGAACCCCTTGGGCGGCGCATCCCCTGCCAGGCAGGCGAAACCATCCTGGCGGCTGCCCGGCAGGCAGGCATCTTGCTCAATGCCACCTGCGGCGGCGAGGGAAGCTGCGGGCGCTGCCTGGTACGCATCACAGCCGGACAAGTTTCGGCACCCAGCCTGAGCGAAGAGGCAGAGTTGGGGCCAGAACGCCTGGGCAGCGGCTGGCGGCTGGCCTGCCAGGCACAAATACGCGGCGATGTAGGCGTCCATATTCCTCCTCAGTCGCTCACCACCATCCAGCGCACCCAAACAGAAGGGCTCAGCCTGCCGGTCCGACTGGAGCCAGCCGTGCAAGCCGTGGGACCCGGCGGGGCCCACGCCCTGGGCCTGGCAGTGGACCTGGGCACTACCAAGCTGGCGGCTTACCTGGTTGACCTGGCAGACGGCACAACCCTGGCCGCGGCCGGAGCCATGAACCCACAAATCGCCTACGGCGAAGATGTGATTGCCCGCATTGCCTACGCCACCAGCCAGCCCCAGGGCGGCGCACAGTTAAAGGCCGCTGTCCTTGCGGCGTTGGACGATCTGGTGCGCCGCCTGTGCGCCCAAGCCGGCTGTAGGGCTCAAGACATTGCAGATGCGGTGCTGGTGGGCAACACTGCCATGCACCACATCTTCTTGGGCCTGCCCGTGGAACAATTGGGCGTGGCGCCCTACGCCCCGGCTGAATGCGCTGCCCTGGATCTACCTGCCAGCCAGGCCGGCCTGGCCCTGGCCCCCGCTGCCAACCTGCACCTGCTGCCCAATATTGCTGGCTTTGTGGGTGCCGATCACGTCGCCATGCTCTTGGGCTCGGGCATGTTGGAGCGCCCAGGGATTGTGCTGGGGATGGATATTGGCACCAATACCGAGATCAGCCTGTTGGCCAACGGCAAACACTATGCCTGTTCCACCGCCTCTGGGCCCGCCTTTGAGGGTGCGCACATCCGGCACGGCATGCGCGCCGCTCCGGGGGCGATTGAAAAAGTATTCATCCACCAGGGCCAGGTGCGGTTGCAAACCATCGAAGGACAACCCCCGCTGGGGTTGTGCGGCTCGGGCATTCTCGACCTGGTAGCCCAGATGCGCCGGGCCGGGGTGATTGACGCTCGGGGGGCCTTTGACCAATCAACCCCCAATCCACACTTGCGGCAAGGGACCAACGGGTGGGAATTCATCGTAGCGCCGGCTGAAGGGGAACGAAGGAACGAGATCCTATTTGACCGCCGCGATATCAGCGAAATTCAACTCGCCAAGGCGGCTATACGCAGTGGAATCGACATCTTGCTGCAGCATGCTGGCATCCAAGAGCAAGCCATTGACACAGTTTTTCTGGCTGGGGCTTTTGGAACTTACCTGGATGTGCAAAGTGGGATCGAGATCGGCATGTTCCCCCGCCTGGATGCTGCATGCTTTGTGCAGGTGGGTAACGCCGCCGGCACCGGCGCCCGGATGGCCCTGCTCTCAGTTGCCAAGCGCCAGGAAGCACGCGAGGTCGCCCGGCGGGTAGATTACATTGAACTGAGCGCCGAAAAAACGTTCTCTTCTCTGTTCAGCAAATTGCTGCGCCTGGAATAGATAGCAGAAATAAAAACAAGAGGACTGCGGCAAGATTGCACCGCAGTCCTCTTGTTTTTGGGCATGACTTGGTTTAGTGCCGCCCACCCCTGACGAGATCCATGATCTCATCCCGCGTGGTATAGATGCGCACCAGCTTGCCATCCCGCATTTGCAGAACCCGGTCCACGTATTCGCACATGCGCAGGTCATGCGTCACCATGATCCCGGCACGCTGCTGCTCGTGGATCAGACCGGCAAAAGTCTCAACCACCTGGTAGGCACGTTCGGTATCCAGGCTGGCTGTCGGCTCATCTGCCAAGACCAGGCTGGGGTTATGGATGAGGGCGCGTGCGATCGCAACACGCTGCTGCTGCCCGCCCGACATTTGCCCGGGCAGGTTGTGCAGTCGCTCACCCAGCCCCAGGCGCGCCAGCAGTTCACGCGCCCTGAGCTTGCCGGCTTTATCCAACTTATTGTTCAGGCGCAGCATCAGTTCCACGTTTTCCACGGCGCTCAGATAAGGCACCAGGTTATTGGCCTGGAAGGTAAAACCGATCTTTTCACGGCGCATGGTTACGCGCTGCAAATCATCCATGCCCGCCAGGTCTTGCCCGTCTAGCAAGATCTGGCCCGAGGTGGGTTGAAGCAGGGCCGCCAGAATAGAAAGCATGGTGGTTTTGCCTGAGCCGCTGGGCCCAACCAGGGCCACAAACTCGCCCGCCCCCACCTGCAAAGAAACATCATCTACGGCGTTGATAACACCAGACTCACTCTGGTAAGTTTTGATCACTGATTTGGTTTCAAGCGCATAAGCTGTCATAGCAGGCTCCATTACGAAGATAATCCGAGAGCCTTGAGCGGCTCAATGCGCACGGCATAGCGGATCGAAACCAATCCGCCCAAAGGCCCGATCAGCAGCAGGGCGATCACAGCCAGCACCGAGGTGGTACCGTTGAACACGATCGGCACTGTGGGCGGGAAGGTGAGCGAGAACAAGAAGGCGAACAAAGCCCCGATCGCCACACCCACCACCGTAACCACCATGATCTGGATGACTGAAGAGGCCGCCACCACCGGGTTGGCAGTGCCTATGGCCTTCAGCACACCGATCTGGGCCACTTTCTGCAAGATCTGGATCTGGAAGAAACCGCCGATGACCAGGATGCCAATGAACAAGGTAAAACCGCCCTGGGTGTTCAGCGTGCTCTGTTGAGCAGAATAGCCCGGCAGAGCCTGGATAGCATCCTTCAGCGTGGCTGCATCCACATTGTCCACCTGTGCCGCCAGGCGCTGGCTGACCGTTTCAACCTGCTCGGGATCTTCTAACTTGACCAAGACCACATTTGCCACCGGGTTGGAGCTGTTGACTTCAGCTTCTGATTTCGGGCGGATGCGGTCCCAGGTGTAGAAAGGCGCGAAGATGGAGGGCTGCAAGGAATACTGCTGACCATCGGCAATGCCCACCACGCGCAGGTCAAACAGCTCATCGCGGGTGCCCTGGGTCACGCGGATAGTGAGCGTATCGCCCACCTCAATCCCAGAACGATACGCCGTGTTGCTGTCGATAATGACCTCTTGCGCCAGGTCAGTACTGAGCTGCTGGCCTTCCAGCACCTGCGGCTCGCCGACATGCCCCGGCTCCACGCCCAGCAAGGCCACTTTGAAGGGTTCCACATCACCGGTCAGCACCAGGTTGGCACTGGCTGTCCCCAGCATACCGGCATCTGCCACACCTTCCACACGGCGTACGGCTGCCAGGCGGTCACGCCCCAGGCGGCTGGCGGCGATGACAAAATCCGATTTGGCCTGGTAAACGATCAGTTCGGCATCGAGCTTTGAGATATACTCGCGGTTGCCATTGCCCAGCCCTTCACCCAATGCGGCGATGAAGAGCACCAGCAGTGTGATCAGGGCAATCACCAGGCTGACCAGGAGAAAGCGGCCGCGGTTGCGCCAGACCTCTTTCACTGCCAGGTACCCTGAAATCGATAAAAGCTGATTCATAAGCTGCTCTCCGGCCCGTTTAGGGCACAAACTGTAGCGCAGCAGTCATCCCCCAGCGCAGGGCTGGATCAGGCTGGCTAAGTGCTACGGTCACTGTATAGGTAACATCGCCGCGTTTCTCTTCATAGCGCGTATTGATATGGGTCACTTCCCCATCCAAGGTCAAGCCCGGCAGGGCATCGAAAACGATCTTGACTTGCTGTCCAATCTCGACCTCTACGACCTCGATCTCGGTCAGATTATCGGTCTTCACTACCCAGGCAGAAAAATCTGCCAGGGTGATCACCGGCTGGGCCGCCGCCACCCATTCTCCGGCTTGCAAGGCCAGGTCAACCACGGTGCCTGCCATGCTGGCCTTCAGTTCCAGAGCGTCCACAGCCGCCTGGGCACTGACCAGGGCGGCATTGGCAGAAGCCAGGCGCGCTTCAGCAGCGGCAAGCTGGTCTGGATCGACCCCAGCCCCGCTCTCAAGCTGGGCCTGCACATCTTCGGCCTGGTTGACCCGGGCTTGGGCTTCATCGATATAAGCCTGGTTAAGCGCTGAGTTTTCAGCCTCGTACTGCTCCACCGCAGCATCCAACTGCTCTTGGGTGTTCAACACAGCCAGGGCAGCTTGTGCCAGGTTCAATTCTGCCACAGAAGCCAGGCCATCCAGGGCCTGCTGTGCAGTCAGCACGTCTTGCTGGGCACGAACCAGGGCAGTTTGCGCTTCAGGAGAGCCATTCAGGCGGGCCAGCACCTGGCCCTCAAGCACGGCGTCCCCATCTGCCACCAATACCTCAGCCACCTGGCCCGGCCTCGGAAAAGCCTGGCCCATCACATTCACCGGCTGCAGGCTGCCCTCGGCGATCAGCATGGAGGGTTCAGATGTGGCGAGAGCGGCCGTGGTCTCTTCAGATTTAGCACCGCAAGCGGTCAAGACAAGCACAGCCAGGGTTAACAGCACAAAACGGAACGCGTACTTCTTCATATTCATTCTCCAAGTATGCAAAATTTACTTACCAACAGATTCATGCGTACCCACCGGGCCATCAAAGGGTTGGCCCCAGGGGGTTGAAAGCACACCGCTCAACAGCAAGTCCAAAGACGGATGATCGGCGATATGGTCATAATAATACGGCAGCACAACCTGCCCTTCCTGGCTGATGATGAAAGTTCCAGACATCTGCATGGCATCCTGCCCGGCAGGCGGCGGCTCCACCCGGTAGCCTTTCTTCCCAGAGCGAGATACAGCCAACCAGACTTTGGGGTTCAGGAAAGTCTGGAAGAGATTGCCACGTTCCAAGCCATAAGCCTGGTAGGCTTTGCGTTCAGGGTCTGCCAGGCTCAGCAAGCCAGGAGCATACTGCTTGGCAAACACCGCTGCGGCTTCAGGAGCAGCGTGCATCACCACGGCAATGCCCAGGCCGGCGCGTTCAATGCGCTCGCGGCCGTCCACCAGCTCATCCAGCATTTCTTTGCATTGTGTGCAGCCAAAATGGCGTGTAAAAGCTAACACCAAAGGGCGCTCTGCCCACAGGCTCGAAAGGCGTACCGTTTTTCCAGTGGTATCAAACAGATCCAGGTCTGGGGCCTTACTATTGAAGTTCAATTTGTCGTTCTTAGCCATCGTATCTCCTTACTTGATTGGTTATATTCGTGCAGCGGTGCCGACTACTTTACGGTCCACCGGCTCAGGTATTCTTTTGTCGGGCCAGGTAGGTATCAATCCAGGCTGTAATGGGGGCGCTGGCCTGGCCCAATTCGCTGGATAGCGCCCGGCCATAGGCCGCCAGGTATGGATTGATGCGCTCGGCAGGAATTTGGCGCCCGGTCAGCAAGTGCGCGACCCAATCCAGGTCTGCTTCTAAGAAAGAGGGGTCCCCCAGGTCAAGAGAAGCTGCTAGCCCGGCGCCCAAGAATGTATTGGCCTCTTTTACTAACTCAGGCTGCAGGCCAACTTTCTGCAGATCCTGGCATAACGCACTTTCGATCAGGTGACGTCTTTCGCGGTACAGTCTGGCGACCTCGGGGCTGACAGCCATCTCGCGACCCTGGATCTCAGCCTCAAAGGGTGCAGGCGCAATCACCAGGCGTTCAACCATCTCCACGGCCTCATCCAGGGTTTCGCCTAAGAAATGAGCCGGGATATACGCTCGCAGACTGGGGATGCGGTTAAAAACCAGGCCTCCATAGGCCAGGGCAGTCCCCTGTTCTTGCAAGGCCAGGGCAGCCGCCTGCAAAGTAGCCGCGGTGGTCAATATCTGGGCAGAAAGTACAACCAGGTCCGGCCGAATGGTGGCAGCAGTTTCACCCATCTGCTCGACCGGAATATCGGCCCCCAAGTAAATTACCCCCAAGCCCCTGCGCCGCAGGAACAGGTTGAGCAGCAGGGGAGGAATGATGTGCCACTCGCCCGGTGGGCAACCGATCAACACGGTCTGCCGGCGGGTGGGCAAAGGCGTGGCTGCAATCAGGGCCTCTAAGCGCCGGGTAGTCAGGGCCGAAGCAAAATGCTCCTGCTGGGCCGAGATGCGGTTGGCATACCAACCCTGCCCCACCTCGCTGATGCCCTGCTGGAGGATGCCCGTACACACCATTTCAACCGGGTAGATGGCAAAGGCCTGGTTGAGCACATCGTCGGCCCGCAAGCCGTCAAAAGCCATGACAGCTTCCAGCCAGCCCTGGCGCAACGCATCAATCGAAGCATCTGCCGGAGTCCAATGAGCCGCGGCCGGATAACCGGGGGCAGCAGCATATTTTGCCAGCGGGTCCACGCCAGATGCGCTCAGTTCTTTCCACAGGTCAACCGCCCGGCTGATGCTCAGGCCTTCGGCCTGGCGAGCGCGCAGCCACTTGCAAGTCTCGATGTCATATTCCGAGTACAGGCGGTGCCCTCCTGGCGTACGGTCGGGCTTAGGTAAATCGTAACGCCGTTCCCAGGCGCGCAACACATCTGCCTTGAGCCCCGTCTCTTTCAGCACAGCTTTCAGGTTATAGGTAGGGGTACGATTGGCCATCTCAAATCCTTCTCTCGCAAAATACGTTGATCTTCCGCCAGTATACCCGCAGCGGCAGTATTTGTCAATATAAATCTAGATAAAATATTGACAATATATAGATTTCCTGCTATCATCAAGGCCAGGAGACGCATATGAAGATCATTATTACTGGCGGCACCGGATTAATTGGACGAGCCCTGGCCGAAGACCTGGCTCAGGATGGCCACCAGGCTATCTTGCTCAGCCGGAGGCCCGGGCAAAAAACGGGTCTTACCCCTGGCATCCACATTGAACTGTGGGACGGCCGCAGTGCGCAAGGCTGGGGCGCCCTGGCAGATGGCGCCGACGCCATCGTCAACCTGGCCGGCGAGAACATCTCTGCCGGGCGCTGGACGGACCAGCGTAAGCAAGCCATCCTTGAAAGCCGGCTAAATGCCGGAGCGGCTGTCGTTGAGGCCATCCAGCAGGCAGCCAAAAAGCCGCCCGTGCTGATCCAATCTTCTGCAGTCGGATACTATGGCAGCAGCGAAACGCAAGTATTCACCGAAGACGCCCCTGCCGCCGGAGACTTCCTGGGCCAGGTATGCCAGGCCTGGGAAGCCAGCACCCAGGCAGTGGAAGCATTGGGGGTGCGCCGCGCCATTGCCCGCACCAGCGTGGTGCTCGACCCACAGGCCGGGGCACTGCCGCGCATGCTGCTGCCCTTCAAATTCTTCGCCGGAGGGCCGCTTGGCTCTGGGCGGCAGTGGCTTTCGTGGGCACACATCACCGACCAGGTGCGCGCCCTGCGTTTCTTGATCGAAACACCACAAGCACAAGGGGCGTTCAACATCTCGGCTGCTCCGCTCACCAACCGCCAATTTGCCCAGGTGCTGGGCAAGGTACTGCATCGGCCAGCCTTCTTCCCCGCACCAGCATTTGCCATCCGCCTGGCCTTTGGCGAGATGGGCAGCGTGGTGTTGGAAGGGCAGCGGGTATCCTCCAAACGCCTGACCGACCTGGGCTTTCAATACCGTTTCCCTGAAGCCGAGGCCGCCCTGACCGACCTGCTCAAACGCTAAGGGAAGGGGGCTGCATGAACACTGCATTGTGGTGGGTGCGGCGCGACCTGCGCCTGAGCGATAACCAGGCCCTGGCGGCTGCCCTGACCCAGGCCGGGCAGGTGCTGCCGGTCTTTATCCTCGACCCAATCTTGCTCAATTCGCCCTATGCCAGCCAGAAGCGGCTGGCCTTTCTCTATGCCGGGCTGGGCGCGCTGGACGAGGCCCTGCGCCAACGCGGCAGTTACCTGGTGGTGCGCCACGGCGACCCGGCCCTGGTGTTGGCCGATCTGCTGCGCCAGACCCAGGCCGAGGCCATCTACGCCGAAGCCGACTATTCGCCCTACGCCCGCCGCCGCGACCGGCGCGTTGCCCAGGCACTGCCCCTGCACCTGCTGCCCGGCCTGGCTGTGCAAGCTCCCCAGAGCGTGCTGAAAGCCGACGGCACACCTTACACCGTCTTCACCCCCTACAGCCGGGCCTGGCTCTCACGCCCCTTTCCGGGTGCGCCCCTGCCCGCCCCCCAGCACATCCCGACCCCATCTGATGTAACCAGCCAGGGCATCCCCGCGCTACCGTCCCTGGCTGCCCCGCTGCCCTTCCCAGCCGGCGAGGACGAAGCCCAACGCCGGTTAGAAGACTTCACCGAACAGCTCATCTTTGACTACGGTGAGGGGCGCAACCGCATGGACCTGGAAGGCACCTCCAAGCTGTCGCCATACCTGCGCTTTGGCATGCTCTCGGCCCGGCAAGCGTTGGATGCTGCCCGGCAGGCCGAGGCCCTGGCTGCCACCGGGGCCGCCCGCCGCGGCGCCGAGACCTGGCTGAACGAGCTGATCTGGCGCGAGTTCTACATCGCCATCCTGTATCACTTCCCCTTTGTGCGCCAAACCGCCTTTCGCCCGGCCCTGCGCCACCTGCGCTGGAAGAATGACCCTGATGAGTTCGCCGCCTGGGCCGCGGGCCGCACCGGCTATCCGGTGGTGGATGCTGCCATGCGCCAACTGGCGCAAAGCGGCTGGATGCACAACCGGGCGCGCATGATCAGCGCTTCCTTCTTGACCAAAGACCTGCTTATCGATTGGCGTTGGGGCGAGCGCCACTTCATGCAGCACCTGGTGGACGGCGACCCGGCCTCCAACAACGGCGGCTGGCAATGGACAGCGGGCACCGGCACCGACGCCGCGCCTTATTTCCGGGTCTTCAATCCCATTTTACAAAGCATGAAATTTGATCCAGAAGGGGCTTACATCCGGCGCTATGTGCCAGAGCTGGCCCAGGTGCCGCAAGCCTTCATCCATGCCCCCTGGAAAATGCCCCCTGCTTTGCAAAAGCAGGTTGACTGCCTGATCGGCCAAGATTATCCCGCCCCCCTGGTAGACCATGACATGGCGCGCCAGCGCGTGCTGGCGGTATACAAAGCCTGAAACATGCGATAAACGCCGCGCCTGTCTTGGCGCGGCGTTTATCGCAGCGTATCGATAAAGGCCCTCGCCGCATCCATAAACGCCTGCGGCTGTTCCTCGTGCGGCACGTGCCCTGCTTCTGAGATGACCACCAGCTCAGCACCTGGCAGCTCGCCCGCCAGGCGCAGGCTGTCTGCGGTGGGCACGATGCGGTCATCATCCCCCGTGATCACCAGCACGGGTAGGGTCAATTCGTCCAGGCGTTCGGCAAGGTCCAGCGGGCGGCTGGCAAGGGTAAACTCCCACAACGCCCGATCCCAATTTTCGGCCTGCAAAGGCCTCTGATACAGCTCAACCGTGGCTGCAGAAAGGCGCGCCGGATCGTGCCAGGCCAGTTCCAGCGTCTCAGGCCCGCGAGCCTGAATTTGGCGCGCCAAGAGCGGCCCCAAACGGCGCATCTGCGGGGTGGCCAACAGGGGGCGCAGCCATTGGGGCAGGCCGCCGGCGTATACCGCCGGGTCTACCAGGATCAGGGCCGCCACCCGCTCGGGATGCGCCAGCGCAGTCTGCATGGCCAGCGTGCCGCCAGCCGAATGCCCTACCAGGATGGCCTGTTCTACACCCAAATGATCCAACAGACCGATGAGCAAGGCCACCTGCGCTTCGGGCCCATAGGGGTTTAGCCCTTCCCAGGCCAGGGGGCGCTCGGTCAGGCCAAAGGCCGGGCGATCATATGCAATCACCCGGCCCAATTGGCTAAAAGAGTCCATCACCGGCAGCCAGGAGTACAGGCTGGCGCCAAAGCCGTGCAAGAGCACGAATACCGGCTCCCCCTGCCCCAAAGTCCTGACGTGCACAGACAGCCCATTGATCTCAATGAACTGGCTCTCTGGGTCACCCAGCGCTTGGGGCGGGCGGGTACCCTCCAGTGGCGGGATAGGGACGATGAACGGCCCCACCAACACCACCAGGAGCACGAAGACCAACCCTGCCAGGGCCATGCGCTTCAAAGGACGTTTCATGCCGCCTTAGGCTTGCGCAAGAAATATGCCGCTGCCAGGGTCAAGGCCACCAACCCAAAGACGATCCAGGTGGGGGTAACCACCGCCGGCACTGCGGCGTGTTTGACAGCAATGCCCGCCAGGGCCCACAGGATCACCAGGGCATAGGCCACATCGCGGCGGATGAAGTTCATCAACCCGGCAATTACCAGCACCGCTGCCAGCATAATGCCCATCCAGACCTCTTCCGCGAGCCCAAAGCCATCCCACTTCAGGTAATCCAGCAGCGCAGTGATATTGGCTACCGTCGCCACCGTGATCCAGCCCAGGTAAATGCTGAAAGGCACGCGCACGGCCCAGGTTTCAGCAGTCGACACGCGGGTGCGGCCAGTTCCCAGGCGCAAGTAGGTGATGATCAGCGAGGCCAGCAAAGCCAGCATCACCAACACAGACAGCAGGAACTGCTCGTAGTGCCACAAGAAGATCCAGGCAATATTCGCCAGGCTGCCCAGGCACACCCACCAACCTGTCGCTCTCAGGCGAGGGTTGTCGCGTTGGGCAGGCAAGGCCTGGTAAATGGTGTACACGATCAAAGCCAGGTAGATCAGGCCCCAGATCGAAAACACATACCCAGCCGGCACAAAATAAACATCGAAGCGGTCTGAGATCTCGCCGGTATTTTGGCCGTTGATAGGCAGGGCGTTTGCCAACCCGTTGACGATGATCATCGCCAGGATGGATAGCACTACAGCTGCTTGTCGCAATTTGTCATTCTTGATCATAGTATGCTCGCTTTCTCTTCTAGAGTTATGGATTTATCCAACGTTTTCAAGTGGCGCAAGGCCATTTGCGCCACACTTAAACCACCTAAAGCCGTTGCGGCAATCGACTGGCCCGGGAAGATCGAATCGCCCACCAGCCACATCTTGTCGCCCAGTCGGGGGCTATGCGTGCGCAGCAGGTTGGTCTGCGGAAAGCCACCCACCCAGCCCAGCTTGCGGCGGGTAAAGCGCTGGAAGGTCAGCGGCGTGCCGGGCAGCACCAGGCGGGCAGAATGGCGCAGACCCGGGATGGCAGCTTCAGCAGCCTGCAACAACTTCTCCGTCATCGCCGCTTTGTGAGCCTCATACGCCGGGCGATCGTGCTCAGCCATGCGCCACCAATCTGCCAGGCGGGTATGGGTGCTGATGGTCAGGGCCCGGTGCCCCAGTGGGGCGCGGCCTTCATCCCAGGCCGGGCTGAGCGAAGCAAAGACGCTGTTGCCCTCTGCCAATGGGCGGCCAAGGATCTGCTGGTGCAGGGGCAGGTCAGGCGGCAAAGAGGTCCCATCCAGGCCCACATAGACCATAAAAGCCCCCCAGGCATCAGGAGGCAGAGGCCGCAGGCGGCGCAAAGCAGGGGGGACATCTTCCGAGAACAGCTCGGCGGCGTCCCAGGGGGTCAGGTTGGCAAAGACCAGGTCAGCGGAGAAAGAATCGCCCCGCTTGGTCTCCACCGCCACCGGATGCCCGCCCTGCATGCAGATGCGGGTGGCCTGTTGCCGGTAGAGCACGCGCCCGCCCTGGCGGCGGATGGCATCGACCAAGGTCTCGGCAATCGCACCGATCCCCCCCGTGAGGTGCACCACCCCCCGGCGAGGCAGGTCAAGGGCCGCCGCCCCGTACAGGGCATTGGCGTGTTGGCTGGTGGCCTGGGCCGAAATCAACAACTGCCCATCCACCAGCAGGCGCAGGCTTTCAGAAGCGCCCGCCAGGTGGGCTGCCACAGGCCGGAAGGCGTCGAAGGCCAGGGAGGGCAGCAAAGACACACCATCACCCAGCAGCCAGGGAATACCGGCGGACAGGGTGGCGCCCAGCTCGTCCAAGCGTTGAGGCGGCCAGGGCGGCAGGCGCAAGGCCAGGTTCCAGAGCGCATCTGCAGTGCGTTCTTGCCAGCGGAAGAAACGCTCAGCCCCCGCACCCAGCAGGCTGCGGATTTCTTCCCAACGCGCCTCTCCCGCATGGCGGGTGATCGAAATGCCCTCTGGCAGGTGAACACGCATGGCCGAGCCAGCCGGGCGCACCGGCCAAGACTCAATCCCGGCTGCCTGCGCCAGGCGCGCCATAGGGCCGCCAGGGTAAAACCCACCCGCCAGGGTGGCCCCGGCATCAAAGCGGTAACCCTGGTGAAGATACGTGGCAGCACAGCCGCCGGGGGATACATGCGCTTCCAGCACGGTCACGTCCAGGCCTGAGCGCGCCAGCACTGCCGCAGTGGTCAGCCCGCCTATGCCTGCCCCAATCACCACCACACGCTGGCTCACATCAACCCCTCCCGGACGATTCTTGTAAGGTTTATGCAGCCCCTCCCTGCACCTTGCGCAGCGCAGATTGGACCATCAAAAATTCGCCCACATTATCGCTGGTCAGCAAGCCCACCAGTTGGCCCTGGTAAGTCACCGGCATGCTGTGACAGCCGCAGGTCTGCAAACGGGCAAAAGCCAGCTCAAGCATTTCATTGGCGTCCGCCGACTGGAAATCACGACGCATCAGGTTGGCAACCAGGGCAGACTGCTCTTGCCGCGAGAGCGCGGCCAGCACGTCATTGCGCGTCAACACACCGACCACGGCGCCATCTGTCACCACCGGAAAATCGTTTTGAGAGCCAGCCAGGATCAGTTCCACCGACCGCCCCAAGGTATCTGTGGGCGAGAGAGTCTGGAAATCCGTAATGGTGGCCCGGCGAACCGGAATGCCGCCCAGGGCGCTCTTCATCTGCACCATCGACGATTCTTGGGCCGCCCCGATCCAGACGAAGAAGGCAATGAAGAGCAGAAGCGGGTTAAAGAACAGGCCAACGAAGCCGAACAGCAAAGCCAGGCCCTGCCCGATCGAAGCGGCGATCTGCGTGGCCCGCGTATACTCCATGCGCATGGCCAACAGGGCGCGCAAAACACGCCCGCCATCCATCGGGAAGGCCGGGATCATGTTGAACAACACCAGCGAAACATTGACCAGCATCAATCGCTCTAAGAAAGGCCCCCCCGTCAGGCCCAGGCTGCCCAGCGGCGCCAGGCCGCCAGAGACGAGCAGCCAGCCGAACAGCAAGGCCGCAATCACCACGTTGACCGCCGGGCCAGCCAGGGCCACCCAAAACTCTTGGATGGGCTTATCGGGCATGCGCTCTAAGCGCGCCACCCCACCGATGGGGTACAGGGTGATATCGCGCGTTTTGATGCCGTAGCGTCGAGCCGTCAGGGCATGTCCAAACTCATGCAGCACCACACAGCCAAACAAGAACAACGTGAACAGGATACCTTCCAGCGTACCGGCCAGGGTGCGGGTCTGCTGCCAATAGCTGATGCCGACCCAGGCGATGATGAACAAGAAAGTGGCATGGATGAAGACATCAATGCCTTTATATGATGCAATTTTCCAAGACCATTTCATATGTGAAGCTCCTCTGAAAATACCGATTACTCTTTCACCCCAACCACGGCAAAGCCAATCGCATTGGGGCCAATATGCGCCCCAATCACCGGCGTAATATCTTCTGTTGGGATATCTCCCTTGGGAAGCAAGTGCTCTGCCCTGCGGCGCAGCTCTGCCACCCGTTCCAGGGCGGCGTGCGTGTGCACGATGGCCACGCGTTCCAATGGGCCAACCGCCTCCAGCATCTCCACCAAACGGTTCATGGCCCGCTCGCGCGTACGCACCTTCTCGGTGCCCGGCTTGCCATCATACATGGTCAAGATGGGTTTGATCTGCAGCAGGGTGCCCATGTTGGCCACAAAACGGTTCATACGCCCGCTACGGCGCAGGAATTCCAGGGTATCCAGGGCCGCAAAGACGTGTGAGCGCTTGATCTGCGCCTGGATGGCCTCCAGGATCTCGCCCAGGGCGTGACCAGCGGCTGCCATCTTGGCGGCTGTTTCAACCAGGAACCCGGTCCCCATGCTCAACTGGTGCCCATCAATCACCGTGACCTTGACTGAGGTCGTTTCTTGGGCAGCCACGCGTGCCACATTCACCGAGGCGCTCAAAGACTCGGAAATGTGAATGGAGATGATGTCAGTAGCACCTTCGTCAGCCAGGGCATCGTAGATGGCGCGGAACTTTTGCGGCGACGGCACTGCGGTGGTCGGATGCACCGGGAAAACTGGCAGCTTACGGTAGAACTCTTCGCGGGTGATGTCAATGCCATCTAAGTAACCCTGTTTGCCGACATTGATATACAGCGGCACGACAGGAATTTTATAGTGTGCCACAACTTCAGCAGGCAGATCACTGGTACTATCGGTAACCACTCGAATGGACATTTGCCCCTCCTAAATGACCAAAATAACGCCCAGGATGATCTCAATCACCAGGCTGATGATATTGGACTGCGCATACGATCGATCGAACACGATCGAAAATGCACGCACCCCAGCGATGACCAGGTAACCGATCCCAAGCACCTGGTAAGCAGGCGCCCCCAAGAAAAAGGGCACAATGCCCAAGGCAATGAACAAACCGCCAAAGATAGAGCGGATCTCCGAAATGCCGCGTGGGCCATCGGCGCTCAGGCCAGTGAAGCCGGGCACAGCTTTAGGCTTCACCAATGCCAGGAGGCCCGTAGCCACGGTCGCCAGGGCAGCAATAATCTTCAATACAGCTAAAATGTTCATACACACCTCTGTGTTTAAGCGTTCAATTGGTCTAACAAGGCCAGTATTTCTGCATTCTCAGGGATATCTGACATGGAATGCCCATAATGCACAAAACGCACTGTGCCAGATCGATCGACGATCACCTGGGCTGGCATGCGGCCTAGCTTGAACAAGTTAACCTCTTGGCCGTACAGCTTTAACACGCTGGCCTTGGGATCTGGCAGGCCCACAAAAGGCAGGTCATGCTCTTGCCAATAGGCCTTGAAAGCCCCAGCGTTCTCAGGGCCGACCACAATCACCTGCGCCTTACGGCTGGCAAATTCCTGGTAGTCTTGGCGCAACTGCGCCATATGCCGCTGGCAGAAGGGTCAGACAAAGCCACGGTTGAAGATTAACACGATGTGTGATTGGTCACGAAAATCAGAAAGCCGGACGGTCTTACCGCTGAAATCTTGCAAGGTAAAATCTGGGGCCGGGACATTCAACTCTACTTTGGGCATACTATCCTCCTGGCGACAGGCACGTGCGCCACGTATAATTTGTTAATGTTTTGTACATATATTGTACACTAAATTCCAAAAGAAAAGATTAATACTTGATTAATGCCAGCGCTGGCATTTCCCATATACCAAATCTATACCCATCCGGTCACAGCCGTACAAGAAGAACCAATATCCACAGACACATCGACCGGCGCGGCTGCCGAGACAAATACTGTAAACACAGGGGCCGCATCGGCCCCCGAGGCACTTGCTGCGAATCAAGCTTCTCATCACGAGACAGACGATGCAACCATCGAATGTATCCAGATTACAGCCGTACCCCGGGCACATTCGACGCACAGCTTGATGTATAATGTCTATAATGAGTAGGGGCGCATCGAAAGACACTTCACCGCTGTGCCCACCGTACAAATGATGATTCACCAGATAAGGAGCACACTTATGAACAACATCTTCGGCAACCTGGCAGCAGAATCCAAGAACATAGCCATCAAGACCGGCCTGCAAATGTACTTGCAGCAGTATGTGGACAACATCCTGGAATTCTCTATGGACACACAGCGGAAGACCCTGCATGCCGTCGTTGACCTCAAAGGCGAGGACAAACCCACCACCATCGATGCAACCTACGCACTCTCAATTGATGAGAAAGCCGGCGTGATGACGGTGAGGGCAAACACCATCTCGGTCTCAAGGGAATGGTTAAACCTGGCTGCCCAGAAAGCTGTTGGTCGAGATTTTAAGCTCAGCGGGCAAAACGCCGCCCAATTGATCGGCCTGGCCCGCACCCTGGGCATCAGCTAACCGTAAGCGGCCAGTTGGCCGGTGACAGATCGAAATAAGTGGGAGACAGAACAAGACCATATCAAGGATTCTTGGGGAGCGACGGCCTTACACCTGGGAACCGTCGCTCCCCAAACTCCATTTTTAGACAGCCCCTTTGCAACCATTGCCCGCTCATCTTCTATACAAAAAAAATAAACCACTGCCTCCCAGAATGGCAGCCTTCGCAGCGCTCCAGGCTCATTTTTCAGGCAATCCCCTTCACACTCCCCCTCTACTCTGCTATACTATTGTCTAACAACTTATTCGTGCCTTGCAAATCCCGCAGGATCACGAACCCAACCAACCTCATCTAACTTGATAAAGGAGCAAAGTATGCCATTTGATATGGAGCTCGAGGCGGTTTTGCGGCCCACGCAGTATCCGATGCCGCCTTACCCGCCAAAGGTGATCACCCTCGCCAACGGCAAGAAGATGGTCATTCGCCAGGCCGAACGCGAGGATGTGCCTGAAATCCTCAAGTCCGTACACCCCTGTCTTTTCATTGAACGCGATTACTACAACATCGTCAGCGCCCGCCTGTATGGCGAGCTGTTGGCCTGGTATTACTACCGCGCCAAAAGCCCCTACTGCCTGATCGGGCAGGTAGATGGCTACCTGGTGGGAGCGGTCAATGGTCGCATGGAAAATGAAAAGGTTGGCATGTCATACCACACCCTGGCCATCGATCGCGGCCTGCGCATCGGCTCTCACCTTTTTGCCGCCAAGATGGAATATCACCTGGAATACCTGGGGCAAGAAGAAGTGTTGATCGTGGCCGAGAGCCCGATCGGTTTCCGGCGCTGGATGATCGAGTATCCACTGGAGCCGACCAATATCCCGCACGAGCTGGGCGGCGGCGACTCGTACCGCCTGACGCGCGCCATCTACGAGAAGGCCAAGCCCCGCCTGGTGGTAGGCGACCGCCCCGTGCCCCCCGACCTGTGGGAGATCAACACACGGGAGATCCTCTTCGCCGATGAAAAAGCCATTCAAGAAAAGATCGCCGGATTGAAAGGCAGGTAAACCATGAGAGATGTTGCCATTATTGGCGCCGGGATGATCCAGTTTGGCCGGCGCGACGAAGATACCCTCTTAGATATGCTGTCTTATGCCTCGCTCAAAGCCCTGGATGATGCCGGGATGGGCGACAAATCTGTGAATGCCGTTTACGTGGGCAACATGGGCCAGGGGATCCTCCAGCACCAGTCTTCCATTGCCAGCTCGCTGGTTGACCGCTTGAGCCTGCTGCCCGCGGCTGCCGACACAGTGGAGAACGGCCCCGCCTCGGGCGGCTCAGCCATCAAGAACGGCCTGCTGGCAGTTGCTTCTGGCTATTACGATTACGTCCTGGTGGTAGGCGGCGAGAAGATGCGCGAGGTCACTGGCTGGCGCGCCACCGATTTTGTGGCCACCATGACCCACCCGCAAGCTGAATACCCCTATGGCATCACCCTGCCCGGCATGGCAGGCATGTTCACCCGCCTGTACATGGAAAAATACGGCGTCACGCGCGAGATGCTGGTGGCTGTGGCCATCAAGAACCAGGCCATGGGCGGGCTGAACCCCTATGCCCATGTGGAAATGGCGATTGATAAAGAGGGCATCTTTGACAGCCCCCACGCCGTGGTCAACAACCCCATGGGCGCCGACCCCCTGCACCTGTACGACATGTGCCCGGTCAGCGATGGAGCGGCGGCAGTGGTCTTATGCTCCCTGGAAGCAGCCAAGAAGCTCAAGAAACCCCCTGTGCTCATCGCCGGCTTCGGCCAGGCCACCGACACCCACACCCTGCAAGAGCGCGAAGACCCCACCGACCTGAAAGCCGTCACCCTGGCGGCCCAGCAGGCCTTTGAAATGGCCAAGCTCAAGCCATCGGATATCAGCGTGGCCGAGCTGCACGATGCTTTCACTATTCTGGAGATCGCCGAAAGCGAGCACGTGGGCTTTTTCAAGAAGGGCGAGGGCGGCAAGGCCGTCTTGGCCGGTAAGACCAAGCTGGGTGGGCAGATCCCCATCAACGTCTCGGGCGGCCTGAAAGCCCGCGGCCACCCGGTGGGCGGCACAGGTGTGGCCCAAGTGGTGGATATCGTCTGGCAGCTACGCCACGAGCTCCCCAAAGAGCGCCAGGTGAAGAATGCCCAGAACGGCCTGACGGTCAACTTCGGTGGTTTTGGCAATAACGTAACAGCCTTTGTGCTGCGGAGGGTAGAACAATGAAACAGGAAATTGCCATCGTAGCCTACAAATGCAAAAAATGCGGCAAGCTGCACTATCCCTTCCATGACCGCTGCCTGGCTTGCAAAAGCCGCGAGTTTGAGCCGGTGAAGCCGGAGGGCAAGGCCCGTCTGCTGACCTTCACCCGCATTTACAACCTGCCTTGGGGCTTCGACGTCCGCTACCTGGTCATCGGCGTGGTGGAATTCGAGAACAAGGTGCGCGCCATGGGGCAAATCCATGTCGACGACGCGTATCCCTTGAAGAACGGAATGCTGTTAAACCCATCCTGGGGGCCGGTGCGCACGCAGTACGGCGAGCACGTGTACGGCCTGGTGTTGGAGCCTTAATATTTCTGAATCAAAAAGCCGGCGCCGTGGCGCCGGCTTTTTGATTCAGACCAACCCATGTTCGTGGGCAAAGAGGGCGGCATGCAGGCGGTCACGCAGGCCCAAGCGGCTGAGGATACTCGAGACGTGGTTCTTGACGGTACCCTCGCTGACGCACAACTGCTCGGCGATCTCGCGGTTGGTAGCACCCTTGGCCAACAGGCGCAGCACCTCGGTCTCGCGCTCGGTCAGGTCCATTTTGGGCGAGGCGGATTCTCGCCCGCCGGCTGGCCGCCCAGCCAACTGATCGTCCAACTTCAGGGCCAACTGCCCCACCAGCTTGCCCGCCACCGCCGGAGAGAGCTGGTAAATGCCGGTATGGGTCAGCCGCACCGCCTGGGCCAGGTCGGCGGCAGGGATATCTTTGAGCAAGTAACCGGCCGCCCCCGCTTGCAGGGCCTTGACGATATACTCCTCGTCATCAAACGTGGTCAGCATCAGCACCTGGCAGCCCTCCACCCGGCTGAGGATCTCAGCCGTGGCGGTGATGCCATCCTTCTCGGGCATGCGCACATCCATCAAGACCACGTCAGGGCGCAGTTCCAGCGCCAGGTCAACCGCTTCCTGGCCGTTCACGGCCATCCCGATCACCCGGATCCCTTCTTGGATGCTCAGAAGCGAGGCGACCCCCTCTCGCACCAGGCGTTGGTCATCGGCAATCAACACGCTTACATCGCTCATAGCTTCTCCTCGGATAAGGCATCATTCAACACCGGTGTGGCCCTGGGCACAACTACCGATAAGACCGTCCCTTTGCGGGGCGTGCTTTGCAAAGAAAGCTGCCCGCGCACCAGGTCCAATCGCTCTTGGATGCCGCGCAGGCCAAAGCTCAACTGCGGTAGCGAAATCGGCTGGTTAAGGATCTTGGGGTCAAAACCCTGGCCGTCATCCTGCAAGACCAGGTGCGCCTCTTGCTCGCCCAGGTCGATCGTCAGATCCACCTGCCGGGCATGGGCATGTTTTTGGACATTGGTCAGGCCCTCTTGGGCAGCCCGGTAGAGAGCCACCAGTGCCGAGCGAGAATAGGTCGTCTCGTCGCCGCTGAGCGACAGGTTGATCTTAAAACTGTCGGCGCTAGTCTCATGGACCAACTTCTCCAGCGAATCGGCCAGCGAGAAGCGTTCATCCGGTTCGCGCAGCGCTCGCACTGAGCGGCGCACATCCCGCAGGGCGTCGGCGGCGGCCTGCTTGGCATCCCGCACGGCCTGGGTGGCCTGGCGGGGGTCACGCTCTTGATAGAGCAGGGCCTTCTCGAGCTGGATATTGACCGCGGTGAGGTAATGCCCCACCGAGTCGTGAATATCGCGCGCCAGGCGGGCGCGCTCTTCAGCCGCCGCCAGCTCAGCCACCTGCTCGGTATAGGCTTGCAGTTTCACATGAGAAGCTTCCAGGTCAGCTAACAGCCTCTCTGTACGCCGCCGATTCTCGTCATCCCGGCGGATGATGAGGGCGATCACCGGCACAAATAAGATCAGGCAGGCAAAAGCCAAGACATTGATCGAGGCGCGCGAGTCCAGGTACCACTGCGGATTGACCTGCCCGGTGCGCCAGCCCACCAGTGCCACGTAAGCAAAACTGATCAGGGCACTCACCCCACCGCCAAACCCGTAATAGACACTGTAGGGGATCATTGGATAGAGAAAGATCGCCACCTGGTTGCAATCCAGGGTGACTGCGCCCTCGATCAAGATCACCCGCGCCGCCAGGAAGGCCAGCACCGTGTGCAGTGTGGGCTGTCCGCTGAAGCGGGTCTGCTCCAGCCACTCTAAGCCCAGCAAAGCCAGGACAATCAAGCCAATCCCCGCCGAAGGCTGGATGATGAAGGGTTTACTGCAGGTGGTGATGCTGTTGATGTAAGCCATGGCCCCCACAATCGCAATGTAGAGGATTGAGAATTTATAGCGAAAAGGCCGGGAGGTAGACCGGCGGATCATCGTCTCGAGAGAGCGGCGGGCGTTCATGGTAAGAGCATTATAACAACAACCTTCAACACGTGGGAAGCAGGGGCTTTTCAGGGGGCGTCTCATTAGCCAACCGGCACATGCCGCGCGGCTAATCTCTGATCCAGAAATAGCCACACCGGCACACGTTAAATGCCCCTTACGGCACTGGTACTGCCCCTCGAAAAAGTGTACCCTTCAGACATGAACATATTAATGATTTATCCCAAATTTCCCGATACTTTTTGGAGCTTCAGGCACGCCTTAAAATTTGTGCGCAAGAAGGCTTCCTCGCCCCCGCTGGGGCTGTTAACCGTCGCCGCCATGCTGCCCAAGGCATGGAACGTTCGCCTGGTGGATCTGAATACCAGCTTACTGACCGGGCGTGACCTGGAATGGGCCGATTCAGCCTGGATCAGTGCCATGGTGGTACAGCGCAGCTCAGCCGCCAAAGTGATCGAGACCTGTGCCCAGGCCGGGGTGAAGATCATCGCCGGTGGGCCGCTCTTCACCGGTGAATACGAGTCCTTCCCAAAGGTAGATCACTTCATCCTGAATGAGGCCGAGATTACCTTGCCGAAGTTTCTGGCTGATCTAGAAGCAGGCACTCCCCAGCGCGTTTATGCCACGTCTGAGTTCCCCGAGCTGGATCACACACCCATCCCACGCTGGGAACTAGCAAATTTCAAGCATTACGCCACCATGGATATCCAGTTTTCGCGCGGCTGCCCATTCGACTGTGAATTCTGCAATATCACGGTCCTGTTCGGGCGCAAACCACGCATCAAAAGCAGCACCCAACTGCTTGCCGAGCTGGATTACCTGTATAGCCTGGGCTGGCGAGATGGGATATTCTTTGTTGATGATAACTTCATCGGCAACAAGAAGCTGCTTAAGCAGGATGTACTGCCCGCCCTGATCCAGTGGCGGGCAGGCAAAACCGGCATGCCCTTCAGCACTGAGGTCTCGATCAACCTGGCAGATGATGCAGAGTTGATGGAGCTGATGGTGGCGGCAGGCTTCACCACCGTCTTCATTGGCATCGAGACACCCAACGAAAACAGCCTAACCGAGTGCAACAAAACACAAAACAAGCACCGTGACCTGGTGGAAACGGTCAAAAGCATTCAGCGCACCGGCTTGCAGGTGCAGGGCGGCTTCATCGTTGGCTTTGATAACGACACGCCCAACATCTTCCAACAGCAGATCGACTTCATCCAAAAGAGCGGCATCGCGGCGGCCATGGTGGGCCTGCTGCAAGCCCCCCTGGGCACGCGTCTGTACACCCGCATGCAGTCTGAAGAGCGCCTGTTGACCGAAATGTCTGGCGACAACGTGGATGGCTCGACCAATATGGTGCCCAAGATGGGCTTTGATACCCTACTGGAAGGCTATCAGCAGATGCTGCACCAGATCTACTCGCCCAAGCTGTATTACGAGCGCGTGATCACCTTTTTGAAAGAGTACCGCGTGCCCCGCATCCACGTGCCCCTGAACGCCGATCACCTGGCAGCCCTCTGGTTGTCCATTTACCACCTGGGCATCAAAGGCGCCGAACGTTTTCAATACTGGAAGCTATGGTTGTGGGTGCTGTCCCACAAGCCCCGCCTTTTCCCCAATGCCATCACCCTGGCAATTTACGGCTACCACTTCCGGCGCGTTTGTGAATTAGACGCCGGGTAACACGCCTTAAAAGAATAAAGAGCAGAGACGATTCTGCTCTTTATTCTTTTAAGGATTCCTTATACAATAGGCTTGCAAACCCACTTACCACGAATACCAGGCGCCGTGTGCAGGCACACGGACGGAGGCCTTTATGCATCGCTCAGATCGAATTGTCCTCTTTATGCTGTTAATTGTCATTGGCTGTGCCTTCTGGATATTCAATGCCTCGGCCTCCCCCGTCCTGGCCCCTCAAGATGACCCATCTCCACCAGCCACACCGGACGGAACGATGATACACCGCTTCCACTTGCCTGTCATCTTGAAGAACACTGCTCAGGCGGCAGTGCGCCCCTTGCCCAACACCTGGGAAGGTATTCACGTTTTCAACGATCAACTATGGCTCTACAACAACCGCGCCTGGATCGAGTTTTCGGCCACCCATTACGATGGCACCCAGAAGATGACCCGCCGCGATGCCGATGCCTTGCGCGCGGTTAACCCGGCTTTTGTGATCGTAAACTACCGCCTGGGCATGGGGCTGGGCTACCAATCCACTGACGGCTGGGATAGCTGCAATTTCACCGGCGATTGGTTAGCCATCGTAGAGGGGGATGAGTGGGTGCAAGAATGGCCTGGCGATGGGACCGTGGCGGAAAACTGGTTCTACCATTGGCCCGAAAACAGCGGAGCTCGCACCATCAACTGTGACTGGGGCTGGTATCTGATGAACCCAAGCGATGCCGGCTGGCGCAGCTACTGGAGCGGCGAGGTTTTACGCCAGCTTGAAGCCAACGACGCCGACGGCCTCTTTGCCGACAGCTTTTCAGTGCCCAATTACCTGGGCCATGACCATTTTGACCCCGACCTGCCCCAGGTTGACGCCAGCTTCGAGGCCACCTGGACCAGCCGGCTGGAAGATTTCATGCGCTTCGCCCAATCCGGCACGCTGGCCCCTTACCACTTCATCCCCAATGCCGGCATGTTGGTCACTTTTCGCGAGACCACCGATTATTCCATCGCCGACGGCGTGATGATCGAGGGCTTCAGTCAATGGGGCGGGGGCAATTTCTTCGACCTGGCCGATTGGCGCTTCCAGATGAACAAGATCCTGGCTTTGGTAAGCAAAGACAAGGCCATCCTGGCACAGCAGTACGTGGATGCCGGCGATGCAGAGGACCGCACCTTCATCCTGGCCAATTACCTGCTCATCAAGGGCCACCACACCTACATCAACCTGGAATACAGCATGCAACCCGAATGGTTCCCCGAATACACCATTCCCATCGGCCATCCTAGCAGCATGCCCGCGGCGGTAGATGATCTATGGAATGCCGGTTGGGGCGTCTACGCCCGCACCTACTCCAACGGCCTGGTGCTGGTCAACCCCACCACCAGCGCACAAACCATCAACCTGGGCAGCACCTACTACCTGGCAGCCCCCTCCAGCGGCGGGACAATGCCAGAAGATGGGGTCATCCCAGCCGCGTGGAGCGTGGCATACACAGCCGTGACCCAGGTCACACTGGGTTCTAACGAAGCGGCCATCCTGCTGGTTTCGCCCTAGTTAAACGGGCGGGGCGGGGCTTATGCCCCGCCCCGCCCGCAATTTAGGAACACTTATTCGATATAAACCGAGTCGACAATCCCCACAATCACCGAGATAATGCAGGCATCGGGGTTGCGCAGCACCTGGCGCGCCCCGCCGCCTTCGCGGTTTACCAGCACGGTATCGCCGATACCAGCTTGGGTATTATCAATGGCAATGAACTCTTCGCCTGGGGCATCGTCCAGCAGCCCCAGAGGCTGTACAACCAAAAGCTTCCGGTTCTTATAATCCCGGTGGCTGATGGTGGTCACCACGGTTCCGACAACTTTTCCCAGGATCATCTTGTCTCTTAAGTGTAGGCGTTCCAGCCCGGCTTCATGCGCAAGTCGAAGTCTTCCTCCGGCCTGACATCTAACTCGTCCACAATACCCACCAGGGCCAGGTCAATGGGCACGAACTTCACATCCGGCATCGCCAGGGCCGCCTCACGCGAACGCACCATCAGGCACAGGTCGCCCACCCCCGCCTGCACCACGTCTGCCGCCACCTGCAGCTTGCCCACCGGCTCCAGCTTCTTATTAAGCGGCTGGACGATCAGCAGCTTCAGCCCCTCGGTACCAGGGTATTTGAGCGTGCAAACAGCCGTGCCGCGCACCCTGCCCAGTAACATGGCGCTTACTTGACCCCCGTGCTGGTCAGCACGCGCTGGATGATGGTATCGAGCAAGGCCGGGTCCACCTGGCTGCCCATGCGCTCTTGCACCGCGCTACGGATGCGCTGGGCCAGGTCTGGGCTGGCAGAGGCAGGCGCGGCCGGGGCCGGCTGGCTCAGGAGAGAAGGCTGCAAAATATACGGGCGCACCGGGGCAGCAGGCGGGTTTTGGGGTTCATCCCGCACCAACTTTAAGCCCAGACGTTGGGCCTTCTCATAAGCCAGGTCGGTCAACACCACGTTGTCGTTGACTTCCAACGACAACACGCCGCGCGCCACCATGTCTTGGATATCAATCTCGGTATAAAAAACTTTGGCCATTGCTTACTCCTTGCGGCCCGGCAGCCCTTCCAGCGCCCGGATGGCTGCATCCCTGGCGGTCATGATCTCGGCTTCAGTTCCGCCCAACCACATGCGGCCAAAGCGGCCTACCGAAGAGACGTGGATGATGCTGATGCTGGCCTTCTTCTCGGCTTCGTTGCAGGCATAATTAATGTAAGCCGCCGGAGCGCACTCCAACACCAGCAGGGTCTGCCCGGGGACGAGCATACTGCCGCGGCGGAAGCGGTTCAGCAGTTGAGACTGGTAAGGGTCGATGCGCGTGATGACCTGGGTGGAGACCACCTGGGGCCGGATGCGATCTTCGACCTTCAGCCCAAGCCGCTTCAGCACCACATCGCCAGCCTCCAACACCGCCGCCTGGCTGTGCGAATGAACTTCGAACATGCCAAATTCGCGCTCCACGATCTGTGCGCCAGGGCGGGCTTCGGTGGCTTTTACGGCAATATCCACCATACGGAAGACCTCGTTGCCGGGGGCCATTTCGACATACAAAGCTGCCATGCCCTCGGTGGGCAGGTCACCCTGGGTGACGGTGCCCACAAAGGCCGCATATTGGGGCTGCATGCGGTCTAAGTAGCAATAACAGCGCAGTGAAAATGCATCGCTCATAATCTTCTCCCTATATCAAACCTATTGGGGCGGGTCATGTAGGGCCAACCCCAGGGGGGTAACGAAAAGCGGGTGGCTGACCACCTGCGTGGGCACCCCAATATACTCTTGGACTACTTCCGCCATGCGCATGAAGGCCGAGCTGCCCCCCACCATGCTGATCTGTTTCACATTCCGGTTAAGGATGTGGCGTTGGGTGATGCTGGCAACCTTCTCCATCACCGGGCGCACCAAGGGGAACAAACGAGGCTGTTCCTGCGGGTCAATCTTCAAGGCTTCAGCTTCTTCAAAGTTGATCCCCAGCGAGCCAGCAACCACCAGAGAAAAGTGCGTGCCTCCGGTGGCTTCGTCGGCAGTGTAGACCACCTGCCCATCTTGCAGCACAGCCACCCCAGTGGTACCGCCGCCCACATCCACAATGGCGCCCTCACGCAGTTGGAGCACATTGTTGGCGGCGCTGGGTTCGTCCAAAAGGCCAGTGCAGATCAACCCGGCAGCTTCTACTACGTGAGCCGTGGACCGCACCTCAACCTGGGGTACACCAGGGGGATAACCGCTGGCAGCATGGGTCAGTTGGCGTCCAATGCGCTGCTCAACCCGTTCTTTCATGCCGCGCAGCAGGTCAGCCGCGCCCACATAATCCACCACCAGGCCATCGCGTACCACCTGGGCAAACTGCCATTCACCAGCCAGGGGTTCGCCGGTCTCGTCGGTGACCACCAGTACCAGGTAAGCCGTCCCCAAATCGACCCCCACCCTCAGCTTCAAGTCAGGGGGCAAATTCGCCGGCAGGGCCTGTTCGGAATACCGGCGGGGCAAGATCACCGCCTGGGCCTGGTCAAGGTAGCGAGCAAGGTCTCGCTGGGCGGTATCCAGAGGCATCATCAGGGCTTACTTCGCCGCGGCGCTTCTCCCGCCAATGGTGCCCTTAGAGTTCTTCGGCAAGATCATCTCCACATCAGCATGCGGGCGGGGGATGACATGTACCGAAACCACTTCGCCAACCCGCTTGGCCGCGGCCGCACCGGCATCAGTGGCAGCTTTGACCGCGCCCACGTCGCCGCGCACCATCACGGTGACATAACCGCCGCCAACGTATTCAGAACCAATCAACACCACATTGGCAGCCTTGACCATTGCATCGGCTGCCTCAATGGCGCCCACCAGGCCGCGCGTTTCTACCAATCCCAGAGCAATTAAAGCAGTATCCAGAGCCATTTTCTTTTTCCTTCCTTCCTTTTATTCTTATTCGTTGGTTACAAACTGGTTCGTTTACTTTCCAGGATTTCATTAACAATCTGCCGGACAACCCGCTCAATCTCATCGGGCGTTGGCCCAGATGGAGCTGGCCCGGCTTGCAAAGCTTCCAGCGGCGGGGGGATCATCTCGTAAGCCAGCCGCTTGGTATTGATCAAATGGTAGGCGGTCACGTTATCGCCGGTGATCGAGCCGCCCACACCGCCCGAGCCCAGGGTCAGAGAAGGCATCAGGCCAGTAGTCATGCCAATGGCGCCCAGGGTGCCCATGCAGTTGACCAGGATGCGAAAAACAGGCTTTTCCAGGCCAAAAGCCATCACCACACGCTCGTCGGTGGCGTAAATGATCTGGGTGTGGCCGCGCCCGCCGGCATCAATCAGAGCCAGCGAGGTCTCACAGCCATGCTCCCAACCATCAGCCTCATACCAGCCCAAAACGGTGGTCAGCTTCTCGTGCGAGAGGGGTTCTTGCTTGCCCACCTTCGAGAGCCGCGTCACCAGGATGCGCGTCCCGGCAGGGACTTCAAAACCGGCATAGCCAGCAACATAGGCTGCCGACTTGGCCACCACAGCAGTGTTCATGCTGCCATCGGGGTGGAAAACCGTGCGCCGCAGGGCCTCGGTCTCTGGCTGGTTGGTAAAGTATGCGCCTTCGGCTTGCATCAGCTCCGCCAGGCGTGCAGCAATTGGCCGGTCGGCAACCACAGCCTGCTCAGAGGCGCAGATGGTGGAATAATCAAAAGCCTTGGAGGCCACGATGTAACGCGCCGCCTTTTCAATATCTGCACTGCGGTCTACATACACCGGCACATTGCCAGGGCCAACGCCATAGGCTGGCTTGCCAGTGGAATGCGCCGCCCGCACCATGGGCGTGCCGCCCGTCGCCAGGATGAGCGCCGTCAGGCGGTGCGACATCAACTCTTGCGTGCCGGGCAGGGCAATCTGCTGCATAGCGCCAATCAGGCCCTTGGGCGCCCCGGCATTCTCAGCCGCCACAGCCATGGCTTGCACAGCCTCGTAAGTGCAGCGCGCCGCCGAGGGGTGGGGGGCAAAGACGATCGCATTGCGCGCCTTGACGGCGATCAATGCCTTGAAGAACGCCGTGGAAGTAGGGTTGGTGGAGGGTACCAGCGCCACCACCACCCCCATGGGCCAGGCAATCTCATATAGGCGGCGGTCGGGGTCGTGGCGCATCACGCCCACGGTCTTTAAGCCGCGGATGCTTTCCCATACCACGCGGCTGCCGAATTCGTTCTTGAGCTTCTTATGCGCCGCCACGCCAAAACCAGTTTCTTCTTGTGCCAGGCGTCCCACGCGCTCAGCCGCCTGGTAACCAGCATCTGCCATGGCCGCGCAGACCCTATCTACATCAGCCTGCGAGGCGTGACTCCAACTTTTCCAGGCTTCGTGCGCTTTGGTGACCAGCTCACGCGCCTCTTGAATAGAAGCAAGATCTTTATCTAGGGCCATAAGGCATCTTAGGCAGACTTACGAAAGACAACTTCGCCATCCACTTGCAGCGAATCGATCACCGACATGATCACCGCATCCACGGGGGTGTCTTTGGTCTGCACCGTCTGGCGGGCCGAAGAGCCCGAGGCAGTCAACACCAGGTCACCCACGCCGGCATCCACGGTATCGATTGCCACGTAAGGCTTCCCAAACGGCTCGCCGCACTCATCGGTCTGACGCAAGATGAGCAGCTTTTGGCCAGTGAGCTTGGGGTCTTTAATGGTTGATACGGTCGTTCCAATTACCCTGGCGATCAGCATAGGGCATCTCCTAATGCAACCTCAACGATCAATAACTCTTGGCTGGGGCAGGCGCGGGGCTGGCAGGCGCATCTGGATTGGCAGCGCTGGGCCCTTGCAAGATCTTGACCCCTGCGCTGGCCCCAATGCGGGTGGCGCCAGCCTTGATCATGTTCTCAGCGTCTTCATAGGTACGCACGCCGCCGGAGGCCTTCACGCCCATCTCAGGTCCAACAGCCTGGCGCATCAGGGCCACATCGTGCACGGTGGCCCCGCCGCCAGAAAAGCCGGTGGATGTTTTAACAAAATCTGCCCCGGCCTCTTTCGAGAGCAGGCAGGCAATGGTCTTCTCTTCATCGCTCAGCAAGGTGGTTTCAAGGATGACCTTAACGATCATGCCGCGGGAATGGGCTGCATTGACCACGCCACGAATATCCTTTGCCACCAGATCCAGCTCACGCGCTTTGAGGGCGCCGATGTTGATCACCATGTCGATCTCGGTAGCGCCCTGGTCAATGGCATTGGTGGTCTCAAAAGCCTTGACCTCACTGGCAGTTGCGCCAAGCGGAAAGCCAATCACCGTGCAAACCTTGACCGGAGAGCCTTCCAACAACTGGGCGCACAGCTTGACCCAGGCCGGATTGACACATACCGATGCAAACTGGTATTTGCGGGCCTCAAAACAAAGCTGGGCAATCTGGTCGGGGGTGGCATCGGGCTTGAGCAGGGTATGGTCAATCATCTTCGCCAGGTTGACATCCTGCGGGATCATGCCGATCGTAGAAGTCAGGCGTTCGGCCCCCGCGTCCACCACCTGGCCTGCTTTATCAAAGCAGGTATGCACACACAGGCCGTCGGCGCAATTGTAGACACATTGTTCGCCTTCGGCGCTTGCATGTTGCTGCTTTTCCGCCATGGCAACCAGCACCTCGCGGGTAATGATCTCAACAAGCTGCTCAACGGTTTTTCGGTCTGGATACATAGACAGCCTCGGTTAGCGATCCATCAGGTGGACCCATTTGGTATATAGTTTTTCAATCGCAATGATCTTCAGCACACGGCGCTCGTGGCGCCCGCCGCCAAAAGGCGTGGCAAGCCACACGGTGACGATCTGCTTAGCAAGATTAGTACCAATCAACCCGGCCCCCAGGGTGAGCACATTGGTGTCATTGTGCTCACGGCTGTTCACTGCCGAAGCATAATCGTAAGCCATGCCAGCCCGCACCCCCGGCACTTTATTGGCCACAATACAGCTGCCAATCCCAGCGCCGTCAATGATGATGCCACGCCAGGCACGGCCATCGCTGACTGCTCGAGCCACATCATGGGCAAAATCGGGATAATCTACGGCTTCTTTGGAGTTTGTGCCCAGGTCCAGCACTTCATAGCCCAGGGCCGCAACATCTTTCTTCAGCAGCTCTTTCAACTCATAGCCGCCGTGATCGGCGCCCAGGGCCACAACTTTTCCGGCGGCCGGTTTCACATCAGCCACAGGCGGCGGCGAAACCAGTTCTGACTTGACCGGCGGCAAGGCGGCTGGTTTAGAGGCCCCCATCAACTGGGCGACCACACGCTGCACAATTTGCTGAAGCTCATCATCAGGTTTATCACTCATCCTGGGTTTTCCCTGGCGTAATTATAACAGAGTGAATCCAGAAATATTCAAAAAAGGGTATGAATTGAGGCGTTACACCCACCTGGTCCCTTTTTTCGGATACAATATATACCATGCAGTCTATCCGAGAGATCTTTCGCATTGGGCGCGGGCCTTCCAGCAGCCATACCATGGGGCCAGCCAAGGCCGCCACCATCTTCCGCCAGCACCACCCGCAGGCACAGGCTTTTCGCGTAACCTTGTACGGCAGCCTGGCTGCCACCGGGCGCGGCCACCTGACCGACCTGGCAATCCAGCACAGCCTGGAGCCGCTGGAGGTCAGCATCAACTGGCAGCCGGAGCACATTCCAGACTTCCACCCCAACGGCATGCTTTTGCAGGCCCTGGGTGCCGAAGGGCAGGTGGCAGGGGAATGGGAAGTGTACAGCGTGGGCGGCGGCGCGCTGAGCGAGCTCAGCCCCACTGGTTGGCTGCCTCAATCTCAGTCCGTTTATCCGTTGAGCACCATGACCGACATCCTCAAGCACTGCGCCCACAGCGGGCAGGGGATGTGGGAGTTTGTTGAAGACAATGAGGGCAGCGAGATCTGGGATTTCTTGAGCGAGGTTTGGGAACGGATGCAAGCCGCCATCGAGCGCGGCTTGCAAGCCGAGGGCGTGTTGCCCGGTGGATTGGGGCTGGCGCGTAAGGCCTGGGTATTTTACCGTCAGGCTTCAGTCAGCGGGCAAAATTTCCTCAACGAAGGGCTGCTGCCAGCCTATGCCCTGGCAACCGCCGAAGAGAACGCATCCGGTGGCATCGTGGTCACGGCGCCCACTTGCGGTTCTTGCGGCATTGTGCCGGCGGTGCTGCGCTATGTGCAAGAAAACATTCGCTGCAGCACACGCTCCATCTGGCGCGCCCTGGCAACCGCCGGGCTGATTGGGGCCCTGGTCAAACACAATGCGTCTATTTCGGGGGCTGAGGTGGGCTGCCAGGGCGAGGTGGGGGTGGCCTGCGCCATGGCAGCCGGGGCCGCCGCCCAACTGATGGGCGGCACGCCGCGCCAGATCGAATACGCCGCTGAGATGGGCCTGGAGCACCACCTGGGCCTGACCTGTGACCCGGTCAATGGGCTGGTGCAGATCCCGTGCATCGAGCGCAACGTATTTGCTGCGGCGCGGGCCTTGAGCTGCACACGCTACGCCTGCTCTACCGATGGCAGCCACCGCGTCTCGTTTGACGAGGTAGTGACGGTGATGAAGCAAACCGGCCACGATCTCCCCAGCCTATATCGAGAGACCGCCAGCGGCGGCCTGGCAAAAAGTTATCGCTTCCCCCCCAACACTCGCAACACGGAAGCCGGTAAATCATAAACACGTAGGAGCATTCCACAATCGGGTAAACATCATGCGGCTTGCCAACAATAATCGGATCATCATTGTTGGGGGCGGGCCAGCAGGCAGCTTCACTGCCTTACACTTATTACGCTTTGCCGCCCATGCTGGCTTGCAGCTCAAGATTGACATCTTTGAGGGACGCAATTTTCAACAACCCGGCCCTGAGGGGTGTAACAAGTGCGCCGGGATCCTTTCATCACACCTCACTGCTAATTTACGCAAACTTGGCCTGGACCTGCCGGAGGCATTGATCCTGGCACGCCTGGATACCTATATCTTGCACCTGGAAGGAAAAGAGTTGGTCACCCACAGTCCTTCCCCGCACCGCCCGATCCTCAGCGTGTGCCGGGGCAGCGGGCCGCGGGTGGGGCTGCAAGATGCGCCGCTATCGTTCGACGCCTGGCTATTAGAACAAGCCCAGGCACGCGGCGCCTCACTGCACCGCCAGCGCGTACACCAGGTCAAAGCTGGGGCGCGTCCAAGCATTGTGCTGAAAGACCGGGAACTGGAAGCTGACCTGGTGGTGATTGCCACAGGCATCAACAGCCAGGTTCCACTGGCCCCCGCCTGGGGGTATCGCCCGCCCCGCAGCGAGGTGATGGCGCAAGACGAGATCCCATTACCCGACAATCTCTCAAACAATGAAGTACACATCTTCTTTGAGCCGCCCCAGGGGCTGCTCTTTGGCGGCCTGGTTCCCAAAAAGTGGTATGCCAACCTCTCCTTGCTGGGGCATGGCCTGCCGCCCAATGCCGTCAAGATTTTCCTGGATGCGCACGGGGCGCGGCTGGGAATTTCTCACGACACACCTTCTCTGTGCGGATGCAGGCCGCGCGTGGCAATCTCGGCAGCCACGGGCTACTATGCGAATCGGATGGTAGCAGTGGGAGACAGCGCTGTCAGCCGGTTGTATAAAGATGGGCTGGGCTCAGCTTTTCTGACGGCTGAGAGTGCTGCTCGCACCGCCATCCAACTGGGCATCAGCCGGCAAGCCTTTGCCGCCGGGTACGCACCCACCTGCCGCCAGATTGCCCATGATAATCGCTTTGGGCGGCTGCTGTTCTGGCTGCTGCCGCTTTACCGTCGCTCACCTTTCTTAGTTGACGCCTGGCTGCATGCTCTTATGCAAGAAGAACAACTGCCGTTGCAACAGCAGATCCACCGTTATGCCTTATGGGGGCTCTTTACAGGCGACGAATCCTACCGGCAGATATTCAAGCTGTTAATCAGCCGGCAGGCTATCTCGCGTATGATCCGGGGCGCGCTAGGCAGGAGGCGAAAATGAGAGAGGTCGGATTGGGCCCATTACAGGATGGCGCCAGGGTAGTGATCATTGGGGGAGGCCCGGCCGGTACCGCCGCGGCCATCGCCATCAAGCAGTTAGCCAGCGAAATGGGGCGGCAAATTCACGTGGTGATCGTGGAAGAAAAGCAGTTCGCCGGCGAGCAGTTCCACAACCTGTGCGTGGGCGTGCTCTCGCCGCCCATCGCCGACATGATCGAACGCGACCTGGGCATCCCCTTTCCCAGGCACCTGAACCACACCCTGATCACCGGTTACGTTTTGCACACAGGCCGGCGGCAGATCATCCTGGATGGCGAGCCTGAAGCCGAACCATCCATTGCCCTGCGCCGCGTGCAGTTCGACGCCTATATGGTAGAAGCCGCTCGCCAGAGGGGGGTAGAAATCGTCACCGCCCGCGTCACCGATGTTGAATTCCATGCCGACCAGGTGATCATCTACACCAACAGTGCCCCCCTGCGCGCCGACCTGGTAATCGGCGCTTTTGGCTCCGATGAGGGCGCCGAGACGGTCTTTGGGCTGGCAGTTGGCTACCGCCCGCCGGCAGCCTTATACTCTATCGTCACCAAATACCACCCCGGTGAGCCAGGCATGCAAAACTTTGGCCAGCGCGTGCATGCATTTTTGCCCCCCAACCCGCTGATCGAATTCGGCGGCATCACCCCCAAAACAGATCACCTCACCATCAACATTGCCGGGGCCGCGCTGAACATCCACGTGATGGATGATTTCATCCGCATGAACGAGGTGCGCAGCGCCCTCCCGAACCTGGAAAACGCCGGGCGCATTAAGCCAAAAGACCTGCGTTATTTCAAGGGCCGCTTTCCTTGCGGGCTGGCGCATAAATTTTGGGGCGACCGGTATGTCATGATAGGAGATGCGGCCGGGCTGGTGCGGGCGTTCAAAGGCAAGGGCGTGACATCTGCCATCCAAACAGGCCTGCGCGCGGCCCAGGTGATCCTGAAAGAGGGCATTTCAGGCGATGCGTTTAAGGCCTACCAGGCCGCCAACCAAGATATTATCAGCGACCTGCCTTTTGGCAAAGCCATGCGCTACTTCACCATTACCGCGGCGCGCATCGGGTTCATGGATGTCATCTTGCGGGCGGCTGAACAAGATGCCCGCCTGCAGCAAGCCCTTTTCGACGCCGTGTCGGGACGGCGTTCTTACCAGTTCATCTTGCGCCAGGCGCTCACATTCAAATCGGTGCGCAAGGTCTTGGCTGCCCTGGTACCTTAAATGCCAAAAACGAGTTGCTGCGGTGCCCTGGCACTGCCTCAACTCGTTTTCGGGTATTCGATGCTGATGAAAGCGATCAGCTCAGATTCTGCTTGGTCAGGGCCTCAATGCTCTCGGCATGCTGGGGGACGTACGCATCGCCAAACTTGGTCTTGGGCAGGGTTTCCTTCCTGGCCATCAAGATCTCATATTCGTCATCTTCCACCATGGCCACGCAGCGCCCAATGCTCGATTCGCCATCCACAAAGCGCCAGGGGAAGAAGCCCACCGGCACGCGGCGGTTGAGCAGCAGGTCAATCTCGCCGCCCAGGCACTCTGCATGAATGATGCCGTAGGGGAACATCTCAAGATGCATCAACTGGTATTTGGTGTCATCGAAATATTCAACCAGCGGCATGCCGAACTTCTTTTTAAAGACCTTGTCAGCCTGGCGAGCCTGGCGCGGCATCCAATCGCGGATGATGGTATTCATGGGGTGGTCAGCACTGCCGCAGTCCACACCGATCCAGCGCAGCTTCTTGGCCTTGGCCCACTCGGCAAACTCGCGATCGGGGCCGGGGTGCTTCACCATGTAGCGCACTTCATCAGCGGTGGGCATATCCCAGCCATAGTGATGGTAACCGGTGTGGATGATGAGGATATCGCCTTCGCGCACTTCCACGCGTTCTTCCACCATCTTGCTGGTGTAGATATCGTAGTCGCCGCACACATCGCTTAAGTCAACCACGGCTGCATCGTGGACCAGGTAATCCATCTGCAGGGCAGCAATGTCTTTGCCAGCAGTGTGGAAGTGGATCTCACCGTCCAGGTGGGTGCCCAGGTGGTTTGAGTGGGTCACTACCTGGCCGTTGGCGCCATTGGGCGCCAGGCGCTTGAAGTATTTTACCTGCAGTGGTTCATAGGTCGGCCAGGCCGGGGTGGCAATGCCAAGGGGGATGGTCATATCAATGAATTTCATAGGTAGGGTCTCCTGAAAGAATAGTTAAGGATTTGTAAGCAATCAACAACTCAACGCAAAGGCGCAAAGAAAAACCATTTAAACACATCTTCGTATCAAATACTCTTCAAAGCCTCGAACGCATCCCGGAAGCACTTCTCGGGAGCGCGCAGGATGCCAGCGCCCACCATGCCCACACCGGGGTCTTTGTGAGCAATGCCGGTATTGATCTGAGGCAAGATACCCGTTTCCATCACCTTGCGCACATCAATCCCCAGCGGTGTGCCACGGAAGTTGAGGGCCGGGATGGTGAACTGATCGTGCTCATCGGCTGTGACTTCATACATTTCAAGGGTGGCTTGCAGGGCTGTCTGAGGGGTGCCGCCCACGAACTTGGTAATGGCAGGCGCCGCCGCCATAGCCATGCCGCCATAGCCGGCTGTTTCGGTGATGGTGCTGTCGCCAATATCCGGATTGGCGTCTTCCTCAGAGAATTGAGGAAAGTACAGGCCCTTCACCTGTCCGGCGGGGGCGGTGAACCAGCGCTCTGGCATGCTCGAGAGACGGATGCCAAAATCGGTGCCGTTGCGGGCCATCACGGTGACGATGCTGCTGCCCGGAATGCCCTCGGCTGGCTCAAGCATGGCTTTGCCAGCCGGCATGCTCAAGTTGAGGAAGAAATGGTCGTTGCGGTCGATGAACTCGATCACCCGCGCCAGGGTCTCGTTATCGCGGCTGGTGCGCGCCAGGGCCGGGGCAATGGCGCGCAGGAAGAGTGAGGTGGCAGCCCGGTTGCGGTTGTGACACTCATCGCCCATGTGCATGGCCTGGGCGATCAGGCTGCGGATATCAATGCCATCGGGCAGGGTCTGTAGTGCACGGTCGAGGGCTGGGTAAAGGTCGGTCTCCATCCACTTCAAGCGGGTATAGACCTCAGGTCCCAGGCCGCCATAACGCAGCACCTTGCCCAGCCCTTCATTCTGGGTGCAGTAAGCCCGGTTGCCATAGGTCTTGTTCTCCAGGATAAAAAGCGGCATCGAAGGAGAAACCACGCCCGCCATAGGGCCCACCGAGTGATGGTGGTGGCAGGGCGAAAACTCGATCTCACCTGAGGCCGCCAACTGGGCAGCCTGGGTTTCATCTCGGGCCAACCCCTCATAGATCAGCGCACCGATCACCGCACCGCGCTGGGGGCCGCACATGCGCTCCCAGGTGACGGGCGGGCCGGCATGCAAGATCAGGTGCGAGTGCATGCCCAGCAAATCTCGCGCAATGCCCATGCCCACCAACACCGGACGGCCCTGCTTGATGCGCTGGCAGGTCTCGGCGTTGGCGGCATCGATACTGATGCCTGAGGTCGTGAAGCGCAGGATGGGGACGTTGTCCATCGGCGGACGCCAGTCCACGTCCAACACAGGCAAGCCCTGGGCTTGCACGGCATCGGCCATGCTGCCCAGGCCCACGTTGATCACACTGATCGGTTTTCCAAACAGGTCATTGATCTGTTGGCTCATTGTTGTTCACGGATGCCTGCATCCGTCTCCTTTACGATCCTGGCTGCCAGGCGAGCCGCTTCGGCATTGCTGTCGCACACAATCACACCCGCCTGCTCAAGTTGTTGTACCTGGCGGCTCAAGCGCTGGGGGTCTTGCTCGGTGCCAGTGACCGAGGCAATCACCAGCGGCTGGCTGCCGCACACCTCACCCGCCAGGGTCAGCGCTCTTTGCACCGCCGGGCCCAGCTCAGCAGCCGGGTCGGGATGCGCACCGTAACCGAGCACCACATCCAGCATGATGACGGCTGTTTCGGGGTCGCGCGCCTCTTGCATCATGCGGCGAATGCGAAGATCGTTGTCGATCATGGGGTGCGGGCGCCCCACGGTGAATTCTTCTTCTCCCAGGTCCACAGCGCAGTGCCCCTGGCTGTGGGTAGAATCGGGCATCTGGTCTTCTTTGCGCAGCGGCGCATTCGAAGACACGGTCTCTGAGAGCAGATCGCGCCAGATGACCTGGGCCTCGTAGCACAGCGTACCGCCAGAGAACAAGCCGCGGATGTAGCGCTGGGCTGGTCGCAGGCGTCCAGAGCCAAGCACCTGGGCCGGCCAAACCGCCGCCAGGCCAGGGGAGGTGGACGGGATATTCTTTGAGCCGGCTGCTTCTGCGCCCAAGATGGCGGCTTCTTCCAGCGTGCGCGCCAGGCGCAGAGAACCGCCTAGCTCAGGGGCAGCCTGTGCCCCCAAGAGGCAAACGATGGTGGGCTTGGCACTGCTGGCAGCCTGGGCAAGCACTTTTTGCGCCACCGCCTCAGCAGGCGGCTTACTGACCAGGACGATCACCTGCGTGGCGGGGTCTTGCTGGAGGGCCTTCAGGCCGGCCAACATCATCAGCCCGCCCACTTCTTCCTTGAGATCCCGGCCGCCCGTGCCAATTCCCTGGCTGAGCCCCACCCCATTCTTGGCCAGCAGGGTGCTGACCTCTTGCAAGCCAGTGCCAGCCGCCGAAACCAGGCCCACCGGGCCAGGCGGCACTACGTTGGCAAAGCCCAGCGCGGCGCCATTCAAAATGGCCGTGCCCGCGCCAGGCCCCATCAACAGCAGCCCATGCTCCACGGCATATTTTTTCAGGGCAATCTCATCTGCCAGGGAGACATTATCGCTGAAGAGCAGCACGTGCAGGCCCTGGTAAAGTGCTTGCCAGGCCTCTTCGGTGGCATAGCGCCCAGCCACCGAGATCACCGCCAGGTTTGCTTCTGGGCGGCTTTTGATGGCAGAGCGCAAAGTCTTGGGGCGAAATTCGCCCCCCGCGCTGCCCGAGGTAGATACTTGCTTCTTCTGCAAGATATTTTCAGCTTCCGCCAGGGCGGGTTCAATCGCCGCCAGGGCGGCGCGTACGGCAATGATCAGATCGTTGGCAGTGGCGGCTTGCGCTTCGGGCGTCAGCAGCCCGGCTTCTTTGAGAATGCCCTTGTTCGCATCCGTGCCCATTACCACAGCAGCATCGAGCACACCCGGGAATTGAGCCAGTTCACGCGCTGCCAACATCAGGTTAACAGAGTCGTAATACTGGCTGGGCTTGATCAGCGTATGAATATTGGGTGAAGGTAAGGCAGACAACGCAGTTATTCCTCCATTCCTTTGACCAACCCGGCATCCACCATCGCCAGATAAACTTTCTCGGCCGAGTAAGGCGGCGCGCCCACCCGGATGCCAATGGCATCGTAGATGGCATTGGCGATGGCAGCTACAGTGGGCACCATGGAATGTTCGCCCACGCCGCGCGCCCCCCACGGCCCGTCATCTTGAGGCACCTCAACAATGATAGACTGGATATCCATGGGCACATCGCTGGTGGTGGCAATACGATAATCCACAAAGCTAGGATTCTGCAAGACACCTTCCTTGAGCTTCAAGCTCTCAAACAAGGCCGTGCTCATGCCCTGGACGAAGCCGCCTTCCATCTGTGCCTTGACCATCTCAGGGTTGATGGCCTTGCCCACATCAAAGGCGCCCACCCCACGCAAGATCTGCACTTTGCCGGTATCCAGGTCTACTTCCACCTCAACCGCCTGGACGCCGGTGGTGTAATGCACCACCGCCCGCGGCCCCTGGCCGGTCTCGGCATCCAGGCCGGTGACGTAGGTGGGCATGAAGCTGCCACGCCCCAACACCGGCCCACCGATCCAGCCCTGGTCGTTGGGCAGGGGCAGGCCATAGATGGCGATGTTCTTGAGCGAGATGGTCTCTTCTGATTTATAGGAAATCACATTGCCATCCACAATATCCAAGTCTTCGATCTTCTCATTCCAGGCCTTGGCCACCAGCTCCAATATCTGCTGGCGGGCATCCCGCGCCGCGGCAGCAACCGCATTACCCATGCTCCAGGTCAGGCGGCTGGCCACAGTCTGCCACTCGTAAGGGCTGTAATTGGTATCAAGCGGCGTCGCCACGCGCACCCACTCGATCGGCACACCCAAGGCGGCAGCCGCCATCTGGGCGGCAATCGTAAAGGAACCCTGCCCAATATCCTGCCCGCCCACGCTCACGGTGACCGTGCCATCTTCGTTCAGGGCTACCTTGGCGCTTGAGCTGGCATTGGGCGACATAGCCGGGGCTTTCCACATTGCCGCAATGCCCTTGCCGCGCCGTTTATTGGGCGCACTGGGGGGTGCCTTGCGGCCCCAATCAATCGCGGCAGCAGTCTTATCCAGGCATTCCAATAACCCCGTAGGGTGCATGGTCATGCCGGTGACCAAAGTGTCTCCGCCCTGGACACAGTTGATGCGGCGGAACTGCACCGGATCCATTTTTATAGCCAGGGCCAGCTCATCAATGCACTGCTCCAGGCCAGTGTGCATCTCAGGCATGCCAAACCCGCGCATCGGCCCGCCGACCGGGTGATTGGTGTAGACGCAGAAGCTGTCGGTCTTAACATTCGGGACATCATAGGGCCCGCTGCTGGAATAGCCCGAAGCACGCGTAATGTTCACGCCGTATTCGGTGTATGCGCCGCCATCCCAATAGAAGCGGTTTTGCATCGCCAGCAGGCGACCTTCAGCATCGCAGCCCATCTTGAAATGGGCCACCATGCCCTGGCGCACAAAGGCAGTGTAAAACTCTTCTTCGCGCGTCAGGCGCAGCTTGACCGGTTTCCCTTTGATCTTTGAAGCAATCGCCACCGCCAGCGCTTCCATGCTCACACCGGCCTTGCAGCCAAAGCCGCCGCCCACATAGGGAGCGATTACCTCTACATCTGACTGCGAAATATCCAGGGCGATGGCAATCAAGTTGCGCTGCGCAAACGGCGACTGAGAGGTGCCCCACAGTGTCACCTTGCCGTTCTCATCCACCTTGGCAATGGCGATGTGCGGCTCAATGGGCACATGCTGGATGTGAGGAATGTGGTAGCTGTGCTCCACAATGGCCGCACACTGCGCCCAGGCCGCATCCGTGTCGCCTTTGCGGATGCGGAAATGATTGGAAATATTGGTACCTGGCTGGGGAAAAATGAAGTTCTGTACTTTATACTCGCCCAGGTCTGGGTGGATTATCGGAGCTTCAGGAGTGGCCCCAAACTCAGGGTCAAAGACGCCCTGCAGCGGTTCGTATTCCACATCAATCAGCTCAACGGCTTGCTCGGCGATGGCCTCGCTTACCGCCGCCACCCCAGCCACAGGGTCGCCCACGTAACGCACCCGGTCACGGCAGAAGATGTGGCGATCTTGCAGGTACAGGCCGGTCATGCCGGGGAAACTCTCGCCAGTCACCACCGCTTTAACGCCCGGCAGGGCTTGCGCCTTGCTGGTATCGATACGTTTGATCAGGGCATGCGGGTGAGGGCTGCGTTTGATGCGCGCATACAACAGCCCTGGGCCAAATTGAAGATCGTCAGAAAAGAGAGCCGCACCGATAACCTTCTCTTTGGCATCCACGCGCGTCACGCTGTCGCCAATGGGATGAGGAACTGAAGCAGCAGGTTGGTTGGGAGTCATGGTTTCCTCCATCCTTATCAATTCAGCGCCTTCTGGCGTTTTGCCGCCTCTTGGACGGCATCAATAATACGCACGTAACCTGTGCAGCGGCACAGGTTACCTACAAGAGCAGCGCGGATATCGTCTTCGCTGGGTTCTGGGTTGCGGTTCAGCAGCGCACGGGCCGAGATCAACATACCCGGTGTACAGAACCCGCACTGCACCCCGCCGTGGTTAATGATGGCCTGCTGTACGGGGTCAAGCACGCCATCCTTTGCCAATCCTTCCACCGTCACCACATTAGCGCCCTGGCATTCCACCGCCAGCACCATGCAGCTGTTGACCGCTTCGCCATCTATCATCACCGTACATGCGCCACACTCGCCGGCATTGCAGCCGTTCTTGGTGCCGGTGAGGGCCAGCTTATCGCGCAGCATTTGCAGCAGGGTCATCTGCGAGGGCACGTCCACCTGTTCGAATTCACCATTCACGGTTAAGGTAATATGATGTAGGGCCATATCTCACCTCGTTAGCTTTTCCCAGGTCTGTTGCAAGGCTTTTTTGGTCAATTGGTACACCATCAACTTGCGGTAGCGTGCGCTGGAACGCACATCGTCGATGGGGCTGCAGGCCGCAGATGCCAGGCGAGCGGCCTGGTCAAAGCTCTGCGGGTCGGGTGGGTTCTCAGCCAAGAAATCTTGAGCCTTATGAGCCAAAAGCGGGGTGGGGGCTACCGAGGCCATCGCAATCTTAAAACGATAGCCCGAAGCAGCTGTTTCATCGGGATAACCGAAAGCCGTCACCCCCACAATCGAGAGATCGCTCCAGGTATTGCGCCCCAGCTTGATGTAGGTTCCGGCGCTGTGAGCAGGCAGCGGCTCAAAATGGATGGCAGTGACAATATCACCAGGCCGCAAGGTATTCTTCCCTGGGCCGGTAAAGAAGCCTTCCAAGGGGATCTCGCGGAAACCATCTGTGCCATGTACACGCAAGCGCCCGCCCAAGACCAGGCAGGCGCCAATTGTATCGCCAGCAGGCGAGGCATTGCAGAGGTTGCCCACGATGGTGGCTCGCGTGCGCAGTTGGTGAGAGGCCACCGAGCAGCAGGCTTCAGCCAACAACGGATAGCTCTGGCGTACGGCAGCATCTGCAATCACCCGGTTCATGCTCACGCCCGCGCCGATCGTCAAACCGGCAGCATCACAAGCCAGGTTGGCAGTGCCGTCCAGCTTTTTGACATCCACCAGGTAACGGTCGTGCCAGATGCCGTCGCGCATGCGCACGAAAATATCTGTCCCGCCGCACAAGGGGCGGGCTACTCCGGCATGTTGGGCCAAGAACTGGCTGGCCTCCATCAAGGTAGCCGGTTGGACATAATCAAATTCAGGTAGTTCTGGGTGGGCATTAATCGTCATCGTCGCTCCTTTCACAACAAAGTTTGCGCTGCAAGGATGCAGCGTGCGCAGATTAGATAGACAGCCTACTGACAATTGTAGGTTAAACTGAACTTTTTGATGCTGCCAAGGCGCCAAACCGCGCCTGGCTATTCATGCCCAGATCAGCAATTGTCATACAACAGGTTATTGCATTATGATGAATTTTATCACCTTCTTCAAGTGGTAGATGTCATATTGTGATGGTGATTTTGGTTAACTGTGCTAAGGTCTGGTATATTTAGTCTATGCCTGCACACAAGATGGAGATCTATTCCTTCGGCGCCACTGCCCAACGCCTGCTGGCTGAAAACCCGGCTTGCGAAACCCTGGGTGTCACCTCACGCGGTACCTTCTTAGGCCTCAGCTCTGGCTGGGTTGTCTTCATATCAACCGAGCGCTGGCGAGGCCCGCTGACGATCAATATTTTGGGGGAATATGAAGCGAAAGAACAGCTTGCCGTGATCCAAACCCTGCCCGCCTGGCAGGCAGATCCGCCCCAGGGACCCGCCCTGAGCGCGGCCCAGCGCAGCCAGGCTTTGCGGCAACTGGCAGCGCACCCCAACTTGAAGGCCAAAGCCAGCCCAAGCCTGCCCCTGCTCAGGCGGCTGGTGCTGAGAGATGTGGCAGCCGACGACGAAACCGGGTGGCAGCAGATCTTGGACCTTCAACACGCCCTGCAAAGCGGTCCGCCCAACGCAATGGTCCAGGCGGCCCGCCCCTGGCTGGGCCGCGGGATCGGGTTGACCCCCAGCGGGGATGACATGCTGGCGGGACTGCTGTTGGCGCTCAAGCGCTGGGGGGCTGTGCTGGCGACCGGGTTAGATATCCCCGCCATCAACCAGGCCATTGTCGAACAAGCCTGGCAGCACACCACCCGCCTCTCTGCCAGCTTGCTGGCTTGCGCCGCCCAGGGCCAGGCCGATGAGCGCCTGCTGGCGGCACTCGATGGCATTGTGACCGGAGAACCAGATCTAGAAGCCTGCGCCCAAGGCCTGGCTGGCTGGGGAAACTCTTCAGGGCTAGATGCCCTGCTGGGGATGGCTTTGATCATTTTAGCGCCAAGCATCAAACTGGTATAATAAACGTCTCCCACTATGTTCACGGTCTATCTTACCCCTGCGTCAATCAGCTATCTCGTCCAATCCATCCTGGCGCTTTCCATCACGATCTATTTCTTTTACCGCATCAAGAAAGCCACCCAGACGGCGCACGGGGCACAAACGGGATTGTTGGCAGGCTTCTTCGGCGCCGTTTCGCTGCTCAGCCTATTACTTTTCTTTGAGGCCTCGCTGCCGCGCGGCCAGGATTTTTACGCGCTTTTCTTGCAGACTATCGTGCTTGCCATTGGCATGCTTTTGCTCTTGCAGTTTGCATACCGCTTCCCCAATTTACATCCTGGTCTCTGGCGCTGGGAAGCCCTGCTGGTGTTGGGCTTAAGCTGCGGGTATGTTTTTTACGAATCCAGCTTGGCATTCGAGCGTTATTCCCTGCTAAGCGCCGGATCAGTGATCTGGAGGCCCCCATATGCCGATTACCCCATGGCGGTTGGCTTTGTGTTGGCGCCGATCATCTTCCTACGCCAGGCATGGCGCAGTTCACACCAGGCCAACCCTTCGGCGCCCTTTTGGCGGCACCTGTGGCAACCCACGGGTGACGAAGCCCGCACCGCCCGCGCTCTGGCTCAGGTATTTCTAATCCCAGTAGTGCTGATCCTGGCCAATATCCTACGCTCTTATTACTTTATCTCCACCACCCTGTTCAGTGCCATCATCTCAGCTGGCATCCTTGCTGCCCTGGCAACTTTTGCAGTGGTATACCTGAACTACTTGCCAGAGTCCACATCATTCATTGTCAAGCTGGCTGGCGTAACTTTGATCTTCATGTTAGCCGTGTTGGGTATGGCAGGCTGGGTGATCTCACCCATTTACGCTGCCCAGTACCATCCATCTCTGCCTGATGGAAAAACCTTCCGTTTCACCCCCAATGACCAGGGTAATTACGCCATCGAACAAATCCCCCTGGCCTTTGACGAACAAATGGGGCAAAACTTGAACTTGGTTGAGGACTGGGACCGCGAAGGGTTTGGTATAAACTTTCAGTTTCCCCTATACGGCCAGACGTATGAGACGATGTATGTAAACATGGATGGTTGGATCATGTTCGGGCAAAATGCACGGTATTCGTTTCTCCATTACCGCTACGGCGGCAAGGCCCCTGCCATCTTTCCTCTGTTCATGGATTTGGTCAACTCTGCCAATGACAGCAACTTGTACCTGCGCCAAGATAGTGATCGCCTGGTGCTGACCTGGTATCGTTTGCCAGCTTTCCACGATCCAAATGCCATTTACACCTTCCAGGTAGTGCTCTACCACAGTGGTATATTTGAGATCAGTTATAACGGCCTGCCCGAATCGCTCGTCTACCAGCCTAACGAAAACCCAGGCCAGTTACCCTGGTTCATTGGTGTGATGCCTCCTGGGCTGTCTACCGGCCCGAAGATTGTAGATTTCAACAGCACCGTACAATTCAATGATCTTAAAGGTGGCGTGATCCAAGATTACCAACTAGAATTCCGCCAATATCTACACCAGATGTTGGCCCCCCTGGCTTATCTAGTACTGGGCAGCAGTCTGCTGCTGTTGATCGCCACGCCCATCTTCTTATATGCCAACCTGGTGCGCCCACTGAATGCCTTACAACAAGGTGTACGAAAGATTCAGTCTCACGATTACGATGTACAAGTGAGCGTACAATACCCCGATGAGATTGGCTTCTTAACCCAGGCCTTCAATCAGATGTCAGCCGAGCAGCGCGAACTGATCCAAAGTCTCGAGGAACGTGTGGCCGAGCGCACGCGCGCCCTAAGCGAAGCCAAGGAAGCTGCTGAGGCCGCCAATCGCGCCAAGAGCATCTTCTTGGCCAATATGAGCCATGAACTGCGTACCCCCTTGAACGCTATCATAGGCTTCAGCGAGTTAATGTTGCAAGCACCTAACCTCGACCCTACCCAACACAGCAACATCGAAACGATCAACCGCAGCAGCGAACATTTGTTGGCCTTGATCAACGATATCTTGGAGCTTTCAAAGATCGAATCGGGCCGGTTGGAGGTTCATGAGCACTCCTTTGATCTAAAACGTATGCTGCTGGGATTGGAAGATGTTTTCTTGTTGCGCGCCCAGCAAAAAGGACTTTCACTGCGCGTCGAACTAACACCTGGCCTGCCGCAGTTCATCAGCGCCGATCAAAATAAGCTGCGCCAGGTGCTGACCAATCTATTGAGCAATGCAGTCAAATTTACAGAGCGAGGGCATATTGCACTACGGGCCAGCCTGAGTGAAGAAGCGGCTGCTCCACAGCTTGCCGAAAACGTTGTTCAAACCCAGTTGTCAGGTCGCAAGGTCCTACATGTGGCAGTTACAGATACCGGCATTGGTATTAAGCCAGAAGACCAAGAACGCATCTTCCACCCCTTTATCCAGGTGTCAGAAGATCAATTCAGCCAGCAGGGCACTGGATTGGGGTTAGCCATCAGCCAACAGTATGTAGAAATGATGGGCGGGCATCTATCAGTTCAGAGTCAGCCTGGTCTGGGTTCCACCTTTTCCTTCAATATCCCAGTCACCCCTATCGAAAGCATTGTTGAAAGCGTAAAGCTGCGCCGCGTCACTGGTCTGGAACCCAACCAGCCCACCTACCGCTTGCTGGTAGCAGAAGATGTTAAACCCAACCGGCTGCTGTTGATCGATCTCTTGCAATCCATTGGGTTTGAGGTACAAGCTGCTGCTAACGGGCAAGAGGCAGTGGAAATATTTCAGAGCTGGCAGCCGCACCTGATCTTTATGGATCTGCGCATGCCGGTGATGAACGGTGATGAAGCCACCCAACGCATCAAAACCTTACCAGGCATGCCGTCTACCATTATCATAGCCCTAACCGCCAGCGCATTCGAATCGGACCGTGCCCGCACCTTGGCCCTGGGCTGCGATGATTTCATCGCCAAGCCCTTCCAGCGCCAACAGATCTACTGCGCCCTAGAGAAACACCTCGGCGTACGGTTTACATATGAAACCGTGGAACCTAAGCAATCCTCCACCCAGCAAAGCGTTGAGACCGCGCGGCAGATGGCGAGGCTTGATCCCGCCTGGCGAGAGCAAATGCGCCGGGCAACCATTGATGGTGATGTTGTAATGATCGAGACACTGATCAGCCAGATCGAGTCCACACAACCCGAGTTAGCAACCTTGCTGAACCAGTGGATGTTCAATTTTGACTATGCTCGCATCCGCAACCTTATCGAGGCCGTAGAATTGGAACAACAATGACAGAGCCCACAACCATTGACCCCATTCCCATTATCTTGGTGGTAGATGATACCCCCGAGAATCTGCGTTTGCTTGGCCAGATCTTGAGCAATGCCGGATATAAAGTACGCCTCGTTCCGGGCGGCAAAGAAGCACTGGCGGCCATCAGCTCTACACCGCCCGACCTGATCTTATTAGATATCATGATGCCCGAAGTCAGCGGCTTTCAGGTGGCTGAAGCATTAAAGGTAGATCCAAAAAGCAGCCCCATTCCCATCATTTTTATCAGTGCCCTGGATGATCTAGAAAGCAAGCTGCAAGCCTTTAAGCTGGGCGGGGTAGATTACGTAACCAAACCCTTCCAAGAGCATGAAGTACTGGCACGCATTAAAACCCACCTGGCGCTGTGCCGCTTACAGCACGAACTTCAAACTGCTAACACCGCTCTGGCACAGCAAGTAGAAGAGCTGCATGCCCGCAACCAAGAATTGGATGCCTTTGCGCATACCGTGGCACACGACTTAAAAAATCCACTGGGGGGAATCTACCTTTCCACATCCATCGTAGTAGACAATTACGCCGACATGCCCACCGAAGAACAACTCGAGATGCTGCGCACCAACCTGCGCGTGACAGAGTTGATGAACCGCTCGATCGAAGGTCTTATGGTCCTCGCAGGTCTGCGCGAGCAGGCATTTGAGCCAGAAGTATTCCAAATGGGCCCTGTGGTTGCGGAGGCGTTGGGCTGCCTGGTGCACACGATCCAAGATGCCAAAGCCGAGATCGTCAATCCATCAGATTGGCCTGCCGCCATGGGATATATTTCTTGGGTGGAAGAAGTGTGGGTTAATTACTTGAGCAATGCCATCAAATACGGGGGACAGCCTCAAAAAGGCATTTATCCCCGCATCGAGCTGGGTTTCGACCTGCCATCATCCGGTGTCCCCGGCAGCCAGATCCGTTTTTGGGTATGGGATAATGGACCCGGCCTGACACCTGAACAGCAGGCAAGTCTATTCACTCCTTTCGAACGCCTGAAAAACGTGCGCGTCAAAGGACACGGCCTGGGGCTGTCCATCGTGCGGCGGATCATGGATAAATTGGGCGGCCAGGCAGGGGTAGAGAGCAGCCCCGGAAAAGGCAGCATTTTTTACTTCACCCTACCTGGGGTACCCAACGACACGCATTAACCGGCAGGCCTGCCAGATCGGCAGATTGAATGATCGATCGTCTCCAGCGGCAGGCTAAGCGGTATAATAGCTTAACTCTCCCCTTGGAGCTATTCTATGACCCTACACGATGAAATCTTCGAACAAGCCACCTGTTTACGCGGCCTGCTGGCGCAGAAAGCGCAAGCCCAGGCTATTGCGGCTGCCATCCAGCGCCAGGGTGTGCAGTTTGCTTTCCTGGCGGCGCGCGGCACATCTGATAACGCCGGGCGCTACGCCAACTATCTATGGGGCGCCCACAACAGCATCCCCGTAGCGTTGGCTGCGCCATCCTTGTTCACCTATTACCAACAGCCGCCCCACCTGAAAGGGGCATTGGTGGTGGGCATCTCGCAGTCGGGCCAATCGCCAGATATTGTCAGCGTGCTGGAAGAAGGCAAACGCCAGGGCTGCCTGACCCTGGCAGTGACCAATGCCCCGGGTTCCCCCCTGGCCCAGGCTGCCGACCTGGTCTTCGATATCCAGGCCGGGGCAGAGCGGGCCGTGGCTGCCACCAAGACCTATACCAGCGAGTTGATGGCGTTGGCCATGATCTCCACCGCCCTCAGTGGCAGCGAGGCCCGCTGGCAAGAGCTGGCGCAGGTGCCCATTTGGATAGAACAGGTGATGAATCAGGATGAAACAATTGCCCGCATGGCCCAGCGCTACCGCTACATGCAGCACTGCGTGGTGCTGGGGCGTGGCTTCAACTATGCCACCGCCTTTGAATGGGCCCTGAAGCTGAAGGAACTGACTTATGTCATTGCAGAGCCCTATTCGTCGGCCGATTTCCAGCATGGCCCCATCGCCATGATGGAAGGCGGCTTCCCGGTGCTGGCAATTGCCCCCCACGGGCAAGTGTTCAACTCAATGTTCGAGATGCTCGAGCGGCTGCGCAATACGCACCGCGTGGAGCTGGTGGCGCTCTCAGACGACGCAAATCTGTTGGCGCTGGCGCAGTCTTCTGTCCAACTGCCAGCCGGCGTCCCCGAATGGCTAACCCCCCTGGTGAACATCGTGCCAGGGCAGCTCTTTGCCTGTCACCTGACCCATGCCAAGGGCTATAACACCGAACAGCCGCGCACCATCAGCAAAGTAACCGAGACCCATTAAGTCTCAAAGCGATTAGATCGGAGCACTTTTCTCCCAAACCAGGGGGCATTATCCTGCCAACCTATTGCCTCTCTTTTGCCATTTAAGATGTGATACTCCCGGTTCGAAGTTCAATATATTAACGAAATGAAAAATCCATCTGAAATCCTATGGGCACTACACAGCAAGGCTGAGCCGATTGATTGGGATGCGGTCTATACAGCAGAGCTGCCTCGCGTCTACAACTTCTTCTTGTACAAGGTTGGAGATAGAGAGGCGGCCCAAGATTTAACCGCCATCACCTTCGAACGCGCTTGGGAACTTCGTTCTCGATACCGAGCTACAATCGCTGCACTACCTACCTGGCTTTTTGGAATCGCCCGGAATGTGCTGAGAGAATACCTGCGCCAGCACAGGTTGAATGCGCAACGATTAGAACCGATATCCAGCAGGGAAGAAGCACCTTCAAGTTTTGATGTTGAAAAGATCGTTCAACAGCAGCAAGAGAAAGAACACTTGCAAAAAATACTCCTCGAGCTGCCTGACCGCGAACAAGATCTGATCGCATTGAAATATGGCGCAGGATTAACCAACCGGGAAATTGCCAGGATAACCAAGCTCTCAGAAAGCAATGTGGGCAGTATTTTGCACCGGACCATTCAAAGCATACGTACAAGATGGGAGAAAAATCATGGATGACAAGTTCTTATACCAACTGCGTGAACAGCCCAATACAGGCTTTGTCAATCAACTGCGCAGGAAACTCCAACAGGAAAGCATAGCGCCCAAGCCGGGCCTGCGCGGATTTATCCAAAGCATCTTAGGCAATAAGCGGCTGCTCCAGGCTGCCGCCTTGATAGCAGTGTTAGCGATCGTCATCACAACAATCTCACCGGCACGCGCCCTGGTCATGTCTTTATTGGCCAATGCTGGCGGCATGGCGTTTGAGGTAACCACCGATTACCCGGGGGATGATGATGACAGCGAAGAGATCATCTTGGCGCAGGTCATGTCCCCTGATGAAGCCCTGGCAGCCTTTCCACACAGCATTCAACTGCCCACCGCTCTTCCATCTGAGTATGTTCTGAACGATGAAGTTCAGGTGTACATCGGTGAAGATGCCGGCCCATTTGCCAACACCATCGAATTTGAATGGCAATCAGATGCCAACAGGGTTTCGCTCAGGGTTACCGACCGTGACCCAGGCGCGGCTGAGATTGTGGCCCCCGATTCTTTTGAAGAAATCACCCTGGACGAAGATCATACGGCTGTTGTGATCCGAGGCGGGTGGGACGCTGATGACCAGGTCTGGAGCAATGAGGTCAACTGGATCCGGATGCGCTGGGTAATGGATGAGCTTACCTATGAACTGGCAGGCACCGACCTGGAGCAGTTGATCGCAATCGCACAGTCAATTCTCAAATAATCTTATGTGGTCAGGCCACCCACATATTGAAGGCAAACAACATGGCCTCCAGGCCCAACAAGAGGATACTGAGCAGGCTCCAAACACGGTCGAAGGATGAGTTTTTGCCCAGGCGCGCCAGCAGCCAGAAGAGCGGTGGGGCCGCCAGCACGTAGCGGATCATGCCTTGGGTGGCCCCGCTGGTAAGCGAAAAGAGCACCACCGCCAACCCATACCAGGCCAACTCGGGACGCTGCCTGATCAAGTAAAAACAAGCCGCCAGTGCCAACAAGGTGCTGGCGGCTTCTAAAAAGAAGTAGACCAGCGAAGCCCGGTTCCCGCTTTGGATCAGGGCTACCCGCTGGAGACCGGCTAAAAATCCATTGATATTTAACAGCCCGCGCCCGAAATATTCTGCCTCCACCTGGTGAAAGGTTTCAGCCAGCGGAGTCAGCGACCAGGCAATATACGATAGCACTGGTGCAAGCACCGCCAGCCCCTTGAGCAAAGTCTGCTTCCAATCCCCCTGCCATAGTACTTTACTAAACCAGATCACACCCAAAGGGATCACCAACAGTGCGCCCCCCGGGCGAGCCCACACTGCCAGCGCCCCCAGCAAGCCTGCCGCCCACCACTTCCGCCGCTGAAGCATCGCCAAGGTCCCAAAAGACAGGCCCAGGAAGACCCCTTCTGTGTAGACCGTGGCCAAAAAGAAACTGCTGGGGAAGACCAACAGGTAAAATACAGCCCTCAGCCCGCCATCATCCCCCAGGGCGTGGCGCACAAGCTCGTACAGGCTCAGCGCAGCAGCCAGGGCCCCCAACCCCGAGATGAGCACCCCGCCCAGGGTGGCGGCTGGGATGCCGCTCAGTCCAAAGAGGCCCCACAGCGGCAGGGTCAGCCGGATCAGCATGGGATACAGGGGGAAGAAAGCATAGCTCAGTGGTGTGCCCAGGCCCTTCTCATTGCCCGTGCCGCGCACTTCTGCATCCTCATACCCTGCCAGGGCAATCGACAGGTAATATTCCGAATCCCAGGCCACCTGCTCATTCAGGTATGGATCGTTCAGGTAAGGATAATCGCGGTTGGACTGCGCGCCGGTTGACGAAGCAGTCCATTCCAGCACCCGGTCGGGCAGTTTCGGCTCAATCCGGTCGCCGACAAAATGCATGAAAAGCAGCATCACCGCAAACCAGCCCAGCCAGGTAACAAAGATGGTGCGCACAGCAGATGACTTGAACATTGATCACTTCCTTTTATAAATTGGCAAAAGAAACCAGTTGGATGTCGCGCTGCTCGATGGCAGCACGCACGGCAGGATCGGTCAAGATTTCCAACTCGCCCTGGCGCTGCCGGGCATAGGCCGACCCGCTCAGCAGCTCTGGGTCAGCATAGCCAGGGTGGCACATGATCTCAGCCGCCAGGTCCAGCCCCTGGAGGCGGTCGAAAATTCGGATCAGCTCAGCAGGCCTGGCCCCTTCATCATAGAAGGTGGCGAAGAAAGCCCCCGGGCGGCGAGGTTGGAATTCAGCCAGCAAGCGCTGAGAATATTCTTGCACCGGTTCCAGGATTTCAGACGGCAAACCGGCCAAAGAATCGGCGCTCTCCAGCGAGGCCGGCAGGCGGATGGCAGCGCCGTAGGCCTGGGCCATCTCAAGCATGGTGCGAAAGAGGCCCTCCGCCAGGTAAGAGACGTGATGGTGCGAATCCAGGTGCGTGGGGCGGCGACCGGTGGCTGCAATGAACTTCTCAACCTGGGCCTGCCATTCGGCCTGCACCTCAGCCAGGTTGAGCGTACCGCACCGCTCAGCAAAGACCGCCAACGAATGAAAGGCGCCCTGCTCATTTACCAGGCTGGGAACTTGCTTAGGCGGCAAGAGCGGGCGGCCCGAGGTCAAGACCAGGTGTACCCCCAACCCCAGGGAGGGCGTCTCTTGCAAGGCCAGCCGCAGATCCTCTGCCGCGCCGGGCATGTTCATCATGGCAGTTGTAGAAGTCACAATGCCATGCCGGTGGGCATGGCGGATGCCGCGCGAAACCCCAGGCGTGCGGCCGTAATCATCGGCGTTCACAATCAAATGGGTGCTCATTGGGCCTTCAACCCGTCCAGGTATTGGGGATACAACCGCATGACATGCCCGATCGGGTGTCGATAATATGCTTCTGGCGAGACCTGCAGGCGGGCGTAGTCTGGAATTGGCTGCACCTGGGGTTGGCTGGCGGCGAATTCCTTCAGCACCTGGGCATGCGGCTTCAGCGAACCATCGGGGCGCACCAGGCCAAAAAAGCGTTCATGGCGCGCCTCCTGGCAAGGCGGCACCCCCCACAACTCAGGAATGTAATCGGCAAAACACCACAGCATGGCCCCCAGGGCCCCAACCTGCACCAGCTTTGGAAGAGAGGCCTTGAGGTAGGCGGCAAAATCTTCTTCAGAGGCCATGAACTGCGAACGCAGCCCGCCGTGCCCAAGCCACCTCCAATCATAAGAGGCCTTGCCTGGGGCGGCAGTACAGGCCCCGAACTCTTCCATCAGCACCGGCTTGCTGCACAAAGAGGAGGTGAGGGCGCAGCTAAAAGGCACCACATCTGCATCCAGGCGGTCGCCTCGCAACGGGGTATAAATTGAATAGGAGTGCATCACCGCCACATCCACCTCGGCAAACACATCGTTCACCCGCAGGCCGTTATTTTGCGCCAGGTTGCCGGCATGCAGGCCGCAGGTCACCGGGTGGCGGGGATCCAGCGCATGGATCAGCCCTGTCATCTGGTTCACCCAGGCCCGCCCGCTGGCTGCATCCTTGGGCCAGGCAAACAGATCGGGTTCGTTGCCCAGGTTCCACATCCAAACCCCTGGGTGATCCTTGAGCCGCCCAACCACCGCGTTCAACAGCAAACGCTCAGCTTGCAGGGCCACAGGGTCGTGATACGGATTGCGGTATCCCTTGCGCACCACCCGCCCCTGGCTGACCACCTGGCGCCGGCTGTGCGGGCGCGGGCCGCCCAACAGCCAGGACGGCGCCCAGTTCGGGCCGCTCATATGGCCGGTAAAAAAGGTGATGTCTAGCCCCAGGCCCAGGTCAGCGGCAACATCGCAGACCAGCCTCAAGTTTTCCAGGCACTGGGTAGAAACGGCATCCGGCGCAGGCTGGAAATCTTCCCATAGTAAGAAAATGCGCACTACATCCAGGCCCAACTCTTTGATCAGAGAAAACTCCTCGCGCACTTCGCCCGCATCAAACGCCTGCCACCAATACATGGCTTTGCGGCGCGGCCAATAGTTAACACCCAAAACAAAACGCTGGCTCATGCTGACACTCCTGCAACACCTGGCTGGATCAAGCGGATCTTCTGCAGATTGGCAGCCAGGGCCCGGCGGACTTCCGCTTTGGGAGATAGGCCGGTTTCGCCCATGCCAAGCAAGAGAGCGCCCAGCACAGGCGCAACATTCAGGCGCACCAGGCGCGCCGCCGGTGCCAACCGTTGGATCGTGGCGCGCATCGGCTCAATCAGCCGCTCCCCGCCTTCAAACATGCTGCCCATCATCACCACATCAAACGCCAGCGCCTCAAATGCAAGCTGGCGGATGATGGCATTGACCATTTCACCCAGTTCACAGCCGGCCCAATCGATCAACCCACGCGCCACAGCATCTCCCTGCTCGGCAACCTGGAAGATGAGCGGAGCGGCGGCGGCCCCAATGGGGTAGCGTTCTTCTGTGTAACCTTCGATCAAATCTTCCAGGCTGGCTGCGCCAACCTGCTGGGCCAAGGCCTCTCCCAGGGCGGTCGGCGGGCCGCGGCGGATCCAGGCATAATTCACCAACTGCATGGCGCGGATGACCAGTTCTGAGGCCCCGGCCCCCTCGCCCATGATGGCCCCATAACCGCTGACACGGCCTTCGCGCTGGTGTGTGCGATCCCAGCCCCGGCAGTTGCAGCCCGTTCCTGAGACCACCGCCACCCCCCAACCTTCTTCAGCCCCCGCCACCAGCCCAAGGATGGTATCGTTGACCAGGGCGTAAGGCACTTGCAAGCCCAGGCGGTCGATCGTGGCACACATCTGGCCCCGTTGAGAGGGCCAATCATAGCCGCCCACGCCAAAACCTGCCCCAGCGATCTGATCGATCGAAAGGCCGGCCCTTTGCAGGGCTTGCTGCACGCTGGCATCCAAAGCAGCAAACATACCGTCATAGCCAACGCCCTGGTGGTTGCCGGCCCCGGCTTCGCCAAATCCCAGCACCCGTCCATCTTGATCGGCAATCAAACTATGCGTCTTGGTTCCACCAAGATCTGCACCCAAAAAGTAGTCTGTCATGGTGTCTTATCTGCCTGCTGAGTCCCCATCAGCCCTGCCAAAAGCGGGGCAAATAGGCCCGGTTTGTTTCCAACAGATCATCCAACACAGCCTGCACCTGGCTGATTTTTGGTCCCAGCGGATGGGCCAGCAGTGCCTGGTAAGCGGCCTTGCGGTCACCATGCACAGCAGCCTCCACCGTCAGCAGGTCATAGGCTTTGATCTGAGCGATCAACCCAAAACAAACCGGCGGCAGGGGCTCAGCCGGCAGGGGCTGAATGCCGCTGCGCCCAACGCGGGCGGGCAGTTCTAACACCCAGTCGGCAGGCCACTCTTTGACCGCACCGCCATTGCTGGTGTTGACGATATGCGTCTCACCCAGGTCATTGTAATGGGCATTGAGCAGTTGGGTGGCTACCGTTGAATAATAGGCCCCGCCGCGTTTCATCAAATCTTGCGGCGGATCTTGCAGCTTAGGGTCTGCATACTGGCGCAGCAAGTCTTTCTCCACCGCCATCACCTCATCCGCCCGTGAAGGCGGCCAATTCTCCTGCGCCGCCAGCTTATGCGGCGTATCATAGAAATAATTCAGATAATAGTTGGGCACCATCCCCAAGATCTCGATCAGGCGCGCATCCCATTCCGGCTCTGCCTGGGCCTTAAGCTGAGTAAGATAACCTTCCAGCAGGCGCGGCCAAACATCCTCTCCATCCAGGGTGAAACCGCGGTGCCAGGACAGATGATTCAAGCCCAGGGTCTTCAGTTCGGCGCGTGAGGGGTCAATGGGCTGGCCCGTTTCTTTCTCCAAAGCCTCCAAAAACTTCATCTTAGCAGTGATGGGCACGTTGCAAACCCCCACCGAGGGCACGTCGGGGGCATACTGCTTGAGGGCCTGGGTCACCAGGCCAGCCGGGTTGGTAAAGTTCACCAGCAGGGCGCCGGGGCGGGCTGCACGGCGCATGTGCTCGGCAATTTCCAGGATAACCGGGATGGTGCGCAGAGCCTTGGCCATGCCGCCCACGCCGGTGGTTTCCTGGCCGATCAAGCCATGCCGGTGACCCAGGTATTCATCGTTGCGCCGGGCCGGCATTTGCCCCACGCGCAGTTGGGTGGTGACGTAAGAAGCATCCCGCACCGCCTCACGCGCGTCGCTGGTCAGCACCAGCTTAAACGGCTGGCCGCGCGCCGCCACAATGCGCTGTGCAAAACCGCCCACGATCTCCAGGCGCTGGGCATCGATATCCATCAACCACAACTCCTTGAGCGGAAAAGTCTGCATGCGCTCCAAGAATCCAACGATCAGCTCTGGGGTATACGTAGAACCACCGCCAAAAACAGCAACTTTCATAGGTCAAACTCTCCTGTAGCGTGAAGATTGATTGAAAAACATGCCTGAGGGCTAACAACCACATGAGTGCCGCAAGATGATCTCGGTCGGCAGGAGGATGATTTCTTGGGCTGCTTTCTTATCCAGCAAACCGACCAACTGCTGGGCTGCACTCCGGCCCACCTCCTCGGTCGGGGCCCGCACTGTTGTCAGGGGTGGGGTCAAGAAAGCAGACAGGTTCATATCGTCGAAGCCCACCACAGCTACATCCTCCGGCACACGAATGCCCTTTTCGCTCAAGATGCGCAAAACACCGACCGCGGCATCATCATCGCCGGTAAAAATGGCGTCAAAAGACGGCACACTTTTATTCTCCAAGAAGCGCTTCATCACCTGGTAAGCAATATCACGATCAAAATCGCCTTTCAAGATCAGTTGTGGATCAAAGGGCAAACCATGGGCTTCCAAAGAAGCGCGAAAACCGATCTCACGCCAGTATGAGTCCTCCTGGCTGGATTCGCCGCGCATCAGGATAATGCGCCGCTTACCGTGCACATCGATCAGGTGATCGATCAGGCGGTGAGCCGCCGCCTTGTTCTCAATGGTCACACAGGGCACCAGCAAACCGGTTGGCGGGGTACGGTGGATCAGCACCATTGGAAAGCCGCGGTGATGCAGCGAGGCCAGGCCTTTATCATCCAGGCTGTCTGCAAACACCAGCATGCCATCCACGTTGTGCGGGCCGATGGGAAGAGAGCTTTGCCAGCGCTGGTTGGCATGATAGGTGGCAACCAGCAAGTTGTAGCCGTGCTCTCGCACCACTTCTTCGATGCCGCGCAGCAGTTGTGAGAAGAAGTCGTTATCCAGGTTGGTCAACAGCACACCAATCAACCGGGTGCGCCGGGTGGCTAACTGGCGCGCCGCAGCCTGGGGGACGTATTTTAGCTCAACCATTACCTGTTCCAGCTTTTGGGCTACGTCCTCCGAGACCGGTGCACTGCGGTTAATATACCGGCTGACGGTGGCAACAGACACCCCAGCCTGGCGTGCTACATCTCGAATCGTGACGGAAGAAGATTTGCGTGTCATAATGATGGTATAATGTAACCGGTTACATTATTTCACGAATTTAAAGACATGTCAAGGATCAATATTCGCAAAGTACAGTTATAATTAATCAGGAGACACATGATGGCATACACCCCCTCTCACCCCTACCAAACAGGCGTTAATCTGGGCGGATGGTTATCGCAGTATTCGCCTCGGCTCGACGAGGCCGCCCGGCTGGCCCACTTCAACAGCTTTATCCAGCACACAGATATTCAACAAATTGCAGGCTGGGGCATGGATCATGTGCGCCTGCCGGTTGATTACTCAACCCTGGAAGATGACTCCCGCCCCGGTGCGTACAAAGAGAGCGGCCTGGCTTTTATTGACCAGTGCCTGGAATGGTGCCGCACCGCAGGCCTGGGTATGATCTTGGATCTGCACAAAGCCCCGGGCTTTGCCTTCGACGACCTGCAATCTGCCACCCTGTTTCAAGAGCCCGCCCTGCAAGAGCGCCTCATAAACCTGTGGGACACATTAGCCAGGCGCTACCAGGGCGAAGCCAGTTACCTGGCCTTTGAACCGCTCAACGAAATCGTCCTACCCGACAGCGGCCCCTGGAACGAGCTGCTGCCCAGGATCATACAGCGCATCCGGGCCAGCAACCCCACCCGCATCATCGTGGTGGGTGGCAATCGCTACAATTCTGCTTCTGAGCTGGCCAATCTGAAGCCCCTGGATGATCCCAACATCCTGTATACCTTCCACTGCTACGCCCCGCATATCTTCACTCATCAAAAGGCCCCCTGGGTGCCCGCTATCTTTACTTATAACCAGGCGGTGGACTACCCCGGCGAATGCCCCAACCTGGCAGAATTCCTGGATAGCCCCCAGGCTGACCAGTTCACCAACGAGGAGCTCGATTTCTTACTCAGAGCATACCTGGGCCAGCCCCTGGATAAAGCCTCCATCCGGGCTGCCTTACAGCCCGCCCTGGATTTTCGACAGCACAGCGGGCACGATGTGTACTGTGGTGAGTTTGGTGTGATCGACCAGGCCCCGGTGGCCAGCAATTTGCGCTGGCACCAAGATATAACCGACCTGATGCTCGAGGCCGGCATTGGGCATACCGTTTGGTCTTATAAACAGATGGATTTCGGACTGGTGGATGCTGACAGCAGGGTGGTGCATCCAGAACTGGTGAAGATTGTGAGCAGGAGAACTGTATGAAATACGGGCACTTTGACGATGAACAGCGCGAATATGTAATCACCAACCCCAAGACCCCGGTGAAGTGGATCAATTACATCGGTACCCTGGCCTTCGGCGGCTTTGTAGACCACACCGGCGGGGCGCTCTTGTGCAAAGGCGATCCGGCCCTCAATCGCATCACCAAGTACATCCCCCAGATGCCAGCCTCTGACTTCAAAGGCACTACCCTTTACCTGCGCATTCGGCATGCCGGTGGGCAGTACCAGGTTTTCTCGCCTTTCTTCACCCCCACCCTCGATCCTTACGAACATTACGAATGCCACGTGGGACTGGGTTACACACGCATTGTTTCTGAATTCTACGGTCTGCGCACCGAGGCCACCATTTTCGTCCCCCCAGGCGGGGAGGTGGAGCTGCGCGACATCTGCATCACCAACATTTCCTCAGCCGCGTTGGAAGTGGATGCCATCCCAGTGGTCGAGTATACCCACTTTGATGCCCTCAAGCAGTTCACCAACGCCGACTGGGTGCCGCAAACCATGCAGAGCCGCGCCTATCCAGAGCCAGAGGGACACCTGGTGCTGACACAGTATGCCTTCATGAAGCGCGACACCGCCATCAATTACTTCACCTCCAACCTGCCGGTGGCATCCTTCGAGTCAGAGCGCCGTTTCTTCTTGGGCGATCACGAGTATGGCTCTTGGGCAAAACCGCTCGGCCTGCAGGCCCCTGCACTCACCAACAGCCAGGCCCAGCGCGGCGACAACATCGCCGCCCTGCTGCACCAGTTGGGCGTCTTGCAGCCCGGCGAGACCCGCCGCCTGGTCACCCAGCTTGGGCAGGCTGAAAGCCTGGAAGCGGCCCGACCCCAGATCGATCACTACCGCCAGGTGCAGTCTGTTGAAGCGGCCTTTGCCAAACTGGAGCAGTTCTGGCAAACCTACCTGGCCCGCATGCAGGTCAAGACCCCCGATGCCAGCATGGATCACATGCTCAACGTGCACAACCCGCGCCAGTGTTATATCACCAAGACCTGGTCGCGCTATCTCTCGTTGTACCAACTCGGCTTTGGGGGCCGCGGGATCGGCTTCCGCGACAGTTCGCAAGATGCCATGGGCATCCTGGCCAATGTTCCCCAAGAAGGCAAACAGCTTCTGCGCATGTTGATGCAGGTGCAAAAACAAAACGGCTCTGCTATGCACCAGTTCAACCCATTGACCATGGTTGCCAACGAGGGCGACTCGCGTGAGCAGGAAGACGGCCCCAAGTATTACAGCGACGACCACCTATGGATCGTGCTGGCAGTGACTGCTTATCTAAAAGAAACCGGCGATATGGCCTTCCTGGACGAGGTCATTCCTTATTATGAAAAAGACAAGCACGGGCAGCCCCTTGAATCAGGCAGTGTATTCGATCACCTCAACCGGGCGCTGGCTTTCACCCGCAGCAATGTGGGCTTGCACGGCCTGCCACTGCTCGGTTTTGCCGATTGGAACGACACCGTTAACCTGCGCAAAGGCGCCGAATCGCTCTTCACCGCCCACCTGTACGGAAAAGCGCGCTTAGAAATGGCAGCCCTGGCAGAGGCACAGAACGATGCCCAGGCGGCCCGCCAACATCGCCAGGCATATGACGAGATGCGCCAACAGGTCAATGAGCAGGCCTGGGATGGTGAATGGTATACGCGTTACTTCGACGCGCCGCCCGATGACAAGACCCCCGGCGCTCCGGTGGGCTCGCAGCAGAATTCACACGGCCAAATTTACCTGAATGGCCAATCTTGGGCTGTGATCTCTGGCTTTGCCACGCCCGAACGCGCCCGCCAGGCCATGGACTCAGCCAACCGCCTGCTAAACACCCGCAACGGTCTAAAGCTCAGCACGCCAGGCTTCAACGGGTTTGACCCCAACCGGGGCGGCATCACCACCTACCCGCCCGGCGCCAAAGAGAACGGCGGCATCTTCTTGCACACCAATCCCTGGGCCATGATTGCCGAGACCCTGCTTGGCAATGGCGAGCGCGCCTACCAGTACTACAACCAGATCAACCCTGGCGCCAAGAACGACAAGATTGATGAATTTGAGTGCGAGCCCTACGTTTACCCACAGAACATACTCAGCGACGAGCACCCCCAGTTTGGCCTGGCGCGCAACAGTTGGTTGAGCGGCACGGCCTCTTGGGCTTACCAGGCCGGCACCATGTACATCCTGGGCATTCAACCCACTTACCAGGGTTTGCGGGTAGATCCGTGCATCCCGGCGCATTGGGATGGTTTTGAAGTCAGCCGCCAATACCGCGGCGCCCAATACCAGATCCGTGTGCGCAACCCGCACCACATCTGCAAGGGCGTCCAGCGCGTGCAAGTTGACGGCCAATTTGTGGCAGGTAACCTGCTGCCATTATTCACAGATGGGCAAGCACATACTGTCGAAGTGATCATGGAAGCCTGAGGGAGGCAACATGAAAGAGATCTACCTGAGCGTCATGTATCACAATGATCAGGCCGAGCAGCCCCTGCGCAAACTGCTGGCAGACTTTGAGGCCGAATATTCCATCAAGGTACATTTGCGCATCTTGCACTGGGGCGAGGCCTGGTCTGAGTTGATCAAGGTGGCTTTATACAAAGAAGGGCCAGATGTCTCAGAGATCGGCAACACCTGGGCCAGCGACCTTGACCGCATGGCAGCTCTGCGAACCTTCACTGGCGCCGAGGTTCACGCCCTGGGTGGAGAGCCTGCCTTTTTGCAATCTGGCTGGAAGAGCGTCCTCAACCTTGAAACCGGCCTGGTTACTTCAATTCCCTGGGTGGCAGATACGCGCCTGTTGTACTACCGCAAGGATCTCTTGGCTGAGGCCGGCGTTGATGAAGACAACGCCTTTCACTCCAACGAGCAGATGATACAAACCTTCGAGAAACTGCGCGCCCAGGGCTGCCAGGTGCCCTGGGTGATCCCCACCCACGCCACCCGCATGACCCTGCATAATGCCGCCGCTTGGGTGTGGGGAGCAGGAGGGCGCTTCTTATCTGAAGACGCCAAACGGGCCATGTTCGCCGAGCCTGCCGCCCTGCAAGGCCTCAGCGAGTATTTCAATCTGCGCCGCTACCTGGCTCCTGAGGCCCAACAGCTTGATGATGTGGCCTCAGACAACCTGTTTTGCACCGGGAAAGCAGCCGCCACCGTCAGCGGCAGTTGGCTGCTGGCGCAGGCAAACTTCACCCCCGAAATCCGATCCAAAACTGCTTTTGTCTCGCCTCCCGGCCTGCCCTACATTGGCGGCTCAAACCTTGTGATCTGGAAGCACTGCCGCCAGGATGAGGCCGCCTTCAAGTTGGTCCAATTCCTCAACCGGCCCGAGACGCAGGTCATTTACTGCCAGGTGACTGGCATGCTGCCCACCAGCCTGGAAGCCCTTGCCCAACCCTATTACAGCGAGCACCCCGTGTACCGGCGCCTGGTGGAGCGACTGAAAGTAGGCCGTTCGTTCCGCAGTGTACCGCTGTGGGGCATGATCGAAGATAAGTTAACTTCTACACTGACCGCAATCTGGAAAGACCTGCTCGAGCAACCCGAGCTGGATACAACCCAAACCCTGGCGGAGTATCTGCAACCTCTGGCACGCCGCCTCAACATCACCCTTTCTGAGCATTAAACCCTGAAGCCCATGACCCCTTACATCTCTAAAAAACAAAGCTTGCAAAACCCTCATTTACGCCTGGACTACCTGGCCACAGCCGGGCCGCGCCTGGTGGGCCTGTATGTAGATGGCAAACCCGCCAACCTGCTGGCCGAAAACATCAACGTCGGCTGGGATACCCCCTATGGCACCTACAACATGCTGGGGGGGCACCGCCTGTGGGCCGCCCCCGAAAACCCTGCCTACACCGCCATCCCCGATGGAGAAGGCTTGGAATTGAACGCTGACGCCACGCATGCCAGGCTGAGCCAGCCGCCCAGCGCGGCCAGCGGGCTGCGCCGCACGATTGAGGTGACGCTGGACCCTAAGCGGCCGGTCGTTCATCTCAAGCATACGCTCGCCAACGAAGGCAGCACCAGCCAGCGCGTGGCCCTGTGGCCGATCACGCAGTTCCCCATGGGCGGGCTGGCCCTGATTCCGCAGCCGGTTGGCCCGTCAGACCCGCATGGCCTGCAGCCTAATCGCAGCCTGATCTTGTGGCCTTATACCCATCTGAATGATCCGCGCCTGCACATCCACGATAATTACGTGCTGTTAGAGGCCACCCCCGATACCCAGGCCTGCAAGGTGGGCCACTTCAACCAGGCCGGCTGGTTGGCTTACTTCTGGCAGGGAGGGCTGTTCTGCAAATACTTCTCCAAACCACAGGCCGCCCTACCCTACCCCGACCTGGGCTGCAATGCCGAGGTCTATGTGCGCGATATCTTCTTAGAACTGGAAAGCCTCTCATCGCTGAGCGCTCTTGCCCCCGGCGCATCGATCAGCCATGATGAACGCTGGGAAATTTACCCAGATGCCGCCCGGCCCCAATCAGAGATTGAGGTCCAATCCTGGATCGAGCGGCTGAACGCCGGTATCTAAACTTTTACCAGGCTGTCCTACAAGTACCTTTTCGAGGAGCGGCGACCACCAGGACTGGTGGTCGCCGCTCCTCGAAAATCCTCTATACAGAATTCTCACGCACCAGGCTGCTCTGGCGCCTTCAATCGCTGGGCAAGAAAATATAACCCCAGGATCGTGGCAAAGAGCGCAAACAAGCAGACCGGGATCACTTCCAGCGTCGTGCGCCGCGCCAGTGCGCCGATGAGCCCGGGAATGATCGCCCCGCTCAGACCGGCCCCAGCCATCTGCATGCCGATGGTATTGGCGGCATAGCGAACGCCCACGCGCTGGCTGGTGCCAGATACCAACGCCGGGAAGATGGGCGCGATCGAAAAGCCAATCAGTGCCACTCCAATCAAGCTCAGCGCAGGGAAAGCATTGGCCCACAGCAGGGCGCTGCCCAACAATGCCCCCAGCAAGCTGGCCCACACCAGGGTATGCGTGCCCACCCGCCGGGTGTACAACCCGGCCAAAAACCGCCCAATTGTAAAAGCGGCCCAATAACTGCCCGTCA
>CAZWFQ010000013.1:0-20076 GCA_964633225.1 uncultured Anaerolineaceae bacterium
GAACCTGCCGGATGATCTTCGGTCACACGTACCTCCACTAACCCTTCAATTTTTCCAACATCTTCTGAACAAACAGATCTGCATCACGGTAATAAACAAATGTTGTTGCCAGCAAAGCCGTGGCCAAGAAAGCATGCCCAATCAACCCGGCAATCATCAGCCACGAATCTTCAGGCGGCACCCGCCATAAAGTATCCAACAATTGACTCGCCACCAACACCACTAGAAAAAGCAGCGAGGTAGTAGGGAAGGTCAGGCGCGTGATCTGCAAACTCTTCCGCAGCGAAACCATCATCGTAGCACCGTTCACATAAATGCCATGCGGTGAGAAAAGTAAGGGAAAAGCCACCCACATCACCAGCACCATCAGCACGATCAAGGCCGTCTGCCCCAGGCCGCCTCCGGCTTGAGCCACCAGGGTCAACATACAGCTTGCAGGTGCACTGATGGCAGCCGCCATTGCTAACAGCAGCAGCGATAGGAATACCGTTTGCAGGGCCGCCCCCGGCCAATGCCGCAGGGTTTCGCTTAACCGAATTTGCTCTGCCTGGGTTACCCGCGCCACCAACAAGAAATACAGGCTGCCGAATACCAACCCCACCATCCCCAACACCATCCACCATCCAATCACAGCGCTGGCAGATGGAACATCGATCAGCTGTGGGGTGCCCAATGGAGAAGCCAATGGCAGGCTGCCTGACATTAAGCTGGGCACGCCCACCGGGTAAGTGCGCAAAAAGATCATCACATTCAGGCGCTCTTGCATGGTGGCAAGCAATTCCAGGCTAGAGTCCAGCATCCCCGGTTGGTAGTTGGGGTCTGATACCGCCGTTTGTGTGATCCACTGCACCATATCGTTGACGATCTGCTTAACTTGCAAATGCGGGCCCAACCAGATCCACAAGTCCAGAATCAAGGGGAATAAGATCAGGACTACATGGTTGGCCACCGCATCAAAGCCTTTGCGAAGCGCTAAGACGGGATTTGGCAGTGCCAGGAAAGTGGGAGATTCCTTAGTTTCCATACAATCTATCATTTTACCATAGGCGGTTAATTACTGTCTCATGCATTAGACGCTAAATTTTCTGGCGCCAGAAGCGCTTCAAATTGGTTCTGCAATCCATACAGCGCTCAGTAGAGTATAATCTTCTTATATTCAAAGATGGCATCTCCACCACGCCCCCCTCTCTTCTTGGCTGCACTTTGCCTGGGCTTACTGTTAGCAACCCTGGCAGGCTCGCCCCAACGACCTGTCACCCCGGCCCGCGCCCAGGGAGCGCTGGAGACGGTCACCCCATCTGCCACAATTGATCCTTTTAGCGTCACCCGGGGCAGTGACATCAACAATGCTGGGTGGTCTATGCCACTAACCAGCACTATCACCAGCACCCTGACCACCACCCCCACTGAGACCTTTATCCCCACCGAGACACCCACCCCCACAGCCACCGAACAGCCCACCCTGCACCGGCTGCTGCTTCCCTTTGTGCTCAAGCATTGGATTGTTGCCTCCCCCACGCCCAGCATTACCCCCTCGCCCACCATCACGCCCACCAGCCGTCCACCGGTGACCAGTTGGTTTTGCGACAGCCTGGCTGGCTCTCTGGCAATCCCCGATAACGCGGCTTCGGGGGTCAGCGATTCGATCACAATCTCCGACAACCGCCAGGTTGCCGGGCTGAGCCTGTACCTGGATATCGGGCATTCTTGGATCGGCGACCTGCGCGTCACCCTCAGCCACCAGCAAACCGGCCAATCCATTGTCATCCTCGACCGGCCCGGTGTGCCGGCCTCCAACATCGGCTGCCAGTATGATCATGTCATCGCCCTGTTTGAGGATCGCGCCACCCAGCCCACCGAGAACAAGTGTGCATCCTACCCGGCGGGTCTTTCTGGTTCTTACCTGCCCGTCCAACCGCTCAGCACCTTTGCCGGGGCTAGCGCGGCCGGGCCCTGGGTGTTGACCATATCCGACAACTATCCGCACGACACAGGCTCTCTACGGGGCTGGTGCATCGAAACCACCCTGGTGGATACCCTCCCCGCCCCCACCCCAACGCCCACCCCTGATGACTTGCCTGCCAGCGCTCGCATCTGGGATATCTCAGGCGACAACCAGTCCATGCCCCTGGATTGCGAAATCCGCTCGGCTGTAGATTGGGCCGCTTATTTTGGCCGCCCAATTGGTGAAACAGCCTTCTTCAACAGCTTGCCCAAGTCAGACGATCCCGATGCTGGTTTCGTGGGCAATGTTTACGGCAGTTGGGGGCAGATCCCCCCCAACGACTACGGCGTCCATGCCCCGCCCATCGCCGGGGTCCTGCGCAGTTATGGCGTCACCGCCTTCGCCTACCGATCGCTAACGTACGATGAGCTGCGGGCCGAGATTGCCGCCGGGCGTCCTGTCATCGTCTGGATCGTGGGCGGGTCCAACAAAACCCTCGTCAACGGTATACCCCGCGTCTATACCGCCGACTCGAACAACCACACCACCATCGTCGCCGCCTACGAACACACGGTGGTTGTGGTTGGTTACACCCAAAACAGCGTCATCGTCCTGAATGGCAATTCCTTTGTGACCGTCTCGCTGAGCCAGTTTTTGGATTCTTGGTCTGCCCTGCGCAACATGGCTGTGCTGGCAAGGTAAGATGAACGGGATTTAATCCGGCGCTCATTGCCCTTTTATCTTTTTTGTTTATATGCTACACTGTGCAGGGTAAAAAAAGAGGAGATCGCTCATATGAATGCCACCAGCTTCGTCAATATCTTGAAACAGACCGATATCTTCTATAAAATGACGCTCCCCCAGCTAGAATTGATCAGCAATCTCTGCCTGGAGAGGTCTTATCAGACTGGCCAGATCATCTTCCCTGAAAGCACTGACAGTGACGAGTTGTACATTATTATCGATGGCGAAGTCGATATCCAGGTCAATCCAGCCCTGGTCAGTGACCAACCCCAAGACACATTCTCATCTATTACCATTGCCACCCTCCGGCGCGGCCAATCCTTCGGCGAGATCGCCCTGGTGGATAATGGATTGCGTTCTGCCACAGCTCGCGCCACCCAAGATAAAACCCGCCTGCTCATCATCGCGCGCGACAAGCTCATGCTGCTGTGCGATACAAATCCGCAGCTTGGCTATCGCTTGATGTATAACCTGGCTGCCGACCTGGCCTTCAAAATGCGCAGTACCGATCTGCGCATTCGCGAGGAATTGCTCTACCGCCCTCGAGAAAAAACAGGTTGACAGATTCCCCTATTTGGTACTATCATTAGCCGTTATAACATTAGAGAAGAATGAGAAGACCAAGTTCTTAAAAATCGCCATTGGTCTTTTCATCTAGTTTTCCAAAGCTCCGCCTACAGTGTTCTTATGGAAGGAGGTGATGGCAAGCCGGTATGATGAAACATTGTCGAGTGTGCCAGCAATCTCTCTGTTCCACCCAGACAGGTTTTGATTTGTAAGCCGACCTGTCATCAGACTGAACTGATATCGTAGGAGAAGATGCAATGAAAACGTTTCGAATTTTGATGGCGGCAGTCATGATCTTATCAGTCTTGCTAACAGCCTGCAACGGTGCAAAATCTGATACGATCAAGGTTGCCATCCTGGCTCCGCTAAGCGGATCCAACCCCACCTTTGGCGTCTCCACTCGAGACGGCGCCCTGTTAGCAATCAAAGAATGGAATGCCCGGGGGGGCGTGTTGGGCCGCCAGATTGAAGCAGTGGTTGCAGACAGCCAGTGTGAAGCCGACCCGGCAGTGAATGCAGCCAACAAAGTCATTGACCAAGATGGTGTGCATTACATCATCGGCGAAGTTTGCTCCAAGGCTTCTATTCCAATCGCCAAGATCGCTGAAGAGAAGGGCGTAGTACAGATCAGCCCCACCTCCACCAACCCATCAGTCACCCTGAACGAAGATGGCACTACCAAGGCCTACGTTTTCCGCGCCTGCTTCATTGACCCCTTCCAGGGTACCGTGATGGCTAAGTTTGCGGCAAGCCAGGGCTACAAGACCGCCTTCGTTATGTACGACCAGGGTAACGACTACGTCCGTGGCCTGGCCGAGTTCTTTGAAGCGGCCTTTGTTGCTGGCGGCGGCACCATTGTCGGCAAAGAGAGCTACATCTCTACCGATACAGACTTCTCAGCCATCCTGACCAAGGTGGCCGAGAGCAATGCAGAAGTGCTCTTCCTGCCCGATTATTACCCAATTGTGAACCTGGTCGGCGCGCAAGCGAAAGATAAAGGCGTGACCGCAGTCATGATGGGTGGTGATGGTTGGGACTCTGCTGACTTGGATGTTGCTGCGGCAAATGGCGGTTTCTACTCCAACCACTATGACCCGGGCGATACCCGCCCCATCGTCCAGCAATGGCTGGTTGCCTACGGCGCCGAGTACAAAGACGACCAGGGCAATCCCAAGGTCCCAGATGCGTTGGCCACCCTGGCTTACGACGCCACCAACCTGCTCCTGGCTGCCATTGAGAAAGCCGGCGCTGATGACCCCGCCAAGGTGAAAGATGCCCTGGCCAGCATCAATTTGGAAGGCGTCTCTGGCACGATCACCTTCGATGAATTCCACAACCCCATCAAAAGCGCCGCAGTCATTGGCGTGAGCGATGGCAAGAAAGAATACATCGGCACGGTCAACCCGTAAGGGCACATGCGTACAGGGGGTGGCCTGTAAGGCCGCCCCCTGTCTTCTCTCCAGGGTGATCTATGACACCAAATGACACTCCAAATTCCAAGGACAACTTATTCATCCAATCGCTGCGCAAAGGTTGGCTCGGAAAAGTTTTCTTGATCCTGATTGGCCTTGCCGCCCTCTGGAAATTGGGCGTTTCCCTGGCAGATAACCCAATCCTGTTCTTACAACAGGTCATTAACGGTCTCCAACTTGGTTTTGTGTATGCACTAATCGCTTTAGGCTATACAATGGTCTACGGGATTGTGCGCCTGATCAACTTTGCCCATGGTGATGTTTTTATGGTGGGCGCATTTGTAGGTTTTTATACAATCGCACGGTTCCAGTTTCACACCTGGCCAGAGCGCCTCTTTCCCGGTTTGCCCCAATGGCTTGTCTTGGGCGTAGGGACGATTACGGTTGTCCTGATCTCGATGGCAATCTGTGCGCTGCTGGCATTCACCATTGAACGCGTGGCTTACAAGCCTTTACGCAATGCCCCGCGCATCTCGGCCTTAATCACCGCCATTGGCGTCTCTTTCTTTTTGGAATATTTCGGAGCGCTGCAGTTCGTCTTCACCCCCAACTTTGTCACCTTCGAGCGCCCGTTCAGCGTACAAAACTGGCAGATCAATACCCTGGGTATTCAAGCCCTCCCCTCAGGGCAGGCGCCAGCCGATAACAGCATTATTTTCTCCAACATCGCCCTGATTATCATCCTGAGCTCGATTTTGTTATTGATGCTGCTGCAGTTCATTGTACAGGGGACGCGAGTAGGCAAAGCCATGCGCGCCGTTGCATACGATAAGCAAACTGCCCGTTTGATGGGCATCAATGTAGATGGGATTATTTCCATCACCTTCGCCATTGGCGCGGCCCTGGCTGGGGCAGCAGGCATCTTATACGCCACAGCCTTTCCTCAGGTTTATTTCGTAATGGGGATAATCCCCGGCCTGAAGGCGTTTGTGGCAGCGGTGCTGGGCGGCATTGGCAGCATCCCGGGGGCTGTGGTAGGCGCCTTGATCATGGGCCAGGCTGAAGTATTGAGCGCAGCCTATATTTCAACCCCCATGCGAGATGCCGTGGCCTTCAGTATCCTTGTTATCGTCTTGCTCGTCCGTCCCACCGGCATCTTCGGCGAGCCCGAGACCGAGAAAGCCTAGGAGGCAGCCATGCAACGAACAACACTCTTCTTCTTAGGCGGAGCGGCACTGATCTTTGTGATCGTCCAGGCGACGATCAGTTTTGGCTTGCTGAACGACTTTTATGTCAACATTCTCTTGCTTGCCAGTGTGTATGCCATCGTTGGCCTGGGGCTGAACCTGATCTATGGTTTCAACGGCCAATTCTCACTTGGCCAATGGGGCTTCTACGCCATCGGCGCCTATGCTGCCGGCGACATCACCTATTGGTGGACGTTGGATAAGAGCGCCCATGCACTGATGATCGCCCTGCTGGCAGTATTATCATGCGGTGTAGCCATCTTGCTACTGCGCAAGCTGCTCAGCCGGGTGCGCGGCGTGGACGCGCTTTCGGCCTTCACCCTTTACCTGGTGATGGTCATGTTCCTCGTCTTTGTCTCCATCAAAGTTGGACAGGCTGTAAGCCCTGCTGTTTCTGGGGCTTTGGGACTTCTGCCCGATGGGATAAGCCTGCAGATCGTTTTCTTCCTGGCTGTGTTGATTGCCGGCCTGATGGCTGCCGAGATCAGCTTCTTGTTTGGCCTACCAGTACTCACGCTCGGCTCAGATTACTTTGGCATTGCCACCCTGGGCCTGACGATCATTGTCAAGGTGCTGCTCGATAACTCAGACACCCTCTTACCCTTCCCCGAGATGAAAGGCGCCCGCGGCATGGTGGGCATCCCTGAGGTAACCAACTGGTTTTGGGCCTTTGCCTTCCTGCTGGCAATCGTGATCGTTGTACGCAATCTCCTGCATTCATCCTACGGCCGGGCGATCATCTCAATCCGCGAAGATGAGATCGCCGCCAAGGCCATGGGGATTGACATCGCCCACTATAAGAACCTGAGCTTTGTGCTGGGCAGCCTGTTCGCCGGCCTGGCTGGCGGTCTGTACGCCCACATTAATGGCTTCTTGCACCCCAACACCTTCAACTTCATCAAGTCTTTCGATCCCATGATCATCATTGTGATGGGTGGCCTGGGCAGCATCACCGGCACTCTGGGCGCTTCCTTTGCCTGGGCCTTCATCCTAGAAGGCCTGCTGCGCGTGATCTTACCGCAGGGCGCAGAAACCTGGCGTTTTGTGGTCTACCCCCTCATACTGCTGTTGATCATGCTGCTGCGCCCCAAAGGCCTGATGGGTGAAATCGAGTTACCCTTCTTACGCCAGGTCTTACCACCGCTAAAACCCAAAGCCAAACTTGAAGAAACCCAGGCTGAGGTGAAACCATGAGCGACGCCATTCCTCCCCGCCCCACCCCACCCGCCGGCGCTCAACCCTTGTTGAGCGCCCAGAAGCTGACAAAGGAATTTGGCGGCTTGCGGGCGGTGCATGATTTTGAAAAGACCATCTACCCGGGCGAGCTAGTCGGGCTGATCGGCCCAAATGGAGCCGGAAAAACCACGATCTTCAACATGATCACTGGGGTGTACATTCCCACCAGCGGGAACGTGGTGTTCAATGGTCAGGATATCACCGGTGTAGCTCCGCACGAGATCAACCAGTTGGGGATCGCTCGCACATTCCAAAACATCCGTCTCTTCCCCAACCTGACCGTGCTGGATAATGTACGCATTGCCTACCATCCTCATGCCGGTTACAGCATGTCAGATGCCATTTTGCACAATGCGCATTTCCAACAAAAAGAGAATGAACTGACCGAGCGAGCGCAAGAATTTTTGGGTGTGTTCAATTTGCAAGACCGCCAGGGCGAGATCGCCAAGAACTTGCCCTATGGTGAACAACGCCGCTTAGAGATCGCCCGCGCCCTGGCTGCCTACCCCAAGCTGCTGCTTTTGGATGAGCCCGCAGCTGGCATGAACCCAGCCGAGAGCATGGCACTGATGGACTTGATCCATTTCATCCGCGAGCGCTTCAATTTGACCATCTTGCTCATCGAACATCAAATGCGCGTGGTGATGGGCATTTGCGAATGGATCACCGTGGTAGATTTCGGCGAAGTGATTGCACGTGGCACCCCCCAAGAGATCCAATCTAATCCGCGCGTCATCGAGGCTTACCTGGGCCCAGGCGCGGCGGCGCTTTCTCAGAAATATCGACGGAAGAAACCCCATGCAGACTGATACCATGCTCACAGTCCAAGATCTGAACGTCTACTACGGCGCCATCCACGCCTTAAAAGGTATCTCTTTTGAGTTAAAAAAGGGCGAGATTGTAGCCCTGATCGGCGCCAATGGGGCGGGCAAATCCACCACGCTATCAACGATTTCTGGGCTGATCCGCCCACGCCAGGGCAGCATCACCTTTGAAGGCAAAGATATCACCATGGCGCCGTCTGAGCAGATCGTGCGCTCGGGGATTGTCCAATCACCTGAAGGACGGCGCATTTTTGCCACCCTCACCGTGATGGAGAACCTGGAGATGGGCGCCTTTACCCGCCATAATAAATCTGAGATCCAGGCTGGGCTGGCTGAAGTTTTCAGGCGCTTCCCACGCCTGGATGAACGCCGCAAACAGCGCGGGGGCACACTTTCGGGCGGAGAGCAGCAAATGCTTGCCATTGCTCGTGCCATGATGGCCCGCCCATCGCTGCTGCTGTTGGACGAGCCTTCAATGGGCCTCTCGCCAATCCTGGTTGAGCAAATCTTCGATATCATCCACGACATCAACGAAGACGGCACCAGTATTCTGCTGGTCGAGCAGAACGCCCAGATGGCCCTCTCCATCTCAGACCGGGCCTACGTGCTAGAAACCGGCCAGATCGTGATGTCGGGGGATGCCCAAGAGATGCTTCAGAACCCCAGCGTCATCGAGGCTTACCTGGGAGGAGGCCACTAACCATGAAACCATACCAGCGTGTGCTGTTGTTCTTTGTGCTGCCGATCATTGCGGTGCTATCTTACCCGCCGCGCTTTTACCAGGATGGGTTAAAAAGTTCGGCCACCAGCCTGGTGGGAATGCTGGTGATTGTGGTAGCTCTCTTCATCGGGCTGGGCTTTTTGCTCCAATCGGGGCGCAGCCAGGCCCTGACCTTCAGCATCTTTGTGCAAGGGTTCAATGTGATCATCCGCATCATGATGTTCTTTTCCAATTCTGCCAAGAACGTTGGTGAAACGATAATCGTCAATTGGCCATATATCTTCTTCAGCTTGCTGGGATTGGGAATCTCGATGTTCTTAATGCTCAGGCTGGATCGCAGCGACGTACGGGTGACGATGACGAAGTAGGCATTTCGAATAAAGTTGTCCAACAATAGCGCATGGGTGGTAAAATCAACCCATGCGCTATCATTTTTAAGGAGATAAGTATGCCAAGTGCAGAGATCATTACAATTGGAACTGAAATACTGCTGGGCGAGATTATTGACACCAATGCTCGCTACCTGGCCCGCCAACTGCGCGATGCCGGAATCGATGTCTATCGTAAAACAACGGTTGGCGATAACGCCAAGCGCATCGCCCAGGCCATCCAACAGGCGCTGGAGCGCTGCGATATTATCATCACCACCGGTGGCCTGGGGCCTACCGTAGATGACCCCACCCGCGAAGCTGTGGCGCTGGCAGTAGGCGTTGAAACCGAATACCGTCCTGAGCTGTGGGAGCAAATTCAAGAGCGCTTCAGACGCGCCGCCCGCCAACCCACCGAAAACAACAAGCGCCAGGCTTACATCCCCAAAGGGGCCACAGCCGTTGAGAATCCGGTCGGCACGGCCCCTGTATTCATCGTAGAGAAGGATGGGCATGTCATCATCTCGCTGCCGGGCGTGCCGCGCGAGATGGAACACTTGATGGTTGAAGCAATTCTGCCCTTCTTGCGCCAGCGCTTCAAGATCCATAGCAAGATCAAAGCCCGCGTCCTGCGCACTGCCGGAGCCGGAGAATCAGCCATTGACGATCTCATCGGCGACCTGGAAGAACTGAGCAACCCCACCGTGGGCCTGTCTGCTCACTCGGGGCAGGTGGATGTGCGCATCACTGCCAAAGCCGAAACCGAAGCCGCCGCCGATGAATTGATCCGCCCGGTGGAAACCGACCTGCGCAAACGCCTGGGGCATTGGATCTACGGCGCCGATCAAGACACACTCGAAGCTGTGGCCCTGGAAGCCGTCAAGCGGAGCGGGTGGAACCTGGCGGTGGTAGAAGCCGGCCTGGGCGGCGATTTGATCCGCCAATTGGCATCGGCACAGTCGCCAACGCCTTCTGCACCAGGCACTTTCTTGGGCGGACAAATGATTACCGAGCGCCCGGCCCCACAAGAATTATCTACCATCACCGAAGCTTATCGCCAGGAGCTTGGGGCTGATGTTGGGCTGGGGGTAGTCCTTCACCCTGGTGCCGAAAAACAGGATGTGTATATTACCCTGATCACCCCCGAGGGCCAGCAGCAATACACGCGCCCCTACGGCGGGCCGCCCGAGTATGGGACACGCTGGGCATTGAACAGCAGCCTGGATATTATCCGAAAACTTTAGCCCCCCTATTTATCACCTTAGGAGAGACTTATGCCCCCGACCGTTGACCTGCTTCTCACCAATGCGATCATCCTGACCATGGATGAGAAAATGACCATTCTTGAGCCAGGGGCTGTTGCCATCCAGGGCGATCACATAGCCGCCCTGGGCCCTGAAGCCTCGATGCTCGAACAGTATCCCAGTGTCGAAAAACTGGACTGCGGTGGCAAGGTTTTGATGCCCGGGCTGATCAACGCCCATACCCACGTCCCCATGACCCTGCTGCGCGGCCTGGCAGATGATTTGCGCCTGGACGTTTGGCTGATGGGCTACATGATGCCGGTTGAACGAGAATTCGTTTCCCCTGAATTTGTCCGCCTGGGAACCAAGCTGGCCTGCGCTGAAATGATCCGCAGCGGCGTCACCTGCTTTGCAGATATGTATTATTTTGAAGACGATGTCGCCGCGGCCACTGCCGAAGCCGGTTTGCGCGCCATCTGCGGCGAAAGCGTGCTCAAATTCCCGACCCCCGACGCGCGCGATTATGAAGAGTCGCTTGAATATGCCCGCGGCTTCATCCAGCGTTGGAAAGGCCACCCGCTCATCATTCCATCCATCGCCCCGCATGCCCCTTACACCTGCACCAAAGAGATCCTGCAGGCCGCATCGGCCCTGGCGGTTGAATTTGACGTTCCGCTGCAGATCCACATTGCCGAGACCGCTCAAGAAGTTGAGAATTCACGCCAAGAGCACGATATGCCCGTGGTGCCCTACGTCAAGAAGCAGACCATCTTCAATGCCAAGGTGCTCGCTGCTCACTGCGTGCATGTGGACGACGGCGAGATCAAAACCCTCAAGCATCACAAAGCTGGCGTAGCACATAACCCATCATCCAACCTCAAGCTGGCATCTGGCTTTGCGCCCATTAGCGAGATGCTAGAAGCTGGACTGAACGTGGGCATTGGCACGGATGGCCCGGCCTCTAACAATGACCTGGATATGTTCGAAGAGATGCGCCTGGCAGCCTTCATCGCCAAAGGACATACCGGCGACCCAACCGCCCTGCCGGCTCGCCAGGCCTTGCTCATGGCTACCCGCCTGGGCGCCCAGGCTTTGCACATTGCCGATATCACGGGTTCCATCCAACCCGGCAAGCGCGCCGATTTGATCCTGTTAGATATCTCCCGTTTGCACCAAACCCCGCGCTTCCGGCGCGAACCCGACAGCCTCTATGCGCAGGTCATCTATGCCAGCCACGCCACCGATGTCACCGATGTGATGGTCAACGGCCGCTGGCTGATGCGCCAGAACCAGCTCCTTACCCTGGACGAGAGCTCTCTGCACACAGAAACAGCCGACTATGCCCGGCGCATTGACCAATTCCTGATCGGACGCGAGCAATCTGTTCTCTCCAAGCTGATCGCCATTGGCGGCGCTACAGAAGAAGAAAGCTACGAAGTCCAGTCCAAAGTACGCCTGGCTGAGCCCGGCTCTGTGATTGCCGCGCTGCAAGCCCCCGGCATTGAGATTCTCCACGAACGCCACTATCACGAGTTCGACACCTATTTCTCTTTCGCTGACCCCAAGCAGGGCCACCTGCGCTATCGTGAAGACGAATATATTGACAAGAAGGGACAGGTATCGAACGTGCGCTACCGCCTGACCCTCGTCGGCCCGGCTCGCGAAGGCAGTTTCCCCAGCGATGTACTGCTCTCGCGCAGCCGCTTCATTGCCCCGGCCACTCACAGCCTGCGCTTCTACCGCGAGTACTTCAAGCCCACCAAAGAGACCATCATCGAAAAAGATCGCCGCCGCTGGCGCGTTCTCTTCAAGGGCACCGAGTTTTACATCAATCTCGACGAGGTCAAGCAGCCCAGCCTGGGTTATTTCTTAGAGATCAAGAGCCGCACCTGGAGCCGCCGCGATGCCGAACACAAGGCCAGCCTCACCCGCCAGTTGATTGAGTTCCTCGGCGCAGTTCCCGAAGAAACCGTCTCTGAAGACTATGTTGAGATCGTTGAGTCCAGAAACTGAAACCGGCCGCAGCCAAGCTGTTTTATAAATGAATGCACAATCTTGGGGGAGCGACGAGCCCCAACCCTGGGAACCTCGCTCCCCCAAGTCTTATTAATCAGACCTGCCATCCATACATGACTTCTCAACCTTCACCAAGCGAAGAATTCCAGACATCGCACGTCATCACCATCACCGGCGGGCACTTCACCCACGATACCTTCACTGCCTTTCTGGCCCCCCTCTTGCCGCAGTTGATCGAAAAACTCTCGCTGAATTTTTCGCAGGCCGGCTCCCTTTCTGCGTTCATGCAGCTTCCGGCTGTGATCACCCCGCTGATTGGCTACCTGGATGACCGGATGAACCTGCGCCTGCTGCTGATCCTGGCTCCAGCCATCTCAGCCAGCACCATGTCGCTGATGGGCCTGGCCCCCAGCTACGGCGCCCTGGCCCTGCTGTTGATCATCACTGGCCTGAGCAGCGGCATCTTCCATGCCACAGCCCCCGCACTGGCGGCCCGCATCTCGGGCCGGCAGGTTGGCAAGGGCATGAGCTTCTTCATGGCAGGCGGCGAGCTGGGCCGCACGCTAGGCCCCCTGATCGCCACCTGGGCTTTCACCACCTGGGCACTGGAAGGCATGGCCCGCCTGCTCTTGCTGGGATGGGCCTTTTCGCTGATCATGTACCTGCGCTTTCGCAACATTCCGCTGCAAGTCTCAAAGCAAGCCGGGGCCAGCGGATTCCGCCAGATGCTGCCCATGGCAGTCCGGCTTTTCATCCCGATCACGCTGCTTGTCTTCGCCCGCAGCTTTGTCGTCAACAGCATGGGCGTGTATATCCCCACCCTGCTCAAGGGCCAGGGCGCAGATATCTGGCTTGCTAGCGGCGCGCTGACGATCTATCAAATGGCCGGGGTAGCCGGCGCATTGAGCGGCGGCACGGTCAGCGACCGCCTGGGCCGCAGACCGGTGCTGCTTGCCGTCAGCCTGATCGCCCCCCTGCTTGTACTGGGCTTCCTCTATACCCAGGGCTGGCTGATGGTGGTGATGCTGATCTGCACCGGCCTGCTCAACCTGGCTGGCCAACCCATCATCATGGCCTGGGTGCAAGATTACCTGCCCCAACACCGCGCCATTGCCAACGGCCTGTACATGGCCATCAGTTTCGTGGGTCTCTCCGTTGCGTCCATTGTCATCGGCATCCTGGCCGATCAGCTTGGTTTGCAGCAAGCCTTTTTTTGGTCTGCCATCATCGGCCTGGCAGCCATACCAGCCGTGTTCTTAATGCCGATCAAGAGATAAGCCTATGCCTACTCCGCTCGAATTTGCATCCCAACTTGCCCGCCAGGCCGGCGAACTGCTGCGCCAGCGCTTCAGCCTGGGCGGCACCCTGGCCAACCTCAAGCCCGATCACAGCTTTGTAACCGCATCTGACCTGGCGGCCGACCAATTGATCAGTGCTGCGGTGCGCCAGCACTATCCCCAAGATATGATCTTGAGCGAAGAAATGCAGACCAGTTCGCCTGCCGCCGCGCCTGCCGTTTGGGTCATCGACCCCCTGGATGGCACCACCAACTACAGCCTGGGGCTGCACGTATGGGGGGTCTCGATTGCGCGCCTGGTAGATGGCTGGCCTGATACTGCCGCCATCTACTTTCCCATCATAGATGAGCTCTACACTGCCCAGCGCGGCAAGGGGGCCTTCATCAACGAACGTCCCGTCTATACCCGCCAGCCAGGCCCTGGGCAGCCCAATGGATTCTTTGCCTGCTGCTCACGCGCCCACCGCCGCTACAAGATCAGCATCCCTTATAAGACCCGCACGATGGGTTCGAGCGCCTACCACCTCTGCCTGGTGGCACGCGGACCAGCTTTGTTGGCCCTGGAAGCAACCCCCAAGATCTGGGACCTGGCTGCCGCCTGGTTGGTGGTCAGTGAAGCCGGTGGAACCCTGATCACCCTAGATGGCTCCAATCCCTTCCCCCTGCAGCCCGCAGCAGACTACAGCCGCAGCAGCTTTCCCGTCCTGGCTGCCGCCAGCGCAGAATTGGCCCAGATGGCTCGCAGCCAGATCCAGGCCAAAGATAAACATTAGCTAAAAAAAACTGCGTGAGCGGGTCAAGCCCTCCAAACAAGCCCAAAAACCCTTATAATACAAGCCTCGGCGTGGATGCCCACGCGCTCATCAACCAACTAAATAAGGAGAAGGAGAGAGTACAATGGAGTATCGGTATCTTGGAGCATCTGGACTGCAAGTCTCAGCCCTTTCTTTAGGCGCCTGGGTTACCTATGGCGAGCAGGTAGGCGAAGAGGTGGCGTTCACTTGCATGGAGGCCGCTTATAAAGAAGGCGTCAACTTCTTCGATAATGCTGAAGTCTACGGGCGCGGCAATGCCGAAACCGTGATGGGCAGCGTCATTAAAAAGGCAGGTTGGAAACGCTCTGACCTGGTCATCTCCACCAAGCTCTTCTGGGGTGGGCGTGTTCCCAATGCCACCGGCCTGTCGCGCAAGCATATTATTGAGGGCATGCACGCTTCACTGGCCCGTTTGCAAATGGACTACGTAGACTTGATCTTCTGCCATCGCCCAGACATCTACACCCCCATTGAGGAGACTGTGCGGGCAATGAACTTTCTCATCAACCAGGGCCTGGCCTTCTACTGGGGCACCAGCGAATGGAGCGCCCGCCAGATCATCGAAGCCTACGGCATTGCCCGCCGCGAGCACCTGATACCGCCCCTGATGGAGCAGCCGCAGTACAACATGTTCGAACGTGAACGCGTTGAGAAGGAATACGCACACCTCTACAAAGAGATGGGCCTGGGCACCACCATCTGGAGCCCCCTGGCCAGCGGCCTGCTCACCGGCAAATACAACAACGGCATCCCCGAGGGCAGCCGCATGGCCATGGAAAACTATGGCTGGCTGCGCAAAATGCTTGAAAGTGAAGACGGCCAACAGCGCCTTGCCAAGGTCAAGCTGTTAGCCCCCCTGGCAGAAGAATTGGGCTGCACGCTGGCTCAATTAGCCCTGGCCTGGTGTCTGAAGAATCCCCACGTCAGCACCGTCATCACCGGCGCATCGCGCGCCGAGCAAGTCACCGATAACATGAAGGCCCTGGATGTGATCGAAAAACTCAATCCCGCCATGATGGAGCGCATCGAAGCCATCCTGCAAAACAAACCAGAGCCAGAATCCGATTACCGTTAAAAAAAGAGAGTGTGTAGGTGGAAAGCCACCTACACACTCTCTTTTTTAACCATTGGCTGGCGAATAACCGTACGCAGCTTTTCGGGCGCGGTGCGGCGCGGATCGCCCAGGTAAATTTCGTGGTGCTTACCTGATAACACGCAGCCTTGCTCACCAATGAAGGCATGCAGGCGGGCAATCGTTGGCCCTTCATCGGCATAAGCCCCCAGGTACAGGGTCTGCGCCGCCAGCCCTTCGGCATATGCGCCAAAGCGCAGCCCTGGCAGTGCGGGCAGATCCTTCTTACGCCCGGCATCCGCCACGGCCTGCGCCACCAGCTCAGCCGTCACCGCCGGCGGCTGCATGATCATCATGCACCAATCCCAGCGATCTTTGACCTGCAAGCTAAACTCGCGCATGTCTTCCATCCACCATAGGCCTTCCAAAGGCGGCACACTGTATTCCACCCCATGCGGTTTGAGGGCGAATTTCAGCGTATACGAAACCGAGTACAGAGACTCCACGGCTTGCTGGTACTGCAAGTTGTGATTGGGGTCGCCGTGCCCGTCGATCATCAAGAAGTTCATCGGCGGCACGTCCACCACCGTGAATTTCCCTTGCGGCGGGAAGTACAGGTGCTTCAACTCCTTTTTGTAATCAAACTTCGTCATTTTTCACCTCCATAGAAAGCTCCCACTCATCCAGCCAATTCAACTCGGCAGCCGCCAAAGCCAGGCTGTAGGCGAACATTGTCTGCACATGGTCTGGCAAAGGCCCGGCCGCCTGGGCTTGCAGCGATTGCTGCCGGTTAACCAACTGCTGGCGGTAGCGCGCCAAGGCTGATCGCTGCTCACCAAGCGTATAGATCGGCAGGTTTGAAAGCCAGAGCAAAAACTCTGGCTGCGAAACCGATGGCTTGTCCAAAGCTTTGACCAATTGCTGACGCAAGAACTGCCGCCCAACTTCTGCCGCAGCGTATACTTTACGCGCCGGGCCCCGCCCACTGGCAGGCTCATAATGGGCCTCCACCAACCCGGCCTGTTGCAGCTTGTTCAACACATGGTAGATCGAAGAAAAACCGATCTCCGTCCAGCTTCTCATCCCGCGCGCCACGATCACTTGCTCAATCTCATAGCCGTGCCGGGGCTGTTCAACCACCAGGCTCAAAATTGCCAGTTCAGCATTGGTCATCGTCATTATCGTTGTCATATAATATTCTAATTATAGAATACTATAATGTAAGCCCCCTGTCAACCAGAATCGAGTTTTCTTGAATTACCAAATCCGATCGATTCCCTATTTACATTTTCGGGCATTGCTGGCTATAATACATGTAATTCGGCTGGCAGCTTGGATAGACAGGTTGCCTTGATCTTTGTTCGGGTTGCCGATCGTGAAGATGGCCAATACCCGTATTTGGTATTTGTACGGCCTTATCCTTTTTCTGGCATCTTCCGCGTCGCCGCCCGAGTCAATACTGGTAGCATGGTTTTCCGGTTAGGGATACGGAGGATGAACACTGGATACACATCGCATTACCCAAAGCCTGGATAACTCAGATTCAAAGGCTTCCGAACACCTCCAACCCGGCACTACCCTCACCAATCGCTATTTGATCCAGGGTATTGTGGGGGTTGGCGGCATGGGGGCAGTTTACCGTGCCCGTGATCTGCACTTCCCCAACGTGGTCAAGCGGGTGGCTGTCAAAGAAATGATCAACATGGCACGTGACCCGGCTGTTCAAGAGACCATCGTGCGCAACTTTGAGCGTGAAGCCAACATCCTCGCCACGCTCGATCACCCCTCCATCCCCCGCATCTACGACTACTTCTCGCACAACGAGCGTTCTTACCTGATCTTAGAATTTGTTGATGGAAAAGATCTGGAAACGCTGGTCAACGAGACCCCCGGCTTCTTGCCTGAGGTTCAAGTCGTCCATTGGGCCATTGAGTTGTGCGATGTGCTCAACTACCTGCACAATATCAAGCCCGAGCCGGTCATCTTCCGAGATATGAAACCATCGAACGTGATGGTGAACACCAATGGTCACATCATGCTGGTCGATTTTGGCATTGCCAAAACCTTCCAAAGCGGCCAGAAAGGCACCATGATCGGCACGGAGGGCTATTCGCCGCCAGAGCAGTACAAAGGCGAAGCCAGCCCGGTGGCAGATATTTACGCCATGGGCGCAACCCTGCACCACATGTTGACACGCCGCGACCCGCGCCTGGAACCGCCCTTCTCCTTCAACGAACGCATGATCCGCTCGGTTAACCCCTCTGTTTCACCCGAAGTGGAAGCGGTGATCTATACTGCGCTGCACTATACGCCTAGCGAGCGCTTCCCAACAGCCCTGGCGATGAAAGAAGCCCTGGTGGCCGCAGCACGTAAAACCGGCATTCTATCAGATGCACCCACCACCAGCGCAGCCCCCGCCAAGGCATCGGCAGGCAGCGTCAAGGCCTTATGGAAGTTCGAATGCGAAGATGAGATTCGCGGCGCACCGCATGCCCAGGATGGAATCTTATATATTGGCGCCTACGATAATAATATGTATGCCTTGCAGGCTGCCTCGGGCGAATTTCTATGGAAGTACGCTACCCAGGGAGGCATCGTCAGCAAGCCAGCTATTCTTGAAGGCAATCTCTTCTTCGGCTCGGCAGACAAAAACCTCTACGCCATCTCAGCCCGCAGCGGGCGCCTGATGTGGTCCTACAGTGCAAGCGCCCCCATCCGTTCATCTCCCCGCATCGCAGAAGGTCACATTTTCATCGGGGCAGATGATGGCTATCTACACGTCATCAATGCCATGAGTGGGCGCCGCGCCTGGCACGTGGATGCCGGCGATCATGTTCGTTCAACCCCCATCGTGATTGGCGACCATGTCTATTTCGGCAACGAGAACGGTGATTTCTTCTGCGTCACCTTGCGCGGGGTCACCAAATGGCGTTATAAGGCCAAGAGAGCCATTACATCCTCCCCTGCCTATGCAGATGGGATCATTTTCTTTGGCTCTGTCGACTCGCAGTTGTATGCGCTGGATGCGAAATCTGGCCTGATCATCTGGCGTTTTCGGATGGCAAAGGCCACCATATCAACGCCATACATCTTTGAGAATTACATTTTCAGCGGCTCAGTCGATGCGAACATTTACTGCATTGATACGCATTCCTCAAAAGAAGTCTGGCACTTTACAACCGAAAACCAGGTCACTGGAAGTCCCGTCGTTCATAAAGACAGCCTCTATTGTGGCTCAGTAGATGGCACCATGTACTGCCTGGAATACCGCACAGGCCGCTTGCGCTGGAAATTCCCGACCCAACAACCCATTACAGGCACCCCAATTATCTACAACGATACATTGTTCTTTGGTTCTACAGATCACTGCGTATACGCCATCGCCATCTAACAACCTGGCGATGCCGGAGGAAAACTTTTGTGAGCTCATTACTGGAAAAACTATTTGGCAAGAAAACACAACCGCCAGCACCCGCCCCACAGCCGGTTGTGCAATCGGCTGTGACCACTGCCCCTCTCAACATGAATACGGAAGAATTGGATGCAGATCATATTGGGCCAGACGCCCCCACCCCACCCCCAATTGAAAAGCGTCTGGATCTGCCGCAATTCATCGTGGGCTGCGGCCAATCGGTTGGCAAACAACGCGACCATAACGAGGATGCACTCTACACCCTTACCACCAACCTGATCCGGGATACCACCCAATTGCCATTTGGGCTTTATGTGATAGCCGACGGCATGGGCGGGCACCAACACGGCGAAATCGCTAGCGGCATTGCTGTGCGGGCCATGGCTACGCATGTGGTCAAAAAGCTGTATATGCCCTTATTTGGCCTCTCTGGCGAACAGAGCGAAGAATCGCTCCAAGAGATCATGCAATCCGGTGTGCTTGAAGCGCATCGCGCTATCATCAAAGATGCCATGGGCGGCGGTACCACCCTCACTGCCGTGCTGTTGATGGGCAACCAGATGACCGTCACCCATGTTGGCGACAGCCGCGCCTATGCCATCTATCCAGATGGGCGCATGGAGATCCTGACCCATGATCATTCGCTGGTCAAGCGCCTGCAAGAGCTTGGTCAGATCACTGCAGAAGAAGCTGCCATCCACCCCCAGCGCAATGTCTTATACCGCGCTCTTGGGCAAGGAGAGCCTTTTGAGCCCGATGTCAGCACCTTCCCTGTGCCCCGCTCAGGCCACCTGTTGATCTGTTCAGATGGCTTGTGGGGAGTGGTTCCAGAACGCGAGCTCTTCAACATCATCACCACCGCCCCCAACCCGCAGACAGCCTGCCAGACCATGATGGATGCGGCCAACGATGCTGGCGGCCCTGACAACATCTCTGCCATCCTGGTAAAGCTGCCCGATTAGTATTTTATGACTGAAGAAACCCTTTACGATGTCCTGGGATTACCTCGAGATGCCACGTTGGAGGAGATTCGGCATTCCTACCGCGATATGGCGCGCCGCCTGCACCCAGATCACAACGTAAATGCTGGTGAAACAGAGTTGTTCATTGGTGTTCAAGAGGCTTTTGAAGTTCTATCTGATCCTGAACGCAAAAA
>CAZWFQ010000013.1:20176-25862 GCA_964633225.1 uncultured Anaerolineaceae bacterium
CGCCAGCTTCAAACTGAAGATATTCTCTCAATCGTAAAATTTGCCGACCGGGCCGAGGTGATCGTGCCTGCCGGCAGCCGCTCTGATCGGCGCTCTATCGAAACGCGCATCCAGGTTTTGCAAGCGGGCGGCGGCACAGAGATCTTGCAAGGGCTGGCACTTGGTTTTGAAGAAATTCGGCGCTATTGCAGCTCCAACCGCATCAGCCACATTATCCTCATCACTGATGGCCGCACATACGGTGACGAAGAAGCCTGCCTCAAGTTGGCCGAGCAGGCTGCCAGTTATGGCATCAGCATCAGCGCGCTGGGCATTGGCAGCCAATGGAACGATAAGTTCCTTGACGACATGGTCTCGCGCACTGGGGGCAACTGCAAATATGTCTCCCGTTCTGAAGATATCCGCCGTTTTATTCTCGAAAAGATCAACGGTTTTGAACACAGCTTTGCCGAGAACGCCACGTACATCTTTAGCACGCCAGAAAACGTTTTCTTGAATTACGCTTTCCGTTTGCACCCAGATACATCGCCTCTGGGTACTGCATCACCCCTGGTGCTGGGATCTGTGCCGCGCAACGCCAGCCATAACCTGCTGTTTGAGTTCCTGGTCAATGAACTGCCGCCCAAGGCTGAACTGCTGACCTTATGCAAAGGACGGCTGACCTACGAAGTCCCGTCCAGCACAAAAAAGCGCAAGTTTGTTCACCGGCTGGATGTTGCCACCATGATCACAAATGATTTCGACCTTGAGCCGCCGCCGCCGAACCTCATGCAGGCCATGTCACGCCTGACGCTCTACCGCATGCAAGAGCATGCCCGTGAAGACATTGGCCAGGGCAACTTGCGCGACGCCACCCGGCGCCTGCAGAACCTGGCTACCCACTTACTGGCCCAAGGGCAAAGAGATCTGGCCCGTTCTGTTTTGGGTGAGGTGGCCCACATCCAACAAAACCAAACTTTCAGCGAAGAAGGCGATAAGCGCATTAAGTACGGTACCCGTGCACTACTGCTGCCTCCTGGCACAAAGGAAAAACAGCATGATCGAATGTCCTAATTGTCATCACAAAGAAATGCCCGGGGCGCTCTTTTGCCATGAGTGCGGCACACAATTGGTAGACGCCACCCGCCTGGCTACCCAGGCCATTAACGGAGGCTCCACAGACAAGCTCGCCACGTCATTCCAGAGCCTCCCCCAGGTTCCTATTCCTCCCCAGGCCCCAGCCGATGTGGCCGTTTCCTTATTCATTATGGAGACTGGTGAAATCTTGCCGCTGGAGGGCCGCACAGAATTCACCATCGGGCGCTCTGCTGAAGGCCAGCCGATCTTGCCAGATATTGACCTGGCCCCATACCATGCGTACGAACAGGGCGTATCGCGCTTGCATGCCTCAATATCGCTTGGTAAGCAGCAAGCCCTGGCTACCGATCTGGGATCTGCCAACGGCACCCGCTTGAATGGGCAAAAACTTCCGCCCCACAAACCCTACCAGATCAAGCACGGCGATGTAATTACCCTGGGTAAACTTAAAATTCAACTTTTGATTCGACGTTAGTATCTTATGAGGTTACCATGCCCTATTCAGTGATCTTACACCTGGCTGGAGAAGAACCGGTGGTTGGAGAGGTAGACGAGTTACCGAAGCCCATCGATCAATTGATTGCCATCAACAACCCTCGCCGCATCGACGGCAAAGACCTGCACTACCTGGCTGAAGATGTGACCACTGTATTCTGGCCGATATCTCGCTTGAATTTCATCGAAGTGATGCCATCGAAAGAAGAAGAACAGATCATCGGCTTTGTCCGCGATTAAGCTATGCTGCCCGACAACCGCTTCAAGAATTATCGCATTCTCGTTGTTGATGACGAACAACGCATGGCTCGCTTCATCCGGCTGAACCTGGAGCAAGACGGTTTTCGCGTCACCGAGGCCTACAATGGCACCCAGGCGCTCGATAAGCTGCGCACTGCCCTGCCAGACCTACTGCTGCTAGATGTGATGCTGCCGGATTTCGATGGCTTCGAGGTGCTCAGAACCATCCGCAAGATAAGTACGGTGCCAGTTATCATGGTCACCGCCAAGAGCGAAGAAGATGAGCGCATCCGCGGCCTTGAATTGGGCGCCGACGACTACGTCACCAAGCCATTCAGCCCGCGCGAGCTGGTCAGCCGCGTCCGAGCGGTGCTGCGGCGGGCAGAGATCAGCAGCGAAAGCGCGCATGGTATCATTGAAGTGGACGAACGGCTGAAGATTGATTTTGACAGGCACGAAATCTGGGTGGATGGTAAGCTGGTCAGCCTGCGCCCCACCGAGTACCGTTTGCTCTACTACCTGGTGCAAAACGCCGGCTGGGTTGTATCACACGACCAGGTCTTGACCAACGTCTGGGGGTACGAGTATCAAGATCAGCCGCACTATGTGCGGCTCTACATCAATTATCTGCGTCAGAAACTCGAGTTGGATCCTGCTAATCCAAAGTATATTCTTACTGAGCGCGGTATCGGCTACCGCTTTGTAGATTTCAAGCGCGAGAAGGCCAGCGAAAGCCCCCCGGCTGACTCTCCACCCGACTGACCGGGATTACCGTATCGTATCTAAAAAGGTTAACGCATGACAAACAAACAACGTATTCTTTTGGTGGATGATCATGAAGTGGTTCGGTTGGGCCTGAAAGCCCTCCTTGAACGGCATCCCAATTTTGAAGTGATTGCTGAGGCCAGCACCGCCCGCGAGGCTGTTGAGCGTGTTGCTGCTTATACTCCTGAAGTGGTGGTGATGGATATTCGCCTGCCGGGTGGGTCAGGGATTGAGGCCTGCCAGGAGATTGCCGAAAAATACCCCGATACCAAGGTGATCATGCTCACCTCATATGCTGAAGATGAGATGCTCTTCTCAGCCATCCGCGCGGGCGCCGCTGGATATGTGCTCAAGCAAATCGGCGGCGAAGACCTGGTGCATGCCATTGAAACCGTTGGGCGAGGCGAAGCCCTGCTTGACCCAGCCGTTACCCAGCGCATCTTCCAAGAAGTTCGCAAGGCAGCCCGCGAAGAAGAAGCCTCGGCTTTCTCAGCCCTTACCCATCAAGAGCGTCACGTTTTACAGCTTGTCTCTGAGGGCAAAACCAACCGCGAGATTGCCAAAGCGCTCTTCTTGGGCGAGGGGACAGTGCGCAACTATGTCAGCAGCATCCTATCCAAGCTGGGTGTCAGCAACCGCGCCGAAGCAGCCGCCTATGCGGTGGAGCACAATCTCAAGGATTATTTATAAATCTTTCTGGTGGATTGCTTCGTAAGCCAAAGCCCACAACCAATCGCGCAGATACATCTCAATATCCGTTAGCAGCCCGAGGTTTGTCCCCAGGTTGCTTAACAATTCACGACTGTTGTGCAGCACCTGCAAACAAGCGCCCTGGGTTTCCTGTTCCAAGATACCCTGCTGGCGCATGCTCAAAAGCAAATCAAAAGGCGTCAGAGCTGGCAAGAGATCGCCATCCCTTAACTGCATCTCAAGGCCGTAACTTTTTAATACCCCCCGCATCTCAGAAATCACCTGGTGCAAATCGTCTTGCACCTGTGCTTTACGCTGCCCTGTTTCAGCCAGCACCTCTCGCAGCGCATCCAGGCTCTGCGGGCCAGCTAAAACCAACCCCTCCACAATCTCCTGGATCGGTTCCAGGGTGCCATCTTCCAGGCAGCGGATCAAGACATCTCCAGCTTGCAGGCGCATATACGCCCGCTCAACGTATGAAAAGACTGTCTCCAGCGGCTTATCTACCATAAGCCGCGCTCCGGCACGTTGGGCAAGGGCACAAGGCACGCAGGTAATGCCACTGATAGATGCCAAAATGATGACCATCTTCCCATTCGATGGTTAGGCCATATCCCCCCACCGCCTCCAGGCTGCGCAGGTGCGTGGCTGGCTTATCTTCATCTGGCATAAAGAACACGCCAGGATCGGGCTCTGCGCTCATCTGATCATGCCCCCCCCGGCATTCAGCGCAGGGGCAGGCATGGCGCAGCAAAGAAAAGGAATAGGTGCTGGTATGTCCATCATCCCAGCTTACTATCATCTCAGCAGTTTTGCGGTTGGCAGTGATACCAGTGGGCTTAAGCTCGCTCAATGCAGCCTCCTGCATTAACTATATACCGAAAAAGATAAATGCGCAAACAAAAGCCACTAAGGATTCTGGATCACTGCCAGGTAATTGGCTACCCCCCAGCCCTGCACCGTGCTGTCAGAAGGCGTCTGGAGATACCACCAGGTATAGCCATCTGCATCTTGCGGCCCATCAATGACCTGGAAAACTTCGGCCTCAATGGCCACCAGGAGTACGGTTCCGCCCAGGCCGGGCGACGAACGCAGGCGCAGACCATCGCCGCCTGTGCCCGTGATCTGGACGTATGCGCCAACCGCCAACTGACCCACCGGGGGCAGCGGCTCGGGGGTTGAAGTGGGGGGTGTAGACGGCTCTGGCTGAGAGGCCGGGGGCGTGGCCGTGGGAGCGGGGATAATATGCATCACCGCCGTGGCTGGCCCAGATGCTGAGCGCTGCGGGGTGAAAAAATTCAGCAAGATCAACAAGGTGGCCAAAAGCCCGGCTGCAAAGAATAAGGCCCCCACCAGGGTCTTCCAGGTAAAGTATTTATCCAGTATCTCTAGCAGTCTGTTCATGGTCCTTGTTCCATTAGCCAGCGCAAGCCTGCAGCCGGATTCATTACCCCGGCAAGAGGAAAAACGCCAGGCCAACGATGAGATAAATTGCTAACAACTCAATTCCCTCCAACCAGTTCGACTCACCATCCGCCGAGACCAGTGCGGCGATCATGACACCCGCAATGAGGGCCAATAGTTCAAATTGATCGAACACCAGTGTCAGTGGGTGCCCCATGATCAGGCTGATAAATACCAGTACCGGCGCCACGAACAAAGCGATCTGTAAGCTCGAAGCAACCGCAATTTCTACGCTGAGGGTCATCTTATTCTTCGCCGCCATCTGCACAGCCACCAGGTGTTCTGCCACGTTGCCGATGATGGGGATAAAGATGACGCCAATGAAGAACTCTGATATTCCCAATGCCTCGACCACCGGCTCAACCGCCCCCACCAACACCTCTGACATCCAGGCCACACCCACAGTAGAGAAAGCCAGCACCAGCAGTGCCGTGCGCAGCGGCCAGGCCTTATGGGTCAAGATTTCATCTGGTTGTTCGGGCGCCAACGGCCCCCCAACAGATTTGAAGCTATAAAGCAGCCCCAGCCCATAGAGTAAAATCATCACGCCCGCCACACCCAGGCTCAATGCTTCTACCCGCGGGTCGGGTGGATCCAGGTGCCCGATACCGTGGCTAAAAAGCGAAGGGATCAACAAGATCAAAACCGTCAATACCAAAAGGATAGCATTATTACTCGCCTGGCGACGGTCAAAGCTCTGGGTTTTGTGTTTCAGGCCGCCCAACAGCATCGACATGCCCAACACCAACAACAGGTTGCCTAAAATCGAGCCGGTGATCGAGGCTTTAACCAGGTCTAGCAAGCCCTCTCGGATGGCAACAATGGTGATGATCAGCTCGGCCGCGTTGCCCAACGTGGCGTTCAACAACCCGCCCAGCTTGGGGCCGGTATAATGGGCCAAAGATTCGGTCGATTCGCCAATATAACTGGCCAGCGGCACAACTGCAATTGCTGA